>PLMA01000042.1:107935-198146 GCA_003141455.1 Chloroflexota bacterium | reverse complement strand
GTCCCGGACAAGATCAAGAAGACGTTCGAGCGGCTCGGGATCCCCGAGGCGGAGCGCAAGTTCCTCTCCGGCGTTGGGGCGCAGTACGACTCGGAAGTGGTCTACCACTCAGTCCGCGAGGAGCTGACCAAGATCGGCGTCGTCTTCATGGGCACCGATGAGGGGCTGCGCCAGTATCCGGAGCTCTTCAAGAAGTACTTCGCCACGGTCGTGCCGCCGGAAGACAACAAGTTCGCGGCCCTCAACAGCGCGGTCTGGTCCGGAGGGTCGTTCGTCTACGTGCCCAAGGGCGTAGAGGTCCCGCTGCCGCTCCAGGCCTACTTCCGCATCAACGCCGAGAACACGGGCCAGTTCGAGCGGACGCTGATCATCGTTGACGAGGGCGCCAAGGTGCACTACATCGAGGGCTGCACCGCCCCGATCTACACCACCGACGCGCTCCACGCGGCCGTCGTGGAGGTCATCGCCCTGCCGCACTCCAAGGTCCGCTACACGACGATCCAGAACTGGTCCAACGACGTCTACAACCTCGTCACCAAGCGCGCCCATGCCCATGCCCACTCCACCGTGGAGTGGATCGACGCGAATACCGGCTCCCGGCTGACGATGAAGTACCCGAGCATCTACCTGCGTGGCGAGGGCGCCACCGCCGAGGTGATTTCGGTCGCGGTCGCCGGACGCGGGCAGCACCAGGACACCGGCGCCAAGGCGATCCACCTGGCTCCGAACACGCGCAGCCGGATCATCAGCAAGTCGATCTCCAAGGATGGCGGCCGGACGACGTATCGGGGCCAGCTGAAGGTGGCTCCCGGGGCGACGGGAGTCGTGGCGAGCGTCCGGTGCGACGCGCTCATCCTCGACGAAGGCAGCCGCTCCGACACGTACCCCTACATCGACATCCAGGAAGACGACACGACGATGACCCACGAGGCCACCGTCGGCAAGATCAGCCAGGAGCAGGTCTTCTACCTGATGAGCCGAGGCCTGACCGAGAACGAGGCCACGAACCTGGTCGTGCAGGGGTTCCTGGAGGTCTTCACCAAAGAGCTCCCGATGGAGTACGCAATCGAGTTCAACCGTCTCGTGAAGCTCGAGATGGAAGGTTCGCTCGGATGACCGCCGAAGAGGGGGAGAAGGCGGCCGCCGCTCCAACCGCCGGACCGGCTGCGTCGACCCATCAGGCCCGGCAGGCGCCGACGGACCTGACGCTGAGCTTCGTCGACGAGGCCACGGTCCGCGAGGTTGCGGCGTCGCGGGGCGATCCCGATTGGCTGCTGGCCGACCGGCTGGCTGGGTTGCGCGCCTTCGATGCGCTGCCGATCGAGACCAACCCGCTCTACACCACGTACGTGGATCTCCGGAATGCGCATCTGGCCGGGATGCGGCCGGTCCTGGCTCTGGGCGGTTCGGCCGCCGCGACCGGCGCCGGGGCGGACCAGCGGCTGCTTCCCGAGGGCGCTGCCGCGTACGCGGAACTCAGCGAGTCCGGTGTCACGGCTCTCGTCATATCGCCTGAGGCCAAGGCCGCAGGGCTAGTGCTGGAGAGTCTCGCCGACCTGCAGGCCCGAGATCCGGAGCAGCTCCGGCGACTGCTGGAAGGCGGCTGCACCCTGCCGGAGAACGACAAGCTGGCTCAGCTCAACCGAGCTCTGTGGTCGGGCGGGCTCTTCCTCAACGTCCCGGACGGAGTGAGACTCGAGCGCCCGGTGGTCATTCGATGGTCGGTAGGCACGCCGGGCGCGGCGCTGCTGTCTCGGACGGTGATCTCGGTCGGCGAAGACGCCGAGGTCTCGATCCTCGAGGAGCAGGTCTCGTCCGCAAACGGCTCCGAGGAGTCCCTCGGGCAGAGCTTCTTCGCCGGAACCTCAGAGGTCCGCCTGGGCGCTGGTTCGAATCTCTCGTTCGCCGGCTTGCAGGATCTTCCGCTTCGCCAGGTGGCGTTCCAGCACCGTTCGGCCGTTGTCGGGCGGGCGGCCACGCTTCGCTGGGCTCTCGCCCAGCTCGGGAGCCGGATCGTTCGAAGCCGGATCGACAACCGGCTCGAAGGCGACGGCGCGACGGTCGAGCAGGCCGAGATCGTCTTCGGCTCGGCGGACCAGCTCTTCGACCTGACCTCCTATACGCGCCATGTCGGCCGCGACACGACCGGGAACCTGCTCTCGAAGGGTGCTCTGACGGATGGATCGCGGGCTTACATGAAGGGCCTTGCGACGATAGAAACGTCGGCTCACGGAACTGACAGCTACCTGGGCGAGTTCGCGATGCTGCTCTCCAAGCAGGCTCGTTCGGTGGCGATCCCAAGCCTGGAGATCGACCAGCCCGACTGCCGCCGCGTGGCCCATGCGAGCTCCGTCGGCCCGATCGACGAGTCGCAGCTCTTCTACCTGGAGAGCCGCGGCCTCGAGCGCGAGGATGCGCGCAAGTTCATCGTCCTGGGTTACCTGGAGCCGGTCGTCGCGCGTGTGCCGCTGGAGGCGGCGCAGGACAGGTTGCGCGACCTGCTCGAAGCGAAGTGGACTGCTCAGACCGGCTCGCGACCGGCCGCCGCCGTGGCCTGAGCCGCGGATGAGCCGCCGCCTGGACCTGTGTGCCGCCGACGAAGTCCCGCCCGGCACCATGAAGATGTGCGAAGTAGACGACGAACTGGTCCTGGTGACGAACCTCGGGGGAACCTTCCACGCCACCCAGGGGGTCTGCACCCACGAGTACTTCGAGCTTGACCGGGGATTCCTGACGGGCGAATCCCTTACCTGCGCGCTCCACCTGTCGCGCTTCTCGCTGGAGGACGGCGAGCCCCTGGACCCGCCGGCTGAGCTCCCACTCGCCGTCTACCCGGTCGTCGTGGCCGACGGCCGCGTCCTGATCGAGGTCCCGGAGGGTCCGCTCGAAGTGAACCGCTAGCCGCGGGCGTCGTCAGCGGCGCGTCGCCGGGCGTCAGCGGGGCAGGAGCCTGCCCAGGCCGAGCTGCTCTGCTCGGGCGAGGATGGCCGCGGCGAAGACCACGTCCGCCAGGCCCACGCCAAGGTGAGCGACCAGAACGCGGCCGCTGGTCCGAGGTGGTGCGTCTCCCCGGAAGACCTCGCCGAGTGTGGCGTCGGGGTCGGGGTAGCCGGCGAAAGTCGGGCCGGAGCGCGTGGCCAGGAACTGGTCCCCCTCGTCGACGATGAAGAATGCCTCCCGAGCCAGTGCCGCCGGGGCCTGCATGTCGTAGTCGACCGCCACGAAGAGCGCATCGGGCGCAAGCCACGCCGGATCGAGCATCTGGCGGTTGGGCCCGAAGGAAACCATCGAGATCACCAGATCGGCCGACTCGACCGCCTGACTCACGCTCGTGACAGCCTCGATCGAGCCGATTCCCTCGACCGCCGTCGATTCCTCCGCGAGCCCGGCGGCCCGCGCGAGATCCACATCGACCACCCGAACCCTGGCGCCGGGGAGGAGATGGCCGACGACCGGGAGGTGGCTGCGAGCCTGAGCGCCGGCGCCCAGGATCGCGACTCGCAAGGCTCCGCCTGCGGCCCCGACCGAACGCCCCTGCGGCCCCGCGCCCCCGGCCAGGAAGTGGCGGATCGCCGTCCCGCTGATCGCCGCCGTCCGCGCGGCCGTGATCGTGCCGGCCTCCATGACCGCCAGCGGCTCGCCTGTGACCGGATCGTTCAGCAGCACCAGCGCGTGGTATGCCGGCAGACCCAGTGAGGGGTTTGCCGGGAATCCGGCGATCCACTTGGCACCGATCAAGTCCAGGGACCCGTCGGCCGCCTCGCCGCGCAGGAGCGCCGGCATCGCGTGCGCAAGCGACCCAGGCTGGCGAGGATGGACTCCGATCTTCGCCGGCAGTTCGGCATTCCGGGCGAGCGCCCGCATGGTTCGCTCGGCCAGGTCGAGTCGTTCGGAGAGCGGAGGCATGGCCGCCGCGACTTCGGCGGCGCAGAGATGTCGAAGGGGCTTCATCGTCCTCGACCGTGGCACTTTCCCGGCTGGTTCCGCGGCACCGCCCGGGGCCGGGCACTGCGGCGATCGGTGCGCGCGCCCGGAGTGTAGCGGTACGATGGTGCCGTCGGCTCGGCGCGTCGCGCCGGGGCACGCTGCATCATCGAGTCAGCTGGCCGGCCGAGATTTCCAGTCGTCATAGCTTCGGCGCAGCGCCCCTGCCGCGCCGCCGCGGGACCACTGACACAGACGAGGAGACAGATTGCAGCGTCTTCGGGGCGTCCTGACCGGCACCCTCGTCGGAGCCGGGCTCGCCGTGTACGTGGCCTTCTGGCTCCACGGCGTTCGAGAAGTGGCGGCTCTGGTCGGAGCCGTAGTCGGGTTGGCGATCGGACTGGTCGTAGGCACGCGGACCGATGCTCACGACGCTGCCGCGGACGAGGCATGGCGGAGCGCTGCGCCGGATCTGCCGCCGGCTTCGGACCGGATGGTCCTCGAGAGGTTGCAGGCGAAGATGCCCGGACCGGACCAGGATCGTGGAACGACTTCGGGATCCGCCGACCAGGACACCGGCGCGCCAACGGGCTCTGTCTCGGCGAGCGCCGCCGTCGATGAGGGAGCGGAGCCCCAGTAGGCCGATTCGGTCCGCCGACTACGTGCCACGGAACCGCGTTCGCTGTCGATTCGGTGGGGATAGGCTAGGCTGCAGTCGACCAAGAGCCGCGAACGGAGAGCGGCCGGCACCTCTTGTGGCGGCCCTGGCCGCGTTGGCCACGTCTCGCAGGACGCTGGATACGCTGGCGAGACGCCAGATCGGATGAACCGGGCGCGCCGAGGCGCTCGGGTCAGGCCCCAGGACGGGACAGATGGGCGCATTCGAACGGATCGATCGGACCGACGCCGGAATACTCGATCTGCTTCAGCGCGACGGCAGGGAGCCGTACGCGGAGGTGGGGCAGTCCGTCGGAATGAGCGGGCCCTCCGTCCATGAGCGGGTCAAGAAGCTCGAGGCGCGCGGCGTGATCCGCGGCTACTCGGCGGTGGTGGACCCGACGCTGCTCGGCTACGGCGTTCTCGCCTTCATCTTCATCAAGCAGGTGCCGGGGACCATCTCCACCGACATGACCGGCGATTTCGTCGAAATCGACGAGATCGAGGAGTGCCACCACCTCGCCGGCGAGGCCGACTATCTGCTCAAGGTTCGGGCAACGGACACTCGCCATCTCGAGCGCGTCCTGCATGCGATCCAGCAGGTCCCGCACGTATTCACGACGCAGACGCAGATGGTCTTCTCGAGCGCCTTCGAGCGCCGACCCCTGCGACTCGTACGAGAGGTCGAGCCACCGACCAACTCATCCGGGTCGTGAGCGGGGCCGAACCCGGGACCGGCGTAGAGCCCTCGAAGGACCGGCCGACCCGATCCGGTAACACCGTGCCCGAGCCGCGGGTCACGACCATGTTCGATTCCATTGCCCCCGTCTACGACCGCATGAACACGCTCATGACCGCCGGCCTGGACGGCCGCTGGAGGCGTGCGGCGGTCCGGATGACGAAGTTGTCGAGCGGCGACACCGCGCTCGACGTGGCCTGCGGGACGGGCAAGCTCACCGCCGCGCTGGCCGGAGCGGTGGGTCCGGCCGGCCGAGTGGTGGGCGTGGACCTCTCCTCCGCGATGCTCCACGAAGCCAGACGCGTCTTCGGCGGGCTGGCGAACGTCGAATTCAGGATCGGCAACGCCCTGGCCCTGCCGGTGGACGATGGATCCTTCGACGCGGCGACGATCGCGTTCGGTGTGCGCAACCTGGCCAGCTTCGAGGACGGCTTTCGTGAGATGGCCAGGGCCGTCCGGAGCGGCGGCCGGGTGGTCTGTCTGGAACTGTCGGTGCCGCGGCCAAGAGTGGTCGGTCGCATCTACACGGCCGGCTTCCGCGCCACGGCCCCGATCATTGGCACCCTCTTCCGGAGGCGGGCCGCCTACTCATACCTGCCGCACTCGCTGGACGGGTTTCCGACGGTCGAGGAGCTCGCCGACACGATGAAGCGAGCCGGGCTGGTCGATGTTGGGTTCCGGCGCCTCGCCCTGGGAGCAGTCGCGATCCACGTGGGGGTCGTGGCCTAACGATCGTCAGGCCGCCGCCACCCGGCGGCCGCGCTACCCGGCGGCGGCGCTCAACCGAGCGCCGTGCCCGCGAGCTACTTGGTCTGCTCCACTCGCGCCGCGTTCCGATCGGCCGCCTCTGCCCGCTCCGATTCGGCCTCTTGCCGCGCGGCAGCGTCGCTCGTGAGGCTGACGGCCTCCGCCGCCTCCAGTGCGGCGCGGTTCTTGCCCTCCACGTAGGCCCCGTGGAGCTCCAGCAGCTTCACCACCGTGGCCTCGTCCATCGGCAACCCGTCCGCCTCCATCTCCTCGGCGAGGAGCGACGCTTCGACCGAATCCACGGGTCCGCCGGGCGTTTCGAGGGACTCGAAGGGGTGCTCGGCGAGGAAGAACCAGGTGATGAGCCCGCCGGCCACGAGACCAAGGAGACCGAAGAAGAAGTAGAACGGCATGTTGTGGGCCTTCGCTGTGGGCGGTCTTGGCCGCCGAACGACGCTTACGACTCCGGCGCGGGCCTTCGCGCGGCCCGGCTGTCCCGGCCAGTATAGGTTCGGCCATCTCGTCGCGAGCCCGCGGCCGTCGCCCGGTACACTTGCGCACCATGATCGACTTCACCCCCAATCCGATCGCCCTAGCCCTTGGCTCACTCGAGATCCGCTGGTACGGAATCGGTTACGTCGCCGCGATCGTGGCCGGCACGTGGCTGGCAACCCGCGAGGCCCGCCGTCGCGGGGAGCGGACTGACGTGATCCTCGACGGCGTCGTCTTCCTTGCGATTGCCGCGCTGATCGGGGGTCGGGCCTACCACGTCATCGACCAGTGGGCCTACTACCGGGACCACCTGGCGCAGATCGTCTTGCCGCCCTATACCGGGCTCGGCATCTACGGTGGCCTCCTCACCGGAATGCTTGCGACGATCTGGTATGCCCGTCGCCGCCACCTGTCGTTCTGGCGCTGGGGCGACATCCTCGCGCCGTGCATCCTGCTGGCGCAGGCCATCGGTCGTTGGGGCAACTTCATGAACCAGGAGCTGTACGGGCCCCCCACCAACCTGCCCTGGGGCATCGCGATCCAGTGCCAGTACCGAGTGGCCGAGTTCGCCTGCCCGGCGGAGGGCGGGACGACTCCGGTGGACGCGCACTTCATCCCGCTCTTCTTCTACGAATCTATGCTCAGCCTCTTGGGTGTCTTCGTGATGCTGTACTTGTGGCGGCGGTTCACCGCACGGGGGCTGATCCTGATCGCCGGCGATGTAGGGCTGCTCTACTTCGTTTGGTACGGTGTCGAGCGCAGCCTCCTCGAGACGCTTCGGGGCGGCTGGAACTGGACGTGGTTCGGAATCGCGACGGCCCAACTGGTGGGCCTCGGCGCGGCGGCGGCGGCCATCATCGCCATAGCGGTCCGTCACTGGTACGTTCGACGGCACCCTGAAGGAACCGGGAACGCGACGGCTGGAGGCGAGCCGGGCACCGCACCGGAGCCGGAGAGCTCGGCGGCAGTCTAGTTCGGTTCATGGTCGTCTTCGCCGAGCCAGAATGCGATGAACGCGTTCGCCTGCCAGGCCGCGTCACTACCAGCACTTGCCCGGCCGGCTTCTCGTTCCAGGTCCATCGCGTCCGGTTGCGGGCCGGTCCGGATCGAGCACGCGTCCCGCAGCGGGCAGGACGCCATGAGCGCTCCACCCGAGGGGTGGGCGTGCCATCTCCAGTTCGTGGAACGTAGCGAGCCCGAGTTCCTCCACGCCGACCGTCCACTCTCGCAGCCCTGACCGGGCCGGCTCGTATGACTCCATCGCATTGGACCTCCTCCTGTCCAGATGCTAGGGAAGCCCGATTGCCTGCCGCTCATCTGCGGCTCATCCACGGCTTACCTGCGGCTTGCGTGCGGCTTACCTGCCGCTCATCGACCCCTTATCCGGGCCGCTCCGACCGCGCCGATTGCCTCGCTCAGGGCCCACCGCCCGCGGGCGCCGCGCGGCCGAGCCGACGCCCGGGTACAATTCCGGCATCCCCAAATACGTCGCGACTCTAGACAGAACTCTTGTCTGACCGGCGCGGCACCCAGAGACGGAAACTGCATCCGGGCCCCTGAGCGGGCCTGGCGTCGTCCCGTTCCAAGCGAGGAGAGATAGTGGCCACCGCCGGCGCCAGGGTTGAAGGGCTTCCACGCGAATTGCCCGCGGACAACGCGATCGTTCGCTGGGTCAACGAGGTGGCGGCCCTGGCGACGCCGGACGCCATCTACTGGTGCGATGGCTCCCAGGCCGAATACGACCGCATGTGCCAGCTGCTGGTGGACGCGGGCACCTTCATCCGCCTCAATCCCAAGCTTCGCCCCAACAGCTTCCTCGCTCGTTCGGATCCTTCCGATGTCGCCCGCGTCGAGGATCGAACCTTCATCTGCTCCGCGAAGGAAGAAGACGCCGGCCCGACGAACAACTGGCGCGACCCGGCCGAGATGCGCAAGACGCTCAACGGGCTCTTCACGGGCTCGATGCGCGGCCGGACGATGTACGTCATCCCGTTCTCGATGGGTCCGGTCGGCTCGCCGATCGGCCGGCTCGGGATCGAGATCACCGATTCGCCCTACGTCGTGGTCAACATGCGAATCATGACCCGCATGGGCACCGCCGCGCTGAACGCGGTCCTGGAGACCGGCGAATTCGTCCCCGCCGTGCACTCCGTGGGCGCCCCGCTCGCCCCGGGCGAGAAGGACGTCGTGTGGCCTTGCGACCCGGAGCGGAAGTACATCGTCCACTTCCCGGAGACGCGCGAGATCTGGTCGTACGGCTCCGGCTACGGCGGCAACGCCCTGCTCGGCAAGAAGTGCTACTCGCTGCGCATCGCGTCGGTCATAGCCCGTGACGAGGGCTGGCTGGCCGAGCACATGATGATCATCAGGGTCACTTCGCCGGATGGCCGCGTGAAGCACATGGCCGGGGCGTTTCCTTCGGCATGCGGCAAGACCAACCTGGCCATGCTCGAGCCGACCATTCCGGGCTGGAAGGTCGAAACGATCGGCGACGACATCTGCTGGATGAAGTTCGACCCAGACGGGCGACTACACGCCATCAACCCCGAAGCCGGATTCTTTGGTGTTGAGCCCGGAACGAGCATGTTCACCAATGCCAACGCCATCCGGACGCTCCGCGCGAACTGTATCCACACGAACTGCGCTCTCACCGACGATGGCGACGTCTGGTGGGAGGGCCTGACCAAGGAGCCGCCGGCTCACTTGATCGACTGGCAGGGTAAGGACTGGACGCCCGATTGCGGTCGCAACGCTGCCCACCCGAACGCCCGGTTCACCGCCCCAGCCAGCCAGGATCCGGCGATCGCCCCCGACTGGGAAGACCCGGCCGGCGTACCGATCGACGCAATCATGTTCGGCGGCCGCAGGACTGGGGTGGTGCCGCTGGTCCGCGAGGCATTCGACTGGGAGCACGGTGTCTTCCTGGGCTCGATCCAGAGTTCGGAAACCACCGCCGCGGCCATCGGCGCCGTGGGCATGCTGCGCTTCGACCCGTTCGCCATGCTGCCGTTCTGCGGCTACAACATGGCCGACTACTGGGCCCACTGGCTCCGCATAGGCGCCTCGGCCGACGCGGCCAAGCTGCCACGGATCTACTACGTCAACTGGTTCCGCAAGGACGCGGAAGGACGGTTCATGTGGCCGGGCTTCGGCGAGAACAGCCGCGTGATCGAGTGGATCTTCGGGCGCTGCTCCGGCGAAGACGACGCGGTCGAAACGCCGATCGGGCTGCTGCCCGCGCCCGGCGCGCTCGACACCCGGGGCCTGGATATCGACGCTGCGGATCTTGCCGCTTTGCTGGCGGTCGACCCGGCCGCCTGGCTGCAGGAAACCGCCGCGATCGAGCAGCATTACGCCCGGTTCGGCGCCAGGCTGCCGGCCCCGCTGGCTGCCAGGCTGGTGGAGCTCAAGCGGCAGGTCGCCACGGCCTGATCTCGGCGTGGAGGGGGCTACAGTCAACCGCGCGATCCCCCGAGGGACGGATCTGGCGTCCCACCCACCCGCTTCAACCCGCCGCTTCGTGGGGCTCGCTGTCGCACCTGGTGTAGCGACGATTGGGTTCGGCTGAGATCAGTCGCCGCGGAAGGCGGTTCCGGGTACCATCCGCGCTGTCAGCCGGCAAACTGCCAGCGCCGGCCCGTACCGCGATCGAATCGCGCCGGCCTCCTCCGCCGGCAGTCGCGAGAGGGAGGTCAGCAAATGCCAGTCTGTCGACGCAAGGTAACCGTCATCGGTGCCGGCAACGTTGGCGCAACAGCGGCCCAACGGATCGCCGAAGCGGGCATAGCCGATGTCTATCTGGTGGACGTTGTCGAGGGCTTGCCACAGGGCAAGGCTCTCGACCTGGTCGAAGCCGCGCCGCTTCAGCACCACGACCAGATGATCTATGGCACCAACGACTACGCCGACACGACCGAGTCGGACGTGATCGTCGTGACCGCCGGGATGGCGCGTCAGCCGGGGCAAACGCGCGACGACCTGCTCCTGAAGAACGGCGCCATCGTCCGGGACGTGGTCAAGAGAGCTGCGCAGTACTCGCCCGACGCGATCCTGATCCTCGTCACCAATCCGCTCGACGCCATGGTCCACGTCGCTCTGGAAGCGAGCGGTTTCCCGCGTGAGCGAGTCATCGGCATGGCCGGCGTCCTGGACAGCGCCCGCTTCCGCGCATTCATCGCCCAGGACCTGGGCGTCTCCGCCTCAGACGTCTCGGCTTTCGTGCTGGGCGGCCACGGCGACACCATGGTCCCGCTGCCTCGGTACTCGACTGTCGGGGGGATCCCGCTGCCGGAGTTGATGAAGCCCGAGCGCATCGAGGCTCTGGTCCAGCGGACCCGCAACGGCGGCGCGGAAGTCGTGGCTCTCCTGAAGGCCGGCAGCGCCTTCTACGCCCCGGCCTCGTCCGTGCTGCACATGGTCGACTCCATCCTGAACGACCGAAAGCGGGTCCTGCCTTGTGCCGTGCTGCTGCGCGGCGAGTACAAGATCGACGGCCTCGTCATGGGCGTACCGATCATCCTGGGCGCCTCGGGCGTGGAGCGGATCATCGAGGTGTCTCTGACCGACTCCGAGCTCAATGCGTTGTACGCCTCGGCCGGCGCAGTCCAGAGCCTGGTCGACACGCTGGAGGCGACGAAAGGCTAGGACCGGGCGCGGTCGGGCGGCATGGGCGTTTGGGCCCGGTCCGGGAATCGGGAAAGCCCCGGCGATCCCGTCCGGCCGGGGCTTTCCGCGGCGGATGACTGGTTAGGGCGCCGGTCCCGGCCCCCCTGAATTCCGGGGCCGGCGCCATCGCTCGTCCGACCCCCCTCGGTACGGCTCACGCCGTACATCGGGCGACACCCCCGTTGGACTCGACAGCGCACAGGTTCTTGGGCCGGTCCGCCATCGATGGTCGAATCAAGCCACGTCGCGCTGCCGCAGCGGAGCGCCCAGCCGACACATTTGGTGTCGGCTGGGCGACATACGCCCCAACTTCGGATGGCGGGGGTAGCCCGGGACACGCCCGCGCCAGTCGGCGAGCGCCAAACGGGGCGTGTTCCCATCGAGTTCGATCCCTCCCGGGCCGATATCATCACGCCAGGCTCGAAGCGTCGCATCTCGCACCATGCACGACATGGCCGGACGAGAGTCGTTTGCCCGGAACTCGTTGAGTGCGCATGGAGCCATGAATCATCTGGGAGCGGATCTCCGCGCCCGCTTAGTCGTGGCCCACTGTATGGACGGTAATAGGATCAACCAATGCCTGTGCACGTAACGAAGGTCAACTACCGGGGCTGGGAGAACTCGTTTCGCCTCTCCAACGACCTCATAGATCTGGTCGTAACCACCGACGTGGGCCCGCGCATCATCCGCTGCGGCTTCGTCGGCGAGGAGAACGAGTTCAAGGAGTACGCCGACCAGAGAGGACTAGCGGGCGGCGACGAATGGCGCAGCTACGGCGGTCATCGCCTATGGCACGCCCCGGAAGTCCAGGCCCGGACCTACTTCCCCGACAACGGACCGGTGGCCTTCGAAGAGCGCGGCGATCTTGCCTGTCTGATACAGCCGGTCGAACCGACGACGGGAATCCAAAAGGAAATGGACATTCGTCTCGACCCGAACTCGGCCAGCGTTCGGGTGACGCACCGGCTGCGGAACCTGAACCCGTCGAGCGTCGAACTGGCTCCCTGGGCCATCAGCGTGATGGAGGTCGAGGGAACGTCGATCCTGCCGTTGCCTCCCCGCCGTTCACAAGAGGAAAGTCTCTCGCCGACCAATTCGCTGACGTACTGGTCGTACACGGACTTGAGCGATCCACGCTGGCGGATCGGTCGGTCCTTCATCCTGCTGCGCCAGGACCCAACCCAGGAGAGCCCCCAGAAGGTCGGCCTGATGGCCCCTGCGGGCTGGATCGCCTATGCCAGGAAGGGCCACCTGTTCGTTTCGCGCGCGGCCTACGTCACAGGCGCTAGCTATCCCGACTACGGCGCCTCGCTCGAAACATACGTTTGCGCGGACATGCTGGAGATCGAGACGCTCGGCCCAACGACGCGGCTCGAACCGCACGGGTTCGTCGAACACGTCGAAGACTGGTTCCTATTCCGCGACGTCCCGACGCCGGAGAACGACGCGGATGTAGTGGCCCACGTCCTGCCGAAGATCCCTCTCTCGTAGGCAGGAAGGCGGCAAGCCGGGCGACCGGGAGGCTGCGCTCCCGGTACACTGCGGACCGTGCTCGATGTGATCCGCTTCGACTTCGATCCCACGGTCTCCCCGTTGGGGCTGACCGTTCGCCTGGAGACGCTGGCCCTGGGCGGGGTCATCCTGCTCATGCTCGTGCTGGTCGCGCTCATGGCGGACCGGGTCTCACTGCCGACCGACGCGGAAGGCGACGATGCGGCCGGATCGCGCTCCCGCGATTCGGCGGGGCGGCTGCGGCCCGACGATCTGATCCTGATCGCGTTCGGTGTCGTGCCGGGCGCGGTCGTCGGCGGCCGCCTGGGCTACGGCCTGATTCACCTGGACTACTACCGAGCCAATCCGTCGGGCCTCACCGATCCGGGTCAGGGTGGGCTCGCCCTGACGCTGGCGGTCGTGTTTGGCACCCTTTCCGGGCTCGCCGTGGCCAGGCTCCTGGCAGCCCCAATCGGACGGTGGCTGGGCGTGGCGGGCATCCCGGTCCTGCTGGGGCTCGGACTCGGGAAGCTGGCGACCGTGGCCGGCGGAGAGGGACAGGGAACCTACTCGGATTCCTCCTGGGCGACGAGTTTCGTCGGGCCCGGGCCGTGGGGTAGTGCCAACGCAGGATATCCGGCGTTTCCGTCGCAGGTCCTTGAGGGTGGGCTCATCCTCGTTGCCGCGGCCATCGTGGCCGCCCTGCCGTTTCTCCTGCGGATCCGCGTCAGGCGCCGGCAGGGGGTGGTTCGACCGGGCTGGTCGCCGCGACGCGAGTGGCCCCTGCTGTCCGGCTGGCGAGGCTTCGTGACGATTCTCGGCCTCTGGGTCGTGGCCAGGTTCGCGGCCGCGTTCACGTGGCGGGACGCGCGCGTATTCGGCCCGCTCTGCGTCGAGCAGTTCGTCCTTCTCGCCTTGCTGGTTGTGCTGGTCGTGGGCCTGCTGACCCCACCGGGAGTCAGGTGGCTTCAGCGAGGGTGGGCTTCTCGGCGCGGCCCCGTCCTGGACTCTGGAGGGTAGATGTCGCCGTCGCGGCCCGATGCCAACCCGAATCGGAGTCGCTCTGCGTCTCCACCGGCTGCGAAGCCCGCTGCGTCAAAGGCCGGGCTGGGACCCGCATCCCAGCCCGATACGCCCACGAAGCCGGCCCCGCCGCCGGTGACGCGGACTCGGACGGTCAACGTCCGCGGCAAGCAGGTCGTCCGCTTGCCTGAGCCACCCAGGACGCCGCCGGTCCTCGCTCGCCAGGTCCGGGGTGGCGTCGTGGAGAGCCGTCACCGTGGGTCGATCGTCGAGGTGACGGCCGACGGGAGCGTGCGCCGCGTGCTGGGCAATCCGGACACCGTGGTCAACCTTCGTTCGGCCGTCAAGCCGTTCGGGCTGGTGGCGTTGGTCGAATCCGGAGGAGTCGAGGAGCTCGAGATCTCGGACGTCGAGCTCGCAACCATGGCCGGGTCGCATTCGGGCGAGGACCTGCACGTCAGGACATTGCAGGCCGTCTTCCGTCGGGCCGGAGTGACCCAGCAGCTGCTGGGCTGCGGGGCTGAAGGAGCTCCTCTCGATGCCTTGACTGCCGCTCGGCTCGCTCGGGATGGCGAGAAGCCCGGGCCTCTTCGGCACATGTGCTCGGGCCAGCATGCCTCCATGCTCTTGTTGTGCAGGATTGCCGACTGGCCGATGGCCGAGTACTGGAGACCCGACCATCCCGTCCAGCGTCTCTACGCCGCGACCGTGGCGCGCGTCTTCGACACGATGCCGGAGATGCTGGTCACTTCGGTCGACGCCTGCGGCGTGCCGACGTACGCCTTCCCTCTGTACGAAGTCGCCCGAGCGTTCGCGCTCCTGGCAGAGCCGACGTTGGTCCCAGAGTCCGACTCGCGTGCGGGCCTGGCCGGCGCGCTGACCCGGATTCGGGATGTCATGCTGGCCAACCCGGAGATGGTGGCCGGCAACCGCGACCGGCTCGATACCTCGGTGATGAAAGCCGTGCCGGGCCGCATCGTGAGCAAGGGCGGGGCCGAAGGGCTGCGAGGTTTCGCGATCCTGCCCGGGCCCGGCGGAGCCAGGGCGGCCGGCGTGGCGCTGAAGATCGAGGATGGCGGTGGCTTCGAGCGAGCCAGCTCGGCTGTCTCAATCGAGACACTCAAGCAGCTTGGGGTGCTCGACTCAGCCGCCCTGCGCGCACTGGGGCGCTACCACCGGCCTCTGGCTCTCGATCCGCGTGGCGAGGTGATAGGGGAGACGTTGGCCGATTTCGAGCTGGCGCCGGTGGGCGAGCTGCTCTGACGAATTGGGCGGGCCGGTCCGCATTGCGGCCGCCGCCGGCCGTCGCTCCGCGCAAAGCCGCTGCGCGGCCCAGAGTGCTCCGCGCGAGGCTACTCGCTCAGCCAGAGGGCGATGTCGCCTGCCGAGGGGATGCGGCCGTAGCTCACGACCTTGCCATCGATGACCAGGCCCGGCGTGCTCATGATCCCGTAGGCCGCGATCGCGCCGTAGTCGGTGACCTTGACAATCTCGGCCTCAACGCCGGCCATCGCGACCGCCTCGCGGGCGACCTTCTCGAGCCGGACGCAATTGGCGCAGCCGGGGCCCAGAACTTCGATCTTTTTCACGGTGGTGATTCCTTTCGTGACAGTCGCTTTCAGGCGATGAGGAAGTTGAACAGGTAGCCGATGAACAGGACCCCGATCGTGACCACCGTCGCGAAGACGGCGATGAGCTGCCAGCGGATGACGCGGCGCAGGATGATGAACTCGGGCAGGCTGATGGCCGTGATCGCCATCATGAAAGCCAGAGTCGTGCCCATCGGCATGCCCTTGCCCAGGAGGGCCTGAACGATCGGGATGGTGCCCGCAGCGTTGGAGTAGAGCGGCAGCGCGATCAGCACCACGATCGGCACGGCGAATGGATTGGAGCGTCCGCCGATAGCGGCCACCAGATCGGTCGGGGCATAGCCGTGGATGAGGGCGCCGATGCCGATGCCGACCAGCAGGTAGGGCGCGATCCGCTTGACCAGGTCCTTGGTGTATGCCCAGGCGTCATGGATGCGGTCCTCCCAGGTCAGCTTGACCTCGACCAGCGTGGGGCCCTTGCCCTGGAGCGCCCAGACGTAGTCCTCCACGTAACGCTCCATGCGGAGCCTGCCGATGACGAGGCCGCCGACGATTGCCACCGTGAGTCCCGCGGCCATATAGACGAGGGCGATGCCCGGTCCAAACAAGCCCCAGAGCAGGACCAGGGCGACTTCGTTGACCATCGGGGAGCTGATGAGGAAGGCGAAGGTGACGCCCAGGGGAATGCCAGCTTCCACGAAGCCGATGAAGAGCGGCACGGCCGAGCAAGAGCAAAACGGCGTGACGATACCGAACGAGGCAGCCGCCACGGAACCCGCCACATTACCCCGGCCGGCGAGCGCCGCCCGAACCCGCTCCGGCGGGAAGAAGCCGCGGATCAGCGTCACGACCGTGATGATGCCCAACAGGAGCAGGAGCACCTTGGGCACATCGAGGAGGAAGAACGCGATTGCCTCGCCGAAATGGCTGCCCCGCTCGAGACCGAAGATCGAGAAGGTCAGCCAGTCCGAAAAGGGCGCTTCCGCGAACCAGGCGATGAGCCAGGCGACGACCGAAACGGCGACCGTGAGCTTGAGCGGGAGATGAATGCGGCGCGCGGCGCGCAAGCTGAGGGTGGTCATCGAGTTGGCTCGAGAAGAGATTGGAGTTGCGCCAGGGCTGCGGTGCAGGCGGCCTCGTCGCGCTCGTAATACACGCGCCGGGTGTCGACGGCTTGTCTTGTAGCCCGAACGAGGCCGGCCTCGCGCAGTCGGGCCAGGTGGTTGCTGACGTTGTTGGGGCGCTCGTCGAGGGCGGCCGCCATCTCGCA
Source organism: Chloroflexota bacterium (assembly GCA_003141455.1). Classification (GTDB taxonomy): domain Bacteria; phylum Chloroflexota; class Limnocylindria; order Limnocylindrales; family CSP1-4; genus Fen-1039. The sequence continues at coordinate 181,549 of PLMA01000042.1, read as the reverse complement.
GACGCAGTGCGGCCCGTCCCGCAGGATCGCCAGGATCATGGCTCGGTTGCGGTCAGCCACCAGAAGGGCCACGGTCAGTGGCGCCTGGACGTCGGGCGGGGCCAGCGCGAGACGGAGTTCCGGCACGACCAGTGAGTCAACGACCATCGAGGGCCTCCTTTGGTATCGAGTTGGGGGAGGCCCGGGCCTCGAATTGGGAGGCCCAGCCATGGTTCGAGTGGTCATGAGAGGAGGATCCAAGCGCGCTGCACCGCGAGGGCGACCAGCGCGATGGCGAAGATTCGTGAGAGCGTCTCGCTCTTCACACGTCCTGCCGTGAACCGGGCGCCGAGCCAGGCGCCGATGACCGAGACGACCGAGGTGACGATGACGGTCGGCCAGTCGAACTGAGCCGAGCCAAGATGGCTGGCAAAGGCCGAGAACGACGGGAGCGTTACCGCGACTGAGTTGGTCGCCGCGGCAAGCCGCGCGGAGTAGCCGACGAGCACGAGCGTCGGCATGAGCAGGAAGCCAGGGCCGACTCCGAGGAAGCCAGCGAAGACCGAGATCGGCGCAGCGGCGACACCCGCCCTGGCCCGCGCCCGGTCGGTGATTGCGTGAACGTCCTCGCTTGCTGCGCCCTTGGGGAGCGCCATGCGAACCGCCAGGAAGACGAGCACCACCACATAGAGCCACCAGATGAAGTTGGTCGAGGCGAACTGGAGCAGCCACACGCCGAGGGGTGCGCCGATCGTCGTGATTGTCACGAGGATGAGAGCGCCACGACGATCGACCATGCCGGCTCGCCAGAACGCGATCGCCCCGGAGATGGCCGTCAGCCCGTTGAGGAGCAACGCCCAGGGCTGGATGACATCTTTGAGGTCGTACCCAAAGAGCCCCAGGACCGGGATCGCGACGAACGCGACGCCGAGGCCGAGCATTCCCGAGAGGAAGGAGAGGCCGAACAGGAGAGGGGTGAGTACGAGCAACATGTCAGCACAAAGTGTGTCACCCGTGGCTGAGATATCGGAGGGACTGCCGGCCCGTCTTCATGGGCCGAAGGTCACGGGGTCGGCGTCGCACCCCTCTGAAGGGCAAGACCTTCCACTCCCGGCCGCAGTTCGGCCGCAATTTCCCGGAACCGATCCACGGCGTCGGGGCGGAGCGTGTATGAGACGTTTGTGCCGCGGCGCTCAGCGCGAACCCAGCCTGCCTCTCGGAGCACCTTGAGGTGATGCGAGACTGTCGGTTGGGAGACGGTGCCGCAGCACTCGGCGAAGTCGCAGGCGCACACTGATGTCTCCGAACTCAGCTCGCGGAGGATGGCAAGCCGTGTCGGGTCGGCTGCGGCGTGAAGGAGGAGGACGTCGGAATCGTCCATTCTCAGCAGCTTTGGGGGGCAACCAGCTGTGCGTAGTCGAACCCAAGCGACTTCGAGAGGTGTCGCGCCACGACAGGTAGGAACGCCTTGACCTCGTTCGTTGCGCGCAGGCTGGCCATGATCGTCTCGCTGGTGCGGATCGCCGCCTGGCTCCGCCGGAACGCATCGATCTGAAGCTGGGTGGGCGATAGCCCCGTTTGCTGCATCCGTGCGAGAGTCGATTGCTGTTCGCGCACGTCGGCGAGGAGCGCTTGCGCGCCCGGGTTGGCATCGAGCGCCTCGGTCGCCGCGCGATATGCGGCCACCGCCGGAGCATGCCGAAGCGTGCGGGCGAATTCCAGGGCTGCCTGGTGAAGTTCGTTGTCAAGCATTGTGTTCTCCCTCAGCCGCAGCAGCCGGCGCGGCAGTTGGCGGCAAAATCGATGCCGATCTCGCTGCTGACGAGCGCGGCAGTCTCGCGGCAGATCTCCTCGAACGCGCTCTGGGCGGCGACGTACTCGGCGACGGTCGGGAACGCGAGCATCGCCGTCTGGATCCGCTCGAGCTCGGCCTGCTGCAGGCCGTCGAGCGTCCCGAACCTGATCTCGAGTTGAAGATCGGACTGGCAGCGGTTGAAGGCCTCGATTGCCTCCTGTGCCGCGTCGTCGGCGCCCAGCGCGGCGCCGGCCGCTCGCAGCCGCACGAACTCGGGACTTCCGCGAAGCGCCGTCCCGAAATTGCCGGCGGCGAGGTATACCTCGGTCTCGGCGGTGCGTGTGGCGGCCTCGAACTCGGTCGCCTGATCCACTGATTGAAGTGCCATGGTTCGCCTCCTTCAGGCAACGAGTGACGGTATGGTGAAGAGACGATCGACGAGATCGTCGACGTGATCGAGTCCGACGATCTCGATCTCGAGCTGCGGCACCTCGAGGACGGGCACGCTGAAGCGCGCCTCGATGTCGGCGAGGTAGCGCTGCTGCATCTCGTAGCGGGCCCGAGCGAACGCCGTCGTGCAGACGTCTCTCGCGAGGACCATGTTCGCGACCACGAGTCCCAGCGGGATTCCGACCGTTCCGAGCTCGCGGATCGCGCGCTCGGCCTCGACGATCGGCGTCGCCTCCGGATACATGACAAACGCGAAGGTGCTCTGGGCCGGGTCGCGCAACATATCGATTACCCGCCCGAAGCGCGCCTTCGCGACGTCGTCCGCCGCCGAGGTCTCGACCGAAGCGAAGACCTTCACGTCGATCTGGCGGCTCCACTCGATCGGGAGCTCGAGCAGGCGGAGCGTGTGACCGGTCGGGGCGGTGTCAAAGACCGTCATGTCATAGGTGTCGCGGCTGGCGAGGTCGATGAACCGATCGAAGGCGGCCATCTCCTCGGTGCACGGCGAGTCGAGCTCCTCGCGCATCGCCGCGATCGAGTCAGCGCTTCGGCCACGGGCAACCGCGTCGGCGATGATCCGATCGGTGTATGCGACCGCGGCGGCCTTGGCATCCACATTCGCAGCCCAAAGCCCTTCGACGCCGGCGACTGGCGCAGGCTCGGGGCCCACGGTGACGCCGAGAACGTCGCCGATGTGCGCCGCGGGATCGGTCGTGACCAGAAGAGTGCGATGGCCGCTGCGTGCGAGCCAGACTGCGGTCGCGCACGAGACGACGGTCTTGCCCACGCCACCCTTGCCCGCGAAGAAGATCGTCCGCGGCCGCCCGTCGGGTACGAGCGTCGCGAACGCAGCCGCCGGATCGGCCGCTCGAGTCCGCGTCGCGATCGCAGCCCTTTCGCCTCCGAACACGGGTCTCGCCGCGCCGCCGTCGGCAAGGAGCGGCACGACCGCGCGCAGCCGGGCGATGCCGCGGACCTCGCCGTCGAGGAGCGGCACGTGTCGCGTCGGCACCGGGAGCTGGCGGGCGATCTCGCCGAGGTAGCGCTCCTGCATCGCGATCCGCGCGGCGAAGAACGGTGTCGACGCCTCCTCATGGGGCACGATGCCGTTCACGATGAGCTCGCTCGTCGCGATGCCGAGCTTCGCGAGCTCGGCGCCTGCGCGGCGGGTCTCGGAGATCGACGTCGCCTCCGGCTGAAGCACGAAGACGAAGCGGGTCGAACGCGGGTCGCGCAGGGCAGTGACGGCCCGCTCGTACTTCGCCTTGGACTCGGCGATCGCGGCCGCGGGGCCGATGCACGTCTGACCGGCTCCGGCCTCGGCTTCGGAGATGCTCTTGGTCCAAGCCTCGGGCAACTCGAGCAGCCGGACGGTATGACCCGTTGGTGCCGTGTCGAAGATGACCAGATCGAAGCCATCTGGCGCCGACGGTGCCGCGGGCGCGTTTGGATCGAGGAAGTCGGCGAACCGATCGAACGCCGCCACCTCGGCCGTGCACGGCCCGGCGAGCTGCTCCTCCATGACCCGGACGATCTCCGGCGGGAAGATCTCGCGCAGAGGGGCGAGCGTTCGATCCGTGTATTCCGCGGTCGCCGCGTCGGGATCGATCTCCATCGCCCAGAGGTTCGGCACCCCCGCGAGCGGGGTGACGGCGTGACCGATCGGCTGTTCGAAGACGTCGGCCAGGTTCGAAGCAGGGTCGGTCGTCACGATGAGAACGCGCCGCCCGGCATCGGCCTCGGCGACCGCGGTCGTGCAGGCCATCGTGGTCTTGCCTACGCCGCCTTTGCCTGAGAAGAAGAGGAACTCGGTCACGATATGTGCGGATCCTTTCAGCGGGGATGGCGCGGGGAGTGGCGACGGCGGGGCTCAGCCGGCAGCGGCAAGAGCCGCGTGCAGTTCGTCGAGCGTCGGGTATGAGCCTGTCTTGACAATGCGACCGCGGACGACGGTGATCGGGAGGACCTCGAGCTGGCGAGCCCGAATGGCCTCATAGACGTCGCGGTTGCGCATAAAGGCCTGCGGGTCGGTCGTCATCATGTGCCGCGTGACGGCGTGACCCTCGGATTGGAGTGCGACGATCGCTTCGCCCAAGTCGAGCAGGGTCGTGTCGAGGACCGGCCCGCAGAGCCCGGTGGGGCAACAGAGCGGCGGGTCGAAGACCTCGACGTCGATCGCGGTGGTGGTGGCTGGATCGATCACAGGACAGATGCCTCGGTGGCTGAGGGTGCCGGTGCGCCCGGTGAGAGGTTTTCGGCGACCGCACGTTCGATCGCCGAGATGTTGAGCTTCCCGCCAACGAACCGGGCGACTCGATCAATGACAACTATGGGCAGCGCCGCGCCCTCAGCGACGAGCGCCTCGATTTCCGGGTATCGCGTCATCTCGGGGCTGAAGAGATCGACATACTCGAACCGAGTGGCGGACCCGAATCGGCCGGCCAATCGCGATTGCACGAACTCGGCAGCAGCGCGCCAGGTCTCGTTGCTGGGGCAACCCGCGGCGGGTGGCAGCCCAACGATAAGGACGTCGCAGCTCATGAGAGGATCTCTGGGAACGGCGCGAAGGCGGGCTGGCTCGAGGCGACTGGCCGGGAGCTTCGTTCGGGGCCGCAGTCAGAGCACAGGCAGGCGGTGGCTGCCTCGTCGGTCGGCGTGAGGAGGCGAGTGACGGCCTCGCGCAACTGCTCGAGAGCCTCGATGTCGAGCGAGTAGTACACCCACCGGCCGCTGCGGCGCTCCCGCAACAGGCCGCTCTCCCGAAGCGAGCGCAGGTGATGCGAGACGAGGGCGGGGCTGAGCGCGAGCGTGTCTCCGACGTCGCAGACGCAATGCTCCCCGTGGCCGAGGAGCGCGACGATCCGTGCGCGGGTCGGCTCGGCAATTGCCTGGAGGCCGCTGACGAAGTCGGGTGCCAGGGCTGGGGGCGGAGGGTTGGTCAACTTCGTATTCACGCCGTTATTCTAACAGACGTTATTACAACGTGAGTTTGTATGTCTCCACCCCTACGTTGTCTCAGCGAAGCGGATGCAGGCTCGATCGATCGCCTGGTGTCCGCATGGGCCGCCGGCGTCCGCCGGTCCGTGAGGCTCGCTGCCGCTGCCCGTACACTTAAGGCATGACCGAGGTCCGCGTTCGCATCGCGCCGAGCCCTACCGGGCCGCTCCATCTGGGTACGGCCCGGACCGCGCTCTTCAACTTCCTCTTCGCGCGGCACGCCGGCGGCACGTTCATCTTGCGCCTGGAGGACACGGACCAGGCCCGCTCCACCGATGCGTTCGAACGCGACATCATCGATGGCCTGCACTGGCTTGAGATGACGTGGGACGAAGGTCCGGCCGTGGGCGACGAGCCGGAATGCGGCACCTACGGCCCCTACCGCCAGATGCAGCGCCTGCCGCGATACCGGGAGGCAGCGGATCGGCTGCTGGCGGAGGACAAGGCCTACTACTGCTACTGCTCGCCCGAAGAGCTGGACGCCGAGCGCAGGCGCCAGGAGGCCGCGCGTCAGTCCCCACGCTACAACGGCCGTTGTGCCCAGCTGACAGCCGAGCAACGCGTTGCCTTCGAGGCCGAGGGGCGCGAGCCCGTCGTCCGCTTCCGAATTCCACCGGATCGCACGATTGTCTTCGACGACATGATTCGCGGGCACGTGGCGATCGACACCAGCGCCCTCGGCGGCGACCTGGTCATCGTGCGCTCGGACGGGACGCCTCTCTACCACTTCACGGTGGCCGTGGACGACGCGGCCATGGCGATCACGCACGTGATCCGCGGCGAGGACCATCTGTCCAATACCCCCAAGCACATCCTCCTCTTCGAGGCGCTCGGGTCGGCGGTCCCTCAGTTCGGCCACCTGCCGCTCATCCTGAATGCCGACCGGACCAAGATGAGCAAGCGCAAGAGCGAGACCGCGGTAGCCAACTACCGGGCCGAGGGCTTCATCCCGGAGGCCTTCGTCAACTACCTGGCCCTGCTCGGCTGGTCGACCGGGACGGAGGAGGAGGTCCTTTCGCTGCCCGAGCTGATCGATCGATTCGATCTCGCGAGCGTCAACAAGGCCGGCTCCATCTTCGACCGCGAACGGCTCGAGTGGCTGAACGGCCAGTGGATCCGGCGCCTGTCGCCGGACGATCTGATCGATCGGCTCCGCCCGTTCTTGGAGGCGGAGGTTGCGGCGGGCCACATCGAGTGGCTGCCCTCCGACGGCGAGCTGCGGGCTCTGCTGCCCGTGGTCCAGGAGCGCCTGCCGACCCTGGCCGCCGTGGGCGACCTCATCGGTTTCCTGTTCGTGAAGGATCTCGAGCCGGACCCGGCGCTCATGATCCCCAAGCGCTGGGACGCGGCCAAGGCCGCGTCCGCGCTCCGCGCCGCCCGCCGCACGATTGCCGAAGTCGGGCGGGTCAGCTGGGAGGCGGACGAGATCGAGCCACCGCTGCGGCGCCTGGTCGAAGAGGGCGGCTGGAAGGTCGGCGATCTGTTCATGGCCATTCGCGTCGCGATCACCGGCCGGACGGTCAGTCCGCCGCTCTTCGATACGATGGTGGCTCTCGGATACGAACGGACGCTGGCCCGGATCGATCGGGCCATCGAGAGGCTCGAGGCGCAGCCGGCCGTCACGCCGTAGGAGGGAATTCGGTGGCTCGAACGATCCTGGTCGTCGACGACGAACGCACCCTGCGCGAGACCCTGGCCGAAAGCCTGGAGACGGAGGGGTTCACCGTGGTCCAGGCGGCGGACGGGCGCGAGGCCGTGGAGGCCTTCCGGCGTTATCACCCGGATCTGATTCTGCTGGACCTGATGCTGCCCGAGCTCAGCGGCACCGAGGTGTGTCGAATCATCCGAGCCGAATCGGTCGTGCCGATCCTGATGCTGACCGCCAAGAGCGCCGAGGTCGAGAAGGTGGTCGGTCTCGAGCTTGGGGCGGACGATTACGTGACCAAGCCGTTCAGCTTCCGCGAGCTGCTCGCCCGCATCCACGCCCTGCTGCGCCGAACCGAGCAGCAGGCTCTGGCGCCGGAGCTTGAGACGGTCGATCTCGGCCAGGTCAAGGTGGACATGGCAGGGCATCGGCTGCTGCGTGGGGGAGAAGTCCTGCCGGTAAAGCCCAAGGTCTTCGAGTTGCTGCTCTTCCTCCTGCGGAACGCCGGCCATGTCTTCACGCGCGACCAACTTCTGGAGCAGGTCTGGGGCTACGACTACGCCGGAGAGACGCGTACGGTGGATGTCCACATCCACTGGCTGCGGGCCCAGATAGAGGCTGACCCGGCCAACCCGGTGTACCTGGAGACTGTCCGCGGCGTGGGCTACGTACTGCGCCGACCCGAGGGGGAGTAAGCGTTCTACCGGGCCCGACGGCCCGCCTTCGCGATCGAGCTAGACGCCGAAGACGTGAAGCACCGACGCCACCGGCCCGGAGGACAGGTGCAGCGCCAGGTATGAGACGGCGGCGATGGCGGCGGCGCACGGGATGGTAAGGATCCAGGCCGTTACGATGCTGCGAGCCACTGCCCAGTGGACCGCGTGGACTCGGTCGCTTGCGCCCACGCCCATGATCGCGCTCGAAATCACGTGCGTGGTCGAGACCGGCATGCCGAAATGCGAAGCGCCCAGGATGATCGAGGCCGCCGTCGTCTCTGCCGCGAAGCCGTGGACCGGATCGAGCTTGACGACCCTCTGACCCATCGTCTTCATGATCCGCCAGCCTCCCGCCGCGGTGCCGAGAGACATCGCCGTCGCGGCCAGGAGAATGACCCATACGGGGACGGTCTTGTCGTGGATCGCGCCGGAGCTGAAGAGGGCCAGGGTCATGATGCCCATCGTCTTCTGGGCATCGTTGGAGCCGTGGCTGAGAGCCATGTAAGTGGCGGACAGGACCTGAAGGCGTCGGAATCGATCGTTGATTCGCTTGGGGCTGGTGCCGATCACCGGCGCGGGCTCCGCAGGCTCTTCGCCGTCAGGGGACCCGGAGTCAATGCCGGCCGCCGAGGATCGCCGGCGGCGAAATGCCGCCACGGCGTGACGTGGATTCATCCAGCCGATGGCATTGAGAAGCACGACCATGAGCGTCAGGGCGATGGCGAAGCCAAGCACCGGCGAGCTGACTAGGGGCACCAGCACTTTCACGGCAAAGTTGCCCCATTGAACGGCGTCGGCGCCGGCCGAGGCCCAGGCTGCGCCGATCAGACCGCCGACGAGGGCGTGGCTGCTGGAGCTGGGGATCGCAAGAGCCCAGGTGATCAGGTTCCAGGCGATCGCGCCGATGAGCGCCGCACCCAGCACCATGGATCCGTTGGCCAGAATGTGGCTGTCTTGAACGATACCGCTGCCGATCGTACCCGCGACGGCCGTGCCGAAGATGAGCGCACCGACGAAGTTGGCGGTGGCCGAAAGCACGATGGCGTGCTCGGGTTTCAGCGCCCGGGTGGAGACGGAAGTGGCGATCGCGTTGGCCGTGTCGTGAAAGCCGTTGATGTAGTCGAACGTCACCGACAGCGCGAAGATCGCGATCAGGCCAAGTAGCGTTGCCTCGGACAAGCCTGCACGCCCTCGTAGTGGGAGTGGAGCCGCGGCGGGGGCCACCACAACGGAGAGGCTATCAGGTCGCGAGCGGCCTTGCTCCCACCTCGCCCTCGAGCCGGAGTCTCCGGGGTCGATCGCCCAGGGAGCGGCATCTTCGTCGCTCGCCATCCGGCGAGGCTCCAACGCCGGCGATCTTGGTGCCCGCCCGAATGGCTATGGTCTGGGCGAGAGGAGTCAAGCCGACACTATACGGGTGAAGGTACGAAGCGGGCGGATTACGGCCATCGGGCGCCAGGCATCGGCCTGAGTGTGGTCGCGTCCGACTCCCCGGAGCCGACCCGATAGACTGGGGTGCATGCCTCATTCCACCGCGCGGGCCAACGTAAGGCGCCTGCTCGCGGTCCTCGGCCTGTCGCTCGCAATCCTAGCAATCGAGGTCGTGGGCGGCCTGGCCTCCAACAGCCTCGCGCTTCTGGCCGATGCCGCTCACGTCTTCACTGACGCGGCGGGTATCAGCCTCGCCTTGTTGGCAATCTGGATCGGGACACGTCCAGCGAGCACCGGGCGGACCTACGGTTACCTCCGCCTCGAAATCCTCGCGGCTGTGGCCAATGCTGTGCTGCTCTTTGGAGTGGCGGGCTTCATCCTCTTTGAAGCCTGGCGTCGGTTCTCGGAACCGCCTCAAGTCGCCTCCGGACTCATGCTCGGCGTGGCCCTTGTTGGCCTCCTGATCAACGCTGCCTCGATGTGGATGCTGCGCGACGCTCAGGCCCACAGCCTCAACATGCGCGCCGCCTACCTCGAAGTCATGGGTGACCTCGGCGGATCGGCCGCGGTCATCGTTGCTGCCGTGGCCATCTCGCTGACCGGCTGGACCCCGGCCGATGCAGTCGCCTCGGTGGCCATCGCCCTGCTGATCCTGCCGCGCGTCTGGGGCCTGCTGCGCGACGCCACAGACGTGCTTCTAGAGGCGACACCAAAGGGCGTGAACATGGATGAGGTTCGTGCCCACATCCTCGACGCTTCCGGCGTCGCCGATGTCCACGACCTCCACGCCTGGACGATTACGTCAGGCGTGAATGTCCTCTCGGCACACGTGGTCCTCAAGTCGGACGCGGATGGCGCCGCCGTGCTCCAATTCCTCTGCGGATGCCTGTCTGAACACTTCGACATCGAGCACTCGACATTTCAGCTGGAGTCCAGCGATCGGCGAAGGCTCGAAGGCGCAGCGCACAGTTGAGGGGGCATGGTCGGAGGTCGCTGAGGAGTCGGCCCGACACTATACGGGTGAAGGTACGAACATCCGTGGCCAGGTTGACGGAGCGTGCCGGCTGACCTCGCCGAAACCTCCCAGCCGCGTCGATAGCTGGACTGTGTCATGAGAACTGGCGGGCACGGATGCTATGTGCTGGAGCTGTTCTGGGTGCGTTCACGGACCGGGTGAGCGCCAGCTACAGAGCCAGCCAGTATCGGTAGCGGCGACCACGACCGCTCCATCCCAGGAGAAGGCGCTGACGTCGCCCGGGCAGCCAGTCAGTGTGGAAGAGGGCGCGCCGCCCGCGCCGACCAGGGCGAGGCCGTCGGCTGCCGAGATCAGCAGTTTGCGTCCGTCGATCGACCAGATGGTGTAGGCCGCGACGGCGGCCACTGACCAAAGGACGGTTCGTCCGTCAGTAGCCTTGACGACGCTCACTATCGAGTCATGCCCAACGGCCAGAGAGGCGCCGTCTGGCGAGTAGCTGACTGCGTTGACGTCGCCCTCGAAGGAGCTGACGCTCTGCATCGTGCCACCGGGCGTGACGATCTGCAGGACGCCACTCTCGTCGCCAATGGCGAGTGCGCGGCCATCTGGCGACCAGACCATCGCCCAGGCCGGGGTTCCGCCCGTCCGCAGGACGCCGACCTGTGTCCCGTCGGCTCGCCAGACGTTGTAGTCGCCGGCGCCAGCCGCGAGCATCGACCCGTCGGGCGACCACGCGAGATTGAGGAACTTGCCACCAGTAGACTCTGTCCCGAGAGTGCGATTGAGACTGCCGTCCCGTCCCCACAGCCGGACCACGCCCGGCAGGGGGGCCAGGCCGGTCGCGGTCGGAGCTGGGAAATGGATGGCTCCCGTAGCCAGTACGGCGCCGTCAGGCGACCAAGCAAGGCTGAAGACCGGGTCCGTCCCGTGCAGTATTCGGACCAGCTGCCCGTGCCGGTCCCAGAGCCTCACGTCCCCGGCCCGAGAGGCCCCCGCAAGGAGCGCGCCATCGGGCGACCAGGCCAGGCATGTGACCACCGCACCGCCGTCAGCGAGTGTCGCCAGCTTCGATCCGTCCGCCGCCCACAGCTGGGCAGTGTGGCTACTGTCCGAGGCTCCGGCAATTGCCAACAACTGACCGTCGGGGGAAGCAGCGACACTCTCGATGGCGAAGGCTGCGGCTTGTGCCGACCACGTCGGCGGATTCCCACGGCCGGTCGAACTGGGCAGAGGAGGGGCGACAATTTGACCGCCAAACGCGACCGTCGCACCACACTGAGTGCCCGGCGCGAGTAGGCGGCTCGGGCTCAGACTCGGCGACGGGCCAAGAGATCGAGGCGACGCCGTCGCAGGCAGCGCCGTCGATGGAGGCGCAGGCGGCGATGCCGGCTGTGTCCCGCAGGCGGCGACTAGCAGGGACAAGAGGAGGGTGGCGGACTTCATCGACCGCGCCTTCGCCCCGACTACTCCTGCGCGCGCAACTCCAGAAGGTCCCATGGATCATGTATACCACCGAGCTGCCGCGCCAGCCTGCCCTCGTCGGTACGTAGCAGTCTGCGGGACCGGGCGTTCCGACCACCCGTGTCTTGTCGAGAGGAGTCAAGCCTCCGACCAGATCCGCCGTCCAAGCTTTCCGTTCGTGGAGGATTGGCCTCTAGGGGTTCAGGTCTTCGACCTCACCCGTCGCGAGGAAGACCACGTCCTCGGCGATGTTGGTGACACGGTCGCCGATACGCTCGAGGTAGTGGGCGGCGAAGAGGATCCGGGTCCCGGGGTCCACCTTGGCCGGATCGGTCCGCATCTCCGCCAGAACGTCGTCGAAGACCTGGTGGTAGAGGCGGTCGATCTCGTCGTCGCGGGAGGCGACTTCCCGGGCTTTGTTCTCGTCGATGTCGATAAGAGCCAGTACGACGTCCCGGACCTGCTGCGCAGCCAGAGTGGCCATCGGCGTCAGCTCGTCGTAGGTCACCATGCTCGTAACCCCCGCGAGCTTGCGGGCCTGCTTCGCGACGGACCCGGCGTGGTCGCCGATGCGCTCGAGCTCGTACGTGACCCGGTCCAGGGCGAGCAAGAAGCGAAGGTCTCTCGCCACGGGGGCCTGGGTCGCGATGGTCAACGCTACCACCCCGGTAACGTCCTTCTGCACTTCGTTGATCCGCCCGTCCGAGGCGATAACGGCCGCCGCTAGGACTGCATCCCGATTCATGATCGCGTCGTGCGCAGCCAGGATCTGCTCCTCCACGAGGCTGCCCATGCGCAAGACGCCCTCCTTGACGTCTCGCATCTCGGCATCGAGGCTCTCTCGAATGTGCGTCGAATGGCGTTCGGCTTCGGCCTCAGCCTCGGCGACCGCGTCGGATCCGGCGGCGGTCGGCTCCATGGCCGGCGTGCCGGCGGCTTCTTCCAGGGACTGCATCGTCGACTCCTCGCCTCCGTGTGCGTTCATCCGAACCGCCCTGAGATGTAGTCCTCTGTCAGTCGCTCATTCGGCCGCGTGAAGATCTGCCCGGTGGGTCCGACCTCGACCAGGTAGCCGGCCCGGTCTTCCGCCATCGTGAAGAAGGCCGTGACGTCGCTTACGCGGGCAGCCTGCTGCATGTTGTGGGTGACGATGACGATGGTGTAGGCCTCTCTCAGCTCCCGCATCAGCTCCTCGATGCGGAGGGTGGAGACCGGGTCCAGCGCCGACGCGGGCTCGTCCATCAGGATGACCTCCGGCTCGGTGGCCAGGACGCGAGCGATGCACAGGCGCTGTTGCTGGCCGCCGGAGAGAGCCAGGCCGGACTTGCGTCGAAGGTCGTCCTTGACCTCGTCCCAGAGGGCCGCTCGCCTCAGGCTCGTCTCGACGAGCTCCTCGAGCTTCCGGCGGTCGTTCAGGCCCCGTCGTCTCGGCCCATAGGCGACGTTCTCGTAGATCGACATCGGAAACGGATTCGGGCGCTGGAAGACCATGCCCACCCGGCGTCTCAGCTCCACGACGCTGACATCGGGATCGGTCACGTTCTCGCCGTCCAGTGTCACCTCACCCTGAACGGAAGCGCTCGGGATGAGGTCGTTCATGCGATTGAAGCAGCGCAGGAACGTGCTCTTGCCGCTGCCCGACGGCCCGATCAAGGCCATGATCGAACGATCCTGGATCTCCAATGAAACGTCTCGAACGGCGACCTTCTCGCCGTACGAGATCGAGACGTGGCTCGTGGCGATCTTGATCTCGTGCTCCGCGGCGGTGGCCGTGTCGGCCGCGAGAGAGGCGCTCACCTCGACGCGCCGGATCAAGGGTTCCTGATACGTGGCAGAGGCAGCAAGCATCTCGTCTCCGGTGTTCATGCGGCAGTCAGCCTGCGGGTGAGAAGGCGGCCGACAAGCCGCGCTCCGAGGTTGAAGATCAGGACCATAGAAATGAGAATCGCGGCCGAGCCGTCGATGATCTGGTTCTTGAACGCCCCGAGCCCCTCCGACTGGAGCTTCCAGATGTAGACCGACAGGGTGGTGGCCGGCCGGAACGGGCTCCACGGCGACGCGGGATTGGTCAGGTCCAGGTTCGCGAAGTCGTAGTGCGCCGGAGTCCCGATGCCGGACGTGAAGAGCAGCACCGCCGCCTCTCCAAAAACACGGCCGGCCGTCAGGATCACCCCGGTGACCAGGCCCGGGATCGCGAGGGGCACCACCACGTGGCGGATCGTTTGCCACTTGGTCGCGCCCAGAGCCAGGCTCGCGCTGCGCTCATCCTGCGGAACCGCCCGGAGAGCCTGCTCGGAGAGACGGGTCATCAGGGGCAGGTTGAAAAGCGTCAGGGCCAGGGCGCCGCCGAGAGCCGTGAAGCCCATGTGGAAGTTGTCGACGAAGAGGATCAGTCCGAACAGACCAACCACGATCGACGGGACCGAGCTGATCGCCTCCTCGGCGAACCGGATCGCGCTTGTGATGGGGTTGTCGCCGGCGTACTCCGACATGTAGATGCCACCCAGGAGCCCCACCGGAATAGCGATCAGCATCGTCAGCGCGAGCATGTAGAGGGAGTTCCACAGCACCGGCATGATGCCGCCGAGAGCCGAGTCGCTGGGATCGTTGAGGACGAAGCTCGGCGAGACGACTCCCCAGGCCGCCACCGCGAAGTGGAGGATGATGGCTCCGAGGAGGAGAAGGACGAAGATGCCCGTGCCCCACAGGACGACGGTGGCGGCGCGGTCGGCCAGGATGCTTCCGCTGGAGCGGCGGTGCCGAAGGCTGGGCGAGGGTCCGCGCGAGCCGCTGCCGGCAGACGAGGCGGTCGCGGTCACGAGGCCATCCTCCTCTTGTTGATGACCCTCACCAGGACGACCGAGGTGATCGAGATGATCAGGAGGACCAGGCTCATCGTCCAGAGGGCGTCCTGCCAGGGCTCACCGAAGACCGTGTTGCCCATGTCGAGCGTGATCTGGGACGTCAGCGTCGTTACGGGCTGGCTGATCGCCTGGGGCATCATCGGCGAGTTGCCGATGACCATCTGAACCGCCAGAGCCTCTCCGGCGGCTCGGGTCATGCCGAGCACCACCGCCGTGAGGACGCCCGGCAGCGCGGCCGGGATCAGGATGTGCCGGATCGTCTGCCAGCGCGTCGTTCCCAGGGCCAGCGAGCCGGTTCGGAGCTCCTGCGGAATGGCCCGGAAGGCATCGAAGGAGACACTCGTGATTGTCGGCAGGACCATGATCGAGAGGACGAGCGAGCCGGCCAGCCAGGAGAAGCCGGTGAGGAAGCCCGGAGCACGGAACACCTCGCCCACGACCGGGAGGGACAGGACGAAGTCGTGGTGGAAGGTGTCGCTGAGGAACGGCACCAGGATGGTGATGCCGAGCCAGCCCCAGACGACGCTCGGGATGCCGACGAAGATCTCGAGGGCCGGCTGGACGATGGCTCTGGCCCAACGCGGCGCCACTTCGGATAGGAACAAGGCAAGACCCACCGAAAGGGGTGTCGAGATCAGCAACGCCACCGCCGTGACGAAGACCGTGCCGGCGATGAAGGGCAGGAGGCCGAAAGTGACGTCCGGGCTGGTCGAGTCAGGCTGCCATGTGGTCGACAGGACCTGTGTGACCGGCACGCCATCCTTGAGGAAGAGCTGCAGTCCCTGCCAGGTGATGAAGCCCAGCAGCAGGATCACGATTCCGATCATCGACGCCGCGGCCAGGAACACCACGCGTTGAGGGAGGTCGATGCGTTCGGCGAAGCTGGGCGCGGCCCGCAGACCGGCCATCCGGTTGGCGGATGTCAGTTGTGCCATCGGCGCTGCCTCGGCTTCACGGCCAGCTGAATACAGGAATGCTCCGAGCCTCGCCCGTCACAACGAGGCTCGGAGCTGGCTACGGGCTACTTGACGACCGGAGCGTAGGAGAGGCTCGGGATCAGGGTGCCCTGGACCTCCGGGCCCATCATGTAGGCCAGGAAGGCTGCGGTCAGGCCGGAGGGCTGGCCGTTGGTGTACATGTGACCGTCGGCAGCGAGCTTGTAGGTGCCGCCGGCCATGTTCGCGACGGTGGCGTCGACGCCGTCGAGCTGAAGGCCATTGAGGAGGGGTTTGTTGGCCGGGTCGTCGTAGTAGGCGAAGCCGATGACGCTGACCGATCCGTCGGTCTTGGTGATCGCCGTCGTGACGGCACCATTCGAGTCCTGAGTCACGTTCTGGCCGCCGGTCGCCTCAGTGGCGCCGCCGAGAACCAGCTTCTTGAAGGTGGCGCGCGTGCCGGACGAGGCCGGGCGGAAGATCAGAACGATCGGCATATCCGGGCCGCCGACATCTTTCCAGTTCTTGACCTTGCCGGTCCAGATGTCGATGTTCTGCTGAGTGGTCAGGTTCGTCACGGTCACGTCCTTGTTCGTGACCACGATCCAGCCCTGGCGGGCGACGACGTGGTCGACGAGCTTGGACGCGTCCGGGGTGGCGAGCTTGCTTTCGGCCGTCACGTCGGAGTCGCCGATCTGGACGGCGCCCTGGGCGACCTGGCTGAGACCCGTGCCGGAGCCGCCGCCGTTGACCGTGATCGTGGCGCCGGCGCACGCCTTCGCGTACTGCTTGGCGGCCGCGTCGACGAGGGGCTGCAGGGCGGTGGAGCCTGAAGTGGTGATGCTACCGGTCACGCAGTTGACCGTCGGCGCCGGTGTGGCCGCCGGCGTGCCCGGGGCCGCCGAGGATGTGTCCATGGCCGCCGGCGTGGGCGTGGCCGGGGCCGGAGTGGCAGCTGGCGCCGGGGTGGGCGAGGCGCCGGCCGATGAACACGCCGACGCAAACAATGCGGCTGCGATGGCCAGTGCGCCGAAGCGACGCGTTCCGTTCAGCAACTTAGTGTCTCCTCTGTGGTGGGCGGCTAGATGAGTCCAACCTGCTCCCAGGTTCCGCTCGGATGATCGAAGGGGGCGCTTAACGCTGTGTTGGCGGTTCGTTAACGTTCGACGGTCCTGCTGGCCAACCGCCCGGTGCCGCGCCGTGACCGGCCAGATCCGCGGCGGGCGTCTTGGGCGGGTCGAACAGGTAGCCCGAGCCACGCACGGTCACGAGGTGGACCGGACCGGCCGGATCGCGTTCGATCTTCGAGCGGAGCCAGAAGACGTAGACGTCGACCATGCGCCCGTGGCCGACGGCGTCGTGCCAGACGTGCTTGAGCAGTTCCCCGCGGGTGAAGGCACGCCCGGGGCGCATCGCCATGAACTCGAGCAGGGCCAGCTCCTTGGGCCGGAGCGATATGAGATGCCCGTCGCGGCGGATCGCGTGGGCCCGACGGTCCAGCTCTACGCCCTCGCCCACGGGAATCCTGTCGTCGGAGAGGCGCACCGTTCCCGGTCCGCGGCGCCCCGCGATCGAGAGCCGTCCTACCACCTCCATGGGGTCCGAGGAGAGGTCCACGGCATCGTCGAAGCCCAATTCGAGCGCGTGCAGTCGGGCCGCCACGGACGGGTGAGGGCTGAGAAGGACCGCGCGCGATTCGTCGTGGCCGCCCAGCCAGCTCGCCACACGCTGGAGGTCACCCGGTCCTGCCGGTGGCGCGATGAGGACCACAAGGCGCGGCTCGACTACCGACAGCGCCTCGGAGAAGGCCGCCGAACTGGTCTCGACTCGGACGTCGACATTGGGGAAGAGGCGCGCCAGATCGATCGGGCCGTCCGGGTCGGAGAGGGCCAGCCAGCCGGTGAACCCCTCGGCCGGAGGGGAGAAGGCGAAACTGCCGGGCTGGGGATTGGTGCCGGCGCCTGGCGGAACGTGGTCATGCGCCTGCGTCATCGCCCGAATGTCGCAGCGCCACGTTAACGGCGTGTTCGGGCGGCGTAAACGTTGAGTTCAGCAGGCGGCCGTCGCACTCCCGCCCGAGGTTTCGCTCCCAGAGTCAGGCGTGCTTGACGACGATGCGCTCGATCATCTGGGCCACGTCTTCGCACTTGTCGATGGTGTCTTCCAGGAAGCTGTAGATGTCCTTCCACTTGAGGACTTCCATGGCCTTGGCGCCGTCGTCGAAGAGACCGGCAATTGCCGAACGGGCCAATCGGTCGCCCTCGTTCTCGAGGCGATGGACCTCGATGACGAACTTGTCGAGATCCTTGAAGCCGCGCAGGTTGCTCAGGGCCTGGTGGAGCGTCTCGCAGCACTGGACGATGAGCGCAGCCTGCTTGATCGAGGTCTTGGTAGGCGCATCGATGTGGTACAGGACGAACGTGTCGGCCACTTCCTCGATCAGGTCCAGGACGTCGTCGAGGCCGCTTATGAGGGCGTGGATCTCCTCGCGGTCGAAGGGGGTGACGAAACTCTGCTCCAGGCGCCGGCCGATGTCGTGGCTGATCTCGTCGCCTTTGTGCTCGGTTTCCCGGATCTTCTTGGCGGCCTTGTCCGGGTTGTCGAAGGTGCGCAGCATCGTCTCCAGCTGGCGGGCGCCCTCAAGGACGTTGGCCGCATCCTCGACGAACAGGTCGAAGAAGCGTTCCTCGCGCGGGATCAGACGAAACGACGGCACCGGTACCTCGTGGGTTGACTCGCTTAGGTTAGCGGCCTACGGCCCGGGCTGCCAGCCGCGCCGAGACTGCCGAACTCTCGGCAGTGTGCCATGCTCGACCTGTGGACGCCGTTTCGGTCCTGTTCATAGTCGGCCTGGCGATCCTGTTGGCCTGGGCTCTCGCGGTCGCCATCACTCGTGGCCGAGTGATCGAGCGTCTGCGCGATGCGACCGGTGCCGGCGACGCCGACGACGTCGAGCGACGTGTCCGCGGCGCCCTCGAATCGGCCGATGCCGCCCGCTGGGACGCCGAGCAGGTCATCCACGACACGGGATACCTCTCCGAGCTGCTCACAGCGGGGGTGGTCCGGCTTCGCGACGACCTGACGGTCGAGTCCGCGAACAGCGCCGCACACGTAATGCTGGAGCGTCGGCCGGGGACGATGGTCGGTCGCTCCGCCCTGGAGGCCTTCGTCGACCCCCGGATCGAGGCAGTTGCCCGGACTGCAATGGAGTTCGGGTCGGCAAACGGCGAGCTGACGGTGCGGTCCAGCTCGGCGGCGACGGTCACGGTCCGCGCTCGTCGGTCTCCTGTATCGGGCGTGTGGCTCGTCCTCGAAGACGTTTCCGAACTCCGGCGGCTGCAGCGCATCCGCGCCGAGTTCATCGACAACCTGTCGCATGAGCTGCGAACGCCGCTTACGACCATCAGCTTGCTGGCCGAGACTGCCGGACACGACGCCGAGTCGGCGTCTCCGCGCCTCCGCGACCGCATTGCCAAGATCGAGGTGGAGACCGGTCACTTGATACAGATGGTGAACGAGCTTCTCGATCTCTCCAAGATCGAAAGCGGGACGGCCGCGCTGCTGCTCGACGATGTGGACATGGTCGGAGTCGCCCAGGCCACCACCGAGAGGCTGCGGCCGTTCGCCGAGCGCCAGGGACTGCGCCTTGCCCTGGAGCTGCCCGACCACGTCACTCCCGTTCGCGGCGACGAGGATCGCCTGGGCCAGGTACTGGTAAACCTGCTCCACAACGCCGTGAAGTTCAGCCCGAACGGCGGCGAGATCGTCGTGGGTGTTCGCGAAGACGACGGCGAAGTCGTGGTTTGGGTTCGGGATCCCGGGATCGGCGTTCCGCGAGCGGACATAGCCAGGATCTTCGAGCGCTTCTACAAGGTGGACCGGGCCAGGGTCCGCGGTCGCGGGGGCACGGGCCTGGGCCTGTCGATCGCCCGCCACGTGGTCGAGATGCATGGCGGCCGGATCTGGGTCGAGTCGGAGGAGGGCGAGGGCTCGACCTTCTCCTTTGCCGTACCGGTGGCGGCGCTGGGAGTCGCGGCCGGTCCCGCGTCAGGGGCAGCCGGCGAGGCGACGGAGCCTGCCCCGGAGGATGACTCCGTGGCGCCTGCGTGAGCGACCGACCCAGCCGGTGAGCCGGCCGGGCGGGGTTTGCGCCAGATGGGGCAGCGCCTGATCTTCAGGACGCTGTCGGCGACTCTGGCGGGGTTGCCGGCGCGGCCTTTGCCCGCACGGTCTTGGCCGGCGCGGCCTTTGCCCGCACGGTCTTGGCCGGTGCCTTAGCCCGAACGGCCTTGGCCGGAGTCTTGGCCGGCGCGGCTTTGGGCCCTGGGTCGCCGGTCGAGCTCACCGGCGGAGCCTTCGGAGCCTTGACCGAAGCGGCAGGGGCAAGTGACGCGGCCAGCCGGGCCGTCTCGATCTTGGCCTCGATCTGCTGGCGCCGGACGTGAGCCTTCTCGAGCTTCCGAACGCGCCGGCTTTCCTTCGCCGCCGCTACGGCGAGCATCTTCTCCAGCCGGCGAAGACGCCGCCGCAAGCCTCGACCGGCCGCAGCCGCCCCATCTTTGCCGGCGTTCGCGCCCTTCTTTCGATCGCGCTTCTTGGCCATCGGTCTCCTAATCCGCGATGCCTTCGCGGCGGCGGCGCGCCTCAGGATCCCGGCGCACGTGGGACGTCGGCGAAGCATACCGCGCCCCTGCCGAGCGTCAATCGGGGTGATCGCGGGTGGCGAGCAGGTCGGGAGGAACGAACCACCGAAGTACGCCGGCTCCAGGCCGGATCGGCCGGTCGAGGTCTATTCGCACCAGCGTCCCTTTGCGTATCGCCAGGTCCGCCACGCCCACGAGCTCGGCCGCAAGAACGCTGAAATCCGGGTCGTGGCCCACCAGCAATGGCCGCACTGGGTTGCCCGAGGCGTGGAGCAACTCTTCCAGGGTGTCGATGTCCAGCGGACCGGCGAGCGCGTCGACGACCCGGGTCGGCAGTCCCAGGGGCGTCGCCACTAGCCGGGCCGTCTCCAGGGCTCGAAGCTTCGGGGAGCTCAGGATCAGATCCGGCTCGAAGCCGGTCTTCGCCAGGAAGAGGCCCAGCCGTTCCGCCTGACAACGACCCCTCTCGGATAGCGGGCGGACGTCGTCGGCGCCGGTCCACTTGAGGGGATCGCCCGCATGGGCGTGCCGGAGCAGGTGCAACTGGATCGATGGCTGCGTTCTCACACGTCGATGATCGCACGCCGCCGGCTCTGTGCGGGCCGGACTGTGCGATGCGGGTCAGGGGTTGAGGTCGACGACCTCGCCGGTGGACAGGAGAACCACTTCCTCGGCGATGTTCGTGGCTCGGTCGCCGATGCGCTCCAGGTCCTTGGCGGCAAAGAGCAGGTGCGCCCCGGTGTCCACCCAGGCAGGGTCGGTCCTCATGCGCTCCAGCGCGCGCTCGAAGTAGGAGTGGTAGAGGCGGTCGATCTCGTCATCGCGTCCGGCCATGGCGCGGGCCTCTGTCGCGTCGAGATCGACGAGCGATCGAAGGACCCCGTGGAGCATGCTGCCGGTCAGCTCTCCAATCGTCACGAGCCCCGAATCCGCGGAGGAGGCCATGGACCCGATCCTGGCGACCCGCTTCGCCACGCCGGCGGCGTGATCTCCGATCCGCTCGAGCTCGTAGGCGATGTGAGCCAGGGCGATCAGGAACCGAAGATCCGTGGCGACGGGGGATTGCGTCGCGATCGTGGTCACGATCAGGGTTGTCAGCTCGGCGTGAGCCTCGTTGATGGCCCGATCGCCGGCGACTACGTCCGCGGCCGCCCGGGTGTCACGGGCCGCGAGAGCGGCGACCGCGGAGTCGATCGCGGTTTCGACCAGGACGCCCATGCGCACGACGCCTTCCTTGACCAGGAGCAGTTCCTGATCGAAGACGTCGCGATGGACGTGGGCGCCGAATCGGTCGCTTGCCTGCACTCTGGACCCTGCCCGGAGATCGTGCGCCGTCCATGCCCGTGGCGAGTTCGGCGGCCCGCCGCATCCAGCGATGCATGCGGGTATCGGCACGAGGCCACGGAAGAGGAACGCGGCGACGCCGTACCTCTTGGCTGGCAAGCATACAGTCACGAAAAGCGGTCCACCCGCGGCGGGTAGCCGGTCCCGCTAGTTCCTGGTGCGGCGCCGCTCCGGTGCGGCTACAAAGCTGCCGCGGCTCGACCCAGAGCTCGCCTGAACGGCGCCCCGTTGACCGCACGCCAGATCGGGCCGAGCGAACGACGGCGCCGCACCAGCTCTCGCTCGCGGGAGTGGAGGTACGCGCCGATCGCCTCGGTCTCCGTGCGGGACAACTCGCCGGCCCGGGCCACCAGCACGTCTCGGGCGAGCTTGGCGGCGACGTCGGCGTCGTGGAGATCGCCCAGGAAGTCCTGGAGGGCGGCCACACGGCCCAGGAGGCGCGGGCCGTCCGGGCCCAGAGTCTCGCCGAAGAACTCCAGCGTGTAGCGGAGCCACTTGGTGGCGATCCGCAGCTGGTGAATGGTCTCGATGTCGGCCCAGGGCAGGACCAGCTCATAGGCCCGGACCGCCTCGTAGGCTGCCCAGATCTGGGACGGTGCCGTGTCCCTGACTCGGTGGGGGATCGTGGGAGTGGGCACGGAGGCGGCCGCGTTCGAGCCCGCCGCGAGGAATTCCTCCATCTCGCGGACAAAGGCGGAGTACCCGCCCGAGTCGAGCTCTTCGATGAGCTGTCTTCGCGCAGACGAACGTTGCCGGGCCCAGAGCGACAGCAGCGGGTCCAGGCCCGGCTGCTGCTCGGGATCCAGGCCAAGGCGATAGGCCTCCAGCCCTTGCGTCAGCACGTCCAGGTCTCTCACCGAGCCGAGCTTGTCGGAGAGGCTCTCCAGACGCCGCCTCAGGCGTTTGGTGCGGCTCGACTTGAAAGCGTCGTCGAAGACCCGCCAGGCCGCTCGCATCCGCCGTACCGCGACCCGCATGTCGTGCAGATCCTCCGCGTCGTCTCCGTTCCGGGCTCCGGCTTCTCGGTTCTGCATCCGGGCGAAATGGAACCGGAGGACCTTCCGGGCGGCTTCCGGCAGGCTGTCGTCCGCCACGATCCCAAGCGTGCGAGGCCCGGGGCGACGCGCGAGGATGGGCGTCTGGGGCGCGGGCTCAGGCTGGGACTCGGACGACTCGGACTCTGGCCCGCCCGGCGCCGAGGCCGCAGGTTCCGCCTCGCTGACTCGGGAGGTTCCCGGATCCGTCTCGGACGTGGCGGCGGGGTCAGTCGAGGACCGGGTGGCATCTCGCGGAGGCCTGGCGAGGCCGTCGGTCGTGGCGCCCTCGCTCGCGGCTCGGCCTTTGCGTCTGGCGGCTTTCGACTTGCCGTCGAGCAGCTCCGGCGGAGCCGTGCTCCAACGCCTCCGTACCGCTTCGGGCATGGTTGGCAAGGCCGTCCTCATCGCCAGGACCGCTCGGTCCAGCTTGGATCCCGAGACAGGGCGGAGGGCCTCGTCCCGGTCGAATAGGTCCGCGAGGGCCTCCAGGGGCTCCTCGCCCCCCTTCTTGAGTTCCACCTCCAGCTCATCGAAACGTTCGAGCAGCGTGTCGTTGCCGAAGACCTCGACCTCGTCCAGGCTCAGCTCAGCCCTGGACTCGCCGGCCTCGAGACGGCGGACTCTGCGCAGCTGTCGGATCTTGAGAAGCTCGATCAGCGGCTCGTCGCCGCACAGTTCGAGGACGACCGTTCGGGCCTGTGAGTCGGGCCAGTCTCTAGGCGCACTGGCCGCGTCGGCCGGGCCTTCGATCTCCTCGCGCCGATGCAGCCGGACGCCGGACGTGGCGTGCGCCTTCACGCTGATGAGCGTTCCCGCGGAAGTCCGGCGCAGGCGAGCCGCGAAGCCGGCCCTGGCCAGTCCCCAGTCGGCCGAGTCGACGTAGCCGTCCTCGAGCCGGACCGACCGGATCTGGCCGACGGGCTTGAACGGGCCGATTTCGGGCGCCACGAGGTAGCGATCAGCGCCGCCAGGGGTCGTGACCTGGTACTTGAGCTCGACCTCGATCTTGCGCTCCGTGGCCACCGATGCCCTCCGGCCTTGCCGCTACGCCCTTGGATCGAGCGATCCGATGCCGGCATGCGGCCGTCGCGGCGCTGCGACGGCCGTCGACGACGCGATGGCCCGCTTCTGCAGCGTCTCGAAGATGTCGATGGTACCCGGAACGCCGGTGAGTTCCTCGGTGCGGCGGTACGCGCCGTCAGAGCCCAACTGCCAGGAGCGCCTGTCGTCGGCGAGCAGGACTTCGATCACGGCCTGGACGCTGCGCTGCGCTTCCGGATCCTCGATCGGCACCAGGGCCTCGACGCGCCTGTCGAGGTTTCGCTCCATGAGATCGGCCGAGCCGATGTACCACTCAGGGTGGCCGTCATTGGCGAAATGGAAGACGCGCGAGTGCTCAAGGTACTGACCCACGACCGAGCGCACGCGGATGCCGTCGCTGACGTCCGGCACGCCGGGCCACAACGAGCAGATGCCACGGATGATCAGGTCTATCTCGACGCCGGCCTGCCGGGCGGCGTAGAGAGCGGCAACGCATGCCGGATCGACCAGCGAATTCAGCTTGAGAATGATGTGGGCTGGCCGGCCGGCCCTGGCGTGGTCGGCCTCCCGCCGGATCATCTCGAGAACCCAGCGGCGCAGGTTCATCGGGGCCACGATCAGTCGCCTGAAGTCGCGCTGCCGCGACAGGCCGGTCAGGACGTTGAAGAGATCGCTGACGTCGGCCCCGAGCTCGGGCCGGCAGGAGAGCAGGCCGAAGTCCGTGTACAAGCGAGCCGTGCCGGAGTTGTAGTTGCCCGTGCCGATGTGGACGTACAGGCGCAGCGTCGAGCCTTCGCGGCGGACGACGAGCGCCGTCTTGGAGTGCGTCTTGAGGCCGACCAGACCGTAGACGACGTGCGCGCCGGCCTGCTCGAGCTTGCGCGCCCAGGTGATGTTCGCCTGTTCGTCGAAGCGGGCCTTGATCTCGACCAGGACCACGACTTCCGTGCCTCGTTCGGCGGCCGAGATGAGGTCTCGCACGATGGGCGAGTCGCCGCTGGTGCGGTACAGGGTCATCTTGATAGACAGAACGTCGGGATCGCCGGCGGCCTGGGCGATGAACCTCTGAGTCGAGGCCGCGAAGCTCTCGTATGGGTGGTGCACCAGGATGTCGCCCGAGCGGACGGCGGCGAAGACGTCGGCCGGCTCGTCCTCGTCCGGCGGAACCAGACGCGGCGGCACCACGGGCGAGTAGGGAGGCAGCCCGAGGTCGGGCCGGTCCTGCGCGGCGATCTGCCACAGCCCGGTGTGATCCAGCATGCCGGAGATCTCGTAGCAGTCCTCGGGGTCGACGCCCACGCCATGCTCCAGAATCCGGCGCATCGAGGCCGGCATGGCCTGGTCCACCTCGAGCCGGACGGCCTCGCCGAACCGCCTGCGCCGGAGCTCCTCCTCGATCGCCATCATCAGATCGTCGGCTTCGTCTTCCTCGAGCTCGAGGTCGGCGTTGCGCGTGATCCGGAAGAAGTGCGTCTCGTGGATCATCATGCCGAAGAAGAGCCGGTCCAGGTTGGCTGCGATGACCTGCTCCAGCAGGACGAACCTGTGCGGCTCGATCTCGAGGAACCGCGGCAGCACGGGCGGCACCTTGACCCGGGCGAACCGTTCCTCGTGCTCCTCCGGGTCTTCAAGGCGGATCGCTACGGAGAGGCTGAGAGTGCTGATATACGGGAACGGATGGCCGGGGTCGACGGTCAGGGGGGTCAGGACCGGGGAGATCTCGTCGATGAACCGCCGGCGCAGGGCGGCGTGGTGTTCTGGCACTTCCGCGTAGTCGACGATCTCGAGCCCCGCGTCGTTCAGCGCCGAGCAGACCTCGTCGAAGGCGTCGTGCTGCTCCACGAGCAGCTCGCGGAAGCGGGCCCGAATGGCTGCCAGCTGCTCGGCCGCCGGGTGCTCGCCGGGAGTGCTGGGGGCGGCCTTCGCCGCGGCCTGATCCATCAGGCCGGCGACGCGGATCTGGAAGAACTCGTCCATGTTGCTGGCGAAGATGGCCAGGAACTTGACGCGCTCGAGGACCGGATTGCGCACGTCGCGGGCTTCGTACAAGACGCGGCGGTTGAACTCCAATGAGCTCAACTCGCGGTTGATGTACGGGAACTCCGAGCCGGCCTTGCGACCGGCGGAGGCCGATCTGGCGGAGGTCCTTCGAACGATGGCGGTCACTTGTATCCCGTACGCCTCGACGTTTGTCGTCTCAACGGGGAGTTGAGTGCATCGGCCCATTCTCGCCAGTCGCGGCCGCAGCGCAATAGGCGCCGTCCATACCGCGCCCGGAGAACTGTGCCCGCCGGGGCCCGCGTCCCGTCACGCCTCGGCCTTGTAGTGGCGCTCGCCGGTTCGAGAATCGACGTAGACCCGCATCAGGCGTTGGCTCGTGGGGTCCGGGAAGAGCTCGGTCGTGGGCACGAAACGGGGCTCGAGCCAGCCCGTCTCGCCCCGCCGGGGCCGGGGTCGACGTTGCTGCGCTCGGTCACCTCCGGGCGATAGCGGGAACGCTGCAAGACAGCGCCGATCATGAACGCGGAACCGACCAGGATGACCCATGCGCCGGTCAGACCCTCCGGCCCGCCGAGGCTGACCGTGGCCACTCCCCCCAGGAACATGAGGAGGCCCAGGACGAAGGCCAGAGCCCGAATCGATAGGTGGAGCATGCCCGCCTCCTGGCTGACTCGCGGCCGGGCGCGGCCGTCAGCGCGCCTTCCAGTAGCGGCGTTCGCCGGTCTTCTCGTCGACGTGGACCCGCATGGTCTGGCCGGTGCGTGGGTCTCGGAAGACCTCCGGCGTGGGCTGGAAGCGCGGATCCGGACGGGAGTGGCGGCGCCGGACGCGCTGTCCGGCCATGAACCCGGCGGCGGTCAGGACCACGAGCCCGACGACGACGACGACGAACAGCCCAGCCACTCCCAGCACCTGGATGCCCAGGACGAACGCCAGGCCGGCCAGGGCCCAGGCGATCCAGGTGTAGACGTCAGGCATCGCCATGGTCGCGCCGACTCCGCTATTCGGCGACCGGCTGGCCGGCGTTGGCGCCCGGTACGACGACCACCGCGGTGCCGTAGGCGACGATCTCGGACATCGTGCTGCCGATCTCGGACGAGTCGAAGCGCATGGAGAGGACCGCGTTGGCGCCCATCAGAGTTGCGTTCTGGACCATTCGATCCAGGGCCTGCCGCCGGGTGTCCTCGAGCAGCTGCGTGTACTCGTGGATCTCGCCGCCTACCAGCGAGCGCAGTCCCGCGACGAAGTTGCCTGCGAAGCCGCGGCTTCGGACCACCAGGCCAAAGACCTGGCCCTTGACCTCGGTGACCTGGAAACCGGTCAGGTAGGGAGTTGTGGTGACGATCATTCGGTCTCCTTCTACTGGTGCCGACTGGATTGGGCATCGGTGTGTCTCAGCCCTGACGGGCTCGCTCGATCGTGCAGGCCTGGCAGGGGCAATTGTCCCGGAGGGACTCGTATGTGTAGTACCCGGTGTCGTGGCCGTCCGCCCACGTCATGGCGATCGCGTATTGCCCGACGAGCCGCGCCCCGACTATCTGGGTCTGCTCGGCGGTCAGGGTTGGATTCGTGTCGAGCCATCCCGGTCGCTCCGCCTCGCCTCGGCAAAAGGCGCACGGACACAGAAGACGAAGCGGCACCGCATCGTATTCGCTGCGATGGCCGTCCGCCCAATCTATGGTCAGCAGGCCGGCGGCACGGTCCGCGTTGATGTTGACGGGCGTGTTTGCGGGACTCTGGTTCATGCCTCATTCTAGGGGCGGCGTCGGGGCGGACGTCCGGAAGCATGACAACCGAGCAGCGGACCCGGCTCGATGTGTAGGTTGGCATGAACCTCCCCGCCCGCGAGCGCGCCGCCGCTCGCCCGGTCGACCCTTTCCCTGACCTGTCCGGCGTCGCCGCACAGCTGACCTCCGACTCCGTGCTGGAGCGGCTCGGGACGAATCCCGCCACCGGGCTCACACCAGAACAGACCTCGGAGCGGCTCGCCAGGTTCGGTCCGAACGAACTCGAGGCCGTTCGCAAGACGTCGCTGCTGCGGCTCATCTGGGACGGGGCTCGCGAGCCCTTCGTCGTCCTGTTGTTCATCGCGGGCTGTCTGGCGATCGCCCTCAACGAGGTCCGGGACGGTTTGCTCGTGCTCGTGATCCTGGCCCCGATCGTGGGCGCCGGCGTCATCACGGAGTACCGCGGCGAGAAGGCGCTCGAGGCGCTGCGCGAGGCCGCTGCCCCGTACGCCAGAGTCAGACGAGACGGGCGAGTAGACGACGTCCTCACCCGTGAGCTGGTTCCAGGCGACGTGGTGCTGCTCCGGACGGGCGACGTCGCGCCGGCGGATCTGCGGTTGATCCGCGCCGAGGCGCTGGCTTTCGATCGCAGCGTCCTCACCGGCGAATCGCTGCCGGAACCCGGTTCGGTCGAGCCCGATCCCGAAGGCGCCGCCTTGGCCGAATGCCACTCGATTGCCTACGCGGGTACGGCCGTGGTCGGAGGGCGGGGCGAGGGCGTGGTCGTCGCGACCGGTCTGACGACCGAGTTCGGGCGCATCTCGCAGGCCCTCGCTGGTCGCGAGCGGCGCCGGTCGCCGCTCCAGCGCGAGATGGACCGTCTTGTCCGGATTCTGCTGGTAGTGGCAATCGGGCTGATCGCCATCGTCGTGACTCTGGGCTTCCTGCGAGGGAACCCAGCCGGCAAGAACGTGCTGGCCGGAGTCTCGGCGGCGATCGCGGCGATCCCCGAGGAGCCGCCGGCGCTCGTGGCAGTCGTTCTGGGACTGGGAGCCTACCGGCTGCTGCAGATGAAGGTCCTCGTCCGACGCCTCTCGGCTCAGGAGACGCTCGGCTCCGTCGATCTGATCGTCACCGACAAGACCGGTACTCTCACCGAGAACAAGCTCGCTCTCACGGCCATCCGCACGCCGATCGGCGTCGTGGAGGATCCCCGCCGCGTAGCCGAGCTTGCCGTCCTCGCGGTCCGGGCCGAGGAGGATGCCTGGAGCGTGGCGACCGGCAGCAAGCCGGGCTCGTTCAGCCGGTCGCTCTTCGGCTTCCTGTCCGAGCAGGCGATCGTCCTGGAGCTGGACCCGTCGGAGTTGATCGATGCCGACCCAGCGAGCGACGAACGTCCGTATTCGCGAACTCGCGCCCGCACGCGAACCCCCGATGGCAACCCGGCCGAAGAGGAATTGTCCCTGGGCGCGGCCGAAGCCGTCCTGGCCATGTGTTCCGGCCTGTCCGCGACCGAACTCCGAGGGTGGGAGGACCTGGTGGAGAGCGGCGCCGAGGCGGGCGAGCGGCTACTGCTGCTGGCGCGCCGCCTCGAAGGCGAGGAGTGGCTGCCACTCGGCGTCCTCGCCTTTGCCGACAGGATCCGGCCCGGTATTCGCGAGGCCATGGTCCTCGCCGTCGCGGCCGGGATCCAGCCCCTCGTCGTGACCGGCGATCACCCCACCACCGCGGCCGCGATCGCGGCCGACGCGGGTCTGCCCAACGAGCGGGTGGTCACCGGCTCGGAGCTGGCGGAGTGGGACGACGACCGCCTGGCCGCCGAACTGCCCACTCTGAACATCGTGGCCCGGGCCGTTCCCGAGCAGAAGCTCCGGATCGTGGACGTTGCCCGGCGCTCCAACCGGACCGTGGCGGTGACGGGCGACGGCGTGAACGACGCCCCCGCCCTGCACCACGCCGACGTTGCCGTGGCCATGGGGAGCGGTACCGCCGTCGCGCGAGGGGCATCGGACCTGGTCCTGGGCGACGACTCGTTCGTAACGCTCATGCATGGATTACGCGAGGGGCGCCGCCTCGTTGCCAACGTCCAGAAAGGTCTCGTCTTCCTGGTCTCGACGCACGTCGCGATGCTCGGCTTCATCCTCATCGCCACGATCGCGGGATTCAGCCAGCCGCTCCTGCCGATCCAGATCCTATGGCTGGAAGTGTTCATCGACATGCTCACGGCCGTCTCCTTCGCCGGCGAGGCGGAGGAACCGGGCGCGATGAGCCGTCCGCCGCGGCCGCGCACGGAGCCAATCCTGAGCTGGGGAATACTGGCCCGCATCTGCCTGGCCGGTGGCTTCAGCGCCTTCGCCGCGCTGTACCTGATCGAGCAGCACAGCGTCGACTTCGAGCACGCCAGATGGCTGGCCTATACCGCACTGGTCGTGGGCCAGGTGGTTCGTGCAAATGCCAACCGCAGCCTCGCCTACCCGGTGCTGCTGCGGCGCCCCAACACGATTCTGTTCCTGGGTGGCGTCCTGTGCGTAGCCATCCAGCTCGTCATCCCCTTCGTGCCGGCCCTCGCCGAAGCATTCCAGGCAACCCCGCTCGACGCTGCCGATTGGCTCCTCGTCGCGGTCGTCGCTCTCGCGCCCGCCCTCTTCGCCGAGGGCTACCGCGCCATTCGCCACAGGCCCTGGGTCGCCTGAGCTACTGCGCGAACGCCCCAGCCGGGCGCTCGGGGCCGCTGACCAATGTCAAGGAGACTTGACAGGCATGCAGAACGACGTCCGCAAGCTGCGCGAGCAGCAGACCCTCAGCCAGGGCGACCTGGCCAGACACCTGGGCGTCTCGCGCCAGACCGTCAACGCCATCGAGACCGGCAAGTACTTGCCGTCCTTGCCGCTGGCGCTGGCCATCGGACGCTATTTCACCAAGCCGGTCGAGGAGATCTTCCATGACGACGACAAAGACTAAGCCTCCGCGGCGCCGCGCCCGGTCTACGGTCTTGGCCGGCCTGTTGGGCGGCGTGCTAATCATGGTCGCGGTGCTCAGGCAGGGCGCGCCGATCTGGAGCGCGGTGTTGGGCTTCGCGATCCTCGCCGGTTATGCGGCCCTGCTCTTCATCTTTCAGGCTCGCAAGGACACGATCGGCACCCTGGCGGGTAACCCGGTGGATGAACGCTGGGGCTTGATCAACTCGAGGGCAACGGAACTCGCGGCAACCTGCGCGGCAGTCGTCGCGGTCGGTGGCTATATCGTCACCGAGTTCGCGGGTCGGGACAACTGGCAGTTTGCTCTGATGGCCGTCGTGGTGGGCCTCAGCTACCTGGCCGGTGTCGTCTGGTTCAGGCGCCGTCTCTGAAGAGGCGACCCGTCCAGGCCCGCACACGGTCCCGATCGTGAACTCGCCGCGCCCGTCGTCTTCCGCCAGAACGCCCGCCAGCCCCGATAATCGAACCATTCGGTTGGGAGCTCGGTCCAATGAGTAATTCGGCAGCCACCGGGAGATCGCATGTCCCTCGTCATCGACTCGATCACTAAGCGCTTCGGCGACGTACTGGCCCTCGACGCGGTTTCGCTCGAGATCAAGCCGGGCGAGGTCTTCGGCTTCCTGGGCGCCAACGGCGCCGGCAAGACGACGGCCATGCGCGTCGTGCTGGACATCCTCCGGCCGGACTCTGGGACGGTTACCTGGGGCGGCCGCTCGAACAGGGATCTCCCGCACGAGACCTGGGGCTACCTGCCGGAGGAGCGGGGCCTCTACGCGAAGATGAAGGTCCTCGACCAGCTGGTCTTCTTCGCCAAGCTGCACGGCGTGAAACCCAAGGCGGCCGAACGGGAGACGCGCGACTGGCTCGATCGTTTCCGCATCCCCGAGTACGCCGACCGTCGCGCGGAGCAGCTGTCAAAGGGCAACCAGCAGAAGATCCAGTTCATCGCCGCGATCCTTCACGACCCGCAGGTGCTGCTGATGGACGAGCCCTTCACCGGCCTCGATCCGATCAACGTGGCGCTGCTCAAGGAGGCGTTCCTCGAGATGAAAGACCGCGGGAAGACCCTGATCTTCTCGACTCACCAGATGGAGACGGTCGAGGAGCTGTGCGAGGCGATCGCCATCCTCGATCGCGGGCGAGTCGTCGTGGGCGGCAACCTCCGCGACGTGCGCCGCTCGTCCGGACGGCAGGTAGTCCGGCTCGCCGTGGAGGGCGATCCCGAGATCGGCTGGCTCGCGACGCTCGACGGCGTTCGCGTCACGAGGCGCGGCCAGGACTACACCGAGGCGGAGGTAGCGAAGGGCTTCGATCCGGAGATGGTCCTCCAGGCCGCCCTGGCCCGCCACTGCAAGATCCTCCATTTCGAGATTGCCGACCCATCGCTTGAGGAGATCTTCATCGAGCAGGTCGGCCAGATGGACACGAGCGAGCGGACGCTCGCCCCCAAGGCGGTGTACGCATGAGCGGCTGGCGGAACCTCTTCCCCAATGCCTGGTACGTCGCGGTGCGGGAATATCGGAGCCGCGCCACCAGCCGGAGCTTCCTGATCGGCACGCTCATCCTGGCCGTCGTCGCCTTCGCGGCGACGCAACTCCCGGTCCTGATCGATGTTGCCGAAGGCACGAGCCAGACGCGCGTCGAAATCCTCGCGACGGCCTCGGGCCTTCCGTCGGATGCGCTGACGGTCGTAGATCAGGTGCTCAACGGTTCGGGTACGGCCGCCGATTCGAGCTCTCACAAGCCATATGCGTTGAGCTGGTTCGTCGGCGGCGACCCGGCCTCGGCTCAGAGCACCCTGGAAACGGGCAAGTTCGATGCCCTTCTCATCATCGATCGGGATCCAACCAGCCGCGACCTTGCCTTCATCCTCAGGACAGATATGCCCTCGGACGGCCGGCAGGCGCAGATGATCACCAGCGCTACGCGGATGCTCGCCATCGAGGATGGGCTGGTCCGCGCCGGTACCTCGACGGCCTCCGTTCTGGCTCCTACCAACTTGAAGGTGTTGCCGGTCAGCTCGTCCGGGACGGCCGCGGTCCACAGCATCAGTCAGGAAGTGTCGTCCACGCTGCTCTCGACAGGGCTGATCGTGCTGATCTTCATGGCCATCATCACCTACGGCACGTGGGTGGCTATGAGCGTCGCTGAGGAGAAGGGCAGCCGTGTCATGGAGCTGATGCTCAACGCCACCACGCCGCTCCAGATGCTCGCGGGCAAGGTGATCGGGAACGGGGCGGCCGGGTTGACCCAATACGGGATCATCCTGGGAGCAATCGTCGTTGGGCTGGTGGCCCAGGGTCCGATTCATCAAGCCGTCCTGAGCGGCTCCGGTACGAGCGGCGCATTCGGCGGCCTTAACGCTCCCGTTCTCGCGGCGTTCGTGGTCCTGTTCGCTCTGGGCTTCCTGCTGTACTCGCTCCTGTACGCCGCACTCGGCTCGATGGTGAGCCGGCAGGAGGACGTCCAGAGTGCAACCTCGCCGCTGATGATGCTGATCATGATCGGCTACTTCATGTCGATCTTCGGGCTGCAGGCGATCGACGAGACGTGGGTCAGGATCGCCTCGTTCATCCCGTTCTTCAGCCCGTACCTGATGCTTGCGCGGGTCTCGGTTGGCCACGTGGAGGTCTGGGAGTTCGGGCTGGCGGTCGTCTTCCTGCTGGTCGCGATCGCGATCGCGCTGGTCGTGGCCGCGCGGATCTACAGCGCCGGCGTGCTGCTCTACGGCCAGCGCGTCGGTTTCCGCCAGATCCTCAAGGCCGCCCGCGTCTCGCGGTAGCCGCAACGCCCGAGGACCGGCCGCGCGGGTCGGCCCAGCCGCGGTCAATCCTCGAGCGGCAGCCGCTGGATCAGGGCCAATACCGGTCTCGAAGGCGGCGTCGCCAGGAGGTCCGGCACGACGTGCAACGGTATCTCGCCGGGCTGGACCGCGATCCATCGCCATAGCGCACTGCGGCGGCCGGGCAGATACGGGCTTCTGAGGTGGCGCGCCATGACGCCGCGCAGGCCTTGCTGAGCGACCGCGGAGTAGAGATCCGTTCCATCGTGAACGACGCCGGGCATGACCACCAGCTCGGCGCTCGGGCGCACGATCCGGGCCAGGTGCTCGCGCCGGCGCTGGAGCGGCAGAGCGATGATGGGCCGCCCTGCGGCCCACAGAAGGTCGAAGGCCAGGAAGACCGGAGCCGAGCCCGTCGTTTGGCCGTCGGCTAGGCGACCGACCAGCGCGTCATCGTCCATGCGGCCGATCCTGTCGGGGACCACGATCTCGCCGTCGAGGATCGCCGGCAATTCGCCGACGAGGTCGGGCAGACTGGCAAGCTCGGGCAGGTGCGGAGCCAGGTCCCGACCCAGCTCGTCCAGGAGCCGGAGTCGCGCGCCACGCCCGGATCGGTCCGGTTCGATGAACGCGAGTGTCCGCAGGCCGCCCCACCGCGGCTCGAAGAGAAACTCGTCCGAATCGAAGGCGGCCTCGGCGGGCCTGGGCAGCATCGGCCGCAGCGATCGGGGCAGGCGCGCCTCGTCGCCGGTGAGACTGAGATCGAGCTGATCGGGCACTCCGCGATGGTACCCCGTCGCCCTCACCCAGCGGCCACGCCGCGACATGCCGGCCCTCGAGATCGACGGCTACGACGGCCGGCAGCCGCTCGTCAAGCCCGCGCACGTTCCTGCCGACGCGGCAGGGCCACGGGCTCGGCGGATACCATCTGCATGTGCGTTGGTTGCGGGCCCTGTACGTCTCCAACGGGCTTGCCGTCGGCGCCCTGTACGGCTTCGTGCCCGTTCTGCTGCAGGCGAAGGGATTCGATCCGGCCCTGATCGGGCTGACGACAAGCCTGGGCTCGGTTGCCTACACCCTGGCGCTGCCGGTCTGGGGTCACGTGGGCGACGTCGTAAGCGGACCCAGGCGTGCGCTGCAGATCGCCTGCCTGCCGGCGGCCGTCTTCGCGCTGGGCTTCAGCGTGCCACTCCCCGTCGCGGCGGTGATCGTCTGCCAGATACTCATTTGCGCCGGCGGCGGCCCGATCATGGCCCTGACCGACGCCATGGCCCTACCGGTCCTGACCGATGTTTCTCGCGAGTACTCGCGACTTCGGCTGTTGAGCAGCGCCGGTGCGGCCGGCGGGGCGATCGGTTGCGGCATCGTCTACAGCCAGACCGGCTACGTGGCCGCGCCGTTCCTGTACATCGCGACGATGGCCCTGGCGCTCATCTCGGCCCAGTTCGTCCCGATGGGACGGGACAGCGAGCGCCACGAGAACGCCCGGCGCGCGCTCGACGGACGTGATCGTCTCTCCCATGAACGGGGGCGTTTCGGGTCCGTCGGAGAGGCGTTCAGGATCCGACCTCGGCTGGTGGCCGTTCTGCTCGCGGTCATTTTCGTCTTCATGGGCTGCATGGCGTCCGGGACGTACATTTCCCTGCGGATAGCGGACCTGGGCGGCGGGGCCGTCGAGGTCGGGTTCGCAAACGGCGTCGCCTGGGCGGCCGAGGTGCCCGGGCTCATCCTGGCCGGCTGGCTCGTTGGCCGGCTTGGCATGCGGTCCGTTCTGCTGGTGTCGTCCGTGGGGTTCGCGGCGTGCATGGTGAGCTGGATAGTGCTGGTCGACGCCGGCCCGATCCTGATGACGCGGTTCGCCTCGGGGATCTTCTTTGGCGGCATTCTCATGTCGTTGGTGCTGACGATTGCTCGAATTCTTCCCGAGCGTCTGCAGGCGACCGGCCAGACTCTTCTTCAGGCCACCGGTTTCGGTCTGGCCGCGATCCTCGCGAACCTGTTAGGCGGACTGCTTTACGCGGAGGCCGGGGCGCTGGGCGTCTTTGGAGTGGGGGCCGTCTGCGCGGTGATCGGCGGCTTCATCGGGCTCGTGGCCCTTCCCCATGACGAGACGGCATCGGACCGGATCGCGGCAGAGTCGGTCGGCGGGACCGCGTAGGGGCAACCATTTGCGAGCGGCGACTCGCGTCAGCCCCCGTCGCCCGGTACCATGCCGGCAACGGCGCGATGGAGGAGGACCGATGCGGCTCTGGGGCGGTCGATTCGAAGGCACGACTGACGATCGGGTGGCCGAGTTCACCCGGTCGATCGATGTCGATCGCGCCCTTGCGCTCGACGACATCGCCGGCTCGATCGCCCATGTGCACGGCCTTGGCCGGGCGGGCCTGTTGGCCCCCGACGAGGTCGAGACGCTCGTGCATGGGCTCGAAGGGCTGCGGTCCGAAGTCGAGGAGGGCAGCCTGGCCTGGGATCCGGCCCTCGAGGACGTCCACATGAACCTCGAAGAGGCCTTGAGGGACCGGGTTGGACCGATCGCCGGTCGGCTGCACACCGGCCGCTCGCGCAACGACCAGGTCGCCACGGACCTGCGGCTGTGGCTGCGGCGAACGATCGACGGCCTGGACGAGGCAGTCCTGGAGATGGAGCGGGCGCTCGTCCGGCTCGCCGAACGTGACGGCGATGCGATCATGCCCGGCTCCACTCACATCCAGCCCGCCCAGCCGATCCTGTTCGCTCACCATCTGCTGGCCTACGTCGAGATGCTCGAGCGCGACAGGGGTCGGCTGGCCGACTGCCGGCGGCGGGCGAACGTCTCACCGCTGGGCTCGGGCGCGCTGGCGGGCGCGGGCTACCCGCTCGATCGCGAAGCGACGGCCGCGGAGCTCGGCTTCGACGGTGTGACGGCCAATTCGCTCGACGCCGTCGGCGACCGCGATTTCGTGGCCGAAGCGCTCGCCGCCTTCGCGCTCTGCATGGTCCATCTCAGCCGATTGGCGGAGGAGATCACGTGGTGGTCGAATCCGCGGTTCGGGTTCGTGCGGGCGGCCGATTCGTTCTCCACCGGCTCGTCGATGATGCCGAACAAGAAGAACCCCGATCCCGCCGAGCTGGTGCGAGGCCGGGCAGCGCGGGTCATCGGCTCGCTGACGGGTCTTCTGGCGCTGCTCAAGGGGCTGCCGCTCGGGTATCAGCGGGACCTGCAAGAAGACAAGCCGCCACTCTTCGAGGCGGCGGCCACGCTCGAGGCCTCGCTCGCGGTGATGGCCGGGATGGTCGAGACGCTGACCGTGGACCGGGAGCGTATGCGGGCGGCGGCGGGAGAGGGATACACCACGGCCACGGCCGTCGCCGACGCCCTCGTCCGCCGGGGAGTGGCATTTCGCGCCGCCCACCACGTGGTGGGGACGCTCGTCGCCGAGGCGGAGAGGGCCGGAATCGGGCTCGAGGCGCTGGACGACGCCACGATCGCGGCGGCCCTGGCCACGTCCGACGATTCGGTTGCGCTCACGATCATGGGTGACTCCGCCCTCCCCGGGGAGCTGCGCGCCGCGGCCGCGCTGGAAGGCGCATTGGCCAGTTGCGACGTCGTAGGCGGGACCGCCCCTCGTCGCGTCGCCACGGCCCTCGCGGCCGCCAGGGAACGCCTGGGGCTCTAGTGGCCTCGGCCTGGACCCGGCCGACCCGGCGGCTTTCGGCGTCTCCTGTGGGGCACTGCCGGTGGCGGTGGGCGCACTGCGAGCGCCCGGGAATGAACGTTTCGAGGCGCCCGTCCGTCCCTGGTGACGAAGGACCGTGCCGACTTGCAGGTACCGGAGAGAGCGCCAACGTTCCAGGGAGGGCTAGTGGTTCCCAGTGAGCTACCCGACACGATCGACGCCGCGTTCGAGCGTTTGAGCGGACGTGGGCTCGACCGCTGCTACTCGCTGGCCGGGTACCTGCTGGGCAATGCCGCTGAGGCCGAGGATGCGACCCAGGAGGCGATGGCCCGCGCCTGGCGAGCCCGCGGGACTCTCAAGGACAAGGCCGCTTTCGATGGCTGGCTGGATCGAGTCCTCGTCAACACGTGCCTGGACCGAATGCGCCGTCGAAAACTCATCCGGTTCGTAGAGATCGAGGAGGGCGAGGAAGTCGCGGACCGCGACCCGTTCCGCGACATGCTGGCCCAGGATGAATTGGGACGAGCCCTGGTTGTCCTGACCCCCGAACAGCGGGCAGTGGTCGTCCTGCGCTTTTGGCGGGACCTGCCGATCGAGGAGATAGCCACACAGTTGGACTGCCCGGCGGGCACTGTGAAATCGAGATTGCACTCAGCGATCGCCGCCCTGCGAAGCCACATGGACCGTGCCGCCAGGGAGGTGCTGCGATGAACGACCGCGATATCGAGCTTCGTCTCGGAGACCTCCTCGGAGCGGCTCCCGTGGTTGGCGCGCCCGACCGCCTTCGCGAGGCGGTGCTCCGCGACCGCACGCGCCCCGCGGCGCGGCGTGCGTTCACCTGGCATCGGCCGACCGGCCGCGCCCTCCCGGCGCTGGTGGGATTGGCAGCAACGTTGGTCTTGGCCGCGGCGCTGCTGACAGTCGTCGCGAACCGGCCGGCTCCGGCCGCCTCGACGAAACCGTCGATTGGGGCCTTCAGCCAGACCGGCTCGCTGCTGCAGGCCCGCGGGGATCAAGCTGCGGTGTTGCTTCCAGACGGCCGGGTGCTGATCCTCGGCGGGCGGGGCCCTGACGGCGCACTCGCCTCTGCAGAGCTGTACGACCCGACGACCGGCACGTTCAGCGCCACCGGCTCCATGATCCACGCTCGCACGTCCCCCACAGCTACTCTCCTGCCCGACGGTCACGTCCTGGTCACCGGTGGCGGCGATGCCACGACGGGTGGCGACGACAGCACGGCCGAGCTCTACGACCCGAAGAGCGGCACGTTCAACGCGACCGGTTCGATGGCGAACTCGCGTTGGAACGACACCGCCACCCTGCTCCCTGACGGCCGAGTGCTGATAGCCGGCGGGGCGAGCGGCAGCGCCAGTGCCGCGACGCTCCCATCTTCGGCGGAGCTCTACGACCCGAGAACCGGCACGTTCAGCCTCACGGGCTCGATGTCGCATCCGCGCTTCCTGCACCATGCGGTCCTGCTCAAGGATGGCCGGGTGCTCATCGAAGGTGGATTCAGCCCCCAGGGTGGCACCTCGTCGGCGGAGCTATACGATCCCGGGACCGGCAAGTTCAGTCCAACGGGGTCGATGCCGGAGGCTCGGATCTACGACACCGCCACCCTGCTCCCTGACGGCCGCGTTCTGATCGCCGGCGGCATGTCGCCGGCAGGCGACCAGCCGTCACTCCTGACCTCCGCGGAGCTGTACGACCCGGCGACGGGTAAGTTCAGTTCGACAGGCTCCATGGCCTACGGCCGCCACGACCACACCGCCACCCTGCTCCCTGACGGCCGCGTCCTCGTCGCGGGCGGCTTCGTTCCCGACCCGGCGGCGGACGTGTACCCAGCAACAGCGGAGTCGTACGACCCCGCGACTGGCCGATTCAGCCCAGCCGGGTCGCTCGCCATGCCCATCGCCGACCACACCGCCACCCTGCTCCCAGATGGTCGCGTCCTCATCGCGGGGGGCCGGGCCCCTACGGCGATGCCGCAGATAATCGCGTTCGCCCAGCTGTACGACCCGAGCGCCAAGCCTCAGTCCAACCCGCCGACGCGGGGAGCGTTCGGCGCGACGGGGCCGATGGTTCAGCCCCGCGCCCAACATGCCGCAGTCCGGTTGGCGGACGGCCGCGTCCTCGTCGTGGGAGGCGTGGACGAGAACGCGACTCCTGTTGCCACAGCAGAGCTCTACGATCCGGGTACGGGCAAATTCAGCTCGACCGGTTCGATGGCCCACCCACGCACCTACCCTCTGGCCACGCTGCTGCCCGACGGCCGGGTCCTGGTCACGGGCGGCTATGACGGCACTGGAGCTGCCATTGCCTCGGCCGAGCTGTACGACCCCGCGACGGGCTCGTTCAGCGAAACCGGGTCGATGAACTACCCTCGGGTGGGCTTCACGGCCAGTCTCCTGCCCGACGGCCGAGTCCTGGTCGCCGGAGGCCAACCGAGTCAGAACTCGGTGCTTGTCGTTGCCGGAGCGGAGCTCTACGACCCCGGCAGCGGCACGTTCACCGCCACGGGGTCGATGCAGGAGGCTCGCTCCTTCCATACCGCGATGCTGCTGTCGGACGGCCGCGTCCTGATGGCGGGCGGCTTCGGCGCGACGAGACCGAGCCCACTCGCCTCGGCGCTCTCTTCTGCCGAGTTGTACGACCCCGCAAGCGGCACGTTCAGCGCGACGGGATCGATGGCACAGGCTCGAGATTCCTCCACGTCCACGGCGACTCGGCTCTCCGACGGCCGCGTCCTGATGCTCGGCAACGGAGTAGGGGAGCTGTATGACCCGCGCGGCGGGAAGTTCATCCCGAGCTTGACCGCTTCGCTCGGCTTCTACAGCCACACGGCGACGCTCTTGTCCGACGGTCGAGTTCTGGTTGCGGCAGCCACCTGGCAAGCCGGGGTATCCGCGACGTTTGACGTCTACGACCCCGCGACCGGCACTTCAAGCCCGACCGGGTCATTCCTACAGCTCAGATCGAACTACACCGCGACGCTCTTGTCCGACGGCCGCGTCCTGATCGCCGGAGGCAGTTTCCCCGTGGCGGTCGGAGACACTTCTTTCTTCTCGGCGATGGCATCCGCCGAGCTGTACGATCCCGCCGCGACGCCGGCCGCCACGCCGAGCCCGACGACCGGGCTGACCTCACACCCGAGCCAGTAGTCGCCGCCCGGCCGCGTCCCCATCTGCCACCCAAGCGGCACCGGCACGGCATAGTCTTGGGGCGCGTCGCGCCGTAGCCTCAACATGGCCCGCGTGTGCGCCCTGGACTGGGACCGATGAAGCTGCATGAGTTCGAGCCGGTGGGGGAGTTGCCTTACCCGCGTGCCATGCGCCGGGAGGACTCGTTCGTCCTGACCTGCGCCGCCTGCGGCTGCCGCCTCACGTCACGCGAATCGCTTGCCGATGGCGGCATGCTCGGCCCCGACGCAGCCTGGCGCCATTTCCTGGGAGCTCCCGGGCACGACGCGCGCGGCTGCCGGATTGCGTGCCTCGACCTGCCGCATCGGACCACTCCGCTGGAGGCCGCCGCAAGCTAGGCCGCGTTCGTTGCGCCCCGCTACGTTCCGGGCCGCACCGCGGCCAGCCGTCCTGAACGGCAACCCGGGCGCCACCTGAGCGCGACCCAGGGGTCACCCGACGGCTACTGATTTCCCCGAACCGCATCCTTACCCTTCGGTCGTCGGGCGCCACCTGCGCCGGGATTCCACGGATTCGAAAGGGGACGCGAGTGATCTTGACGGGACATCCGATCGACAGTGGCGACACCGCCTGGGTACTGACCTCGACGGCGCTCGTCATGTTGATGACGCCCGGTCTCGCCCTCTTCTACGGCGGCCTGGTCCGCCGCAAGAACGTGCTCAGCACGATCATGCACAGCGTCTTCATCCTGGCCCTGGTCAGCGTCACCTGGGTCCTGATCGGCTTCACGCTTGCTTTCGGGACGGACGTGAACGGATGGGGCATCATCGGCGGCCTCGACTTCATCGGCCTGCACGGCATCGGCAAGGACCCGATCTCATATGCGCCGACCATCCCGGCCAGCGCCTACATGGCCTTCCAGATGATGTTCGCGGTCATCACGCCGGCTCTGATTACTGGCGCCTTCGCCGAGCGGAAGCGCTTCAAGGCTTTCGTCCTCTTCTCGCTCCTGTGGACCCTCCTCGTCTACTCGCCGATCGCCCACTGGGTTTGGGGTCAGGGCGGCTGGCTCAACAAGCTGGGCGCCATCGACTTCGCAGGTGGCACCGTCGTCCACATCAGCTCCGGTGTCGCGGCGCTGATCGC
This sequence comes from Chloroflexota bacterium, assembly GCA_003141455.1. Classification (GTDB taxonomy): domain Bacteria; phylum Chloroflexota; class Limnocylindria; order Limnocylindrales; family CSP1-4; genus Fen-1039. The sequence goes on along the minus strand of PLMA01000042.1, from coordinate 140,805 downwards.
GGCGCTCGTGCTGGGCCCGCGGGTCAAGCGAGAATCCGAGCGCTTCGAGCCGCACGACGTCCGCCTGACGGTCATCGGCGCCGGGTTGCTCTGGTTCGGCTGGTTCGGCTTCAATGGCGGCTCTGCCCTCGCGGCGAACGGCCTGGCGGCCAATGCGTTCGTCGTCACGAACACGGCCGCCGGCATGGCCGCCCTCACCTGGGTCACGGTCAGCTGGCTGCACAAGGGCACGCCGAGCGTCGTCGGGGCGGTGGCAGGAGGCGTGGCCGGGCTGGTGGCGATTACGCCGGCCTCCGGATACGTGGACGCGAGCGCGGCCATCATCATCGGCTTCGCGGCCGGGTCGGTCTGCTACGGCGCGATCCTGCTGCGCGAGAGGCTCAAGGTCGACGACGCCCTCGACGTCTGGGCGGTCCACGGCGTCGGTGGAACACTCGGCGCGATTCTGACCGGCGTCTTCGCGGTCGCCGCGGTCAACGGCGCCTCGGGCCTCATCGACGGCAATGCCAGCCAACTCGGCAAGCAGCTCATCGCGGTGGCCGCCACGTGGATCTACAGCGGCGTCGCCACCTTCGCGATTCTCAAGGTCGTGGACTTCTTCGTGGGCCTCCGCGTGGAGGAGTCCGAAGAGGAAGCCGGCCTCGACTCCTCCCAGCACGGCGAGGTGGTCGTCTACCAGGCCTAGCCTGGACCAGCCAGACTGCCGCCTCCCGCCGCGATGGCGACCTCGGTGCCTCCCCTTCGCACCCGGGTCGCCATAGTCCCAGCACGGACCCGCTGGGTTGTCGTCGCCGCACCCTCTTGAACGGGGCTGCGTTGGGGACCCTCGTCGGAAACTCTCGTCGACTGATCGGCCGTCCCGAACCGCAACCCGCGCGTCACCGGAGCGTCACCACTGGTCTACTCGGGCGCTACTGATTTCGCCCGGCACGGGCCATAAACTCCCGATCAGTGAATGGGACGAGGGTCCCGCGGTTCAGCCGAAGGAGCCAAGAGTGATCGCAGCCGCCTTCCTAAGTTTCGGAGTCCTGGTCGTAGGTTGGTTCGTAGCACCGTCTCGCGCCAAGGCGGAGGAGTAGAACCTCTCGACCTCGAGCAGTCGCGGTCGTTTCTCGCCTCCTTGGCCGGCTGAGGACCCCGGCGCCGCCAGACAAGACGGCTCACAGAACATCGACCCGCGCACCTTTCGGCAGGTAGCGCGGGTTCGTTGATTCTTGGGTGAGGCCTGGTGCGGCTCGGGCGGCCGGTCGTTCTCGTGCGGCGCCGCCGGGCGATTTGTGGCTGACGGCGGCGCTCTTTGGATACGTGGACCCGCCGGAACCCCATTACGGAGTGAGGATTGCCTTCCAGGTCACGCCGCCATCCTTGGTGCCGTATATAGACCAAGTTGCCAGGGGGCAGCTTTGCCTGCCGGTGGAGGAGGCGTCGCAGACGGGGTCGACGGCTGCCACCCACCCGTCCGTCGCGCTCACGAAGAATGGTGTAGTCGGGTAAGCCGGCAGCCCCTGGGCTGTGATCGCTTTCCAGGTAAGGCCGCCATCGTCGGTGACGCGAGCGTCGAGAGCGAACGGCGTGGCGCCGGGCGTGAGCGTCTGCCCCAGGGCGAGCCAGTTGCCCTCGCCGAGCGATGCGACGGCATAACCGTAGGCGGAGAAGCCTTGAGCGGTTCCGGCCGACGTCCAGGTCCTCCCGCCATCGGCGCTGACGACGATCGTCGTGACGGCCGGACCGTTGCTCCACTCGACCATCGCTCGCAAGGTACCGTCCGCACGATGTTCCAGGAGCTTGACGATTGCCCCGTTGGAGCTCCCTGCGCTCACCCCCGAGGGAAGCGGCAGATTGGCGTCGATCCAACTCTGGCCGCCGTCTACGGAGACGTGTATGACTGGAGTCAGCAGCAAATCGCTGCCATACCCGAGCGAGGCGTCCTCGAAGCTCACTTGCGTCATGCAGGGCGCGCTTCTCGGCTTCGACCATGTTGCCCCCGCGTCGGCGGTTGAGAACTGCTCACACACCGCTGCCGTGGCCGGCGATGCGGTTGGTGCTGAGGTCGGGCCGTCGGAGCTAGACCCGAAGGCGGCATACAACTCGCCGTGGAGAGTATCTCGGAAGTGGATCGAGGTAGAAGCAAAGGTCTTCTGCGGATTGCCCTGCAGAGCGCCCAGGTCGATCCCCGCGGGCTTGTCCCAGGTGCGTCCGCCGTCTGCTGTCCACAACACCACAGCCGAGTAGCCGCCGGCGGCACCTTGGCCCTCCGTATCCGATGTCAGGATCCAGCCGTGGTCCGCGTCGACGAACTGGACGTCTCCGCCACTCGGCATGGCTCGCGGCTCGGACCAGGTCACCCCGCCGTCCTGCGTAAGTCTCACGTCGTAGCTGCCCGTCGACTCGGCCACTACGACCCAGCCGGCTTTGGCGTCGACCCGACCGTAGGAGGCGATCGATGGTCCGGTCCGGGTTGGCGCCTCGGAGCTAATCGGGACCGGAGGGTTGGTCACGTAGATGATTTCCGGGGTGATCGCCGGCGCCGGTGAGGCAGGCCAGGCCGGCGCACCCAGCAAGGACGTCCATGTCTTGCCGGCGTCTGCGGTCGAGTACAACCGGCCCGCCAGCGTTCCCGCCAGGGAGCCAGCAGGTCCGACCATGACCCAGACGTCGTCGGGAGAGGCCCACTCGGCCACTGTGACGGTGGATGGTAGGCCGGCCGTGGCGTATGTGGCCCAGGTCTTCCCGCCGTCGAAGGTCGCCTTCAGCGGCATTGGGCCTGTGCCCGTGTATGTCCCGTAGGGGCTGTAGGCGACGATGGGCTGCCCTGCGGGGAGGTTCAAGACCGAGGCCATGCTGACGTTGAAGAGGGCGCCGTCAACCTGGCTCGTCGACTCGAGGGTCCAGGTTTGGCCGTCATCGACGCTCACGAAGGTCAGCAGCGCATATGGGGAGCCCCCAGTAACGTTGCCGGTCTGGTCGCACCCCAGCCGTAGCTCGAGCAACCCGTTTGCTCGCGCCGGTATGGAGGCCGCGTTCGGGAGTGTGCTGCATTGCGGCAAGGGGAGAACCGATCGGGACCAAGTGTGGCCGCCATCGGTTGAGTGGACCACGGCGGCCGCTCCACTGCTGTAGCCGCTCTCGGTGCCCCAGGCCTCGGATACGCTCGTGAACTGCACGAGGGCCAGCGCCCCGAGGGTCGAGGCCGGCGACCAGGTGACTCCGCCGTCACTCGTTGCCAGGACCGTCGTGGTATCGGACGGCATCGTCGGAGAGGGCATCGGCGAGGGCTCAGGGCCGCTCCCCCCGCCGGCCGACATGGCGTAGTCCATCCGGTAGACCACTACCCATCCATGCTGGGAGTCGACGAATTGGGTCATTCCGTAGCCCTTGTAGGTACCGGGCAGCTGGGTCGACTCCCACGTCTGGCCGCCATCCTTCGTCCTATGCACAGTGAGAGTCCACGCCGCCGTCTGGAGGCTCGTTGCGTTGGACACCGTCCACGAGAGGAGCCAGCCGTGGTCGGCGTCGACAAAGGTCGGATACAGATGGTCTGGGAAGAAGCCAAAAATCGAGCTTGCTCCGACGGGCTCAACGCTGGACGCTGGCCCTGCATCGGGACCCACGGGTGTAGGCGTGCTGAGCGCCGGCGCATCTGTCGCGTAATTGGAGGCTGCGAGTTGGCCGAGCGAACGCCCGCCCGGTACAGTCCCTCGTGACCAGGAAACCCCGCCGTCGCGAGTGACATACAGGTCTGAGCCGGACTCAGCCCAGGCGACCTTCGAGTCCAACCGCCCGAACATCTCGATCCCGCCGACTGCGCTCACCGTGCCCGTTCGTGGCTTGAGCGACTGCCAGGAGAGCAGTCCGGTTGTCAGTAGAGCGACGATCGCGAAACCCGCCGCGACCGCGAAGAGGTTTCTGAGCGAGTGCGCCCGGTAGCCGGGCTCGCCCCGTCGGACCTCTTGCATAGAACGAAGATTCACGACGTGTTCGTGTATGGCGTCGGGAGCAGCCACGGGCGGGTCGATCCGCGAGTGAAGCTCCTCCTGAAGACGCTGGCCCAGCTCGTCGTCAGTCATCGAGGTTCCTCCAAAGTCGAGCGGAGCGCGCGTAAGGAATGATGAAGGCGCGATTTCACGGTGCCGGCCGGTACGCCCAGCCGGTCCGCAATGTCGTCGACAGTCAGATCGGCCCAGAACCTCAGGACGACCACGATCCTTTGATCGGGGTTGAGGGCTCCGAGGGCTCGGCCAAGCTGGTCGCGGCTTTCGGCAGCCCGGCTGCCGTCGGAGACGGAGGGCAGGGGGCCCAACTCCAGCGGTTGGCTGCGGCTTCGCGCCCGCCTTCTAAGGTGGTCCCTACATGTGTTCACCAGAATCCGCCCCAGCCAGGCCTCCAGCTTGCCCGGGTCGCGAAGGCTGCGGCGTTGTCGCCACGCGACGGTCAGCGCGTCCTGGGTGGCGTCCTGGGCCTCCTCATCGTTGCCGAGTATCGCCCAGGCAAGCCTGTAGGCCCTGTCGAGATGATGAGGCGTCAGCGCGGCAAAGATGTCGAAAGGGTCGTCCCCCACGACCGATAGCTGTATCGGTTCCACCCTCATGACTCCCTCGGCTCCCGCCCTACCCATGCATGATATGACGACGGATGGCCCTCGTTTCGTTCACTACCTCGCGAGAATCGGTCCCTGGGTGCGCGGGACCAACAGCGCGGAGGCGTCGGGCCAGCCGATCCCTTCCGCCCCTCTGCTAGCCGGCTTCTTCCAGGCGGTAGCCCACGCCGCGGACCGAGGCCGGCACGGGCGCGCCAGCTTCGCCGAGCTTGAAGCGCAGGCGGGCCAGGTGGGGTTTGAGCCACTGCGGATCCGGGTTGGGCTCGCCGGGCCAGCCGGCGTTCAGCAACGCGCTGTGCGAAACCACATGGCCAGCGGCGGCAACCAGTGACGCGAGCAGGCTGTACTCGGTGCGTGTGAGGACGAGCTGGGCGTCCGCGACGGAGGCGGTGTGGCGACCCCGGTCCAGGACGATCGATCCCCAGCGCAGCTCCCCGGCGCCTCGCGGCTCCGCGTCGTTGCCTCGACGCCGCATGACGGCTCGGATACGGGCCAGGAGCTCCTGCTTGCCGAAGGGCTTGACCACGTAGTCGTCCGCCCCCATGTCGAGCGCCTCGACCTTGGCTCGCTCGTCCGACTCGCCCGTCAGGACGATGATCGGCGTCTGCGACATGCGCCGGATCGCCCGGCAGACCTCGACTCCGTCCAGGCCCGGCATGGCCAGGTCGAGGAGAACGAGGTCCGGCCGCTCCTCCGAGAAACGGCGCAGGGCCGTGTTGCCGTCATATGCGGTGACAACGCGGTGGCCGGCGCGTCCGACGAGAGCCGAGACGGCGCCGACCATGGCGGGCTCATCGTCGACGACGAGTACCAGCAGGCTGGTCTCCCCATTCGGACCCATTCCGTTCACCTCGATGTCTCCATTGTGGCGCTACGCCTCCGGCCCTGCCTCGGACATTACACCTGCCTCCGGACCGGCTGTGCCTTCGTCAGTTTGGCGCATCTCGGGCACGGCCACCATGAACCGGGTTCCGCCGAACCCGTTCGACTCGAGCCACACGCGACCGCCCATGGCTCCCATGAGCCGCCTGGCGGCGTACAGGCCGATCCCGGAGCCGCGAGGTCGGTTGGCCGTGCGAACGTAGGCATCGAAGACGGACTCCCATTCCGGCTCCGGGATGCCGGGGCCGTCATCGGTGACATACACCAGAACCTCAGAGTCCTTGCGCAAGGCCCCCACGCTCACGGAACCGCCCTCGGGCGAGTACTTGACCTCGTTCTCCAGGAGGTGCTCCAGGACCTGGCGGAAGCGGCCCTCGTCGCCGATCCCCATCAGGGCCTCCGACGTTCCGCTCCGCCGGAGAGGGTGTCCGCGCAGCAGCGGCGTCATCTCGCCGATCGTATCGTTCACGGCCGTGGCGACGTCGAAGGCATCGCGAGCCAGCCCGGCGGCCAGGCCCTCGCCCCGAACCGAGGCCAGGATGGAGTCGACGAGCCGATCCAGCCGCGTCACCTGGGCGGTAGCCTGGGCCCGCCATTCCTCGACGAGCGCCGGGCTGGGGCGCGGGCCGGCGATCGCGCCCTGGTCGTCGCGGGGGCCGCCTCCGGTCGCGTCGACGGCAGCATCCGCCATCAGATCCAGATATGCCCGCACCACGGCCAGCGGCGTGCGCAACTCGTGAGTCACGACCGCGAGCAACTCGGCGCGGGCGCCGTCGAGCGCGGTGAGGGTCTCCACCTGCTCCTGGGCCTCGGCCTGCAGGCGACCCTTCTCCACGACGCCGCCGAGCAGCGCCCCGATGGTCACGAGGAATTCGACCTCCTCGGGCGAGAACGTGCGGGTCTCGATGGCCTGGACGTTGACCACGCCGACGATCGTGTCGTTCCAGGGCATAGGCACCGAGAGCATCGACGTGAACTGCGACTGGTCGAAGCCCGGTACCCACTTGAAGAGCGGGTCCACTCGAACGTCCGGCGAAGCCACGGGCTGGCCCAGTTGGGCCGCTCGACCGGTCAGGCCTTCACCAAGGGCCATGGCGACGAGTCCGATCTGGTCGCGGTCCAGGCCGTTGGTGGCGGCCAGGCGCAGGCGGGCCTCGTCGCGCTCCATGATGTATACGGAGCAGACCTCAACGTTCAGGGCGTCTGTCGTCCGGTCGACGATGGTCCGCATCAGTTCGTCCCAGTTTCGGGCCGTGGTCAGCAGCTTGGCGAACTCGTGCAGGAACTCCAGCTCGCGCAGCTTGCGCTCGGCATCCGTCGAGCTCCCGGCGCCGCCCCGGGCTGCCGCGGGCGTGGGCCGACCGGCCGGCCCACGGGCCTTTGCCGGTTCGATCGAGCTGGCCATCTGTTCGTCTGCGCCCAGGGCGGGCCTCCTAGTCAACCGCCGCCGGCGGGGCGTCGAAGACCTTCGTCGGCAGGCTTTCGAGGAGTGGATCGGTCCAGGTCCAGGCCGCGCCGTGGCTCCTGCCGACGGCTCCGTGGCGGGCGGCTTCGGTCCGCAGCGGCAGCCCAAAGATCTCGATGAAACCGACCGCCGCGGCGTGGTCGTAGCTGTCGTCCGCCTCGTACGTAGCCAGGGCCTTGTCATACAGAGACAGTGGGCTGCGCCGGCCGGTGACCATTGCGGTGCCGTGGTCGAGTCGGATGCGGACGTCGCCGCTGACCACGCGCTGGCTGCTCGCCGCGTAGGCGCGCAGGTCGCGGTGCAGGGCGCTGAACCAGAGCCCGTCGTAGGTGAGCTGGGCCAGCTCGTCGGCCACGAGCCGATTGAAGCGCAACGTGTCCTTGGAGAGCGTCAGGCCCTCCAGGGCGCGGTGGGCGCGATAAATGACCGTGGCGGCGGGAGCCTCGTAGATCTCGCGGCTCTTGATGCCGACCAGGCGGTCTTCGACGTGGTCGACGCGTCCGACGCCGTGAGCGCCGGCGAGATCGTGGAGGTGCTCGACCAGGGTCACGGGACCGAGCCGTTCCCCGTCGAGCGAGACGGGGACGCCGCCCTCGAAGCCGATCACGATCTCGACCGGCTCGGGCGCCTTGTCGGGATCCACGGTCCAGCGGTAGACGTCTTCGCGTGGCGCAGTCCACGGATCCTCGAGGCTGCCGGCCTCGATCGAGCGGCCCCACAGGTTCACGTCGATGGAGTAGATCGACTCCTTCGAGATCGTGATCTCGATGTTGCGCGCCTTGGCGTACTCGATCTCCTGCTCGCGGGACAGGCCCATGCCGACGCGCATCGGGGCGATGACGGCAAGAGATGGATCGAGCGCGTGCGTGGCGACGTCGAAGCGAACCTGATCGTTGCCCTTGCCGGTGCAGCCGTGGGCAACGGCCTGGGCTCCTTCCTTGTGAGCGACCTCGACCAGCAGCTGGGCGATCAGCGGCCGAGCCATGGCCGTGGCCAGCGGGTAGACACCCTGGTACAGGGCGCCGGCCTGGACGTGAGGCCAGCAGAAATCGCGCACGAAGTGCTCTCGTCCGTCGACCACGTATGCGCGAGTCGCTCCGGCACTGATCGCCCGTCGGTCGACATCTTCCTTGAGCACGCCGCCGCCCAGGTCGACGGTGAGCGTGACAACCTCAACGTCGTACTGTTCGCGCAACCAGGCGACGGCGACCGAGGTGTCGAGTCCACCGGAGTAGGCGAGCACTACTTTCTTCATCGAGGTGCCTCCGAATTGGCAAAAGGTCGGGCGGGCAGCAGCTTGTCGGCGCCGGCCGGTTGATAGCTCTCGAAGCGGACCAGCCACCGTTCGAGGGCGGCCTCGGTCTCGAAGAGCACTAGCAGCGTGTTGTCGCCGGCGAGGGTGCCGATCTGGTCGAGCAGGCTGGACTGGTCGATGGCCTGGGCGATTGCCCCGGCCGAGCCCGGCGTCGCCAGCAAGACGAGGCTGAGGCCGCTCCGCGCGATGCGAACCGGGATGTCCTCGAGCAGCCGGCGGAGCCTGGCGTCGTAGACGTCGCCGGTGGCCGCGGTTTCGGGCGTGGCATAGACATGGCGGTCGCCGCGGGGCACCTTGACCAGTCCGAGCTCGGCGGCATCGCGGCTGACGGTCGCCTGCGTCACCTCGAAGCCGGCCTCGCGGAGCAACTCCACGAGCTCCTCCTGGCTGCCGATCGCCGAGCGGGCGACGAGTTCCAGGAGGATGCGCTGGCGGCGCTGCTTGGCGTTGATCTGGCTGCCGTTGAGGATCATCGAGGTCATCCGATCACGCCGGTCCGGCGGAGGCTTCATTGGCCTGGCGTGACGCCCGCCGTTCATGGCGCGTGATTCGGGTCCCGAAGGTCGGGTCGGAGAGTGCGCGCGTCAGGGCATGCGGGTCGGCGGAATCCGCGATGACCGCCTCGGCGCCCGGCCAGTTGACCGCCTGCAGGGCGGCCCGGATCTTGGGCACCATGCCGCCCTTGATCACGCCGTCGGCGATCAGCTTCTCGGCCTGATCCGCGGTCATGGCGGCAAGCTTCTCGCCAGCCGCGTCGCGGACGCCGTCGACGTCGGTCATCAGGACGAGCTGGCGGGCACCGAGCCCCGCCGCGATGCCGGCGGCGGCGTCGTCCGCATTGACGTTACAGACGATCCCCTGCTCGTCGCGGGCGAGCGGCGCCACCACGGCTACCTGCCCGGCCACCAGCAGCGTGTCCAGGAAGTCGCGCCTGACGCCGACGATGTGAGCCACAAGCCCAAGGCCGGGGACGCGCTCGGCGATCATGAAGCCGCCGTCGACGCCGGAGAGCCCCACCGCGTCGACGCCACGGTCGCGCAGGTCGGAGACCAGTTCTGAGTTCACCACACCCCGGAGAACGGCCGCGGCAACGTCCAGCGCGGCCTGGTCCGTTACGCGAAGCCCTCCCTCGAACCGGCTCGGGACGCCGAGACGCTCCAGCCATTCGGTTATGCGCTTTCCGCCGCCGTGGACCAGGACGACGGGGCGCCCACGAGCGACCGTAGCGACCTCGTCGAGGACGTGCGCCTGGTCGGCGAGCGTTGTCCCGCCGAGCTTGAGGACGAGCACTTCGCTCACGTCGTGTACTCCGCGTTCTCGATGACGTAGCCCTCGGTCAGATCGCAGCCAAACGCTTCACCGATGCCGTCGCCCAGACCCATGTCAAGGCGGATGAGCACCTCGGGAGCATTCATCGCCGCGCGGACCGCGTCCCGGTCGAAGGGGAGGGGAGCGCCGGCGAAGACGAGAGTTCCGGCGATGGCGATACGCAGGCGGTCGACCTCCAGCTCGGGCGATCGGCCGGCTCGAGGCATGGCCTCGGTGTGGTGCAGGCCCGCCGCCTCGAGGAGCTGCTCCTCTGGGAGGCGGGCGTTGCCGGCGGCGCTCGCGACGCGGCCCCAGTTGGGGTCGCGGCCGTGGACGGCGGCTTTGAGGAGGCTGCTGCTCACAACGGCGCGGGCAATGGCGCGAGCGTCGTAGTCGTCCGCCGCGCCGCTCACCTGGCATGTGATGAGAGTCGTCGCGCCCTCGCCGTCGGCGGCCTGCTGGCGGGCCAGGGATCTCGCCACCGACTCGACGGCCCGGCCCAGGATCTCAGCGTCGGGGCTGGCGGTCGCCACGACGCGGGCCTTCGACGAGCCCGACGCCAGGAGGAAGACGGTGTCGTTGGTGCTGGTGTCGCCGTCGACGCTGGTCTGGTTCCACGTCCGCTGCACGGCCGGAGACAGCAGGCCGAAGAGCGTCGCCGGCGACGCGCTCGCGTCGGTCAGGATGAGGCTGAGCATCGTGGCCATGCGCGGATGGATCATGCCGACGCCCTTGGCTATCCCGGAGACCGTGACCGTGACCCCCTTGCCGTCCGGCCCCGGCAGCTCGACCGACGTAGTGGCGAGCTTGACCTTTGTGTCCGTGGTCATGATCGCCGTCGCGAACGCCTCGAGACCTGCATTCGTCGGCTCCAACAGCGCCACGAGCCGGGCCACGCCGTCGCAGACCTGCGGCATCGGAAGTCTCACGCCGATGACGCCGGTCGAGAGGGCGAGCGTCCGTTCGGGCTCCGTGTTCAGCAGCGCGGCGACCGCCCTGCTCAGCTCCTCCTGGTCCGCGTCGCCTTCGGGGCCAGTGGCCGCGTTCGCGGAGCCGGCCGTGGCCACCACCGCATCGGCCCAGCCGAACCGTCCGCCACCGCCGATCTCCGTGGCGTTGAGATGGGCCCGCGACAGCCGAATCGGCGCGGCGACGACCGCATTGCGGGTGAAGACCGCGGCGACGGCCGCCGGCCCGTCCAGAGTCGCCACGAGAGCCAGATCCGGCCGGCCGGATGGCTTGATCCCGCACGCCAGCCCCGCGGCTCGGAATCCGGACGGCATGACGGCTCGCTCTTCGACGGGCGGAAGCGGGTTCGTCAGAGGCGCCAGCACGTCGCCCAGCGACGCCCCCGCTTTCGAGGAGCGGTCGGAACCCGGCTGCATCGGACTGGCTTGCCTCCCACTGGCGCCGGCAATCGGCTGGGCTGTGCGACGGTTCGCGGTAGAGGGTCTCAGGGCGCTATCGGGTACTGCTCCAGGCCGGCGGCCTCGGGCAGGCCGAAGAGGACGTTGAGTGCCTGAACCGCCTGGCCGGCGGCACCCTTGACCAGGTTGTCGATGACGCCCAGGGCGAGCACCTTGCCACTGCGCGGATCCACGCGGACCCAGATCCGGCACAGGTTGCTGCCGAAGACGTGTTTCGTGGCGGGCGCATCGGCCACGATCTGCACGAACGGCTCGTCGCGGTAGGCCTCACCGTAGAGGGTGTCCAGCTCGGCCTGCGTGACCGGCCGCGTGGTCCGGACGTGGCAGCTGGTCAGGATGCCCCGCGTCATTGGGATCAAGTGCGGCAGGAAGTCGACCGTGGCGACGCCGGGGTTCGCGTCGCGGCTGCCCATCGCTCCGCGCTCGCCCTGCTCCCCGAGCTCCTGCTCCATCTCCGCTGTGTGGCGGTGGCCGAACATGCCGTACGCCCTGACGCTTTCGTTGACCTCGGAGAAGAGCAGGTCCGGTTTGGGCTCGCGCCCGGCTCCGGAAACGCCGCTCTTGGCGTCGACCGCCAGATCCGCGATCAGACCCGCGCGCGCCAATGGCGCGAGGGTAAGGATCGTCGCCGTCGAGTAGCAACCCGGCAGGCCGATGATGGTGGTCGGTCGATCGGCCGCCTCGCGTATCTCCTCGCGGTGCAGCTCGGGCAGGCCGTAGACCGCCTGGGCCAGCAGTTCAGGAGCAGGGTGGTCGAACTTGTACCAGCGCGGATAGTCGGCCGGGTCATGGAGGCGGAAGTCCGGCCCAACGTCCAGCAGGGCGGAGCCGCGCGCCACGATCTCGCCGGCCATCTCTGCCGCGGCGCCGTATGGCAGAGCCGTGAATATGGCGTCGGCCTCCGGGATCGCCCGGTCGATGACCAGGCCCGTGGCCCCGAGATTCGGGTGCGACGCGGCGATCGGCTCCTTGTCGCGGTTGCGGCCATACAGCCCGGCCAGACGGACGTTCGGGTGATGCAACAGCAATCTGACGAGCTCGCCGCCTGCGTATCCCGTGGCCCCGACGATGCCGACGGTGATCGTCCGGCGGCCGGATCGCGTGCTGGCTGCCTTGGGCCCGAGTCCGCGTACCGGTCCGGCAGTCGAATCACCGCCCGCGTCCTGGGGAACACTGCCGGCCGAAACCGGCACCGCTCCCTCGACGGGAGTGGCCGTAGGAACGCCGTCAGGCGTGGATCGTGTGGCGGTCATGGTCCGGGATTATACGGTTTGTTGCATAGTGATGCAAGACCGCGCCAACGACACCCACACCGCGGACTCTCCGCACCGCGCCGAAGAGCCCGGCGCAGACCCTCAGGCGTAGCCCGCGGCCACCATCAGGACCCAGGCCACCATGAATCAGTGGAGCAGGAAGCCCCACACGAACGACCTGGTTCGCCACGCCAGGATCCCGAAGAAGGCTCCGCCCAGCACAGTCGACAGCTGCTCGATCTCGGGCTTCCAGACATGCATGAGCGCGAAGGGAATCACCTGGAGCCAGATGGCGTCCGTCCCGTACTTGCGTCCCAGCCCCCACAGGAGCCAGCCGCGGAAGAAGAACTCCCACGCGAACAGGTCGATGCCGGTGTCTATCACCAGACGCCACATGGGCCGGCCGCCGATGGTATCCGTGTAGTACTGGCGGAAGTCGGGCAAGCGACCGAACAGCCAGATGACGATGGCCATAGCCGCGATTCCGACGACAGTCACCGCCAGGCCGAGCCGCCAGTCGCCCAGTCGGAGCCCATAGCGCCTGGGGTCTTCGCGCCAGGCCAGCACGATGATGGCGAGCGGGACGATGAACTCCAGGATGAACCGCTCGTACTCGTCCTGGACGAAGCGGTTGTTGAAGGCGACGATCAGGATGAGCGTGGCGGCCATGACGATCTGGACGATACGGGCGTCGAAAGACACGCCCCAGATTCGCCATATCCGAGGCCTGCCTGGATCGAGGGTGCCCTCGTCCGGAGCTTCGATCTTTTGTCCCTCCCTCACGCCCGGCGGAGCCGCCGGCCGTCAGTCTGCCAGAACGTCCTTGCCCGGGCCTTCGACCACCACGTCACCCGATTCCTCGGTTGGCGGGGCGCCGGCCGCTGCGGGCCGCTTGATGGTGTAACGGTGACTGATCCGGGCCGCCCCGGAAGCGAGTTGGGCGCTCACTGTGCAGTACTTCGTCGCCGATAGCTCGATCGACCGGCGCACCGCCTCCGTATCCACGTTGCCTTCTACGACGTGGAGGACGGTGATATCCGTGTATACGTTCGGCGCCTTTTCGCGCTGGGTGCCGGTGACCTCGACCGAGTAGCCGTCCACGACCTGGCGCTTCTTAGCGAGGATCTCGACCACGTCCATGGCCGTGCAGCCGGCCAACGCGGCAAGGACGAGCTCGGTCGGCCGGGGCCCGGAATTCCCGGCGGCATTGTCCACGACGATGTCGTGGCCCGAGCCGGACCGGGCTACGAACCGCGACCCGCCCGTATGCCTGAGGCTGACCTGCTTCTGACCCAATCTCTTCTCCTTCGAGCGGCCGCCGGTGGCCGGTCCTGTTGCGGCTCAGCCTAGCGCGCCGGCGCCGACTCGGCCGGGGCCGAGTCCGGGGTTTCGAACTGCTCGCGGTAGAGCCGTGCATACAACCCGTTCAGGGCAAGCAGCTCGGCGTGCGTGCCGCGCTCGACGATTCGCCCTCGCTGGTACACCAGGATCAGGTCGGCTCGCAGGATCGTCGAGAGCCGGTGGGCGATGGCGATCGTCGTCCGGCCGGCCACCAACCCTTCGAGGGCCTGTTGGATCAGCCGCTCGCTGACCGTGTCGAGAGCGGAAGTGGCCTCGTCGAGGATGAGGACTCGTGGATCCTTCAGCAGCACCCGCGCGATCGCGATCCGCTGCTTCTCGCCGCCGGAGAGCTTGTAGCCGCGTTCTCCGACCATCGTGTCGTAACCCTCTGGGAACTCAACGATGCGGTCGTGGATCGCCGCCGCGCGGGCCGCGGCCTCGAGCTCGGCGTCGGTTGCCAGCGGTCGGGCATAGCGCAGGTTGTCTCTCACGGAACTGTGGAAGAGGTACGTCTCCTGCGTCACGAAGCCCACGATCTGTCCGATCGACGCGAGCTTGATGGCCCGCACGTCCAGCCCGTCCAGTTCCACGGCCCCGGTGTCGACGTCGTACAGGCGCGGGATCAAGTAGGTGGTGCTGGTCTTGCCGGCGCCCGATGGACCGACCAGCGCCACCAGCTGCCCCGGCCTGACCTCGAAGTCGAGGTTCTCGAGGGCAAAGGGACGCCCTTGCTCCGGCGCCTCGGCTGGGGCGGCAGCTTCCGGACCGGCGCCGGCGCTCGCTCCCGTTCCCGCCAGGGTCTCCGCGGTTCCGGCAAGGGTTGCCCCGGCTGCCTCTGGCGCGGCGCCGTTTCCATTCTCGGCCCCTTCGACGGCGAGCTGGGCGGCCCGGGTCGGGTAGCTGAACGAGACGTTGCGGAAGCGAACGGCACCCCGAACGTTCTTCGGATCCAGCTCGACCGCGTCCGGCGCGTCGGTGATCTCGGGCTTCATTTCCAGGTACTCGAAGATGCGGTCGAAGAGGGCCAGCGCCCCCTGCAACTCGACCTGGACGCTTAGCAGCTGGCCGAGCGGAAAGAAGAGGCGGCTCTGGAGGGTGGTGAAGGCCACGATGTCGCCGGCGGAGGGCGGGTGCGGGTCGTGATTGATCGCGAGATAGCCCGCCAGCCAGTACACGAAGGCGGGAATGATCGACATGATCGTGCCGATGAGGGCGAAGAACCATCGGCCGACCATCGCCTGGCGGATCTGGTTGGTAGCGACTCGGTCGTTGAGCGTGCTGAAGCGGTCCACCGACGCCTGCTGCTGGCCGAACGTCTTGGAGAGCAGGATGCCGCTGACGCTGAGCGTCTCTTCGGTGGCTGCGGTCATGTCGGCAAGCGACTTCTGAGTTTCGGTCGAGGCGGCCCGGCGGACCTTGCCCACGCGATTGGCGACGAAGGCGAAGATCGGCAACATCACGAGCGACAGGGCCGTCAGGCGCCAGTCTATGAAGAGCATGGCGATGACCGTGCTGACCACGATGGCGACGTTGCTGGTCACGCTCGCAGCCGTATCCGTCACGACGGACTGGATCCCGCCGACGTCGTTCGAGAGGCGGCTCTGGATCTCGCCGGTCCGCGTCTCGGTGAAGAACCGCAGCGGCATGGACTGGAGATGGCCGTACAGGAGCTTGCGCAGGTCGCGCATGACGTTCTGGCCGACGCGGTTGTTGAGGTAGCTCTGACCGACGCCGATCAGGCTCGACACGACCGGTACGACGATCATCAGCCCAACGAACAGGTTCAGCAGGGCGAAGTCGCGGTGGGGTATGGCGACGTCGAGCAGGAGCTTGAGCAAGATCGGGTTGATCACGCCCAAGCCGCTGGTAATCAGGATCGCCACCAGCACGACCGTGACCTCGGTCCTGTAGGGGGCGAAGAATCGGACGATCTTGCGCGCCGTTCGATTCCGCGGTTCGTGCGGCCGGCCGGTCGGGTTATCGCGAGCGCTGGAGGCGGCATAGCGATAGCGGCCGCCGCCGGAATACGACATGAATGACTCCCGTACGGGCCGACCCTACCAGCAAGCTCTCGACGACGCGCGGGGCGATGCGAGCCCGCTCACTTGGTGACGGCCGCAGTCTCCTTCGGGACCTCGGCGGGGTGCGATTGGCCGGCGTCCTGCGCCTCGAGCCAGCGCTCCGCGTCGATCGCGGCGCGACATCCTTCGCCGGCCGCCGTCACGGCCTGGCGGTAGCGGTGATCGTCCACGTCGCCGGCGATGAACACGCCGTCGATCGAGGAGGCGGTCGTAGCGCCGCCGGTCGATAGATAGCCCTTCTCGTCGGTCCCGAGCCAATCGCGGAATACGGCCACGTTGGGCCTGTGCCCGATGGCCACGAAGACGCCATCCAGCCGCACCGTCTCCTCGCCGGGCTCGTCCGTCTTGCCCAGGCGCAGCCCTTCGACATGGTCCGCGCCGAGGACCTCCGCGACGGTGCGGTTCAGATGAAGCTCGATCTTGGGATGGGCGGCCGCTCGGGCCTGCATGATCTTGCTTCCGCGGAACTCGTCCCGGCGATGGACGAGGTGAACCTTGCTGGCGAAGTGGGTGAGGAAGAGAGCTTCCTCCAGGGCGCTGTCGCCGCCGCCGACGACTGCCACCTCTTTGTCGCGGAAGAAGAACCCATCGCAGGTGGCGCAAGCGCTGACCCCGCGACCGCGAAGCCGGGTTTCGCTGTCGATACCGAGCCACTGGGCATCCGCGCCCGTGGCCACTATCACCGCCTGGGCCCGATATTCGACGCCGGCGGCCCAGAGCCGGAAGGGCCGCATGCCGAGATCGACCCGCGATACGTCCGCATCGACGACTCGGGCGCCGAAGCGCTCGGCCTGCTTGCGGAAGAGTCCCATCAGCTCGGGTCCGCCGATCCCATCGGGGAAGCCCGGGTAGTTCTCCACCTCGCTCGTGATCATGAGCTGACCGCCGCCGCTGACGCCTCCGATGACGATCGGTCGCAGATTGGCGCGAGCGGCGTAGATGGCGGCGGTGAGGCCCGCCGGTCCCGAGCCCACGATGACGACGCGCGCCTCCTCAACGAGGCCGGCTTCGGCCGGCGCCGTTGTCCCAGGGCGCGCCTGGGCCATTCCCTCACCTTCCGCCGGGGCGAGGAAGGTCAGATTGAGGCCGCCCAGTGGGCGTGTGGACCTGGGTGTGGCGTCGTCGCTCATGCGCTAATCCTAACACGGCGCGGATACTCCCGGGGAGTATATCGTCGCGCCCGATGGGCCCATCGGGCGCCCGGTTGCGCCCGTTGTAGCGGAAGCGTCCGCCATCGGTTCGCTCCTAGAGGGCCGCAGCCTCGAGGTCGTGGATGGAAGGGATCACATCGCGGCCAAGTGTCTCGATGTTCCGGATGTCCCAGACGTTCGCCACGCTGAAGATGACGTGCTGAACGCCCACCGCGGCCAGGGCTCGGAACCGCGCGATCACCTGGGCTGGGCCGTCGCGCTCCAGGTCGATCGACTGGAGGTTCGTGCGCTCGATCTCGTCGAACGGTCGTCCGACCTCGGCGCAGCGCTCGCGCAGGACTCCGAACTTGTGAGTCAGCTGGTCCGGACCGCCGAAGATGTTGCAGGCGTCGGCGTACTTGGCCACCAGGCGCAGGGTCTTCTGCTCGCCGCCGCCGCCGATCAGGATCCGGGGATGAGGCTTGCTGATCGCCTGGGGCGAGTTGAGCAGCCGCGACGCCTGGTAGTGACTGCCCTCGAAGGCCTTCTCGGAACCGCGCTCGCCCTGCCACATCGAATGGCAGATCTGGAGTGTCTCCTCGAGCATCTCGAAGCGCACGCCGAGGGGCGGCATCGGGAAGCCCAGGCCGTGGCTCTCCTCCTCGTTCCACGCGGCCCCGATGCCGAGATAGGCGCGCCCGCCGCTGAGCACGTCCAGCGTCGTGGCGGCCTTGGCCCAGATGGCCGGCAGGCGATAGTGCACGCCGCCCACCATCAGGCCCAGTGTTGCCCGCTTCGAGTGGGCGGCCATGTAGCCCAGGGCCGTCCAGCCTTCGAGCATCGGCTCCTCGGGCCGGCCGACACCGCGGATCTGATAGAAGTGGTCCATCACCCATAGCGAGTCGAAGCCGGCCGCGTCCGCGGCTTCGGCGATGCGGGCCAGCGTCGGGCCGATCGCGGCGTCGCCACCGGGCCAGGTAAACGAGGGGATTTGCAGGCCGAGCTTCACGACTGGACTCCCTGCCGGCGGCCAGGCCGGCGCATGGATCTAGGGTCTTGGGCAGTGGCGACAGGGTAGCACCGGCCCGCGGTCGTGCCCGATTTGCCGGCGATCCTGGAAGTCGAGCCGGGACCGGGCCGCTCATAGAGCCGGCCGCCCGCCCAAGGTTGCCGGGCCCCGTCGCGTTTGCGCGGTTTTCGCCGCTCTGCTAGGGTTCCTGCCGATCCCCGCAGCCCTCCAGCCTATTCTCGGAGCCATTCCCCGCACAGGAGCCCGTATTGCATCGAGCAGCGGCTGCCGTCAGCCGGGCACTCTCCCACGTCGCTCTGCCTGCGATTTCCGCGGCCGGCCTGCGGTCCTTCATGACGCCGGTTTCCGACGCAGTGAGCGAGCTCGTTGGGCGCGGCCGATCTCGAGCGGGAGGCGGCCCGGCGGGGGCCTCCTCAGTCCCGGCGTCATCCGGTAGGCGCCCGTTCGCGACGGGTGACGTGTTCCGCCGGATCGCAGGGAACCTCGACCGGCATGACATCTTCGAGCGCCTCGTCCCGGTCGGAGTCTGCTTGCTTCTGGTGGCCGCGGCCGTCATCAGCTCGCTGCCGGTCGTACAGTCCGCGTCGGCCGCGGCTCGGCCCGCCGCCAGCGCTCCGGCGCTCGGTGCAGTCGAGGCGTCGGCGTCGAGTGACCCGACGGCCAGCCCGGAGCCCACCGACGCGGGCAATCTGTACCTCGGCGACGGCTCGATCCCGAACACGATGCAGAACCCCGGCGTCGCCACGGATGCCAAGAGCATGTTGCTGACCTACGCCGTGCAGCCGGGCGATACGCTCAACCAGATCGCCCACAGGTTCGAGCTGGCCACACCCACGATCTACTGGGCCAACAAGGCGCAAGTCCCGAATCCCGACTCGCTCCGCCCCGGCCAGCAGCTTCTGATTCCGCCGATAGACGGCGTCCTGGTGAAGGTGGGGGCCAAAGACACGCTGGACTCGCTGGCCGCCAAATACAAGGTCTCCGCGCAGGACATCGCCGACGTCAACAACCTGCCAGATACCAATGTCGTGCTCGGCCAGACACTCCTCATCCCAGGGGCGAGCGGCGGGCCGATGCCGGCGTCGAAGTCCGGGTCCGGGTCGGGATCGTCCAGTCGTGGTGGCGGGTTCGTCTGGCCGGTCGCAGGTTACAACTACATCAGCCAGTACTACTGGTCGGGCCATCGCGCCCTCGACATCGCCGCCAGCGAGGGGACGCCGGTCGTGGCCGCCGCCGCCGGAACTGTGGTGTTGGTCGGCAATCGGGGCTATTCGGGTGGCGGAAACGTCGTTTGGATCCAGCACGGAGCCAAGCTCTACACGACGTACAACCACCTCTCGTACTGGAACGTTAGAGTGGGCCAGAAGGTGTCGGCCGGGCAGCGCGTCGGGTTGGTCGGCCACACGGGTGAGGCCACGGGCCCGCACCTCCACTTCGAGGTATGGCTCGGCTATCCGTGGGGCTTGGGCACCACCGCCGACGCCGCCAACCCCTGCAACTACCTGGCGGCCTGCTAGCGCGAGGGGCGTGGGCAGACGTCGCCTCCGGCGGAGGCGTCCGATCTAGATGCGGCCGATCCTGCGGGGCGCGAAGCGCGGCCCGAAGCGCGGGATTCTGATTCCGGACGCCTCCAGCAGACGGACCACGCGGGCTCGCTGGCCGCGGTACGGCTCCAGCAGCTCGAGCATTCGCGCATCGTCGGCCCGAGGCTCTCCAGCGAGCGTCCACGCCACCAGATCGGGGAGATGAGCATCGCCGAGACTGACCGCGTCGGGATCGCCGAAGGCAATCCGCGTGGTCTCGGCCGCGGTCCACGGACCGATGCCCCGTATCTTCTGTAGGCTGGCGTACGCCTCGGCAGGCGGAAGCGCCATCAGGGCTTCGATGCCGGACTCGCGCAGGCCGATCAGCGCCAGGAGCTCGGACCGGCGTCGTTCGAGGCCCAGGGAATGGAACTCGAAGTAGGGAACTTCCGCGAGGCGGGCAGCGGCAGGTGCCAGGAGAAGGCCGGCGGGTCCGGGTGCCGGCTCTCCGAAGCGGCGGACGATGGCGGAATATGCCGCGAGTGCTTCGCCTGCAGTCACCTTCTGCCCGAGGACCGCCGGCACGAGCGCCGGCAGCAGCTGCCCGGTGCGGGGCAGCCGCAGGCCGGCGAATCGACGCTGCAGCTCGCGGAGCAGCGCATGCTGGGGCTTCAGCGGAGTCGGATCGTCCAGCAGTCCCGCCAGTCCCGGCGCGGCCAGCAGGGCCGTTGCCGCACCGGGCCCCCAGGCTTCGGCCCGGACCGCGTCGGCGGCGTCGTCAGTCCAGAGGCGGAGAGTCGCCGGGCCCGCCTCCGTCCGGCGGGTGAGCCATACGCCGTTTCGGGCGAGACGGATGGTCGGGTCGCCGCTACCGTGCTGGAGCGGCGCCAGCGTCAGTCGGAGATCGACCGGCTGGGGGGCGGGGAAGCTGGCCGAGACCGGCCGAACGTCAAGCACCCGGCGAGAGGAGGGCCGCGTTGCCGAGAGCCGGTGTGGGCGCCGCCGCATTGCCGGCGGCAGACATCGGCGCGGCCCCCAGACCGGGCGTCGGGCTGGTCGGAGCGGAAGCTTTGCCGGGCGCCCGGCGGGTACTGCCGGTCACGGAAAGAGGTCCATCTCGCGGGGCATCAGCACGTCGACGATCCTGCCCTCGCCGCGGGTCGGATGCGCGCCCCGAACGATCGCCGCAGGCCTCCTGGCGATCTTGCCCAGCGCCAGCTCGGCGGCCGTAGCGATCTCGTCGGCAGTGGCGCGAACCGTGCTGCGCATGATGCGGCCGTCCGCGTCCGGGGTGCCGCGCAGATCGTCGAGCGGGAGCATGCCGCTTACGCCGATGGCGACGTCCGTGATGCCCCACCGCCACGTTCGCCCGAAGCTGTCCGAGATGAGGACGGGCACGTCCACGCTGAATGCCCGTTCGACAGCCGCGCGTATCCCGGCGGCCGACGCGTCCGGGTCGACGGGCAGCAGCGTCACCACGTCCCCGCTCAATGGCCCCATGTTGGAAGCGTCGACCCCGCCGTTGGCGCAGATGAAGCCGTGGTGAGTCTCGGTGATTAGCACACCGTTTGCCATGCGGACGACACGGCGGGCCTCCCGCAGGACGACCTCCAGCTGGCGGGCGTCGCGGTCCCAGCGCTCGGCGAAAGCCACGAGCTCCGGGCGCGGCTCGACGGCCGTCAGATCGACGATCGCGCCCTCGGCCTTCGAGACGACCTTCTGGGTCACGACAAGGACATCGTCGTCTCGGAGTGGCAGCGCCAGGGGCGTCACTCGCAGCGCCTCCACGAGCGCCGCCGCCAGGTCGTCGCCTGGGCGGATCTCCGGCACGCCTTCGAGGGCGATCACCGTGACGCGTCCGTCAGGCTGAGCGGCGCCTCGCGCGATCGGATCGGGGCTCACCGCCCGGCCTCGTGGTCGAGTCCGCGCCGGTCCGCCTCCAGCAGGTCGTCGGGCGTATCGACGTCGAAGGAGAGTGGCCCCTCCAACTCCAGGTAGATGGCGCCGGCGGCCACGGCCGCCGCCGCGTGGGCGGCTCGACTCCCCTCGCCGAAACGAAAGTCGATGGCCGTGGGCGGAGCCAGGAGCAGGGCATTAGTGCCGCAACCGTGCCGGTCGGGGACCAGGACGACAACCGGTCGGTCTGGGGCTTCTCGCAGCGCCCGCTCCGCCGTCTGGGCCAGCTGGTCTATCGCGGAGGCAGTGATGCCGGGGAGGTCCGCCGGCAGCGCGACCACGGCCGTAGCGGGGCTGGCGGCGAGGCGGGCCTCGACCAGGGCTTCGTTGAGCCCGTCGGTCTCCTGCCGGAGCGTGGCAGCGCCCATGGAGCGGGCCCGCTCCAGGAGCTCGGGGTCCATGGAGACGACCATCACGCCGGCCAGGCGTCTGGCCGCCCGCGCGGCCTCGACGGTGCGGCGAAGAAGCGCCAGGATCAGGTCGGCTCTCTCCTCCGGATCCAGCGGCTCGCCAAGGCGGGACTTTGCCCCGCTGAGCGATCGCACCGGCACCAGGGCGACGATGCGGGACAGGTCCGTGACGGTCACGGCCGCGCCCTCGGTTCCGGATCCATGGCTGGATCTCGTTTGGCTCGCATGGCGGCCGCCGCGTCGAGCATCTCGCGGGCAAGTCGAGCTCGCGACGAATTGCTCGTCATGATCGTGTCCGTGACCACGACATCGGGCCCCAGCGCTCTGATCGGATCCGCGAGGGCGTCGTCCTCACGGTCGATGAACAGGAGGTCGAGCAACTCCTGGGCGGCGTACCGCCGGGCCACTCCGAGCGCCGACGACTCCTCGCCGAGCCCGGACATCATCCTGTCGGCCGGGCCGCGCAGGGCCTTGCCGCCCACGATGCCGGAGACCCCGACCGTCGGGACACCGCGGGAGCGGGCAGCCAGGATCTCGGCCAGCAGCCCCGGCACAGCCAGGATCGGCCCGATCGAGACGATCGGATTGGATGGGGCGATCACGATCGTCTCGGCCGAGCGGATGGCCTCCCGGCACTCGGGGGTCAGGCTCGCCGACTCGATTCCCTCGAACCGGACCTCTCGAACGTCGGGAGTCTGGCGCAGCCGGACGAAGTAATCCTGGAAGTCGAGCCAGCCGTCGTCGGTGCGGAGTCGGGTTCGAACCGACTGGTCTGTCATAGGCAGGATGCGCGACGGGACGCCGAGAGCCCGAGACATGTCGAGCGCGATTTCGGTGGGCCGGGCGCCGCCGCGGAGTCTCGCGGTTCGGTACAGGTGAGTGGCGATGTCCTTGTCGCCCAGCCGGAACCACGTCTCTTCGCCCAGCCGGGCGAGCTGGCCCATGACCTGCCAGGTCTCGCCGGCGATACCCCAGCCCTGGCCCGGCTCGGCGATGCCGGCCAGCGTGTACAGGACGGTGTCGTGGTCCGGCCAGATGGTCAGGGAGTGGCGCTCGAGGTCGTCGCCGGTGTTGACGATGACCGTCAGCTCGCCCGGCGCCAGCTCCTGCTGGAGGCCGTCGGCGAGCTTCGCCCCGCCCACGCCCCCGGCCAGACAGACGACGCGCATCGCTCCTCCCGTTCGACGGCCATATCGATGCAGGCCACATCGATGCAGGGAAGGTTAGCGCCGGCAGGTGCCGATGTCCCGATCAGAGTCCGATCGAGCCTGCTCAGCCGACCCTTTCGAGCGCCGGCCGGACCTCCTTCGCCAGGCGAACCGCCGATTCCTCATCGTACGGCGCCGGGTGGCCCGCAATCAGGTGACGGTAGCCGATGCTCAGGTACGGCGACAGCATCTCGATGACTTCCTCGGGTGTGCCCACGGGCTGGTCCTGCCAGAGCTGTGCAACGCGGTTGACCTCGAACAGCCGTCGGTAGACCCGCTGAGCTTCGGCGTGCGAGTCCCGGATCACCACCACCCCGACGCCCGTCGTTCGCTCGATCTCGCTCTCGTCGCGGCCCACGGCCTCGCAGTGGCGGCGCAGGATCTCATCCTTGCGCTTGACCGTCTCGAATCCTCCGCCCAGGTTGTCGGCATCCGCATACTGCGCGACCAGCTTGAGAGTCACCTGCTCGCCGCCGCCGCCGATCAGGATCGGGAGTCGCGGCTGGAGTGGCGCCGGGTCGTTGCGGACGTGGACGGCGTGGTAGTGAGGGCCGGAGGCAGTAGGCGCCTCTCCGTTAAGCATCCCCCGCAGGATCGGCAGTGCCTCGCCGAGCCAGCGCAGACGCTCCGGTATCCCCGACCCGAACTCGATCCCGAAGTCGCCGGCTTCGTACTCGTTCCAGGCCGCCCCGATCCCCAGGTAGGTACGCCCGCCGCTGATGTGGTCCAGGGTGGTTGCCATCTTGGCGACCAGGGCCGGGTTCCGGTACGGGTTGGCGCCGACCATGAGCCCGACTCGGATGCGCTCGGTGGCGGCGGCCCAGGCCGCAATCGTCAGCCAACCCTCGTAGAACGGCCCGTCCGGGTCGCCGACGATCGGGTAGAGGTGGTCCCAGGCCCACAGGCTGTCGTAGCCGAGCCGGTCGGCTCGAACCCCCGCCGCATGAAGCGACGGCCAGTCGGTGTTCTGGTTCCAGCAGAGCAGTCCGAGTTTGACGGCAGACACGTGGCGCCTCCTCTGCGGTTCAGGCGGTCAGCCCCGGCAGGACCTCACGACCGAACGCATCGATCCATTCGGCCTGGTTCCGGCCGACGTTGTGCAGGTAGATCTGGTCGAATCCCATGTCAAGGAACTTCTGGATCTGCTTGCGATGGACCTCGAGGTCCGCGGACATCACCATCCGGCCCGCGAAGTCCTCAGGTCGAACGAGCTTGGCCATCTGCTCGAAGTCGCCCGGCGATCGGATGTCCGCCTTAGGGAACTTCATCCCGCCGTTGGGCCACTCCTCCATGGCGTTGCGAACGGCCAGTTCGTCCGTCTCGGCCCAGGAGAGGTGGAGCTGGAGGATGTACTTGAACCGATCGGGATCGCGGCCGGCCTCTCGACAGCCCTCACGGCACTTGTCGAAGATCATCTCGATCTTGCCTTCAGGCGCTCCGACGGTGATCAGGCCATCGGCGAGCGCGCCCGTCCGCTTGGCGGTGACGGGACCGGCGGTCGCGATGTAGATCGGCGGCGGAACGTTGGGCATCGTCCACAGCCGCGTCGTCTCGAGCTTGAAGTAGCGGCCGTCGTGCTTCACGTCTTTGCCCGAGAACAGCTTCCGGATGATTTCGACCGCCTCGAACATGCGGTTGATCCGCTCCGGAGTCTCAGGCCAGTAGCTGGCCACGATGTGCTCGTTGAGGGCCTCCCCGGAGCCCAGACCCAGCCAGGTTCGTCCCGGGTACATCACCTCGAGCGTGGCCGCGGCCTGGGCGACGATAGCCGGATGCATACGGAATGACGGGCATGTGACGCCGGGGCCCAGGTCGCCCTTCGTGCGGGCGCCCGCGATCGCGAGGACCTCCCAGACGAACGACGCCTGTCCCTGTTGCGGGGTCCAGGGCTGGAAATGGTCGGCGGCCATGACGCCGGAGAAGCCGGCTGCCTCCGCCCCGGCGCAAAGGTCGAGGACCTCGTCGGGCCCGAATTGCTCGAGCATCGCCGCGTAGCCGATCTTCGGCTGGCCCATATGTGACTCCTTCCCGGGGCGAAATCCCGTCGCTTGCGACGCGCTCGTCAGCGGAAGCGCTCGAAAACCCGTTCCGGGCGGAGCCGAAAGGTCACCCGGCGCTGCTTTTGGAAGCCCTCGATGTCTGCCTCGGCCACCGCACTGTCGCTCCTGTAGCGGCGGGCCAGTTGGGCGATGACGGCCTGGCCGAGATCAGGATCTTCGTCGATCTCAACCCGACCGCGCATCTCGGCGTAGTCGTAGCCGTCGGCCACCGTGATGGAGACTCGAGCGTCGCGCTGCAGGTTGCACGGCCACCGGCGTCCTGCGCGACTGTTGAAGACGATCGTGTCGGTCTCGAGCACATACCAGACGACCGCCTGGAGCGGGCTGCCGTCGGGGTTGATGGTCGCCACGATCCCGAACCGCGGTGCCTCGAGGAAACGGCGCGCAGCCGCCGAGAGAGTGGGGAAGGGTGCTGCTGTCAGGTTCGGGGCGGTCATCGGTCTCGCGAGTTGCGGCTATGCGTCGGCTCGATGGTAGCGCCGGCACGCGCTGCCTGCCGTGGCCACTCTCCGCTTGGGTGTCCGTGCCGGAACCTCCGCCGGACCCTGCCCTTGGGCCGCTACTGCCCCGACGCGACCGGCGGCCGGACCTTGCCATCCCAGGTGCCCACGGTCGGGATCCCGAGCTTCAGCTCGTCGATATCGGAAAGGCGCCGCGGTTGGACGGGGGTCAGAGAGGATCGTCCGAGCAAGTAGCCCTGTCCGAAGTCCACCTCGCGCTCCTGGAGCGCCACCAGGTCGCGCCGGTTCTCGATCCCTTCGGCGATCACCTGGGCCCCGATCCGGCTGCTGAACGACACGAATGCCTCGACCAGCGCCTTCTTCGCGATGGCGTCCTTGTTCCCGATCCCGGAGACGATCTCTCGGTCGATCTTGATGATCGAGGGCTCGAGGGAGGCGATGACCGTGAAGCTCGCGTAGCCCGCACCCGCGTCGTCTACGGCAAAGCCGAAGCCCAGACGGCGCAGAGCCTTGACCTGCTTCTTGAGGCGGGGCACGTCGTGGACAGCCTGTTGCTCGGTGCACTCGACGATGATCTGGCGCGGGGACAGGCCGGCGGCCCTGACCAGATCGGCGAACACCTGGGCTTCGAACGAGGGCGACAGCAGGCTTGTCGGCAGGAGGTTGACCCCGAACCGCATGCGCGCCCCGGCGGGGCCCGGTGCGACCACCTGAGCGATGCGATTGAGGATCCGGTCGACGACGAACGTGTCGAGGTCAAGCGGGCGATTCGCCTGGAGCGCCGCGTTCACGATGTCCGAGATGGAAGTGGACCCCATGCCGGGGCTGAGGCGGAACAGGCATTCCCACTCATTCGCCTCGAACGTAGCCAGATCCACGATCGGCTGAAACTCGACGTGGTGCTCCCGACAGGCGAAGAAGAGCCACAGGATCTTGCGGCTGGCGATCTCCGGCGTCTCCCCCATGCCGATCCGGTCGCCCAATCCCGAGGTCTGGATGGCGTTCCCAAGGGCGACCAGATACCGCTCGGTCGGGGGCTCATTCGAATCCACGTCGGCCAGCCCGCAGGCCGCGTCTCCGGAGATGCGCCGCACCAGGTCATCGGTGAGTTCGCTCGCAGGGGCGATGACACACCATCCCGAGTTCGCGAGTTCGATGACTCGAGACTCCGGCAGATGCTGCGTCACGCGGGTCACAACTCGACTCTCGCGAGTCCAGAGGAGTCGCTCGACGGCCTCACGCCTGGTTCTGACGAACCGCACGCTGGTCCCTCACTACCTCGACCCTCGTGACGGGTACCCGGCCGGGGGAGGTTCCAAACCGGCCAAACGAGGGTCGTGGTTATCTGATGTTGGCGCAACCTTGCGCCGGTCCTGGCATCCAAAGGTACCGGCGATCTATGAGACGTCGATACCATACGAGCGATTCCGGGGGCGAAACCTCTCGTATGTGCATATGTATCCCAGGTTCTCCACCGTTTGTCTACACAAAACTGCATTATTCCTCTCGTGACCCGCCTGGACCACAAGCCTGGACATGTCGATTCCGTTGCCTCAGGTCCACACACCCACCAGTTGTCCACACAAGGGAAGCCCGGCCGGCCGGCCTGGCGGACGTCTGGACAGAGCGGAATTCGGTCGCACAACAGAGTGCCGCAGCCTCCGGCGACTGACCGCCGCCGGCGGCCGCTACCGTATCCTCGGGCCCGGCCGTTCGTCGGCGCCCGCAGCCCGTAGAATCTGGTTCGGGCTCGCATCGGCGGGCCCGTTCGCCCGGCATGCCGCCGGCCAGTAACCACAAGGAACGGGAGCAGCAGATGCCTCAGATCCACCTCCGGGCCGAGTCCGAGGATTACGCCCCTGTCGTCCTGCTGCCCGGCGACCCCAACCGCGCCACGTGGATAGCCGAGAAGTTCGACGGCGGAGCTGGCTCCGTCCGTCAGGTCAACTCCCATCGCGGTCTTCTCGGCTATACGGGGACCTACAAAGGCGTGCCCGTCAGCGTCCAGACCAGCGGCATGGGCGCTCCGAGCATCGCCATCGTGGTAGAGGAACTGCTCCGTTTGGGCGCCAGGCGCCTGATCCGCGTGGGCACGTGCGGTGGGATCGGGCGGGGGGTCAAGACGGGCGAGATCGTGATAGCCAGCTCGGCGGCGCCGGTCGACGGCGCCACGCGCACGTACCTCCACGGCGACCCCTACGCCCCAACGGCCGACTTCAGCCTCGTCCGAGCGCTGGTCGATAGCGCCGAGAAGCTGGGCCAGAAGCCACACGTCGGGCAGGTCGCAACGGTCGACGTCTTCTACAACCCGGACTCGGACTACTTCTCCAAGTGGCGCAGTCGCGGTGTCCTGGCCTTCGAGATGGAGACATCGGTCTTCTACTACCTGGCGGCACGGGCCAGAGCAGCGGGCGCGGAGGTCTCCGCAGCCACGATTCTGACCGTGAGCGACGTGCTCTCGGAGGAGGTGAACTCCGAGGAGTCCTACCTGCCACTCGACGAGCTCAACCGGTCGATCGAGCGCACGATCGAGATCGCCCTCGAGGCGGGGATCGCGAGCTGATGGGGTCCGACCTGTCTCCGCGCTCGGAGGCGGACCTGGGCCGGTTCGGCCAGTCCACGGCCTTTGGGCCCGAGCTTGCGCTGGCCATAGATCTGGCTCACCAGGCCGGCCGAATCCAGATGGAGCGATACGAGCACCTGGTCCGCATACAGGCGAAGGGACCGCGCGACGTGGTGACCGAGGTCGACCATCTCTGCGAAGACATGGTCATGCGCGCAGTCCGGCAGCGCTATCCGAACGACCACTTCTACGCTGAGGAGATCGGCGAGGTCGCTGCCGCGGGCGAGGTGAAGTCCGGGCGGGTTTGGATCGTGGACCCTCTGGACGGAACGATCAACTATGCCAACGGCATCCCGTTCTTCTGCGTCTCGATCGCCCTTGCGGCGGAGGGCCGGCCGGTCCTCGGCGTGGTGCACGATCCCAGCCGCAACGAGACCTTCACGGCGGCGATAGACGGACCGTCGCTGCGCAACGGCGAGCCGATTCGCGTCGGCGACAAGGAGCTGCTGGAGGATCTCGTCGTGACCCTTGCCGTCGGCGGGCGCGGAACCGTCCGCAAGCGGCGAGACGCTCTCAGGAGCATTCGCGCCCATAGGTCGATGGGCTCGGCCGCGCTGACGCTCTCATACGTCGCCTGCGGCCGCTTCGACATCTACGCCCAGAGTGCCGGCCTGTCGGCGTGGGACGTGGCCGCCGCAGGACTCATCGCCGAACGGGCCGGGGCGGCGGTCTCAACCCTGGACGGCAAGCCCTGGTTCGACTTGGCCTACCCGGCCAAGAAATGGTCCTGCCTGGCAGCTTCGCCGCGCCACCACGCGACCATGCTGGCGCTCCTGAAGTAGCGCCTCCGGGCCGGCTGGAGATCAACGCACTGCGCGAGGCGGCGCCCCGCTAGTCTCGCCAGAGATGCGGGCGCTCGGCCAGGCGCGGTTGATCCAGCTCTTCACACAGAGCTACGAATGGGCCGCGGCGCGCCCCGAGCCAGCGCAGATCGTCCGGCTCGTCTTGTGGCAGTGGCACGTCCGTCCGCAGCGTCGCGAGACGTCGGTACAGCATCGCGTCCGGCCATCGCGCCCTTAGCGTCGCGTTGAGTGCGCCCGCCGACCGAACGTCCACGTGCCAATCCCCGACGGCCGCCGGAATCGCCTCAAGGTGGGCGAAGCGGGCCAGGACCGCGGCGGCGGAGCGGGCGCCCCATCCGGGCAGGCCCGGGAAGCCATCGGCCGAATCTCCGACGAGAGCCAGGTAGTCGGGAATCGATGCCGGCGCCACGCCCCACTTCTCACGTACGCCGGCCGCGTCGATGGTCAGCCCGCGGCGACGGTCCCGCAGGACGATGCGGTCGTCCGTGACGCACTGCGCCAGGTCCTTGTCCGGCGTGCAGATCCAGATTCGTTCAATCTCCCCCCGGCCCGCCCATCGGGCTGCCGCCGTGGCCAGGGCGTCGTCCGCCTCGAATTCGACCATCGGCCAGACGACCACGCCGAGCGCCTCCATCGCCCGTTCGGCCAGCGGGAACTGGGCCAGCAGCTCGGCCGGGACGCCGGCTTCTGTCTTGTAGCCGGGGTACAGCTCGTTGCGAAACGACCGGATGACGTGGTCGGTGGCGCATCCGACGTGCGTCGCGCCCTCGTCTCGCAGGAGCGTCAGGAGGGTGTATACCAGCCCCACGACAGCGCCCACGTCGCGCCCATCTCGAACCTTCACTGCGGGCCGGGGCGAGTAGTAGGCCCGGAACAGTTCGTACGTGGCGTCGACGAGATGCAGCTCCATGTCGGTCCGGGGCTCCTCTTTGCGGTGCGGCTTTGGGTCGCGCGACGCTACCACGCGGCCGGCGCTCAGCTTGCTACCACGCGGCCGGCGGGTCCACTCGGCGGCGATTTGCCGGCCGCCTTGCGGCCGGCACGGCTCAGCTCGCGGCCGGGCGCTTGCCGACGAGCACCACGCCTGCCTTCTCCAGTTCGTCCAGCGCCCGATCTCCATCGCCCGGCTCGAGGTCGACGGCACGGACCCCGTCCAGCAAAACCACGGTCTCGTAGCCGAGCCTCACGCCGTCGAGGGCCGTGGCCTTGACGCAGTAGTCCGTGGCGAGGCCGACCACGACCAGGCGCCTCGCTCCACCACGGGCGATCGTCGCGTCCAGCTCCGTAGGGATCGGGAGGCCGCCGGCGGGGTTGCGCATCGAGAAACCCGAGTACCCATCCTCGCCGCCGGTGCCCTTGCGGACGATCGGGCCACGGACCGACAGAGCGGGGTAGAGCTCGGCGCCCCAGGTCTCTCCGACGCAGTGGACGGGCCAGATGCCGCCGTCCTGGGCGAAGTGGGGCGTATGCGCCGGGTGCCAGTCCTGCGTGTAGGCAACCGCGGCGCCTGCCTGGAGCGCGCGTTCGATCTCAGCGTTCACCAGTGGCACAATCTCGCTCCCGCCGCGAACGGAGAGGCTGCCCGACGGGTCGGCGAAATCGTTCTGCAGGTCGACGACGATGAGAGCCACCTGCGGATCGTATCGGGCATCGGGATCGCCGACTTTCCACGGCCCGCCCTGCGGCGACCTCGAGCTGCCTGTCATGGCCCGGCATTCCTCCGTCTTGGCTTGATTGGGACCCGTCCCGGTCCCACGGTTTTGTACGCGATGCGAGGGCGTGGCGCAAGCGGCGGCGATCGGTACCGGCATCCGAAGGGTTTGGGCGTCTCTGCAATGTCGATGCAACGACGCGGTAGACAGGCGGGACGCGCCCGACAGGCGCCCGAGGCTACGCTTGGCTCCTACTCCTCCAAGTAGTACTCACCACGGGAGACGCCAGTGACGGGGCGTCCTCCGACACTACCAAGCGGCCCGGGTCCCCCCTCCTCGGGCCGCTTGTCTTGTCTCCGAGCAATCGAGGAATCGGGCCTGGCGGCACTGGTCGGGCGGGCTCCGATCGAGGGGCTCCCTGCCGGACTTAATCGTGTCGGCCCACCTTCAACCTGGCGCGGTCCTTCGACCCGTCGTGAGACGCGTCAGCCGGAGGTCGGTTCGACGTCGAGCAAGTAGCCGATCCCCTGGAACGTCTTGATGCGCCCGGGCTCGCCCGGCTTCGCACCGAGCTTGCGCCGCACCCGGCTGACCCAGACGCGCAGGTACTGAAGGTCGTCGCGGTACTCGGGCCCCCAGACCTTGGTGAGGAGTTCCGTGTGAAGAACGACCTTGCCGGCATTCGTCGCCAGGTGCTGAAGCCGCAGCCATTCCGTTCGCGACAACTCGACGAGTTGGCCGTCGCGGGTGACCATGCGTCGCTCCAGGTCGATCTCTATGTCGTCGAAGCGGACCGTTCCCGTGCCTGCGGCCACGCCGGAGGCACGCCGGAGCACGGCGCGAACGCGGGCCGCGAGCTCGTCCAGATGGAACGGCTTGCCGATGTAGTCGTCAGCCCCGAGATCCAGACCCTTGGCTTTGTCGGTGGCGGAGCCCTTGGCCGTCAGCAGGATGACCGGCACCGAACGGCGCTCGCGCAGCTGACGCATCACTTCGATGCCGTCCAGGTCGGGCATGACGATGTCGAGCAGGACGATGTCGGGCCGGATCTCCTCGGCTTTGGCGAGCGCTTCCTCGCCGCTGGAGGCCGTAACCACCCGGAAACCCTCGTCACTCAGGGCCATCGAAACCAGCTTGGTGATCCGCTGCTCGTCGTCGGCAACCAGCACAAGGGGCTGTGTGCTCACTCGGCTGCTCTCCTCTCGCCCTTCACCCAGATGGAGTGGCATTGCGGGCCGCGGCGGTCATCTCCGCTGGTTAACTGTGCGCTGATTCCTCCGGCCAAGCGAGAGGCAATGCGAATGGGGGTCACGCTTCGGCCCGAAGCGACCGCCATCGCGACGCTCTCGCTTCCGATCCGCTAACCTGCAATTCCAGGTCGTCCTCGGCCATTGCTTTGCCGCGTCCGACCAAGATCCCGGAGAAATCGCGAGACCGATGTACTTCGACGAGTTCAAGCACCAGCTGCCCGACATCGACCCCTCCGAGACGCAGGAGTGGCTGGATGCCCTCGACCAGATCCACGGCCAGGGAGGGGACGAGCGCGCCCGCTTCCTGCTGTACAAGCTGCTGAAGCGCGCTCGGCAGCTGCACATCGGCCTGCCGCCTCTGACCCAGACGCGGTACATCAACACCATCAGCCCCGAACAGGAGCCGTTCTTTCCGGGCGATGAAGAGATCGAACACCGGATCCGGCGACTCATCCGCTGGAATGCGGTGGCGATGGTACTGCGGGCCAACAACCGGGCACCCGGGCTCGGCGGCCACCTGGCCACCTATGCCAGCGCAGCGACGCTTTACGAGGTCGGGTTCAACCACTTCTTCCACGGCAAGGACAACGCGTCGCCTGGCGACCCGACGGCTCACGGCTCGTCGCTTGGCGACTCGTCGCCTGGCGGCTCCGGCGACTCCGGCGACCAGATCTTCTTCCAGGGCCACGCAGCGCCGGGAATCTACGCTCGAGCCTTCCTCGAAGGCCGTCTCAGCGAGGAGAACCTGGACCACTTCCGCCAGGAGGCGCTCTCGCCGGTGGGGTTGCCGAGCTACCCGCATCCCCGCACCATGCCCGACTTCTGGGAATTCCCGACTGTCTCTATGGGCCTCGGCCCAATAGCGGCCATCTACCAGGCCCGGCTGAATCGCTACCTGGCGAACCGCGGCCTGGCCGACACATCCGCGAGTCGTGTCTGGGCCTTTGTGGGCGACGGCGAGATGGACGAGCCCGAGTCGGTGACGGCTCTCTCGCTCGCGGCCCGAGAGGGCCTCGACAACCTGATCTTTGTGGTCAACTGCAACCTTCAGCGTCTCGACGGCCCGGTTCGCGGCAACGGCAAGATCATCCAGGA
>PLMA01000042.1:0-107853 GCA_003141455.1 Chloroflexota bacterium | reverse complement strand
TACATCCGCGAGCACTTCTTCGGTCCCGACGAGCGGCTGCGGCGCCTCGTCGAGAACCTCTCGGACGATGAGCTGGCCCGACTGCGGCGAGGCGGCCACGACTACCGCAAGGTCTACGCCGCGTATCGCGCCGCCACGGAGTACCGAGGCGGACCGACGGTGATCCTGGCCAAGACGATCAAGGGCTGGGCCCTCGGCCCCGGCGTCCAGGCTCGCAACATCACCCACCAGGCCAAGAAGCTTTCCGAGGCCGAGCTTCGGGTGTTCCGCGACCGGCTGGAGCTGCCGATCCCCGACGACAAGCTCCACGATGCGCCCTACTACCACCCCGGCCCCGACTCGCCAGAAGTCCAATACATGCTGGAGCGGCGCCGCGCCCTGGGCGGCTTCGTTCCCAAGCGCGTAGTTCGGGCTCGGCCGCTACCCGCGCCGCGGCCGGAGGTTGACGCCGAGTTCACAGCGGGCTCCGAGATGGCCGTGAGCACGACCATGGCCTTCGGCCGGTTGCTGCGGAATCTCATCCGCGATCCGCAGATCGGATCGCACATCGTACCGATCGTTCCCGACGAGGCGCGAACTTTTGGCCTGGACCCGCTCTTCAAAGAGGTCGGAATCTACGCCGCGCTCGGTCAGCGCTATGAGCCCGTGGATTCGGATCTCGTGCTGAGCTACCGCGAAGCCACGAACGGGCAGGTGCTCGAAGAAGGGATCACGGAGGCCGGAGCCGTGGCGTCTCTGCAGGTCGCGGCGACCGCCTACGCGACCCACGGCGTGCCCCTGATCCCCTTCTACATCTTCTACTCGATGTTCGGGTTCCAGCGGACCGGCGACCAGTTCTGGGCCCTGGGCGACGAGCGCGGCCGCGGCTTCGTGATGGGCGCCACGGCCGGGCGGACGACGCTCATGGGTGAGGGCCTCCAGCACGACGACGGCCATTCGCACGTGCTGGCTTCGGTCATCCCGAATATACGGAGCTACGACCCGGCATACGCCTACGAGCTGGCCGTGATCGTTCGCGAGGGGATCGACCGGATGTTCGCGAAGGGCGAGGATGTCTACTACTACATCACCCTCTACAACGAGAACTACGCCATGCCCAAGCGGCCCGACGATCTGACCGATGAGCAGATCGTGAGCGGCATCTACCGGCTTCTGGCCGCGCCGGACGTGGGCGGTACGGCAGGGGCGAAGGCGGCCCGGAGCCGGGGCGCGGCCTCCGGATCGAGGGTCGGATCCAAGGTCGGGTCGAAGCTCGGACCAAAGGCCGGAGCGCGCGGCGAGCCGCCGGTCCGGCTGGTGGGCAGTGGCTCCATCCTGCAGCAGGTCGTTGCCGCTCGGCAGATCCTCGCCGAGCGCGGCATCCCGGCCGAGGTGTACAGCGCCACATCCTTCCAGCAGCTCCGGGCGGACGGTCTGGCCGTGGATCGCTGGAACCGCCTCCACCCCGGAGAGCAGCCGCGCGTCTCGCATGTCGCCACGGTGCTGCCTGCGGACGGCGGGCCCGTCGTGATCGCGACCGATTGGATTCGGGCTTATCCGGATCTCGTGGCGCCGTGGCTGCCTTCCTCTCGCCTGGTATTGGGCACGGACGGGTTTGGCCGGTCCGATACGCGCGAGGCACTCCGCGAGTTGTTCGAGGTCGACGCCCCGCACATCGCCGCGGCCGCCCTGGCCGGTTTGGCGCGGGACGGACGCTTGAGCCGGGCCGATGCGGTGGCCGGCATCCGCGAGCTGGGCGTGAACCCGGACGCGGCCGATCCGCGTTCCCTCTAGGGCGAGTCCGGTAGGGCGAGACCGGCCGGAGGCCGAGAGCTGCGGACGGATCGGTGCCCCTCGTGGCTCGGCCGCAGGAAGCGCTTCTTCGGCGTCGAGGCAGGCCTCGCGCGCCAGCCTAGGTGGAGCTCGCCTTGGGCGGAAGCAGCTCGACCACCACCGCCCCAGTGGCGTTGACGAGGGTCGTTTGGCCCACCTCCACGTACCAGTCGCTGGTCGCGGCCAGGGGTGTGTGGCCGTGAAGCCAGAGCGGCGGAGCCAGGCGATCCATCAGCCAGCGGTATCCCCGGAAGCCGCGGTGGTACCCGCCATCGGGCATATCTCCGGCGCCGAACGGCGGCACGTGGCTGATAATGAGGAGCGGCTCACTCCTGCCGAGCCGGCGTACGGCCAGGGAGAGGGCCTGGGTCCAGGCCGATCGCTCGCTGCGTGCGGCTCTCTTGCCCCACGCGCCCGGCCATGGCAGGCCGGCGATCGCCAGGCCCGTATGATGCTGCACCGCGCTGGAACGGATCGGTTCGGGGCAGTAGCTCGCGCCGGCAGCCCACCGTTCGCCAGAGTCGTGGTTGCCGTTGACGTAGACCAGCGGGGCGTTGAGTCCGTCTGCGATGAATGCCAGGTCGCTGCGGTCGAGGTCGCCGCATCCCACGATCAGATCGATCGGGGACAGGACCTCGCGATTGCGCAGATCCATGAGCGCCGGGTCCACGGCGTCCGAGACCACCAAGAGCCGGATCGAGGCTCCGCCGCGGTCGCGGAACGGCTTCGGGTTCGGCCACTCGAGCGCAATGTGATGCGTCACGTCAGTCGGTCTCCTCCGGGACTAGCGATTCCGGCCCGGGATAACGTTCTGTGAGTTCTTCGATGGCGGCGTCCTGAGCGGCGATCTCGGCGCCGTCGGGGGCGTTCCGCTCCTCGTGTCGCATTCCCACGGCCGGCCGCAGACCCTGTGCGGCGGCTCGCAACGCACCGGACTCGCCGATGTAGGAGAGCAGGTTCGTGGGACGCTCGCTGGTCTGCCCGTCGAGCGGTATGAACTCCGTGACCATGGCGTCCAATCCGACTCCGCTGGCATAGAGAGTGGCGGCTACTCGATTATGCCCGTCGAGGACCCAGTACTCGCCCTCGAATTTGATGAGGTCTATCGGCGGGAGCGGCTGGAGATTCCTATTGGCCTGCCTGATGCGCTGCCAGCGGCCGGCCCAATTCTCGCCTCGAAAGGGCTTGAGGGGCAGGAAGTCGCCGCCTCGCTGGGCAATGCCGGCGACGGCCGTGCCACGAATCTCCTCAACCGGGACGAACCGCAAGCCGAGCTCGCGCGGCGACGAGAGGCGGGCTTCCGGGTGAAGCTCGTAAAGATCGGCCAGCGGCTCCCTGGCCAGGCGTCGAACCCGGCGCGTGACCGCGGCCTCCTGCGTGGACCAGGCCTGGCTGGCCGCCCCGATCATGCTGCCGATGGCACCCGCCACCGGCGCCACGATGTGGCCCATGAAGGGCTCGACCACGTTGACCACCGGCTCCTTCACAGCCTGGAGGTGGCCCACGATGCCGCTCGTGGAGCCGTCGGAGTCGGTCGGCTCGGCCTCGGAGTCCGTCTTGTCCGGGGGATCGGAAGAAACCCATGCACGCCGCGGCGGTTCGACATCATCCGGGCGGCGCCGGCTCGTGCGGGTCGAGCTGACGCTGGCCGGGGCGGGATTCGCGCTCGGTGACTCCGCTTCGTCTGCCGAATCGTGCCGTTCTACCACGCTCTGAGCCTACCCCATCTCCGCGTTCGACCGCTTCGGGACGGCAGTCCCGCTCGGACTCCCGTCCGGCGGCCCGGTGTGCCACGAGGCGCGCGGCCTCCCGTTGGAAGCTTCAGCTCTTTGGCGGGAGCATGTCCAGGTGGACCAGGGGCGCGGTGGTCCAGCGCCGCAGGTCGCCGTCGCGGGTGCGCCACTTGTCCACGACCTTTCGCAGCCACAACGGCCACAGCCCCACCAGAAGGGCCAGGCGAGTCAGCGAGAAGATCGGCATGGTGGCCGTGGCCGCGACGAACGCCAGCCAGTCCAGGCGCCAGCGGATGGCCACAAGGATCGCCGCCGCTCCGATGGCGAGACGGATGGCCAGGTCGAGACCGCCGTGGTTGGGGACGATTGCGTACACGTACATCGCCTGCATCTGCGACTGCGCCTCCCAGCCGAACGTCCCGAGGTAGTCGAACCAGAGACCGGGCGCGATCGCGAACGACGCCAGGCAGGCCCCCGCGAAGACGGCGCAGCTGATCGCGAGCGGCCGGCGGGTCTCGGGGCGAGTCATCCACAGGTACGGGATCAGGAGCGCGGGCCCGAACTTCATCCCCGCGAACCACGGCAGGAGGTAGATGCCCGCGGTGGCTACCCGGCCGCGGCACAGGCACATCAGAGCCACCGCCCCGAGCTGGAGAGTCACGTTGCCGAAGCCGATCTCGGCGAATACCGGCCACTGGAGGGCGGCCAGAACGGCCAGCTTCCACGACCCGGCCAGGTAGCGCAGGCAAAGGACGCCCACGATCCGCCAGATCCAGTCGACGATCCCCTCCGGCACCAGCCCGATCGGAAGGACCAGCTGGGCGTAGACGGGCGGGTACTTGTACGCCCCGGCAGTCCAAATCTGGGCCTGCGCATACAGCTTGTCTCCGTCCAGGAGGTGTCGCGCCGCCAGCCAGTACGCGTTGGTGTCGTAGGCCGGCCACCAGTGGTAGCTCATGTTGTCGATGACGACCGCGGCGAGCTGCACGGCGACAGCTATCAGGACGAACCAGGCCACCAGGAAGCCGACCGTGTCGGCCTTCGATCGGGTCGGGACGAACCGGCCTCTCGGAAGCCGGCCCCGGACGGTGGACAGGATCTCAGAGTGGCGGCCGCGCGCCTCGGAACCACCGGGGGCCTGCGCGGGGGAGTCGTTGGGCGAGAGGCGGTACTTCAAGGCGGGCCTTCGTCGAGAGGTGGGCGGAGGGTCCGACAAGTCTACCGGCGCGAACTCGCTTCAGCCGCGCTCAGCCGGCGATCGGTTGGCCCCACCACACGCTCGCCGCCAGGATGACGTACAGGCCGATCAGAGCCGTGCCCTCGAGCCACGTGGATTCGCCGTCGATGACCACGAGGGCGGCCAGGAAAGCGGTCAGGGCGAGCGCGGCGACCAGGAGCGGAGAGACCACCAGGGTCAGGGTCGTGCCGCCCAGGAAGAGGCTGGCGAGGACCAGGATCGGGGCAAGCGCCAGGGCCACCTGCAGGCTGGAGTTGAGGATCACGCTGATGGCGAGGTCGCCCTTGTTGGCCAGCATCGCTTGGACCCCGACCACGTTCTCCACGGCATTGCCGGCGATGGCCACGACCACCAGGCCAGCGAACTCTTCGGACATGCCGAGCGTGCTCATGGCCGGGCGGAGGGCGCCGACAAACCAGTCCGACACGAATGCCGCGCCCACCCCGGCCACGACAAGCGTCCCGAGAGCAAGGGACATGGGCCAGGTCGGCTGGCTCGACGCCTGATTCTCCACAGCTCCAACCGCCGACCCCTTGCCGATGGCGGAGGGAATGCTCGCCGCGAAGACGACCAGGAGGACAATCGAGACGAACACGGAGAGTTCGGTCTCGTGGCCGTGGGCGGGACCGCCGGGCGCGGTGGCGATCGTCGGGATGGCCAGCGCCGCGACGGCGAGGACCAGGAGCGTGGATATCATTCTCGTCTGATCGGCACCGAATCGTTGCGGGCCGTGCCGAAGGCCTCCCAGCAGGAAGGCGAGCCCCAGCACTAGCAGGGTGTTGGCCAGGATCGAGCCGACGAGTGCCGCGCGTACAAGGTCGAGCAGGCCCGCGCGCAAGGCGAAGATGCCGATGAAGAACTCGGGCAGGTTGCCGAGAGCGGATTGGAGGACTCCCGTCGCCCTGGGCCCCAGCCGCCGACCCAGCTGCTCAGTTCCTTCGCCGACCATCGCCGCGAGGCCGG
Organism: Chloroflexota bacterium; assembly: GCA_003141455.1. Classification (GTDB taxonomy): domain Bacteria; phylum Chloroflexota; class Limnocylindria; order Limnocylindrales; family CSP1-4; genus Fen-1039. Next base: position 102,108 of record PLMA01000042.1, on the reverse strand, counting down.
CGAGACCGACCGCGGACGCGGCGAAGACGGGGACGCCTCGGGCGCCGATGACGAGCAGCGCCAGCGCGGCCAGGCTGGCGCCGATGGCCACGAGGGCGATGATCCTGGTTCTGGTTTCCAGATAGTCGAGCAGAGTCGTTCCTCCTGAGCGGATTGTGCCGGAGGGCGAGCTGCCGCGTCGAGCCGATGCGGCGGGCGAGCGAAACGACGGGACGGCCGCTCAAGCTGGCGCCGGTCGCGGCGAGCCAGTCAGCCAGTCAGCGCCGCGGGCCGCCCCACCGTCAGTAGGGGGGCCAGGGAATGGCAGGGCGGTTGCGGTCGGGGCGGGGGAGGCGACCTGTGGCCAGGAGCGCCTCGATGCGCCGCAAGGTAGCTTGAACCTCGGTCGGGGCGAGGAGCGGCACGAGCTCCTCGCCGAGCCGGCCCCTCAACTCCTCGTGGAGTCGCTCCAGCACCGCGCGCTCTTCATCGGTGAGTGGCTGGCCGCGCCACCGCCACAGGACCGTCCGCAGCTTGGGCTCGACCGCGAAGCACAGGCCGTTGTCACAGCCCTGGACCCGGCCGTCGGGGAGCGGCAGGAGGTGCCCGCCCTTGCGATCGGCGTTGTTCATGACCGCGTCCAGGACCGCCATCCGCCGCAAGGGCGCGCTGTCGGATTGGATCAGCTCGGCCAGATCGACCGAGTCGTCTACCTCGACCCAGAGCTGGACCATCCCCTCGCCGAACGGCCCGTCGCGCAGGACGGTGGGCGGGACGATCTCCCATCCGCTCGCCTCCGAGATGGCGTAGGCGGCAACTTCCCGGCAGGCGAGCGTGCCGTCCGGGAAGTCGTACAGCGGCCGCTCGCCACGTATCGGCTTGTACACGGCGCTGGCGGCGACGCTCTTGCCCGATTCGGCGTCGGGTCCCTGGACCAGGCAGAAGAACGTGGAGTTCGAGGCCGTCATGAGCCGCCCCACGACGCTTACCTCGCCCTCCTTCAGCAGGCGGACGGCCGCGGCCTTCTCGAGGCGGCCGGCAACCTGCCGTCCTTCCAGTGCGGCCGCCTCCATCTCGGCCCTGGTCAGCCCCGTGACCATGGGATCGGGCGACCCCCCGTCGCCGGCGTCATCGCGCGTGCCGGAGGCGCCATCCGCGCCCGCGTCGGTCATCTTGCTCAGTGCATGAAGCCGTTGCGGCGAGCGCAGATGTGGCCTTCCGGGTTCAGTGGCTGTCCGCAGAACGGGCATGGCGGACGGCCCGCCGCAACGACCTCGAGAGCTCGTTGCGAGAAGGCCAGCGCCTGGGCCGGCCGGAGACGGACCCGTACGACGTCGGACTCGCCCTCCTCGTCCTCGTCCGCCTGGCCAGCCGCGTCCGGCTCCTCGTCCTGCTCGGTGATCTCGCGCGCTTCCACGAGAATCGACTCCTCTTCGCCGTCCCAGACGATGGCCATCGTGCCGACGCGGAAGAGCTCGTCGATCGGTTCTTCAAGGGGCGCGCTGTCGATCTCGTTCGCGGCCGGTTCATCGGGCACGCCGGCACCGCGTTGGCGGACTTCGGCCAGCAGCTCCGCAAGACGCTCGGCCAGGAGCGTGACCTGGACCTTCTCGAGGAGGACCGACACCAGCCGGCCTGCATCGCGAGCTTGAAGGTAGAAGGTCCGGCTGCCCGCCTGGCCGATCGCGCCGGCCACGAACCGATCCGGGTTCTCAAAGTTGTATACGCGTCCAGCCATGGGGGCCTCCAGCCGGGTCGAAGCGCACGCGCGCTGCCTTCCCGAATCTATACCCCCTCGCCATTGCGGTCCGGGGCCGCCGGCCGGTGCGGCGCAGGCCGATCTCGCCGGGTCTGCCGCGAAGCGTTCCCAGGCCGATGCCGAGTCGCCCATTTCGCCCTGGCATCCAGACCTCGCCGGGCGTCCGCCATGGCCCTACAGATGATGTATGGGCCTGGAATTACAAATTGGTATCTCGCACTTGACAAATAGAATCTCGTGATGCAATAGTGGTAACAAACAAGAGCCCGCGTACGGCGAGCCGGTGGGATGCCACGGCGAGTCGAAGGTAGGGCTCGAAACGAGAAGTTGGTAACGAATGTCACGCGACGTCATCTCAACTTGTCCGGTCTGTTCGAGCGAGCTGTCGATAACCCGGCTCGTGTGCCGGGGCTGCGGCACGGCGATCGAGGGCGAGTTTAACGTCGGTCGGTTCGGGCGACTGAACCGCGAGCAGCTCGCCCTGCTGGAGAGCTTCCTGCGCGCTCGGGGCAACGCCAAGGAGCTCGAGAGAGAGCTCAAGGTGTCGTACCCAACCGTTCGAGCCCGGATCGACGCGCTGGTGCGGGCGCTTGGGCTGGCGGACGGAGCCTCGATCGGCGACGAAGGCGAGGACGTCACCGCTCGCTCGGGCGAGACGGCCGACTTGCGCCGCGAGGTGCTCGAGCGCCTGGCCCGGCATGAGATCACGTCGGAAGAGGCCGCGGCTGCGCTCCGCGGTCGGAAGGAGTAAGGGGATGGGGACGCTGGAGCGCACTGAGACGCTCGCCCATCGGCTGGGTACCAGCGGACGAATGTCGATCAAGACAATCGGCGGTCTTCTGCGGGTTCGCGGTATCGACGGCGAGGAAGCTCGGATGACGGTCGCGTACAAGATCCGAGCGACCGATCACGCCTCGGCCGAGCGAGCGCTCGAGACCGGGCGAGTCCTGATAGACCGCGGCCCTGGATCGCTCGAGATCGAGACGCCCGAGCGGCGTCTCTCCTCCGGGCTGGCCTGGCTCTTCGGCGGGGCACGCGTCAGCGCGGACATCGCCATCGACGTGCCGTGGGGGACGCGGGTTCGCCTCGAGACGATGAGCGGCTCGATCGAGGCCATCTCCCTGATCGGCGACCAGAAGTACCGGACGGTCTCGGGCGACATTCGCCTGTGGGGCCTGGGCGGGATCGTCGAGGCCGGCTCGATATCCGGGTCGATAGGTCTCGATCGCGGCGGCGATCTGCGGCTTCGCTGCAACACCGTCTCGGGTGGGATAAGGGCGCGCGCCAACTGCTTCCACGGGATGATCCTCTCGTCTACGAGCGGCGGCATCTCCGTCATCGGGGCGTTGGATCCGGCGGGCGACTACCGGGCCGAGTCGATCTCGGGCAGTGTCTCCCTGACGCCGCTTTCCGGCGTCACGGCTGAGCTCCGCACGGTCTCGGGCTCGATCGTCTCGGAGATCGAGCATCGGGTAGAAGGCGGACGAGGCTTCTGGCGGTCGATCGTGGGCGACGGTCGCTCGGCCTTCCGGGTCAACTCCACGTCCGGCGGTCTGCATCTGCTGGCCGCGAGGCCGGAGGATCGGACTGTCGAGGCGTCAGGCCCGGCCGCGTCGACGAGCACGGAATCCGAGGCGTCGGTCACATCCTCTCCGGCCCAGGCGACTGCGGCGGACCAGGCCGCGGCCGAGCCGGAGCAGTCCGCTCCGGTCGAGTCCGTAGAGAGCTGGAACCCCGAGGAGACGGCCGAATCCCAGGGTGATCTGGCCCAGGATGAAGAACTGGCTGTCCTGCAGGCCCTGGAACGAGGCGAGATCGGCGTGGATGAAGCCGCCGAGCGCCTCGATCGGTCGGGGAGGTAAGGCTATGTCGGGTGAGCTCGAAGCACTCCTGAAGCTGGTCTCGGAAGGCCGGCTGACCGCCGAGGAGGCCGCTCCGATCGTGGCCGCCCTGGAGGAGAAGGCGCAACCAGAGGCACGCAAGTCGGCCGGCGGGCGTCAAGACCCCGCCCTCGACTCGAGAGCGAGCGCCGAAGGCCGCCGCGGTTCCGCGCAGGACATCCTCGCCGGCCGGCGAATTCGAGTCTTCGTCGCCGAGAACGGCCGCCCCGTGGTGAACATCCAGATCCCGCTGGCGGCAGCGGGCTTCGCCATCGACCAGGTGCCTGGCCTATCGCCAGACCACCGATCTCGCATCGTTGAGGCGATCCAGAACGGCATGACCGGACCGATCCTGGAGGTCTCCGACCACGGCGACGAGGTCCGAATAGTCATCGAGTAACGCGGCGGCCCGGAGCCGCCGGCCAATCCTGATCCCGAAACCGGGACGCCCCAAGCGGCCCGGCTTGGACAGGTGTTGCCTGAAACAGGGTTCGGAGGCTCGGACGCCGAGGAGGCGAGACCGGGCAGACAGTTGAAGAAGGGCGGACTTGGGAGCCGCTCGCGAAGCGCTCGAGTCGCTTGCGACTTTGCGCGAAGCGACGGCCACCCTAGGGCCTCGTGACAGTTGAAGAAGGGCGGACTTGGGAGCCGCTCGCGAAGCGCTCGAGTCGCTTGCGACTTTGCGCGAAGCGACGGCCTCCCAAGGACGCCAATCTCCAGGCAAAGGGGACGAACGTGCTGCTGCAGATCGAAGAACTGACGAAGGTCTACCGGACGGGGACCCGAGCCAACGACCGGATCAGCCTGGCTGTCGGCGAGGGTGAAGTCTTCGGCCTGCTCGGCCACAACGGCGCCGGCAAGACGACGCTGGTCAACCAGGTGGTCGGGTTGCTCCGGCCCACCTCCGGCACCATCCGGATCGACGGCCGCGACATGATCGCCGATCCCGGCCTGGCGCGGCGGCTGTGCTCGTTCCAGGCGCAGGCTCAGGTGCCGATCGACGGCCTCACGCCCCGCCAGGCGATCGACCTGCTCGGCCAGCTTCGCGGTTCGTCGAAGCTGGAGGTCCGGCGCCGCCGCGAGCGGCTCGTCGATGCGCTGGATCTTGGCGAGTGGCTGGACATCGACGCGGCCCGTCTCTCAGGCGGCGTGAAGAGGCTCGTGGCATTCGCCATGGCGGCAGTCTCACCCGGCCGCGTCGTGATGCTCGACGAGCCCACCAACGACGTGGATCCGGTCCGCCGCCGCCTCCTGTGGCGGCAGGTTCGGACGCTGGCAGACCATGGGGCAGCCGTCCTGTTGGTCACCCACAACGTGATCGAGGCCGAGCGTTCGGTCGACAGGCTGGCGATCCTGGATCAGGGTCGGGTCATAGCCGAGGGGACGTCGGCGGAGCTCAAGGGCCGCCTCGGCGCCGCGCTGCGCCTGGAGCTCGTACTGAGCTCAGACTCGGCCGACGCCCCGATCTCTCCGTTCCCAGGATCTTCGGTCTCGGTGGGCAATCGACTGATGGTGGGGATCCCGATGGACGGCGCGGGCCAGGCCGTGACCTGGGCCGAATCACTCCAGCGAGCCGGCGCCATCGAGGAGTTCACTCTCGGGCCGGCCACGCTCGAGGACGTCTACGTGGCGCTTGTCGGCGGAGTGGAAACCGGGCCGGCGGAGCTAGAGGAGGCTAGGAGTGCAACTGCTGCGTAGCTACCAGCTGCTGGTGACCTGGCAGGCGCTGCGCAAGAAGGCGTACCTGCCGCTGATGATGGCGGTCCAGACGCTCTTCTCACTCGGGATCGTGCTGGGCTATCCGCTCCTGTTCCCAACCCTGGATCGGACGACGATCTACCTGATCGCCACGGGAGCGCCGGCGATCTCGATGATCACGGTCGGTTTGGTAGCCCTCCCTCAGACGGTTGGGGAGCAGAAGACCGAAGGAAGCCTGGCCTACATGCGATCGCTGCCGGTGCCGCGGCTCTCCTATCTCGTGGCCGACCTGACGGTCTGGCTCGGCATCGTCATCCCAGGCGTCGTCCTGGGCGTTCTCGTCGGCGCGTGGCGGTTCGGCCTGGACCTGCAGGTCAGCCCACTGGTCGTCCCGGCCATGCTGATGGTCGCGCTCACGGCGACGTGCGTCGGCTACGCCCTCGCCTCGACCTTGCCCTACATGCTGACGGTGATCATCACCCAGGCGATTGTGGTCTTCGTGTTCATGTTCTCGCCGCTGACGTTTCTGCCGAGCAAGCTGCCGGCATGGCTGGAGACGATCCACAGCATCCTGCCGATCCAGGCCATGGGCGAGGTGACTCGCGGCACGATCGCGCCGAACGAGTTCGGGCTGCCGCCGGGCGCCTTCCTCGTGCTGGCTGTGTGGTGTGTCCTCGGGTTCGGGGTGACCTACGCGGCGATGACGCGGCGGGGCTAGCGGGTCATCGGAGCTGGACGAGAGAGGCGCACCTAGGGGTCGCCCGCACGTTAGGCTGTCGAACATGACAACGCCAATCGTCAATCGGGCGCGGGCATGACCGGCCTACCGGGGAAACTGCCGGCGCGGGACTTCGAGGAAATCCGCCTGGCCGAAGCCCTGGAGCGCGGCCGCTGCCCGGTCTGCGACGCCCGCCAGGAAGCGAGCTACGCGGCTCTGCGCGGCCTAGCCCGGGAAGGCGCCACCGATCGCGGGCTGCGGGACCAGATGGACCGGGGCCTCGGCTTCTGCCAGTCGCACAGCGTGGGCCTGTCGCGGATGGAGCTGCAGCAGACGAGCAGCCAGCTGGCCACGGCAGTCCTACTCGACGCCGTCCTGCGCCGCCGACTGGCCACGTTCAAGAAGCTCGCCGGCAACGACGCCGCCGCCCAGGCCCGTGGGCTGGCCGAGCTAGCCGATTCACGATGTCCCGTCTGCGCCCGAATCGCCGAGTCTTCGCGGACCACCGCCCGGCGATTGCTCGAGCTGTCGGCCGATACCGCCTGGTCCGCCGCCCTGGGCTCGGCCGAGATCTGCCTGGACGACCTGTGCTCCCTGTGGGCCCTCGCCGCCGCCGGCCCCAAGGAATCCCAGCAACGCTGGTCGATCATCGTTTCGGCCCAGCTGCGGCGTCTCGAGGCTCTTCAGAAGACCCTCGCCGACTACGCTCACAACAGCACCCATGACCGGCGCCACCTGATCACGCCGGAGCAGCAGGAGGCCGGCGCCGCCTCGATCCGATTCTTCGGCGGCTCACCGGACCGCGACCGCCAGCGCTGAGAACAGCCCTGGCGGCGCGTGCCAGTCCAGCGCCCGCTCTCCGGCGAGAGCGGGCGTGGAGTCCCTACAATTCCGGGAGTCATGCGTAGGCGTCCCGCGCTCGGAGGTTCGAATTGCCCGCGTTCCCGTACCCGGTTGCCCGTCTGATAGATGCCGCCCTTGTTGGCGAGCTGACGGTCATCGGCGCCGATGACCGGCCGATCACGTACCCGATGATTCCGCTCCTGTGGGGCGAGCGCATCTTCATGACTTCCAGCGCTCTGGACAGCGCCAAAGTGGCCCACATCAAGGCCAACCCGCGGGTCAGCTTCTCAGTCACCAATCCAGATGCGATCGGGACGTATGTCGGCAGGGTGACGATCCAGTGTGACGCCAAGGTTGCCGAGGACGACCTCCATGCCGGCTGGGAACGGTTGTTGGACAACTGGAAGCGCAAGGATCCGTCCGTCGTCGGCCTGCTGAAGTCGCGGCTGGGATTCCCGTTGATCTTCGAGCGGGTGCTGATCGAGCTGACTCCGAGGCGGACGTGGTTCTGGCCCGACGGCCGAACGGATCGGGCGCCGCAGGTGACGATCGCGGCCGAGGTGGCCCGATGAGCCCGACCCTCCGACTTCCGAAGTTCGGCCAGGCTCGCGTGGGGGGGGAGTCGACCGCGCCCGAACCGACCGAGCCGACGGTGCCGGAAGAGCCGACGGCCCCGAAGGAGCCGGCCCAGCCTGGACCGACCGCGCCGGCTCCTGCCGCGGCGGGGACCGCCGGGGGTGACCCCGGTGACCCTGGCGCAGATGCTGCCCCCGCCGAGGCCGCAACCGCCGCCGCCTCCCTCGAGGCCGGTGCGCCCGGCGAATCCGGAGAGCCCGAGGATGCCCCGGGCCCCCCGCCGAACATGGCGGAGAGCCTGGCCAAGCTGGCCGCGTTCGAGCGCGCCGTCCTCAGCTGGATCGCGGAAGACGGCTACCCCGTCAACGTCGACGTGGAGATCGAGGTCAAGCCGGGCCAGGGGATCGTCCGGTTCAGCGAGCCGCCCGGCTTCAAGCTTCCGTCTGGGGTACCCGTCGCGCTGACCGGCAGCCACATCCGGGCGCTGCCAGGGGGCGGGTTCGACGAGCGCAGCCACGTAACGGTCTGGGGAGCGGCGGTGGCCCGGCCGCGCGGGCGCTTCGTTGTGACCGCAGGACGGGCCTGGGCCTGGGATGAGCGCGACCTGCCCCTGCCGGCGGCCTACGAGCGCAGCCTGCCGAAGGCCCGGCGGTACTTCGAGGCGCTGTCCGCGGCCCGAGGCGTGCCGGTTCGCCCGCGCCTGTCACCGGCGCTGCTGCTCTTCCGCGCGACCCGCGCCCCATTCTTGAGCGCCACCTTCGCTCCGGTCCTCCTCGGGTTCGCCGTCGCCGCGCGAGCCGGCTTCTTCGACATCGTGACGGCGTTGATCACCCTCGTGGCGGCCAGTGCGGTCCACCTCGGCCTGAACGTGGCTAACGACGTCTTCGACACGCTCCAGGGCGCCGACGATGCCAACACCACGCCCACCAAGTTCAGCGGCGGTTCGCGAGTCCTGCAGAACGCGTTGGTCTCGATCCGTGAGATGTCCCTGCTGGCGGCCGGCTGCTACGCGATCGCGGCTACGTTGGGGCTCGTCCTGCTCGTCATGCGAGGCTCGCCCGCCCTGGTGGCCATCTATGCCCTCGGCGTGTTCATCAGCCTTGCCTACACGATGCCGCCGGTAAAGCTCGTGTATCGCGGAGTGGGGGAGATCGCCACGGCCATCGGCTTTGGGCCGGTGATGCTCCTTGGGGCTTTCACCGTCCAATCGCGGGGCACCTTCACCCTCGAGGCCTTCGTGGTCTCGATCCCCGTGGCGCTGCTGGTTGCCATGATCCTGTACGTCAACGAGATCCCCGACCGGCTCGGCGACGCGAAGGTCGGCAAGAGGACGCTGCCGGTTCGCTGGTCCAAGCAGGCCGTGATTCGGGGCTTCGACGTGGCCGCTGCCGCCAACTTCCTCGTTGTGGCGGGCGGCGTGGCCGTCGGGATCCTGCCGATACCCGCCTTGGTGACCCTTCTGGCGATCCCCCTGGCAATCCGGATCCACCGCGGTCTAGTCAGCTTCTACGACAATCCATACGCGCTGATGGCCACGATGGCCGCCAACATCCAGCTCCACATGACCGTCAGCCTTCTGCTGCTGGCGGGCTACCTCGCCACGATCGCCGATCAGACTCTGCTCGGGCGCAAGCCGTTCCTCTGGTAGCGCGCAATCGGGCCCGGCCGTCTCATCGGGCCGAACGGCCGCGACGAAGCCTTCTCAGCCACGCTCGGCGAACCAGCCGTCGAATCCCGGCGTCCAGGCCAGGCGAGCGTTCGAGCCGTCGGCGTCCGCGGTCACGACGCAGCCTTCGTAGCCGGGCCGGCCGGCGACCCAGGCGAGCCCAGTGGGGCCCATGGCGAGGGCGGCCGTGGCGTAGGCGTCGGCGAACGTGAGGCTGGGCCCCACAACCGTGATGCTCAGCACGCCGGAGGGGGCCAGTTTCGTGAATGGGTCGCGGACGTGCTCGCCTCGTTCGTATGCCCCGGAAGTGGCGATGGAACCGTCGCGAACTGCCAGCACCGCCGCCAGCCGGTCCGCGATCATCGGATGCCGTATCCCTATCCGCCACGCCTGCCCCGGCGCCGCTTCGCCCCGAGCGACTATGTCACCGCCGCCGTTGATGCAGTAGTTGAGAGCCCCGGCCGCTTCAAGTATCCGGCCGGCCTTCTCGAGCGACCAGCCCTTGACGAGGCCCGATGGGTCCATGCCGCCGTCGGCCCGGTGAGCTCGAATGTCGAAGTAACCTTCGGTGTCGCGACGCACCTGCTCGCACAGTTCCAGGACTTCGCGCAGCTCCGGGCTGCATTCGCTCTCCTGAATCTCCCCTCGGCCCAGGCGGCTGACTTCACTTTCGGGCTTGTACGTGCTGAACCGGTCGTCGACCAGGCGCAGATACTCGAACGCGTCGTCCAGGGCGCTGGGCGTCACGTCCGCATCCCGGACGTCCAGGCTGATGGCCGTGCCCATGATCTGCTCGACCCGGCGCATGCCGGGCAGGGGAGTCGTGGCCAGGCCGATCGCCGTCGGCAGAAGTGGGCGATCCGGAATAGGCTCGGGCATGGCAGCATTATCGGGATTCGCGCTCTCGGTGACGGCTCGGCGCACCGCCTGAAGGCGGAAGGAGGCGAAATGTTCAGACGTCGTTTCGGTTTCCGACGGCCGCGGTTGCTCGCAGCGGCTCTGCTTGGCGGGCTCGGTTTCGCGGCCGGCCGAGCCAGCAAGCGTCCATCCGAGTCGGGCGTGCCGGCTCAGCCGGGTTCCGCGGGAGGGTCTGAATCGTCGCAGCTGACCGCCAGACTGCAGGAGCTGGCCGGCCTCCACGCCAGCGGTGCACTGACCGATGAAGAGTTCGCGGCAGCCAAGGCCAAGCTGCTGGCGCCCTAACTGCGGAAAGCCCGGCGGGCGGCGCAGGCACGGCTCACCGAACTGTGCAATGCTGCCGCCTACGCGGCGGCGCAGGCTGACTGAGGGCGTCGCCGCCACTCCCCATCGAGCGCCAACGCGGTCTCGGCGCGCCCTTCAGCGGCCCTTGGGACGGAAGAGCCGAAGCAGCACGCCCGGCAGCCCCGACAGCGGCATGAGTTCCGGCTTGCCGGCCGCGATCCAGGCTTCGTGGCGCCTGTCCAGCAGGGGCGCGATCCGATCGTACGTCTCCCAGGCGTCGGGGACGTCGTATCGATCCGCCCGCCTCCCAAAGACCTTTCGCCAGTCGCGGGCGTACCCGTACTCCGGAGCGTAGTAGGCACCGGTGAACGCCCGGCCTTCGGACGTGAGCATTTCGCTGACCAGTCGACCCCCGGTCACGTCGCGCAGAGACCCCGGCGTTCCTCGACGCTCGGCCACGGCGGTGACCGCTTGCTCGGCCCCGGCCCGGGCGACCCAATCCGAGTCCACGAAGCCGAAGTCGAGCAGCCAGGTCACGAAGACGCCGATGTGGACGTACCCCTGCTCGGGCGGCTGATCCTTCGGGAAGTTGCCCTCCACGTGCCAGCGCCAATCGTCGTACTCGGCGAGGGCCTGCTCCTCGGCGGGTGTGAGCTTGTCGGCGGCGGGAGGCTCCGGTAGCGGCATTGCCGGATCGTACCGGAAAGAAGCCTGAACGAGCGTCATTGTCCCGTGCGAACGGGCGCGCTCAGCCCCGATACCGGAAGCAGCCCGGCAGATGATCGTCGACCAGTCCGACGCTCTGCATGAAGGCGTAGACGATCGTCGATCCGACGAAGCGGAAACCGCGCCTGCGCAGGTCGGCCGACAGGGCGTCCGACTCGGGCGTGGTGGCCGGCACGTCGGCCCAGGTATGAGCGGACGTGAGAACCGGCGCCGGGCGAGGGAGGAGCGTCGCGAGGTAGCTCGCGAACGATCCGTGTTCGGTGGCCGCGTCCAGGAAGAACCCGGCGTTCTTGATGGTGGCATCGATCTTGGCTCGGTTTCGCACGATGCCCGCGTCGGCCAGGAGGCGCTCGCGGTCGGCCCCGTCGAATGCGGCGACCGTCCTCGGAGCGAATCCGGCGAACGCATGCCGAAAGGCCTCGCGCTTGCGCAGGATGGTTGCCCACGAGAGCCCCGCCTGGAAGCTCTCCAGCGCCAGGAGCTCGAACAGGGCGCGGTCGTCGGACACCGGCACGCCCCACTCGTCGTCGTGGTAGGCGACCATCAAAGGGTCGGCGGCCGCGAGCCCGTCCGGCCACCAGCAGCGGAGTCGCCCATCTGGCCTCATCAGATCGCCCTCAGCCATTCCGCTGTGCCAAGCGGAAGACGGCATCGCGGAAGATCTCGGCCCGCTCCACGGCCGTCGCGGCGGCGGAACGGTCGATCGGACCGGTCAGCTCGCGGGTCGAGGCCTTACGGAGATCGACCGCGTCGAGCAGCCAGCGGTGATAGGCCGAGTAGAGGCGAGCCGTCCGACCGAAACGCTCTCCGTAGGCCACGCACACCGCCCGGGTGGGCCCGGGCGAGAGGCCGTCCAGGTCGAGGCATGCGTTGGCCAGGCGAAGCATGGCCGCGCACGCTTGGTCGGCGGCCGTCTCGAGATCGTTGGCCTCGAGCTCGAGATGGGCCGTGGCGATGGCTTGATCCGCCGCGTCGATCAGCTGGGCGAAACGGGAGGTTATAGCGGCACCGCCTCGGCCTGGACCCCGGGCAGCCCGCCGTCGGTCCGATCCCGCCAGTCCGCCTCGGAGACGAAGACGCGGCTGACGACGACCCCCAGCTCCAAGGAGAGCGAGGCGAAGACCGTGCCGGTTCGATCAAGCTCCTCTCCGTAGCGTTCGATGCGATCCAGTACCACCAGCAGCTCTACATCCGAGTCTTCCGGCGCTCCGCCTGCCGCCCGTTGGCCATACAGGAAGACGCCCCGAAGGCGTGCGCCGTAGATCGCGCGCATCCGCGCGGCGACGGCGGCTCCCGCCTCGAGTCCCAGAGGATCTGCCTTCACACCAGGGCGGCCACCGCCCGAGATGGTGACTCTCTTCGCCGGCGGCATATCGGCCCCAGGTCCGATGGCACCGGGAGCGGGCGCGTCGGTGATTGGCCCGGCCGCCGGCTCCAATGTCCCTTCGTCCTGATTCGGTCGCAGGCCCGGTGCCGACGCCGTGGATGTGGCCTGTTGCGCGGCCGGGACCGTGGCTGCGTCCACCTGTGTGGCTATGGTCGGGATCGACGCCGGCGTCGCAGCGACGTGGGGTGGGGGAGTTGGCGCAGTCGCGTCTCCCTGCGACCCTCCCGAGGCCAGCGGAGGCGTGGCCGCGCTCACTAGAAGCGAGCGGAGCATCGTCGCGAAGGGCGAAGCCGAGCCGCGGAAGTAGACCTGGTTCGCTTCGGTTTCGCGCTCGATCAAGCCGGCCGCGACGAGCTTTGCCAGTTCGCGACTGGCGGTCCCGGGGCTCGTGCTCGCACGTCGCTGGATATCCCGCAGATGTAGCCGAGGTCCGGGCTCCGCCAGCAACAAGGCCAGGATCCGCTGCCGAACGATCGATCTACCTACCGCCAGATGCACGATCTGGCTGTTCTCAAACATGAGAACGAAACGATCCAGCGTGGAGCGGTTCGTCGAGGAACGGGAAGGAGTCCTCGGTCATCGGACAATCGTACTCAGACATGAGAACAGATCAACAGGCGTGGAACGAAGCTGTTGCCTTGGCGGTCCTCACCACGCTCCACAGCCCCCTAACCGATGTGCTGCCGGGCCGAATGGCAGGACGGCTGCCGCTCGGCTTGGCATACTCGCAGCATGACCGCAACTCGGCTCGACAAGACGGGGGCGGGGGCCCCGACGGGCTCGGGGGGCACGGTAGCCACTGGCACCCGAGATCCGCTGGAGATCCAGGCGCCGGCGCGCTCCGCCCGCCGCTACGCGACCGCTCGACTGGTCGTACCAGCCGCCGCAAAGGTCTACTCGAGGCTTCGAGTGGAAGGCTTGACCCGACTGCCGGCGGGGCCTTTCGTCCTGTGCTTCAGCCACCAGAACTGGTCCGATCCGTTGTTCGTGTTCGGTGCGATGCCTGGCCGACCGAGGATCTTCTTCTTCGGTCCCGAGCAGGAGGAGATGAGGCGAGGCGCCCGGAACCGCCTGATGCGATGGGCCGGAGTGGCGGTGCCGTTCCGACCCGGCAACCGAGGCCTGGTCGCCGCTACGGCCAGGGCTCGTGCGCTCCTCGGCGACGGCGCAATCGTGGCCATTGCGGGGGAGGGGCGAATCCACGCCGGAGAAGGTTCGCTCTTGCCGTTGCGGGCCGGTTCGGCCTATCTGGCTTTGCGCGCGGGTGTCCCGGTGGTTCCGATGGCCGTGAACGGCACGAGCTGGCTGGGATTTCGTCGGGTCGTTCGCGTCCGCATCGGCCTGCCCATCGCCACTGGAAGCCAGACGCCCTCGCGCCCGACGAGCGAAGCGGTCGACCGGCTGACCACGCAGATACACTCGGCGCTCCAGGCGCTCGTCGGCGACTTCCCCGAGCAGCCCAGACCGGGCCGGATCGGCAGGTGGCTGACCGAGCTCTTCAACAACTGGCCGGACGGATCGCGGCCGCCCGTATCGTCCGGCGAGTCCCGCTCTCGATAGCCGGGGCAGGCCGTGCCCGCCGCGGGCTTCGGGTGGCGGCGCGCGGTGCCGTGGGGCGGGAGTCTGCGATACTGCGACGAACAGACAAGGAGGAGAAGTGGGCGCGACGGGCCTGGCTCCAAACCCGACGGAGTACCGCGCACGGCTGCGCGAGCAGACCGACGAGCAGCTCGACGCCTGGGCTGCCGAACTCATGCGAGACGTGGCCGTGAGGCGGGGAGTGGTCAAGGTCATCGCCGATCTGCAGAGGACCGCGCACCTGGACGAGCGCGCCTTCCGCCGGGTCTTCGCGCGTGGGGGGGGAGCCCCACACGTCGTCGGCAAAGACGCCCAGGGGCACCTTATCGTTCCGGCCATCGCACTGCACTTCCTGGTTCCGGGATTGCGCGCCGAGGTGCCCGAGGCGCGCGAGCGCCTGATCGCCTACCTGGTGGCGAGCTTCGACGAGATCGTCTACGTCTAGTCGCATGGTTCAGGTGGGCCGGCGGCGGCCGGCGGCTCGGTCCGCGATGGGGCTCGTCCGGATCGCCCATCCCTTTCCGTCCGCTCTAGACGCCACCGCGGCCATAGCGATCGCTCTCATCGCCGGCGCCGGGCTCTCCACCGCCGTTCGCCTCGGCCTCGGGATGCTCTTTCTGCAGTTCGCCATCGGCATCGCCAATGATCTGGCCGATGCTCCCGCCGACGCTCTGGGCAAGCCACACAAGCCTCTCCCGGCCGGGCTGCTGACCCCACGACAGGCCGGCGTGGCGCTCCTGGCGGCCGGGGCGGCGGGGTTGCTGTCCGCCGCGTCGGTGGGCGTCGCGGCCCTGGCCGTCGGCGTCCTCGGGCTGGCCGACGGCCTCTTGTACGACCTGCGACTGAAGGGCACGGCGCTCTCCTGGGCTCCGTTCGCGGCCGGCGTCGGCCTGCTGCCGGTATACGGATGGTGGGGGGTCACCGGCTCCTGGCCGGTAGCCCTCTGGGGCGTTGCGGCCCTGGCTGTCCTGGTTGGCGTGACGCTGGCCCTCGCCAACGCCCTGGCGGACCTCGAGAAGGATCGCCGCTCGGAGGTCCGGTCCGTAGCCACGGCACTTGGACGGGGCCGCACGCTCTCTCTCGACGCGGCCTTGATGCTCTCAATCCAGACGATCGCCCTGGCAACTGCCCTGACCCTCGGAGCCGGTACCTGGGCTCTAGCCGTGGGTTCGGCCGGCGCCTGCCTGGGCTGGCTCGGAGTGGGCCTGGCGTCTGCCAATCGCGAGCGCGCTCGCCAGGCCGGCTGGGAGCTTCAAGCCGTCGGGTTCGTGGTGCTGGGGGCCGCCTGGCTGTCCGCCCTCAACTCGGCCGGGGCGCTCGGTCGCTGACGCCTCCGTAGTCTCGAGGGGTCGCCCCACGGCGAACGAGGCCTCAACCCGGGGTGCCCGGAGGGGGTCACCGGGTCACGCCGTCGGCGGCAGTAGTGTCGCCCGGACAGGCGCTCCGTAGCCGATCTATCGCTCCGGTCTACCCCGCCGGACGACGCCGATGGCGTTCTCCAGGCGCACCTTGACGATCGTCAAATACTTCGCCAGGTTCTGCCGGTCCGTGGAGTCGATGGTCTTCATGATGTCCGATTGGAGCAGCTCTACCAGGTCCGCGATGGCGTCGTTGAATTGGCCTCTGAGGGCGATCAGCGAGTCGTCAGTCAGGGGCTTCTTGGAGCCGCCTGCCAGCCAGGTCGCTTCCGCGTCGGCCTCCATGGCGTCCGCGCCCAAGGCCCCGGCGGGCGCTCGTTTGGGGGCCGTCGCCGATGTGGATCCCCGGCCAGGCCGGGGCGCGCCGTCGATCTTCTGGCGCAGCTTGATCAACGAAAGCTCGCCCCGAGCGACCATCCCGGCCAGGTGCTTGCGCTTCTTGGGGTCCTCGACTTTGAGAAGTTCGTAGGCGTGCGACAGCGTGTCTTTGCGCACAGACACCAGGTCGCGGATCTCCTGCGGTGCGTCGGCCAGGCGGAGCCGGTTCTCCAGATAACCCTTGTCCTTGCCGAGCCTCTGGGCCAGCTTGCGGATGCTGTAGCCGTGCTGGTGGATCATCTTGGAGTAGATGAGCGCCTCATCCAGCGGCGACAGGTCCTCGCGCTGGAGGTTCTCGATGACGGCTATCTCGAGAGCCGTCTCGTCATCGATTTCCTCGATGAGCGCGGGAATCATCGTGAGACCCACCGCGCGGGCGGCGCGCAGGCGGCGCTCTCCGGCGATGAGCTGATAGCGGTTTCCAGTCTCGGGCCTGACAAGGATCGGCTGGAGGACGCCATGCTCGCGAACGGACGCGGTCAGGTCGTTCAGGCCGGCCTTGTCTATGGCCATGCGGGGCTGGTTGGGGTTCGGGTCGATCCTGTCGACGGGGATGTTCCGGACCGCAGTCGGCCGGATGATCGTCGTCTTGTCTGCGCTCAGCAGGCTGAGGACGTTTTGAGAAAGACTCTGGCCCCTCTCCTCGTTGAGGCGAGCGGTCGCCGCGGCGCGGAAGTCTGGCTTAGCCAAGCGCGATTACCTCCCTGGCGAGCTCGCGGTAGTTGTTCGCGGCGTCTGAAGCACCGGCGTACTCGGTGATCGGCCGGCCGGCGAGCGGGGCCTCTCCGAGCTTCACGGCGTTCCGGATGATGGTGTCGAAGATGTGGTTCTCGGCGTGCTCGCGCATCTCTTCGAGCATCTCCCGGCCGAGCACGGTGCGGGGGTCGTGGAAGGTCGGCAGAAGCCCCAGGACTCGCAGGTCCCTGTTGAGCTTGGAGCGAATCGTGGCGATCACCTTCACCAGCGCGGTCAAGCCCTTGAGGGCGTAGTACTGAGTCTGAACGGGGATGATCACGCCCTTGGCGGCCACCAGGCCGTTGATCGTCAGGAGACCGAGCGTCGGCGGACAATCGATCAGGATGTAGTCGTAGTGGGTCTGGGCCCAGTCGTCGATGGACTCGGCCAGGGCGTACTCGCGGCCGATCGAGCTCATGAGATCGACTTCGGTGGAGGCGAGGTCGAGCGTCGCGGGCGCGACGTCGATATTGGCGGTGTTGGTCGGCAAGATCATGTCCTGGAGGCGGACCTTCGGCTCCATCAATACGTTGGCCATCGATCGCTCGACCGTCCCCAGGTTGATGCCGAGCCCGACCGAGAGGTTGGCCTGCGCGTCCATGTCGATGCAGAGCACTCGCAAGCCCCGCTCCGCGAGGGCGCCAGCCAGGTTGATGGCGGTGGTCGTCTTGCCGACGCCACCCTTCTGGTTCGCTATCGCGATGACGTTGGCCACGGCGGCACCACCTCGCTCCGCATCACGTACGCTCGCAGACGACCGGCCAGCTCGTACGGCGCCGCCCCGCGAAGCAGGCCTTGGAAGTGGCAGGTGTCAACCCGATTGCACTCTCCTAGATGCTACCGCACCTAACCTGTCCGGCGGTTCTGGCTTATCCACAGAATCGAGAAGTTGTTCACCGAACTTGTGGACAAAGACGTGTCTTGTCTGCACCGCGCGGATGGGTCCGAGGCATACCTGCGTTGGCTTGATCCGAGAGTCGGGACCCAAGGCGCCCGGCCTCGGCCCGGCGTCTTTGCACAAAGACAAGCCACGGCCCGGGAGCGTATCTGGCGGTTCGTTCTCATTCCGGTCCGGGTCTGCCGCGCGTGGCAGTTAGCAATAATGGGCGCGTCCGTGCCATCATCCGTGGGCACGCTCTTGCGACGGCAGTCGGATCAGCTAGAGGAAGCGGCACGTGGCTCAGGACCGGGAGAGGACTCACGACGGTCGAGGGGATATGGCGGCGCCCGACGCGGGCAGAGAGAGCTGGCGGACCACCACGCGGGCTCGCGCCGTCTCTCGCTCTCCCGAGCGCCAGGAGCGTTTCCTTACCACGTCCGGAATAGAGATCCAGGATCTCTACACACCGGCCGATGTGGCCGGCCTGGACGAAGATCGCGATCTTGGCCGCCCGGGTGAGTACCCGTACACGCGCGGCGTCCAGCCAACCATGTACCGCGGCCGACTGTGGACTATGCGCCAGTACGCCGGCTTCTCCACGGCCGAGGATACGAACCGCCGATTCCGATACCTCCTGGAGCAGGGCCAGACCGGGCTGTCGGTGGCGTTCGACCTGCCAACGCAAATGGGCTACGACTCGGACGCGCCGCAGGCTGAGGGTGAGGTTGGGCGAGTGGGCGTCCCAATCAGCTCGCTGGCCGATATGGAGGTTCTCCTCGACGGTCTGCCCCTGGCCACCGTGAGCACGTCGATGACGATCAACGCCTCCGCGGCCGTCCTGCTCGCGCTGTACGTGGCTGCGGCCGAGAAGCAGGGAGTGGCGCGGCCCCAGGTCAGCGGTACGATCCAGAACGACATTCTCAAGGAGTACATCGCCCGCGGCACCTACATCTTCCCGCCGCGCCCCTCCATGCGCCTGGTGACGGACATCTTCGAGTTCTGCTCCAAGGAATTGCCCCGCTGGAACACCATCAGCATCAGCGGCTACCACATGCGGGAGGCCGGGGCTACGGCCGCGCAGGAGCTGGCATTCACCCTCGCGGACGGCATCGCCTATGTCGAGGCTGCGCTTAGCCGCGGCTTGGACATCGATGAATTCGCCGATCGCCTGAGCTTCTTCTTCGCTGCCTGGAGCGAGCTATTCGAGGAGGTGGCGAAGTTCCGGGCCGCCCGTCGGATGTGGGCCAGGATCGTCAAGGAGCGCTTCGGAGCCGCCAACGCGCGCTCCATGGCCTGCCGCTTCCACGTCCAGACCGCCGGCTCATCACTGACTGCCCAGTCGATCGACAACAACGTGGTCCGAACCACGGTTCAGGCCCTGGCCGCGGTGCTGGGGGGGGCCCAGAGCCTCCACACAAACTCCCGGGACGAGGCCCTGGCGCTGCCGACCGCGGAAGCGGCTCGCCTCGCTCTCCGAACCCAGCAGATCCTGGCCTACGAATCCGGGGTCACGGAGACTCCGGATCCGCTGGCGGGCAGCTACTTCGTCGAGGCGCTGACGAATCAACTCGAAGCCGCCGCGAACGACTACCTGGCCGAGATCGAGGCCCTGGGCGGAACCCTGGCGGCGATAGAGGCGGGCTATCAGCAGCGCCAGATCCAGGAGTCTTCGTATCAGGTCCAGCGCGCCATCGAGAACGGCTCGAAGGTCGTCGTGGGCGTCAACAAGTTCCGCGACGAGAAGACCTCGACGCCGCCCCTGCAGGGGATCGATCCGGAGGGCGAGCGGCGCCAGGTGGCACGCGTCCAGAAGGTGAGGGCCCAGCGGGACGCCGCTGCCTGGGAGGCCTCCATGCGCCGGCTCGAGGAGTGTGCCCGAGGCGAGGAGAACCTGCTGCCCCCGATGATCGATGCGGTGAAGGCCTATGCGACCGTGGGCGAGATCTGCGATCGGCTGAGAGGCGTCTGGGGCGAGCACCGCGAGCTGATCACGGTCTAGACGAGGGCAGCTGCGCGGCCCCGACGCCAGACCCGGCGGATATCTGCGGGCAGCTGCGCGGCCCCGACGCCAGACCCGACGGATAGCTGCGGGCAGCTGTACGGCCCCGGGACTTGGCCGAGGTTGGCAGCTGCGGGCAGCTACGAGTGGCCGGCCCACCAAGCATGCTTGGCAGCTGCTAGCAGCTGCTAGATGCGGCGCAGCCTCCTCGAGGTCGGACCCATCCGTGTTCGCCGCGCGATCCCGGTTCTCGTACCATGGCGCCACGACGGGCGATCGAGCCGCGTGAGCGCATCGAACGCCTGTCCGGTCCGGCAGCAACCCGCCAGTCGCAGGAGAGTAATGGATCAGCTCAAGTCAGCACTTCCCCAGGGCCTTGGGATCGGGAGGATCCACCACGTGGCCGTCATAGTCCGAAGCCTGGATGCCGCGCTCGACCTGTATCGTGACGAGCTCGGGCTGACGGTCGACGCGGTTACGCCGATCCCGTTCGACCGCGTGACGATCGGCTTCCTCCCCGTTGGCGAGGTCAAGATCGAGTTGGTCCAGCCGGACGACGACACGACCGGGGTAGCACGCTTCCTCGAGGCGAAGGGTGAGGGATTCCATCACGTTTGCTTCGAGGTGCCGGATATCCAGGCTGCGCTGGACAAGCTCGCCGCCGATGGTCTGCAGCTGATCGACACGGAGGCACGAAAGGGCGGGGAAGGCCCCGTCGCGTTCGTCCACCCCAAGAGCTGCCACGGCGTCCTGGTCGAGCTGATCGAAGCTCCGGGCGGCCCTGCCTGGACGAAACTAGGCTACTGATCGGGGCTGCCTCAGCTGCCGTCGCCGCGATCGGACTAGAGCGACCAGGCGAAGAGAACGTCCTCGGCGCCTTCGGCGCGGCGACAGAAGTCGATCAGATCGCCGGTCAGCTCGCGCAGCATCGGCTTCTCCTCCACATCGATCGCGCAGCCTTCGCAGTCGAGCAGCTCGATCCAGCGCGCGGCGATCCGGTCGACCCGGCTTTCGGGGAGTCGCGCCACCGCGTCGATCCAGTGCGGGTCGACTCGCTCCACGGTCCTCTCGGTTACGTCGCCGAGCCGGCTCTTCAGCGAGTGCGTGGCGAGGGTGAACGGTCCGGGCGACTCGCCGCCGATCGTCTCGCGTGCCGCCAGGGCTAGAAGGTCGAGCCAGGTCAGGTCCAGCCCGCCTCCGAGAGAGATGTAGGCCACGAAGCGAGAGCGATCGCGCAGACCGGCCCAGTCGTCGACGCTTATCGCGAGCAGGATTTCGCGTGCGTCGCCGGCGATCAGATCCATCAGAACCCCCACGATCGCCTCCCTTCTCTGTCAGCCGCCGAAGCCTACGGGCGGAAGCCGGCCTCGAGGAGCAGCTTCGGTAGCTGAGTGGGCGAATCGGCCACTCGAACCCCGGCCGCCTCGAGCGCAGCGATCTTCTCGGCGGCGGTTCCCGAACCACCGGAGATGATCGCCCCGGCGTGGCCCATCCGACGGCCGGGCGGCGCGGTCCGGCCGGCGATGAAGGCCGCCATCGGGACGCCGCGCAAGTGCTCGATCGCGTAGGCGGCGGCCTCTTCCTCGGCTGAGCCGCCGATCTCGCCGATCATGACGATCGCCTCGGTCTCGGGGTCGTCGTGGAAGAGCCGTAGCACGTCGAGGAAGGTGGTGCCGATGATCGGATCGCCGCCGATGCCCACGCACGTGGACTGCCCGATGCCGGCGTCGGTCATCGCCTGGACCGCCTCGTACGTGAGCGTCCCGGACCGGGAGACCACGCCGACGCGGCCGGGCACATGGATCGATGCCGGGATGATGCCGACTTTGGCCCGGCCGGGCGACGTGACGCCGGGGCAGTTGGGTCCGATGAGTCTGGCCCCGGCCCGCCGGACGGCCTCGACCACCGGAATCATGTCCAGCGCCGGGATCCCTTCGGTGATGCAGACGATCGTTCCGATGCCGGCGTCTACGGACTCGAGGATGGCGTCCGGAGCGCCCGAGGCCGGGATGTAGATGACCGACGTGTTGGCGCCGGTTGCCTCCACGGCCTGCGCGACCGTGTCGAAGATCGGCACCGTGCCGTCTATCGCCGTTTGGCCGCCCTTGCCCGGCCGAGTGCCGGCCACGACCTTGGTCCCGTAAGCCATCGAGGCGCGAGTGTGGAACTCGCCCTCGCGGCCGGTGATGCCCTGGACCACGAGGCGTGTGTCGCCTCCGACGAGGATGCTCATCGCGCCGCCCCCTTCGCCATCGCAACCGCCTTCTCGGCCGCCTCGTCGAGCGAGGTCGCCGTTTCGAACCGAGCCTCCTGCAACAGTCGGGCCGCTTCGGCCGCGTTCGTGCCGACGATCCGGACGACCATGGGCACCGCGCGGGATTGCTGCGCTCGAGCCTCGATCAGCCCCGCGGCAACCTCGTCGCCGCGGGTGATGCCGCCGAAGATGTTGACCAGGATGGCCTTCACCTTGGGATCGGCGAGGATCAGCTCCATCGCCCCGCGTACGGTCTCGTGGCGGGCGCCTCCGCCAACGTCCAGGAAGTTGGCCGGCTCGCCTCCGAAGTGCTTGACGAGGTCCATCGTGGTCATGGCCAGGCCGGCCCCGTTGACCATGCAGCCGATCGAGCCGTCCAGGTGGATGAAGTTGATACCCAGCTTCCGGGCCTGCGCGTCCGTCGGGTCTTCCTCGTCCAGGTCGCGCAGAGCCTCCAGCCCGCGATGGCGCGAGAGTCCGGAGTCGTCCAGGGTGATCTTGGCGTCCAGGCAGACCAACCGTTCCCGTGGCGTGCCGTCCGCGGCCGTCTCAGCCACCACCGCCAGCGGGTTGACCTCGACAAGATCCGCGTCGTTGGCCTTCATGGTCGCGTACAGCCCCTCGGCGATGACCACGAACTGGTTCAGCAGGGGATCGCGCAGGCCGACGGCCAGGCCCAGGCTTCGAGCCTGGAAGGCAAGCAGGCCGAGCAGAGGATCGGCGGAGACGCGGTGAATGGCGCCGGGGTTCTGCCGGGCCACTTCCTCGATCTCCACCCCGCCCTCGGCCGAGGCCATCAGCACGATCCGGCGGCTGGCCCGATCGATGATCGCGCCGAGGTAGAACTCCTTGACGATCTCGGCGGCCGCTCCGACGAGGACCTTCCGAACGGTGATGCCCTTGATGTCCATGCCGAGGATGCGGCTGCCGACTTCCGAGGCTTCCTGCGCAGTGGACGCGAGCTTGACGCCGCCCGCCTTGCCGCGGCCGCCCACGAGGACCTGGGCCTTGACTACGACGCGACCGGCCCCTGCATCGAGGAACCGCTGCGCCGCGGCCTTCACCTCCTCGGCGGTTCGGGCCACCTCCCAGGGCGGAACGGGCAATCCCTGGGCGAGCAGCAGCGACTTTGCGTCGGCTTCCTGGATCTTCACGCCGGCCACTCCCGATGTTGAGACGGCGCCGGGGCGGAAACCGAGTTGGCGGCGATCCCCGGCGCGAGGGACTCGATCGTAGCAGGGGGCAGCGCCGACGGCGCCTGTGCAATCGCGGACCGAGTCACACTTGCCGGCGCCCACGGCGGCGACGAATCGCCTGCAGCCGGGAATCTCCACGGCGCGTCGCCGATGCTTCGCCCGGCCACCTGCGGTGCGCCCGACCATGCGGCTAGAATTCCGCCATGGCCAAGACAGTGACGCTCATTCCGGGAGACGGCATCGGCCCCGAGCTGGCCGAGGCAACCAGGCGGGTCCTGGACGCCTCCGGTGTCGACTTCGATTGGGAGGTCGTCGAAGCCGGAGAGGCGGTCATGGCGAAGGAGGGGACCCCTCTCCCCCAATACGTCCTCGACTCGATCCTGCGCAACAAGGTCGCCATCAAGGGACCCATCACGACGCCGGTCGGCGAGGGATTCCGCTCCGTCAACGTGGCTCTGCGCCAGACGCTCGGCCTCTACGCGAACCTCCGGCCGGTCCGGTCGATCCCCGGCCTGCGGACCCGTTACGAGAACGTGGATCTCGTCATCGTTCGCGAGAACACCGAGGATCTCTACGCCGGCATCGAGCACATGGTCGGCCCGGACGCGGCCGAGAGCATCAAGATCATCACCCGGGCGGCCTCCGAGCGGATCGCCCGCTTCGCCTTCGAATACGCCGTTGCCAACGGCCGCCGCAAGGTCACGGCGGTCCACAAGGCCAACATCATGAAGCTCTCCGATGGCCTCTTCCTGGAGAGCTGCCGGACCATCGCCGCGCAGTACGAGGGCAAGATCGCCTTCGAGGACCGTATCGTCGACAACATGTGCATGCAGCTCGTCCAGAAGCCCGAGCTGTATGACGTGCTCGTCCTGCCCAATCTCTACGGCGACATCATCAGCGACCTGGCGGCCGGTCTGGTCGGCGGGTTGGGCGTGGCCCCCGGGGCCAACATCGGTCCGCAGGCGGCCGTCTTCGAGGCGGTCCACGGTTCGGCGCCCAAGTACGCCGGCCAGAACAAGGCCAACCCAACGGCGCTCATGCTCTCAGGCGTTTTGCTCCTCCGGCACATCGGCCAGCAGGCCGCGGCCGGGCGAGTCGAAGATGCGATCCGGTCGGTCCTCGTCGAGGGCCGTACGGTCACGTACGATCTTGGCGGGACGGCCGGGACGAGCGACTACGCAGATGCGATAGTTAAGCGGTTGGCTTAGCTGGCCGCCACGGCCTGATTGGCCAGGCTTCCGATCGGGTCCACCCCGACAGACAGCGTTCGGGAGGCTGCATGCTTCTTCGCTATCGCGGCTCCGAGGGGATGGTGGCTTGGGCTTTCCATCGCATCTCGGGGATCGCCATCTGGGCTTTCGTGCTGCTCCACGTCTTCGACATCTACCTGTCGGGCGGCAACCCAAGCGTGTACGACGACCTGCTCAAGTTCTACGCCAGCCCGCTCGGGCGGATTCTGGAAGTGCTGCTCGGCGGCGCGCTCCTGTACCACGCCCTCAACGGCATCCGGATCCTGCTGATGGACTTCTGGCCGCGCCTGACCGCCTACCACAAGCAGATCTGGTATGCGAACTGGGTGATCTTCGCGGTGGCGGGCGTGCCGGCCGCGATCATCATCCTCAAGCCCATCTTCGGCGCGTAGGGGAGGCGAGAGATGGCTCTGTATTCGCGATCCGGCCGACCTCGCCCGCAGAGCGGTGGCTTCGAGCTTGCCGCCTGGTACTACATGCGGCTCTCGGGAGTCGCGCTCTTCGTGCTGGCGCTGACGCATTTCAGCGTGATGCACTTCTTGTTCGACCCCGCTCAGGAGAAGAGCGGCTTTATCAGCGCCCGCTGGGACGACATCGCGATCCGCAGCTTCGACTGGCTGTTCCTGATTGTCGTTCTCAGCCACGCCTTCCTGGGCATCCGAACGGTGACTATGGACTACCTGCAGGGCGGCCGGCGGACCCTGGCCTTGATGGCGCTGTCGATCGTCGGCATCGTCGTCTTCGTCCTGGGCACCCTGGTCGTCATGACCGCCAACATCCAGCCGGTCTAGCGATGGACTACCCGTTCGATGCGATCGTCGTGGGCGCCGGCGGCGCCGGCCTGTGGGCCGCTCTCGAGCTGGCTCGCGAGGGCGTCAACACCGCCGTCCTGACCAAGCTCTACCCAACCCGTTCTCACACCGGCACCGCTCAGGGGGGCGTCTGCGCCGCTCTCGGGAACCTCGAAGAGGACCACTGGGAGTGGCACATGTTCGACACCGTCAAAGGTGGCGATTATCTGGTCGACCAGGATGCCGCGGAGGTGCTCGCTCGGGAGGCGATCGAGACCGTCATCGAGCTCGAACACATGGGCCTGCCGTTCAATCGCACGCCCGACGGCAAGATCGACCAGCGTCGTTTCGGCGGCCACACCAGCAACTACGGCGAAGCGCCGGTCCGGCGAGCCTGCTTCGCGGCCGACCGAACGGGCCACATGATCCTGCAGACGCTCTACCAGCAGTGCATCAAGCACGGCGTCAAGTTCTTCGACGAGTTCGGGGTCGTGGACCTGCTCTTCGAGGGCGGCGAGCCCGACGCCGGGGGGCGCGCGGCCGGAGTCGTGGCCCAGCGTCTTGCCGACGGCCAGCTGCACACTTTCCGGGCCAAGGCCGTCCTGCTGGCTACCGGCGGCTTCGGGAGGATGTTCCGGATCACGTCCAACGCCCACAGCCTTACCGGCGACGGCGTGGCCCTGTGCTATCGCCACGGCATCCCCCTCCAGGACATGGAGTTCTTCCAGTTCCACCCGACCGGGATCGTAGGGATCGGCATCCTGCTCTCGGAGGCGGCTCGCGGCGAGGGCGGCACGCTCCTGAACGATCTGGGCGAGCGCTTCATGGAGCGCTACGCTCCCAAACTGATGGAACTTGCCCCGCGCGACATGGTCAGCCGGGCGATGTACCAGGAGATCAGGGCCGGCCGCGGCATTGGTGGCAAGGACTACCTCTACCTCGACGTACGCCACCTCGGCCGCAAGGTGATCGAGGAGAAGCTACCGGACATCACCGACTTCGCCCGCATCTACCAGGGAGTGGAGCCGCTCACGGAGCCGATCCCGGTGCAGCCCACGGCCCACTACGCCATGGGCGGGATCCCGACCAACGTCTCGGCCGAGGTCACGCGCGACGAGAAGAGCACGGTCGTGCCGGGACTCTTCGCGGCGGGCGAGTGCGCCTGCGTCAGCGTTCACGGGGCCAATCGCCTGGGCACCAACTCCCTCGTCGATCTCCTCGTTTTCGGGCGGCGCGCCGGGCGTCAGATGGCGCGCTACGCCGGCGGCGTGGAGCGGCCACGGCCTATACCCGACGCCGTGGAGGCGGTTCGGGCCGAGCTCGAGGCGATCCGCACGCGCCCGAGCAGCGGCGAGTCCGCGGCCGCAATCCGCACCGACCTGCAGGACGTGATGATGGACAAGGTCGGCGTGTACCGCGACGGCAAAATGCTTACGGCTGCCCTTGCCAGGGTCCGGGAGCTCGAGGCCCGCCACGACAGGATCTCGATCACCGATTGCGGATCGGTCTTCAATACCGAACTGATCGAAGCCCGGGAGCTCGGCTACCTGCTCGACATCGCGCACGCCACCGTTTCGGGTGCGCTTGCTCGGACGGAGAGCCGCGGAGCCCACTCACGCGAGGACTACCCCGAGCGCGACGACAAGAAATGGCTCAAGCACACTCTCGCCTATCGAGGTACGGACGGCCCGACGCTCCGCTACAAGGACGTCTCGATTACCCGCTTCGAACCGAAGCCGCGGACGTACTGAGGTCGCCCGATGAACGTCGATCTGCGCATCCTCCGCTACGACCCAGAGCGCGACAAGGCGCCCCACTGGGAGACCTACGCGGTCGCCGCCGACCCGATGGACCGCGTCCTGGACCTCCTGATCAAGGTCAAGGCGGAGAATGACGGCTCGCTCAGCTTCCGCCGCTCCTGCGGGCACGGTATCTGCGGCTCCGACGCGATGCTCATCAACAGCCGCAACAGGCTGGCATGCCGGATCAGGGTCGACCAGCTGGGCAAGAAGATCTCGGTCGCCCCGCTGCCGGGCCTGCCGGTGGTGAAGGACCTCATCGTCGAGATGAGCGGCTTCTTCGGCAAGTACCGCTCGGTGAAGCCGTATCTGATCAACGACCAGCCCGAGCCCGAGCGCGAACGGCTCCAGACTCAGAAGGACCGGGCCCGCTACGACGACACCACGAAATGCATCCTGTGCGCCGCTTGCACCAGCGCCTGCCCCTCGTTCTGGGCGAGACCCGAATACGTCGGCCCGGCCGCGATCGTCCAGGCCCACCGGTTCATCTTCGACTCCCGTGATGAAGGCGCCGCCGAACGGCTTGAGATCCTGGCGGACGAGAACGGCGTCTGGCGCTGCCGGACGATCTTCAACTGCGTCGACGCCTGCCCTCGCGGCATCAACATCACGAGGGCGATCCTGGAAGTCTCGTCGGCGATCGTGGGGCGACGAGGCTGAGCGGCGACGGGGATAGCGGCTGGGATTCCCTCTGGCACTCGGTCGGAGCCGGGGCAGGGGAGGGGTCGGATGCTGCTTCCGGAGCGGACGCGGATGCCGTGGCCCCGGCCGGCCTGCGGCTGATCGTCCGCACCGACGGCGCCGCACGCGGCAACCCCGGCCCGGCCTCGCTGGGCGCCGTCCTGATAGACGCGGCCTCGCCGGGGGCGCGTCGCCCCAATGCCCTGCCACTGGCGTCGATCTCGGAGTACTTGGGCGTGCAGACGAACAACGTGGCCGAGTACTCGGCCGTATTGCGCGCACTCGCGCTCGCCGAGGAGCTGGGGGCGAGCGAGGTCGACATGCTCCTCGACTCGAAGCTGATCGTCGAGCAGCTCCACGGCCGCTGGCGGGTGAAGGACGCCAAGCTGATCCCGCTCCACGCCGAAGCCCGTGCCCGCCTCGGCCGGTTCGGGAACTGGTCGGCGGCGCACGTCGCCAGGGCGCAGAACAAGCAGGCGGATGCACTCTGCAACGAGGCGATCGATCGGGTCCAGGCCGGCGGGCAGCGGGCGGTGGTGGTTCGACCCTAGCCGTCCGTTCCGACGGCCTCCGTGAGGGGCTAGACGATCTTGAGTCCCTCGACGCCGGCTTCGGCATCCGGATACTGAGGGTTCAGCTCGTCCAGAGCGTCGGCGACGATCTCGCTGACCGCTACGTTGCGCAGCCAGTTGCGATTCGACGGCACCAGGTGCCAGGGAGCGTAGTCGGTGCTTGTCTCCGAGAGCATCTCCTCGAAGGCGGCCGTGTAGTCGTCCCACAGCTTGCGCTCGGCGATGTCGGCCGTCTTGAACTTCCAGCGCTTGGTCGGGTCGTCGATCCTTTCCTGGAAGCGAGTTCGCTGCTCATCCTTGTCGATGGCCAAGAAGAACTTGAGGATTGTCGTCCCCTCGTCTGTGAGCATCCGCTCCCAATCTCGGATCTCGCGGTAGTGGTTCCTCCAGCGCGCCTCAGGCTCCAGGTTGTGAACGCGGACGATGAGTACCTGCTCGTAGTGGCTGCGGTTGAAGATCCCGATCCCGCCTTTGCCCGGGACGGCGGTGTGAACGCGCCACAGGAAATCGTGGGCGAGCTCCTCCGGCGTGGGCACTTTGAACGATGTGACCGGCGTGCCCTGAGGGTTGAACGCCCCGGCGATGACCGAGATGGTGCCGTCCTTGCCGGCGGCGTCGATTCCCTGGAGGACGATTAGGACGGCGTGCTTCGCCTCGGCGTAGATACGCTCCTGGAGGTCCGTCAGGCGGGTCAGGTTCGCGGCCAGGGTGGCTTCGGCCTCGTCCTTCTGGCGACCGAATGTCGCGCCGCAGTCGAAGCGCGCGAGGTCGACCTTCTCGCCCGGCTTCACGCCCAGAAGGTCCCGAAAAGCGCCCTTCTTGCTCTTCGCACCCATCGTTCGCTCCCGGCTTGGCGTGCCCGCGTCCGATACGCCGGCGGATGCCAATCCTACGACGTGCTAAGCGAAGGAGCGGCCGGTCTCCAGGCGGTAGCGGATTTCGGCCAGGCTGGTACCGGCAATCTCCAGCTGCTGCCGAGTGCCGTCCGGCCGCCAGCCCATCGCCTCGTAGAAGGCGCGTGCCGGCGCGTTGGCCTCCAGCACCCACAGCACGAGTTGCGCGGCGCCGCGTTCGCGCCAGTGCGCAAGAGCCGTCTGCACGAGGGAGCGGCCGATGCCACTCCGCCACTCCTCCGTCAGGACATAGATGGCGTACAACTCCGCGGCGGGAGGTGGGACGTCCTCGTCCCTTGGCGGGCCGCTGCTCACGAAGCCCACCGCCCGGCCGTCGCGCTGGGCGAGCCAGGCGGGGATGCCGCCGTCGGCGTCGCGATCGAGCATCTCCCGCCACGCCGCCTCGCGCCCGGCCACCGACAGCCCGGCCAGGAAGTCGTCCGGCATCAAGCCGCGATAGGCCGTCTGCCAGCCACGGACGGCTACCTCCGCGATGGCTCGCGCATCGGCCGGAAGGGCGCGCCGGATACGGATCGGGCCTCCGCCCGAGCCGGCTTCAGGGTCACGGTCCATCTTCTCCTCCGGCACTGGAGCGCCTCGCAGTTTGGCGCGAACCTGAGACTGGACTACAATCCCGCCTCGGCGAGTCGGCCGGATGATCGCGCGCCCTCGGCGAAAGCCGATGGCGCGAGGAAAGTCCGAGCTCCTCAGCGCAGGGTAGCGGGTAACGCCCGTCCGCCGCGAGGCGAGGACCAGTGCCACAGAGACGTAGCCGGGCCCGAGGCAACTCGAGCGCGGTAGGTGAAACGCGGCAAACTCTACCCGGAGCAAGGCCAAATAGGAGGACGCGGTTCGGAAGTTCGGGCAACCGGGCGTTCGAGCGGAAGAGGTCGCGCTGCCCAGTCCTCGGGTCGGCCGCTTGAGCCGTCGGGCAACCGGCGGCCAGAGATGGATGATCGTCGCCGCGACGTGAGTCGCGGTACAGAACTCGGCTTACAGGCCGGCTCGCCGCCAATCCTGAAGTCCGAGGGCCAGCGCCGCCGCGTGGCGGCCGCGCGGCCGGGGCTTGCCTGAGAATCGCTGAAGGCCGATTCTCCCAAACTGAAGCGCTGAAGGCGCTTCAGTCCTCGTCCGGTCGGAAGATGTGGCTGGCCGTGCAGGCCCGGCAGATGTCGATGCTCGATTCCATGGCCCCGAGCGGCAGCGGCACTCGTCTGTCGGGATACAGGCAGCTGACCTCGTATCCGGATTCGGGGTTGGCGGCGACCCGGCTCAGGCGGCGGAATGTGCAGCGCCGTATCCGGGACGCGGTCGTAGTCGCGGCCAGCGGCGGTAGGTCGGTTACGGGCTGAAGCATTGCCATGGGACGGGAGATGACCTCCGAGAGGCGGGAGGCTACCACCGAGACTAGGGGACGGCAACCCTCGAAAGGTACTAGACTCCGCGACATCGGCTGCCTGGCTGTACCTGCCGGGCGTAGGCTTGGGGCAGGGAGAGGTCGTGGAGGCAGACGAAGGCTCGGAGCGTAGAGACGGGACGGTGGGCCGGACACCGCCCGACGAAGAACAGATGAGGCTTGGACGCGCTCGCGTCGCCCGAGGCCTGCCGCCCGACGGAGGCGACGAAGCGCTCATCTCCGGGGAGCTCATCGGCGGCGGCCCCGGTGATCGTGGCGCGACGCCTGGAACCCCGCCCGTCGTTCCAGCCGGAACCCCGCCCGGGACCCCGCCCGTCGTTCCAGCCGGAACCCCGCCCGGGACCCCGCCCGTCGTTCCACCCGGCACGGCCGCGGAATCGGTCGACCTCGGGCCTCGATTCCGACCGTGGTCCGACCCGGCCCCGTCCGCACCCGGACCGACGCGCTGCCACTTCCTCCGCAGCGTCGGCGCGGACGGCCGGCTGGCGGACGCACAGGAAACGGCCGTGCCGACGCACCGCTGCGCCGCCTTCGGCGACCCGCTGCCGCTCTCTCTGCGCCAGCAGGAGTTGGTGTGCTTGCAGCGAGTCCACGTCAGCTGCCCGCGCTACGTGAGAGGCACGCTCCTGGCGAACGAGGGCACCGCGTCCGCGGCCGCGCAAGAGGAGAAGGCCGGCTTTCCAGTGATGACCGTCGCCGCGGTCGTCCTGGTGATTGCGGCGCTGGGGATACTGCTGACGGGTCCGATCCTCGGCGTGCTGCCGTTCGGCGGCGCCAGCCATCCGACCCAGATGGCAGCCATCGTTTCGCCGTCGCCGTCTGAGACCGCCACGCCCACCCCGACAGCCACCCCACCGCCGAGCCCGTCCCCGACGCCGGCCGCTTCCGCGACCCCGACCCCACTTCGCACGCCGACGCCCGCCCCGACTCCCACGCACACCCCCACGCCCGCTCCCACGAGCTCGTGGCCGCCCGGAGCCACCGCTTCCCGCATGAGCCTGGTCGTGCCCTGCACGGACCAGCCCAGCTGCTACGTCTACACGGTCAGGGGAGCGGGCCAGAACGGATCCGCGGTCGCGGACACTCTTCCCAACATCGCCACCTTCTTCGGCGTGTCCACGGCCAAGATCCACCAATTGAACCCGTCGATGGGCAGCTCCGATGTCATCCACCCGGGCGACAAGCTGAAGATCCCGCCGCCAACGAGGTAGCACGCCGCCCGAAGAGCGGCGCAGGTGGATGGCGGCCCCAGGAGCACAGACCACGCGACGGGTGGTGCGTCGCCCTACCCGCTCGGCGGAACCCGCAGTGAGCCGGTCACGTTTTGGCGGGTCCAATGGCACTGGCCGGCAATAAGCTCTTCGCGGCCTGATACGGAGGGCCCGCCGCCTTCGCTGATAGGGCAGGGCACAGGTCGCAAATTGATCAGGATGAAGGAGCTACGGGATGTCGATCGGGTGGCAGCCGAGCATGGAGACCGGCGCCCCGCTGCTTGATGCGCAGCGACGTGCCCTCGTGGAGCGGGCCGACCTCCTGGTCGCGACGATCGAGACCGGAAGCGAGCGCTCTGTGGTTGAACGCGCGCTTCGCGACTTCGGAGACTACTCCGTCCGGCACTTCTCGCAGGAAGAGGACTGCCGCCTCCGCGGCTCCTGCCCGGCCCTCGAGTGGACCGGGAGTTCCCGCGCCGAGTTGATCAAGATCATGGCCGCCTTCCGTCTGTCGTTCGAACGCGACGGCGCCAGCCCACAGCTCGCCGAGGATCTCTCCTGCGAGCTCGCTGCCTGGGTCGCGCGCTACATCCCGGGCCCGTCCGCGGCCGCGCTGCCCTGCATCAGCGTCACTCGCTAGATAGGGCGCCCGGCGCGAAAAGACGCTCGAAGCCCGGGTAGGCCCGCAGCGGCAGAACCTCGAATTCGGTCAAGCCGTGGGCTACCAGCGGCAGCGACGCCAGGACCGCACGGGCCGCGGAGACGTCGTCGCACTCCAGCACGAGCACGGCCGACGATTGATCGGCTCGGAAGTAGAGGTCCCGGAACGTGCCGGCCTGGTATAGCTCCCAGGCCCGACGCGCCTCCGCGGCTGCCAGGTCGGGGGTGAACTGGGCGTCTGCGACGCCCGGGATGGGCCGTTCGATGGCCAGGATCAGCATCTGATCTTCCCTCGCTCCTGTGCGCGGCGGCCGGCGGCTCGATTGTGAGGCTTCCGCGAGTCTCGACGTGCCCCGCCACTCCAGTTGATGCGCCGGTGGACCGGTGGCCGAGATTCCCATCAATGTCCGTTGACGGTCACTGAAGTGGGTGTATGATCCATCCCAGTGGCACTCAGTGGGGAATCGTGGTGATTCCACGCTGCCAGCGGCGCCAGAGTCGGAGATGCGCCTCCGCGGCGGTAATAGCCGCCACGAGAACGAATCGGAAGAGCGACGGTCCTATGTTCCGGGGCAGGTACACACACACTGTAGACGCGAAGGGCCGGGTGGCAATACCGGCCAAGTTCCGCCTGCAACTCGACGAGGGTGCCGTCCTCGCCAACTGGATGGACGGTTGCGCCGCCATCTTCACCCGTGACTCCTTCGACGAGTTCGCCGCCAAGCTCGCGGCCCTGCCACTGGCCAACGACAAGGCCCGAAGACTCTCGCGTTTCATCTTCTCCAACGCCTTCGATCTCGAGACGGACGCCCAGGGCCGAGTCGTCCTGCCCGCATCGATCCGCGAGTGGGCCGGCCTCGGGAGCGAAGCGCTGGTCGTCGGCCAGCGGGACCACGTCGAGGTCTGGAATCCGGAACGTTGGGCGGAATCCCAGCAGCCGGTGGACTCACCCCGCGACCTGGCTGCCCAGATGTCCGGACTGGTCATCTGATATGAGCCACAAGGAATCACGACGCGTTCCGCTCGAAGTGGCGGCCGGTGACATGGCCACGGCTGGCTCTCTCGAGGGGGGCGCCGAACGGGAGGTAGGGCACCTGCCGGTGATGGCAGGCGAGGTCGTCGAGACGCTCGCCCCGCGTCCTGGCAGCCTCCAGCTCGACGCCACCCTCGGTGGAGCCGGCCACGCCGAGCGGATCCTCGAAGCTTCCGCTCCCGATGGCCGCCTCCTCGGCCTCGATGCCGACGTGGCCGCCATCGCCAGGAGTGCCCGGCGTCTGGCCCGCTTCGGCGACCGCGTCGTCCTGCGGCAGGCCAACTTCGGCCAGCTGGCCGAAGTTGCTCCGGCTGCCGGATTCCGCGAGGTGGACGGGCTTCTCCTGGATCTGGGCCTGTCGAGCTACCAGCTTGCCGACGTAGATCGTGGCTTCGGCTTCCGGGCCGGCGGGCGCCTGGACATGCGCTTCGACACCGGCCGCGGCCGGCCGGCCGCCGACCTGCTTGCGACGCTGGAGGCGGGCGAGCTGGCGGCCCTCTTCCGTCGCTTCGGCGAGGAGCCGTTCGCCGGGCGCATCGCCCGGACGATCGTAGAAACGCGGCGCCACTCCCCCGTGGAGACAGCGGAGCAGCTTGCGGCGCTGGTGGAGCGGGCCGTGCCCACGCCCAAAGGAAGACGCACGCACCCGGCGACGCGCGTCTTCCAGGCCCTTCGGATCGCCGTGAACGACGAGCTGGCTTCCCTCGAGGCCGGGCT
This sequence comes from Chloroflexota bacterium, assembly GCA_003141455.1. Lineage (GTDB taxonomy): Bacteria > Chloroflexota > Limnocylindria > Limnocylindrales > CSP1-4 > Fen-1039. The sequence goes on along the minus strand of PLMA01000042.1, from coordinate 68,211 downwards.
CGCAGCCTCGCTCGTGCTGCTTCGGCCGGGCGGGCGCCTGGTTGTGCTGAGCTACCACTCCCTCGAAGACCGCATCGTCAAGCGCTTCATCGCCACCGAGCAGCGAGGCTGCGTCTGCCCGCCGGAGGTGCCGGTGTGCGTCTGCGGACACCAGCCGGCGCTCCGCTCTCTCGGCAAGTCGCGTACGCCGAGCGCGGAGGAAATACGCACCAACCCACGCTCTCGCAGTGCCCGTCTCCGGGGTGCCGAGCGCGTCGCCGCCTAGATGTGATCGAGAAAGGAGGAACCGATGAGCAAGCGACACCAGGCCAGCCGCCGCCGGACCTACGGACGCCGCCAGCACGAGATACACGAGCGAACGGAGCGCTATGCCGGTCTCCTTGGCTGGATCGATGAGTCGGCGGTACCCGGACTCGGCGATCGGTGGGATGCGGAACTGTCCGGCCGCGCTGCGCCCGGTGACTGGCTGCAGTTTCGCGGCCTCGACTGATGGCCGTCTATGAGGGCGCTCGCCCTCGCTCGATGTTCTTGCCGCGGCGGCGCCTGGAGACCCCCCTCCTCCGCCCCCAGGCGCCGCTTTCACCACGCCGACCGTCGCGTGTGGGCTTCCGCACAAAGCGGCACCCGCGCGTCTTCGGGATGGCACTCGGAATCATCGTGATCGCGTTCCTGCTCAGCTTCTTCTCGCTCGTACAGACCGTCCGCGTCTACGCGTCCGGCTACGACATGGGCCAGCTGAACGCCGAGTATCAGCAGCTTCAGGCTCGGCGGCAGCAGGATCTCTCCGATATCGGCCGGCTCGACCGCGAGTCCGCCATCCGTCGACAGGCGATCTCCGGCGGTCTCACTCAGCTGCCCGCTCCGATCGTTCTGCCGGCTCGCTGAGGAGCGGCCCCAATGCTCGGCCGGACGGACTCGCGAGTCCGCATCCTGCTGCTCTTCCTCGTCCTGACCCTTCTGTCGGGCGGCATGGTGATGCGCCTGGCCTACTGGCAGGTCAATCAGCGCGAACGGCTCGCGACCATGGCCGGCGGGACCGCCACCACAAGGGAATCCCTGCCGGCGAAACGGGGCACGATCTACGACCGAACCGGGACGATCGTTCTGGCCGAGACGATCTACCGCTACCGTCTTGTGGCCGACCTCCACGGCGTGGCCCAGGACCAGCGGCAGCGCGATACCGCCGCCCTGGTCGACTACCTGGGTCTGACCGGCGACGATGAGGCCGCCCTGCGCAAGGCCATGACCGGCGATGGCTACTACGTCATCCTGGCCAAGGACATTGACCCGGACGTTGCCGGTGAGATCGCCCAGGGTCAGGCGGCCGGTGCCCTGCCCACCGTCACCCTCGAGCCGACGCCGGTACGGGTCTATCCCCAGGCCGGAGGCGCTCCGCGTACGTCGCTGGCGGCCCACGTGCTCGGCTTCGTCAACGCGGCCGGAAGGGGCCAGTACGGACTCGAGCAGCAGTACGACGCCCTGCTGGCCGGCCGACCCGAGGTGGTCGAGGTCGACCCCTACAGGCCGGGCCCGGCCGGGACCACGGTGGTTGACCCGGGCGCCCCCGGTGAAGACATCCGAACGACGATCGACGCCGGCCTCCAGCTCCAGGTAGAGCAGGAGGTCTTCTCCACCTGGATCGCCGACAAAGCCAAGACCGTGGCGGCGATCGTGATGGATCCCAAGTCGGGGGCGATCCTGGCCGAGGCGAGCTATCCCTCGTACGACGCGAACGCGTATAAGCAGGTTGCCGATCAGAACCCGGGGCTCTTCATGGATCCGATCATCACTCAGATCTACGAGCCGGGCTCCGTCTTCAAGATGCTCACGGCTTCGGCCGCCCTCCAGACCAAGACGACCGCCCTGACGACCAAGATCAACGACTTCGGGGTCATGAAGCTGCCGGGCGGGCAGGAGATAGCCGACGCCAACCGCAAGTCGATGGGCTGGTTGACCTTCGCCGACATAGTCGCCTGGTCTCGCAACGTCGGCGCCTCTCAGGTCGCCTTCCGTCTCGGAAAGACAGTCGACTCCGCGTCGGCAACGCTCTACAAGACCTGGCAGAGCTACGGTATCGGCCAGAAGACAGGCGTGGACCTGGCCGGTGAAGTGAGCGGCATCAATTGGGTACGAGATCCTGCGTCCGAGCCCTGGAGCCAGATAGACCTGGCCAATGCCTCCTTTGGGCAGGGCGTGGCGGTCACGCCGATCCAGCTGATGCGCGCCTACTCCGTGATGGCGAATGGCGGCACGGAGCTGACTCCACATGTCGCCGAGACCAACGCCGTAGGCGCGGTCTCTTCGCCGAGCGCGGCACCTCGACAGGTCATCAGCTCCGGCCTCTCGGACTCGTTGACTGGGTTGATGACTCACGTGGTCACGGCGGTACCGTCGTACGCGCAGTCCACCTACATCCCGGGCTACTTCGTGGGCGGCAAGACGGGCACCGCCCAGATCTGGGATCCGACCCTGAACAACGGGAAGGGCGACTGGATGAGCGACATCTACGACTACAGCTTCTACGGTTGGGTCGGACACAGCTCGCCGGACTTGGCCATTGGCGCGGTGATCTACCAGGGGAAGCCCACGAAGGTCAGCCAGGGGGTGCTGGCCATGCCCGTGCAGTCCACGGAGCTCTTCCGGCGCATCGCGAACGACGCGGTCACCGGACTTCAGATCCCTCCCAACAAGAACGGCCCGGTGCCGCCCGGCGGACAGAAAGCCAAGTCGCTGGGCTGATGGCGGAGGCCCATAACGTGATCTGTCGGCTGTGCGACACTGGAGACGTGACCGACACCCGACCCCGGGAGTCCCGGCCCGGCTTGGGGCCGCCAGCCCTGACCGCCGCCGAGATCGCCGCAGCCACCGGCGGAAGACTGGTCCGCCCGTCGAGCAGGCCCATCCGGGGGGCAGCCGTCGACTCGCGTGCGGTCGCTCCCGGGAATCTCTTCGTAGCCCTGCCCGGCGAGACGACCGACGGGCATCGCTTCCTGGGCGACGCCATCGCGGCCGGGGCGGCCGCCCTGCTCGTGCGCGAGGCCGACTGGTCAGCCGGCGCCGGCATCGACATGGCCGTGGCAAGCGTGGCGGACGCGGCCATCGTGACGGTGCCGGACACGCTCCTGGGGCTCCATGCCGTAGCCACGGCCTGGCGAGCGCGCTTCTCTCCTCTTGTGGTGGGCGTGACCGGCAGCATCGCCAAGACCTCTACCAAGGAGGCGATCGCGGCCGTCCTGGCCGAGCGCTTCGTCACTCTCAAGAGCGAAGGCAACGCCAACAACGAGATCGGCCTGCCCCTGACGGTGCTGCGGATGGGACCGGAGCACGAAGCGGCCGTTCTCGAGATGGGGATGTACGTGGGCGGCGAGATCGCTCAGCTGACGGCCATCGCCCGGCCCAGGATCGGGGTGGTGACGGCGGTTCGCGAAGTCCATCTCTCGCGCATCGGCAGCATCGGGGCCGTGGAGCGGGCCAAGGCGGAGCTCGTCGAGGCGCTGCCCGCGGACGGCACGGCGATTCTCAACGCCGACGATGCCAGAGCGGCGGGGATGCGAGCCCGAACCTCGGCGCGGACGATCACCTACGGCTTCGCGACGCAGGCGGATGTGCGGGCGCAGGACGTGGCGTCTGCCGGCCTGGACGGGATGAGGTTCACGCTCATCGCGCCCGGCGGCGCGGTCCGCGTGTCGACGCCGGCCCTCGGCCGCCACGGAGTACACAACGGACTGGCCGCAGCGGCCGTCGGGGTGGCGGCCGGGCTGGACCTGGATCGGATAGCCTCCGGCCTGCGCCACGGCTGGCAAGCGGAGCATCGCGACCAGATCGTCCGGATCCCCGGCCTGACCGTGCTCGACGACACGTACAATGCCTCGCCGGCCTCGATGCTCGCGGCGCTGGAGTTGCTCTCCACGCTGCCCGGCCGCCACGTGGCGGTTCTCGGGGAGATGCTCGAACTCGGGGAAACCCACGAACGCGGCCACCTTGACGTCGGGGCCGCGGCGGCCCAGGTAGTGGACCAGCTGATCGTCGTGGGCGATGGCGCGGCCGGGATCGCGGCGGGAGCGGCGAGACTTGGCCAGGGCGTCGTTCTCGTGCCGGACCGCGAGACTGCCCTGGCGGTCCTGCGGCACCGGCTCCGGCCGGGAGACACGGTGCTCGTCAAGGCGTCGCGGGGGGCCGCGCTCGAGCAGGTGGTCGATTCGCTTGAGAGGGGCTTCGCGAGCTGGATCGCCGACACGGAGGCGCAGGGAGGAGCGCACCCGACCGATGAGGAGGTCAGGTGAAAGAGCACGGAGTCGAGTTCATCCAGGGGCTGCTTCTCGCCTTCGCCTGCATGGTCATCCTCATGCCGCCCTACCTCCGGCTGCTGCACTGGTTGGGCCTGGGCAAGCAGATCCGGATGGACGGGCCCGGGAGTCACCTGGTCAAGGAGGGAACGCCCACGATGGGGGGCGTCCTGATCGTCGCTGTGATCCTGGGTCTGGCATTCGTCTTTGACGCCCTGGACGCCTCCACGTACTCGCCCCTCTTCGTGCTCGCCATCGTCGGAGCGCTCGGCGCGATCGACGACTATCTGAACGCCCGCACCGGGATCGGCATCCGCGGCCGCCACAAGATCATCTGGCAGCTGGTCGTGGCGATCGTAGTAGCGGTCTACGTCCAGAACCACTTCGGCTTCAACGGCGTCCGCGTCCCCTTCGTCGGCAACTTCGAGATCACCAACACGATCCTGCTCCCGCTGATCGACCGCAAGATCGAGTTGGGGGCGATCCTGTTCATCCTGGTCGCCATCTTCGCCATCGTCGGGGCCAGCAACGGAGTGAACTTGACGGACGGCCTGGACGGGCTGGCCGGCGGGACGCTCGTCTTCGCGTTCATCACGTTCTTGATCATCGCCCTGCTCAACGACCCTCCCCAGGAGAACCTGGCCGTGGTCAACGCGATCGTGATCGGCGCGATCCTGGGCTTCCTGTGGTTCAACGTCCATCCGGCCCAGGTCTTCATGGGCGATTCCGGGGCGCTATCGCTCGGCGGGATGCTTGCCGTGGTGGCCCTCATCACCGGCCAGGTCCTGATCCTGCCCCTCATCGGGATCATCTTCGTTCTCGAAGTCGCGTCCGACATCATCCAGGTGGCCAGCTACAAGCTCCGTGGCAAGCGTGTCTTCCGGATGGCCCCGCTTCATCACCACTTCGAGCTGGGCGGCTGGGACGAAGAGAAGATCACGATGCGCTTCTGGATCGTCGGTGCCCTGGCCGGCATGCTCGGGGTGACGCTCTTCGTCGCCTCGATACCGAAGTAGGCGGACGATGACCCGTTCTGTCGTGGATCTGGACCGCCTCACGGCGGCCGGCGTCCGCGATGGCTCCCTGGCAGGGCGCTCGGTCACCGTCCTGGGTCTGGCCCGCAGCGGCATCGCCCTGGCCCGCTTCTTCGCCGACGCCGGCTGTCGGGTCACGGTCTACGACGTCCGGCCGGCCGCCGAGCTCGCTCCCGCGACCGAAGCCCTCGGGCGGCGCCCCATCGAGCTTGCGCTCGGACCCGACGTCGAGCCGGCCGGGACGTGGGCGGGGGCCGACCTGATCGCCACATCGCCGAGCATCAACCCGGACTTCCCGACCACTGAGCCCCGGCTGCGAGCCGCGCTCCGGGTCGTGGTGGATGCCCATCTGGCGAACCCGACCGGTTCTCCGGCACTGGTCAGCGAAGCGGACCTCGTGCTCCGGATGTGCCCCTGTCCGACCATCGGAGTCACGGGCACGAAGGGCAAGACCACGACCTCATCTCTCATCGCGGCGCTGCTGGCGGGGGATCCGGTCCACCCGACGATCCTGGGCGGCAACATCGGCGTCCCGCTGGTGGAGTGCATGACCGAGTTGACGCCCGAGCATCGCGTCGTCATCGAACTCTCGGAGCTGCAGCTGCCCACCCTCTCCCGAGGGACCACGGTTGCCGTCTACACCAACGTCACATCCGATCATCTCGACCGCCACGGCAGCCTGGAGGCGTATCGGCGGGCCAAGCGACGCCTGGCCGAGCTCGTCGACGGCAACGGCGCGCTGGTGATCAACGCCGACGACCCGGTCGTGGCGACGTATGCCTCCCTCGGACGTGCGCCGGTGGTGAGCTACCGCCTGGGCCGCCCTGCCGCCGCAGGACTCGGCCTGGAGGAGGGCTGGATCGTGGCCTCGGCCGTGGAGCGCCTGGCTGCGGCCGGCGGAGGCCGGGCCGAAACGGGCCCTCGAGGTCGGATCATGCCCGTCGACGAACTGGCAATCCCGGGACTGCACAACGTCTCCAACGCCCTGGCCGCGGTGGCCGTGGCCCTGCTCTTCGGAGTGGCGCCGGACGCCATCCGCAGCGCAGCCGCCGGGTTCGCCGGAGTGGAGCATCGCCTGGAGCGAGTCGCGACGGTGGACGGCGTCCAGTTCATCAACGATTCGCAGGGAACCCAGCCCGATGCCGTGATTGCAGCTCTGCGAGCCTTCCCGCGTCCGCTCGTACTCATCGCCGGAGGCCGCGACAAGGGAGTGGACCTCTCCGGGCTGGGACCCGTCGCGGCGGCACGCGCCGATGCCGCGGTCTTGATCGGAGAGTCGGGGCCGGTACTGGCGGAGATGTTTCGAGGCAACGGCATGACGCGCGTGGAGCTGGCTACGAGTCTCGAGGAGGCGGTTGCCCGTGGGGACGCCATCGCCCGGGACCTGCTCGAAGCCAGCGGCGCCGCCGGTTCGTCAGGGCCGGCGACAGTTCTGCTCAGCCCGGCCGCCGCCAGCTTCGACATGTTCGTGGACTATGCCGCGCGGGGTCGGGCCTTCAAGGCCGCCGTGGCGGCGCTGGCCGAGCAGCAACGCGCGGTGAGGTCGTCCCGATGAGCGGCCGGCGCGACCGCTGGAGCCTGCCCGACCAACCGCCCGAACGGGACCGAGTCAGGCGCAAGTCCGGCCCGAGCCCGGTCAGCCGCGAGGCCAACGTCCTGGGCGATCCCGGAGTCCTGAAGCGCGAGGCTCACGAGCCGGACTACATCATCCTGGTGGCGGTGGTCGCCCTGTTCGCGATCGGCATCCTGATGGTCTATTCGGCCTCGGCGATTCCGTCGTACGCACAGAGCCAGAACACCTTCCAGCTCGTGGCGCCTCAGATCGTCGCCGGTCTGCTGGGGCTGGCAGCGATGGTCTTCTTCATGCGCCTCGACTACCGCTTCTTCCGGATCGTCAGCGTTCCGCTCGCCGTCCTGGCGCTGATCCTGCTGGTCATCGTCATGATCCCGAGCCCTCTGAGCATCTCCAGCCACGGCTCCGCCCGCTGGCTCTACCTCGGCCCGTTTCTGCCGGATATCCATCCTGCCGAAGTTGCGAAGTTGGCTGTCGTGGTCTACCTCTCGCATTGGCTGGCGACACGAGGGACCGAAATCCGAAGTTTCTGGAAGGGGACCGTCCCGTTCGCGATCATCGTCGTGCCCTACCTGCTTCTGGTCGTGCGGGAGCCGGATCTGGGCACTGCCAGCGTCATCGTCTTCATCGCCTTCTCGCTCTACTTCATCGCCGGCGCGAAGCTTCTGCATGCGGCCTTCACGGCGCTCGTGGGCGGCGCCGGCGGCATCTTCCTGATGCTCAGTGTCGGCCACTACCCGGTCGACCGCGTGCGGTGCCTGTTGGACCCGTGGGCGGATCCGCGGGGCGCCTGCTACCAGGTCGTCCAGGGTCTTCAGGCGCTCAGCGCGGGCGGGCTCTTCGGTAGCGGGCTCGGGAACACGCGAATCGCCGTCCCAGGCGACGTGAACGACTTCATCTTCTCCGTCATTGCCCAAGAGCTGGGACTTGTTGGTGGGGCAGTAGTGATCGGCCTGCTCATCGCATTCGCCTTCGCCGGCATTCGGACCGCGATCCGCGCCCCGGACACGTTCGGGGGGCTAATGGCAGCGGGCATCACAGCTTGGATATGCTTCCAGGCGCTGATCAACATCGGTGTCGTGGTCCAGGTAGTTCCCGTTACCGGCATCACGCTGCCATTCGTCTCGGCGGGCGGCTCGTCGTTGACCGTCAGTCTCGCCGCCGTCGGGATCCTGCTCTCGATCTCTCGCGAAACAGTCGAACGAGGTTGGGTTAGTGCGTCTGCTGATAGTGGGCGGGGGTACGGGGGGACATATATACCCGGCTCTCGCCGTCGCACGGTCGCTGCAGGCTAGGCCCGACGCGCCTGAGCTGCGCTGGGTCGGAGGCCACCGCGGTCTTGAAGCGCAGGTCGTCCCGGGGACGGGGATCCCGCTCCGGCGCTTGCTGCTGCGCTCGCTGCGGTCGGTCGGGCTGGATGTGCACGTCCTCCTCGATCCGGTGCGCCTCTCGCTCTCGGTGCCTCAGGCGATGGCAATCCTGACCCGGCGCCGCCCCGACGCGGTCTTCACGACCGGCGGATACGTTGCCCTGCCCGTTCTGCTGGCCGCTTCGGCCCTGCGCATCCCGGTGGTCATGTGGGACGGCAACGTAGTCCCGGGGCGCAGCGTTCGCGTCACCGCGAGGCTGGCCGGCTGTCTGGCAGTGACGTTCGCGGCAACGTGCCGCACCTTCGGCCGGAGGCGACCGTGCTACATCACGGGAACGCCGATCCGCGATGCGCGTGGCGTTGACCGGCAGGACGCGAGGGCGGCCCTCGGGATCCCGGACGACGACGGGCTGCTTCTCATCTTCGGCGGGTCTCAGGAGGTCCGGCGCTTCAACTCGGCGGTCGCCGAGGCGTTGCCGAGATTGATCGAACTGGCGCGGGTGATCCACATCACCGGCGAGGGGGGCTACGAGCAGGCGGTTGCCGGCCGGGATGCCCTGCCGTCGAACCTGCGGGCGCGCTACCGGCCCGAGAAGTACCTGGACGAGGAAATGACCCTGGTTCTGGCCGGCGCCGACTTGGTGATCGGTCGGGCGGGCTCCTCCACGCTGGCCGAGGTCGCCGCGTTCGGGCTGCCGATGGTGGTAGTGCCCTATCCGCATGCCGCCGGTCACCAGCGCCGCAACGCCGAGGAGATGGTTGGCGCGGGAGCGGCCCGTCTGATCGAGGACGGGGACTTCGACGCGGAGGCCCTGCTGGCCGCCGCCGCCATCCTCGATCAGCCCGACGAGCGAGCCGCGATGGCGGCGGCGGCCAGGTCGCTGGCGCGGCCCGGAGCCGCGGATGCCGTGGCGGAGCTGGTCCGTGCAGCGGCCGAGAGGCTAGACCTGCCGGATGCCCGGCGGATCGAGACCATCTCACGGGGAGTGGCGGGGTGAGTCGCCGGAGCGGCGCGATGGCCGGGGAACGCGTCGCCGTGACCGGCGCCGCGCGTCCGGATGCCGAATCGATCTGGGTCACGCTCGCGGCCGAGATTCGCGGCATGGCCGGCGTCCACGCCCGCCTCGCCGAGCCGATGGTCGGGCATACGACGATGCGCGTCGGCGGTCCCGCAGACCTGCTTGCGACCGTCGACGATCTCCCCGCCCTGGTGAAGCTGGTACGGCTGGCCCGGGGTCGAGGGATTCCCCATGTCGTCATCGGCCGCGGCAGCGATCTGATCGTCAGCGACGCCGGCATTCGGGGGCTGGTCATTCTGTGTCGCGCCGAGGATTGCCGGATCGAGGCTGGCCGTCTCACCGCGGACGCGGGTCTGCCTCTCGCCAGAGCGGCGACGCTCGCGCAACGGGCCGGCCTGTCCGGACTGGAGTTCGGCCTGGCGATCCCGGGTACGGTCGGCGGGGCGGTCTGGGCCAACGCCGGCGCACACGGCTCCGACGTGGCCGCAATCCTCGAGTCGGTCACGGTCCTGAGGGCGAACGGTCGGCAGGTTGTCGAGCCGGCGGCAGCGCTTACCCTGGCGTATAGAGACAGCCGCTTCAAGCATCGGGCAGGGGAGGGGGGCGCAGCTGCTTCGGACGCGGCCACGGCCGGCGGGGCGACCACGGCCGGCGCCACAACCGCGGCCGGCGCCACAACCGCAGCCGGCGCCGCGGTCTGGCCGGAGCTGGTCCTCAGCGCGACCTTCCGCCTGAGCCCCGCCACGCCAGCCGAGATCCGGGCTCGGCTCGACGAGATTCGCCGTTGGCGACGCGAACACCAGCCGCTCGGCCTGCCAAGCGCCGGCAGCGTCTTCCGCAATCCACCGGGCGACTCCGCGGGCCGGCTCATCGACGCCTGCGGCCTCAAGGGCTCGCGCGTGAACGACGCCGCGATAAGCGAGACGCACGCCAACTTCATCGTCAATGCCGGCGCGGCATCCGCATCCGACGTCCGCCGCCTGGCGGAGCGTGCTCGGGCCGCCGTCGCGGAGCGTTTCGGCGTGGATCTCGTCTACGAAGTCCAATTCATGGGCGATTGGTCAGACTGGCATCCGGAGGTGGCATGACGAGCGGGAACGGTTCGGAGAGGGCAGCCACTGCACGCCCGAAGAGCGTAGTCGTGGTGCTGGGCGGACCCTCAGCCGAGCACGACGTCTCCGTCGTCTCGGGCTGGGCCATCGCAGACGCGCTGGCAGATGCCGGACTGTCGGTCGAGCGCGTGTACATCGACCTGCTGAACGGCTGGTGGTCCATGCCGGCCGCCGCAGCATCGGGCCGGCCGCGCCCGGGAGCCTTCGACAACCCGCGCTCGCTCGCGGCGGAAGGCCCCAGAACCCCGGCCCAGGCCCTCGAGTGGATCGCCGGCGGCGAGCCTTTGCCGGTCGTCTTCCCGGCCCTCCACGGCCCCTTCGGCGAGGACGGGACCATCCAGGCCCTGCTCGAGGCGTACGACCTGCCCTATACGGGTGCCGGGGTCGCGGCCTCGGCGGTGGGCATGGACAAGGCGCTCTACAAGCGGCTCGTGCGAGGCCTCGGCATCAAGGTGGTCGACTGGACGGAGGTCACCGCCGCCCGCTGGGCGGTCGACCGCCGGGGCGCTCTCGAAGGCCTCTCCGCCTTCTCCGAAAGTTGTGGGGAGAGCCGGCTGATGATGAAGCCGGCGCGGATGGGTTCTTCGGTCGGGATGTCGATTGCTCACACCCCAGACGAGAGAGACCGATGCCTCGACGAGGCTTTCCGCTTCGACACCCTGGTCATCGTCGAGCGCTACCTCGACCACCCGCGAGAGCTCGAAGTGGCCGTCCTCGGCAACGACCCGCAGGCTCTCGATGTCTTCGGCCCGGGCGAGGTCTTCCCGGGGCGTGAGTTCTACGACTATGTCGCCAAGTACAGCGACGGCGTCTCGGAGACGACGATCCACGCCGACGTCGATGAGGCCCTCGGCCGACGGATACGGGAGACGGCGCTGAAGGCATATCGGGCCATCGGATGCGAGGGTTTCGCCCGCGTCGACTTCCTGCTGGCCGGCGACGAGCTGTATCTGAACGAGATCAACACGGTCCCGGGCTTCACGCCGATCAGCCTCTTCCCGCAGGTGGCGGCCTCGGGGCTGGGCGGATTCGGGGCCGTCTGCCTGCGGATCGTGGAACTGGCCGAGCAGCGCCATGCCGGACGCGTCCGGAGGCGGCTGACCACGGCCGATCTGCCTCGCTGAGCCCGCGATGAATCGGAGTCAGCCGTTCCGCCGCTCCGGATCGCAGGTCCGGCGCACGCGCGTCCGGCGAACCGGGCCGCCCCTGCGATGGGTTCAGGTTCTCGCCGGCCTGGTGATGGTCGCCTGCGCCGCTGGTCTGTTGGCGGTGAGCGCTGCCCCGGCATTCGACGCCCGGACTCTGGAGATCCACGGGGCCAGGTTCACGAGCGAGGAGATCGTGGGGTCGATCGTCGGCGTGGCCGACACGCCCAACCTGTTCAGGATCCAGACGGATCGAGCGGCCGAGCAGCTCGTCCGGCTGCCGGCCGTCAGGTCGGCCAGCGTCCAGGTCGTTCTCCCGTCCACGATCGTCGTGACGGTGGTTGAGCGGGAGCCCAGGATCATCTGGGCGATCGGGGATCGGCGCTACGCCGTAGATCAGGACGGGCTCCTCTTCGGGCTCGTAGACCCGGCCGGGAATCCGATAGCCTCGTCGGCCGGGCCGCTGCCGGTACCGACCGAGCTGGCCGCGAGTCCGACCCCGGAGGAGACCGCCTCCGGGGAAGCGCCGTCCGGCGAAAGCCCGACTCCCAAGGCGACCCCGAGTCCGACGCCCACGCCTACCCCCAAACCCACGCCGACCCCCAAACCCAAGCCCACGCCGACGAGGAATCCCAAGGCCACGCCCACCAAGGCGGTCAAGGCGACGCCATCGCCGTCACCGCAGCCGCCGGCAACCCCCACCGCCAACCTGTCGCTGGTTCCGTCGCTGGCGCCTGCCCCAACCGCCGATCCGAACGCCAGCCGCGGTCCCGAGGCCCTTGCCCTGCCCGTGGTCTACGATCGCCGTTCCAGCGACGCGGGCCTGGGCTTGGGCAGCGTCATCGACCCGATCAGTCTGGACGCCGGCTACCGCATCGGCGGCCTGACACCGGCCGACGTCGGCAGCAACGCCGCTGCGCTGGCAGTCGTCCTCGACGACGACAACGGCTTCACGCTCACCTCCGGGCCGTCGGGCTGGGTGGCCCAGTTCGGCTTCTACGCCCCTACCGTCCGGAAAGTGACTGTCATCCCAACCCAGGTGCGGGATCTGCGATCGGCCCTGTATCAGTGGGGCGAGGCGAAGGTGGCTTGGGTCCGGCTCGTCTCCGACATAAGCGAGAACCACATCGACACTGTCACGCTTCGCTAGGCTGCCGCTGCCGCTGCCGCGCCGAGTGCGGCCTGCGCGGTCGGGTTGCCCGGTCTCCCCCGGGTCGGTTAGCCTTGACAATGAGTCCGAATTCGACAGGTGCCGTCGGCCGGTCAACAGTAGCAACGCCTCGATCTTGAGGCCCTAACCGAGGACGGGAGCGAGTGGAACGCGAAGCAGTGCTCGTCGGTATCGATGTAGGCACCAGCAAGGTCTGCGCTCTCATTGGAGAGGTGGCCCGAGATGGCAGCCTGACCATCGTCGGCAAGGGGGTCGTGCCCGCTATCGGGATCCGGCGGGGCGTTGTGGTCAACATCGACCAGACGGTCCGCTCCATCGCCGGGGCGGTAGACCACTCGGAGCGGCTCTCCGGATATCAGATCGATCGGGCTTTCGTCGGTGTCGGCGGACAGAACGTCGAGAGCCAGAACTCGCGCGGAGCCGTGGCCGTCAGCGGCCACCGGCACGAGGTCAACCGCGAGGACGTCAACCGCGCCCTGGAGGTCGCTCGGGCCGTCTCGATCCCCTCGAACCGGGAAGTCCTGCACGTGCTGCCCCGCGGTTTCATCGTCGATGGCCAGGAGGGGGTCAAGGACCCGCTCGGAATGAGCGCCATCCGCCTCGAGATCGAGACCCACATCGTGACCGCCGGCGCGACCGCGGTCCGGAACCTGGCCAAGTGCGTCCAGGCCGCCAACGTCAAGATCGACGAGCTCGTGGCGGCCTCGCTCGCTTCGGCTGAGTGCGTCCTGTCGGACACGGAGCGGGACCTGGGCGTTGCCGTGGCCGACATCGGCGCCGGCACGATAGATCTGGCCCTGTTCCTCGACGGCTCTCCGTTCAAGACGATCGTCCTGCCGGTCGGCGGCAACAACGTCACCAACGACCTGGCCATCGGCCTCAAGACCAGCCTGGAGATAGCCGAGGAGCTCAAGATCCAGCACGGCAGCTGCGATCTATCGACCGTCGCCGACGACGATCTGATTAGCGTCTCGATTCTCGGCGAGGCGGCCGGGCGGACGATAAGCCGCCTCGACATCGCCCGCATCATCGAAGCCCGAATGCGTGAGATGTTCGAGATGCTCCGGGCGGAGATCCGTGCCGCGGGCGACGGGATACTCCCTGCCGGCGTGGTGCTGACCGGCGGTGCCGCTCAGCTGGCAGGCGCGGCCGCGCTCGGTCGGGAGGTCATGGACATGCCCGTCCGTGTGGCCGGCCCGACCGGCATCGGCGGGCTGACGGACAACATCCTCAACCCGGCCTACAGCACGGCCATCGGCTTGCTCTACTGGGGCGCCAAGGCACTGGAGTCCGGCGAGGCCACGCGCTTCGAGTCGGCTCCCGCCTCGGGCCTGCTGGGGCGTGTCAGAGACGGCCTGGGTCATCTCCTTCCGTAAGAGCGCGGATCCGACGGGGCCCCACGAGAGCGCGACGCGATGAAGACCGCCGAACTGTCGATCCAGACCGGGCGCCGCCGTGGGCTCTTTGACTTGACCGACGCCTGCCAGGAGTTCGTGGCCGGCGAGGGCGACGGGCTTCTGGTCGTCTTCGTGCCCCACGCCACCGCCGGGATCGTCGTCGTCGAACTGGGTTCGGGCTCCGATGCGGATCTGATGGCGGTCCTGGACCGGCTCCTGCCACGGGACGATCGGTGGGTCCATCGCCACGGGACGCCCGGCCACGGAGCGGATCACCTGGTGCCGCTGGTGGCACCTCCGTCGCTCACCGTGCCGGTCGTTTCGGGCCGGTTGACCCTGGGCACGTGGCAGTCGATCGCCCTTCTGGACCCGAACTCGGACAACGCCTACCGAGCCGTGAGACTGACCTTCCTGCCGGGCTGAGGACGGTCCCGGAGAGGGCGAATCCGGAAGATCGCCCATTTGAGGCCTCTCCGGCGCCAAACGGCGAACGCATGTTCGCACGTCCTTCATGAAGACTGCGTTTCGGTGTGCGATATGCGGCCCCAATTGCGCAGTTCCGGCGTATACTGTCGACATCCGAGCCAGCCCCGTTACGCGCTAGCGCTCTACCAATCTCGGGGGGGCCGGACCGAACGACAAACATCAGCCGGAGAGCCACCGGAGGATCAGGAATGCCGCTACGGTCCGATTCCGAGAACTTTGCGCTGATCCGTGTGATCGGCGTAGGCGGCGGCGGTAGCAACGCCGTCAATCGAATGATCCAGGCCGAGATGATGGGGGTGGAATTCATCGCCCTCAACACGGACGCGCAGGCGCTCCTTCAGTCGGATGCTCCTCACAAGATCCGGATCGGCGACAAGATCACGCGTGGCCTGGGCGCCGGAGGCGACGCCTCTATCGGTCAGAGGGCGGCCGAGGAGGACTCCGAGAAGATCACCGAGGCGCTGCGCGATTCGGACATGGTCTTCATCACGGCCGGACTGGGCGGCGGCACTGGCTCTGGCGCTGCCCCGATCGTGGCCGAGATCGCCAAGGAGCTTGGTGCGCTGACGATCGGCGTGGTCACCAAGCCGTTCAGCTTCGAGGGCGCTCGCCGCAAGATGGTCGCCGAGAGGGCGGCCGAGGAACTCAGGGACAAGGTCGACACCCTGATCACCATCCCCAACGACCGCCTTCGTGATGTGGTCCAGAAGAACACGTCGATCATCGAGGCGTTCCGGTACGTCGATGACGTGCTGCGCCAGGGCGTTCAGGGGATCAGCGACATCATCACCGTCCCGGGCATCATCAACCTCGACTTCGCCGACGTTCGGGCGATCATGAAGGACGCCGGCTCGGCGTTGATGGGGATCGGCCGAGCGAGCGGCGACAACCGGGCCCTGGAGGCCGTGCGCCAGGCAATCGCCAGCCCGCTCCTCGAGGTCAACATCAACGGCGCCCAGGGAATCCTGTTCAACATCGCCGGATCGGCCAACCTCAGCCTCTTCGAGGTGACGGAAGCTGCGGACGAGATCCGTTCCGTGGCGGACCAGGAGGCGAACATCATCTTCGGCACGAGCCTGGACGGGCATCTGGCGGACGAGGTCTTGATCACCGTCATCGCCACGGGCTTCGACCCCAGCCACAAGCGCGAGTCTTCGCGCTTCGAGGCGGATCAGCGGACTCCGGTGGAGGTCCACAGCTCGCGCTACGACGGAGTGGACTTCCTTCACGAGCTGGAGCGGCCACGGCAGAACCCGGGCGATCCGGTCCCGTCCCACACCCGCGTCCAGACTTACGGTCCGGTCGGCATTCCGGAGCGCCAGCCGGTTCCGGTTCCGGTCAAGGTGGCCCAGTCGACCCCGACTCACCGACCCACGCCGGACATGCAGTCGACACACCGGACTTACGACGACAGGGACCTGGAGATCCCGAGCTTCCTCCGCCGGCCTCCGCTGGAGGAGAGGGACTAGGCCCTCGTCGCTTTGGCCACTCTGCCCGATCCCGGCGCGATCGCCGAATTGCGCGCGGCGCGGTCGCGCGTCCTGGAAGCCGTGGCCGAGGCATGCGGTCGGGCGGGGCGCGACCCGGCCGGCGTGCAGCTCGTAGCAGTATCCAAGCTCGTCGGCGCCGATCGCCTCGTGGCGGCCGTTGCGGCCGGCCTGACCCTGTTGGGCGAGAACCGCGTTCAAGAGGCCGAGTCCAAGGCGCCCAACGTACCGGGCGCGCACTGGCATCTGATCGGCCCGCTTCAATCGAACAAGGCTCGCCGAGCGGTCGAGCTGTTCGAGGTGATCGAATCGGTCGACTCGACCGAGCTGGCCCGCAGGCTAGATCGGCTGGCGGGCGAGATCGTCACGACCCCCGGGGCGCCGCGAGCAGATTCGGCCGGAGAAGCGCGCTCAGCGGCTCTCGGCGTCTACCTGCAGGTAAACGTCGACCGAGACGCGGCGAAGGTGGGCCTTCTCCCTGAGGCGCTCGAGGCGGAGCTGTCGGGACTCGCGAGCTTGCCGAACCTGTCGTTGCTGGGACTCATGACGGTTGGGCGGCTCGTCGATTCCCCGGAGGAGGCGCGCCCAACCTTCGCCCGCCTGCGTGAGCTGTCGGTGCGCTTGCGAGCTGAGGAGCCGGCACTCAGGCCTGGGCTCTCGATGGGTATGTCGGACGATTACTCGGTCGCGGTGGAGGAGGGGGCGACGGTCATTCGTGTAGGTCGGGCGCTCTTCGGGCAGCGTCAGGGCCCTGACGCGCGGCCCGGCCCCGATGCGCGTCCCGGCGCGCAGGACCGCCAGGGGAGATAGGCAACGTGCATCGTCGCGGGCGGCGGGCCGGAGGGGATAATCACGCGATGCGTCCAGGCTTCCGCTCCGCGGATCGTTCGCCCGCCTCGGTCAGGTTCGCCGTGCGTCTGACACCGCGCGCAGGCGCGGACCGCGTTGACGGCGTCTCCGATGATGGCGTGCTGCAGGTCCGCGTCGCCGCGCCGGCGGTCGATGGGGCGGCCAACGCGGCCTTGCTACGTCTCCTGGCCGACGAGCTGGACGTGGCACGCACCTCGGTCCAGATGGTCGCGGGCGCGACGGGTCGGCGCAAGCTGATCGTGGTGGATGGTGTCTCGCCCGAGGAAGCGGAAGCGCGTTGGCCCGGCGTCAAGGTCTGAGGGGCGAATGGACGCGGGTCAAGTGGTGCGGGCCGATCCCGGCGGCGGGCGGCGGATCGCTATAATCGGCCTCCGGCGCGCAAGGCGCCACGTTCGGTGGGCGATTAGCTCAGCTGGTTAGAGCGCGCGGTTCACATCCGCGAGGTCACTGGTTCGAGTCCAGTATCGCCCACCACTCCCTCGCAAGGTCGGGTCTAGAGAATGACGTGCTCGACGTGACCGTGGGCGTCGACGCACTCCACGCCGGAATGCATCGAGACGAAGTCGACGTCCAGTACGCAATCCTCCCCGCCCTTCGACCAGGCCAGGCGCAGCCTGCTGTCGTCCGAGTCGAGGACTCGGAACTCACCGTCAAAAGCGGGGTGCCTGTTTCGCAGGCGGATAAGGCGGTCGAGGCGCCGGACAACGTCCTTGTTGGCCGCGGCGCTGATCTCTTCCATGCTGAAGTTGTGACGATTGATCTCCCTGCCATCGCCGCTGCGGCTGACCGCCTCTTCGTCGTTCTGACCTGCCAGAAGCCCCACGTAGTAGACCTGGGGCACGCCGGGGACAAAGAACTGAATGGCGCGGGCGGCGATGTAGGCGTCGTCGTCGCAACCGAGAAGCGAGTAGTAAGTGCCCCTGATCTGGTGGACGTCGAAGCCATCGGGGTCCTTATGTTCTGGTGAGACAACGAGGCTCAGGTTCCCTCCCCGATCCAAGCAGGTCCGCACCAGGCGCCGAACATCCTCGGGCGCGTACAACCCATCCATGTCGGGCTTCACGGGGATCCCGTCATGGCAGTCGAGCATGGTGAACTGCCTGGCCGACCGTGACAGGAGATATGGCCGTAGCCGTAGCGGAGACCGGATGACCAGGGCTTCGAGGATCGCGTACGGCAGGATGAAGTCATAGGTCCAGTAGCCCTGCTGTGACAGGCGGTCCTGAACGGCCCGCCGCGCATGAACCTCCGGCAGGAGCGTGATGCCCATTGGTGCGGCCATTCCATCGATCCAGCGCATGAATTCAAGAATCTCCGGCTCGACGAAGAAACAGCTCGTGCCGGGTTTCTTGACCAGGTAACCGACCGCGTCGAGCCTGACGATCTGCACGCCATGGCGTGCGAAGCTCTCAAGGAAGTCCACGATGAGGCGCCGGAATTGGGGCGCCCTCCAGTCGAGATCGACCTGCTCGGAAGGGTCCTGTTTGCCGAAGGTCGTCCAGACCTTCTCATCGACGGCGGGCGAGCCCACCCTATACGTCGAGTACGGCCGCGGCCGTCTGAGAAACATCTTGTCGATGTCCCGCTGGACTGGATTGCCGTCCTCCCAGAGCTTGTCGAGGGTAATGAAAAGGTCGGCCCACTCGGACGCCCTGCCCTTCGCCAGGAAGTCCGCGAAGAAGGGGGATCTCGCGGAAACATGGTTGATCATGAGATCCAGCAAGATGTCGTACTGGGCACCCAATCTGCGAATGTCATCCCAGGAGCCGAAGGCGGGGTCGATCTCCAGGTAAGTCAACGGGGCGAAGCCCCGGTCCCCTGAGGACGGGAACGGCGGGAGGATATGGATCCCGCCCTCGAAGAGGCCGGGGAAACAGCTCGCCAGCGCCTGATCGAGGCTCTTGAGCGTGCCGCCGAGCGAATCTGGGTAGGTGATCAGCTGGACCTTGTTCTTGACAGGCATCGCCTCTAGCCGCCTCAGCCCGCCTCGATCACGTCGTAGTCTCGGGTCACGATGATGTCCGCCAGGTGCTGGTGCCCCGCGATTATCTTGTGCTCGATGCACAGCACTTCCTCGATGAAGGGGTCACGGGCCTCGCCGCCCCGGTTGCGCCTTCTGCGATGCTCCATGGTCTCGAGCCGATCTCGAGCGATGAAGACCCTCAGGTCAACGTGCCGCAACAGAGACACGTAGGTCCCCTCGACGATCACAACCTTGACGCTCGCCAGACTCAGGCACTCGGTCGACATCGAGTTGGCGGCGTAGTCGATGACGGGCTTGTCGATCGAAGCTGCGCCCTCCAGAGCTACGTTCACGTTTGCCTGCAGCAGGTCGAATCGCACCTCTACATCGGGACCGAGCCAGTCCGGATCCTGGCGGCGCCTCGTGTCGTTGTCCTTGGGCGGAAGGACGAAGTAGTCGTCCTGACCAAGGATCGCTGAGCGTAGCCCCACTTCGAGGAGCCGCTCGGCCAGGGCCGCCGCGGTTTCGGACTTGCCCGAGCCGGACTCGCCGGCGACGGTGACAAGAAAGCGACCCGGCTTTGCGTTCGCCTTCGCCTCCATCGCCGCCACGATCACCGCCGCAGCCCGGTGGTGGTGCTTCTCGATGACGATGACGTCACCCTTCACAATTCCTCCACAAGATTGAACCTCGGTGCCGACCAGTGCTCCGGTCGCCGCATCGCGAGCTGGGCCGGGTCGACCGTCGCAGTGCGCTTCTCCCCGTGTGGTGTCCCTCGGTCACAGCTCGTCGCGGAGGCATGATCTGACCGCGGCGGTTAGTAGGTTGGCCCGCTGGTCGGCGATCCCACCCATCTGGTTGCTTAGGTAGGCGAAGCCTACGCCGTGTTCGTCGTCGGCGAACCCCAGCTGGCCGCCCGCGCCGTCGTGGCCGAAGCTGCGGTCACACAGCATCGGCCGGGCTGGCGGCGAGTTGAGCAAGAATCCTGTGCCCCAACGCTGACCCATGTCGGGCGGCCCGAACAACTGCCGGCCGTACGATTGGACGCGGATGGCATCGTCGACCGACGAGCGACTCAGAATCCTTGGGCCGCCTATCTCCGAGACGCAACCAGCATAAAGGCGGGCGAGCGAACGCGCGGTGCTGATGCCATTGGCAGCCGGGATCTGTCCTGCCTGGAGCTCGCGGTCGTTGAATGCGACGACACCTCCCTCCATCGGGAACCCAAAAGCGCCGCCCATCGTGAGACTCCGCACTACCACGGGATCGGCAAGGTGCTCCGCAATCGCCCGGACAGCCGGGGTGTCTTCATCAGGGAGCGGCGGCTCCATCCAGGCGACAGATTCGCGCTCCGAAGCGGGGAGGCCGATCCAGGTGTGCAGCCGCAATGGATCGCCGAGCTTCTCGCGGAAGAAGACGCCGGGCAGGGTGCCGGTTATCCGGCGGATCACCTCGCCGATGAGCCAACCATACGTGAGCGAGTGGTAGGAGTGCGCCGTTCCCGGAGTCCAGCGGGGAGCCTGGACCTCGATGGCCCGTATAACCGGGTCCCAGGCGAGAACATCGGGGCGCGTCAGGTCCCCATCGAGCGCCGGCAGACCCGCGCGGTGGCTGAGCAGCCAGCGGACCGGAATGCTTTCCTTGTCTGCCTGCCCGAACTCGGGCCAGTATCGTGCGACGGGCGCGTCGAGATCGAGGCGACCCTCCTGGACCAGCAGGTACGCGCAGATGGCCAGGATGCCCTTGCTGCACGAGAAGACGACAGCCGACGTATCCGCGGTCCAAGGCCGCCCCGTCCGCCGGTCGGCGATCCCGCCCCAGACGTCCACTCTGTTCTGGCCGGCGACGTATACGGAGCAGGCTGCGCCGAGATCACCGCGCTCGCGGAAGTTCCGGGCGAAGACGTCCATCACGGGGCCGAACCCATCGTCGACCTCGCCGCGCACCGGCATAGGTTCTACCACCCGATCGGTGGGGCTTGTCACTGCATGGCTCCCTTGGGGTCGACGAGAGCGCTCCTCATCCTTTGACCGATCCCTGTAGGAGCGCGGCGATGACCTGGCGCTGGAACGCGACGAAGACGATAAGGGTGGGCAGGAGGATCAGCAGCGAGCCCGCGCATAGCAAGGGGATGTCGGTCGCGTAGTGGCCCTGGAAGGCCGCCAGGATGCCGGCCGCAGTCCGCTGGTTCGGGTCCTCCACGAGGACCAGGGCGAGAACGAACTGGTTCCACGTCCAGACCGTCATGAGGATCCCGAGCGACACGATCGGGGGCCGAGCCAGCGGGACATGGATCTTCCAGAAGAGATCCCACGTTCCGGCCCCGTCGACCCGGGCCGCCTCGCTGATCTCGGGCGGCATGGTGATGAAGTGCGCTCGCATCCAGTACACCGCGAAGGGCATATACAGGGCGGTCAGCGGCAGCGCGATCGCCAGGCGGCCGTTCAGGATCCCCATCTGACGCTCGAGGTAGTAGAGCGGCGTCACGATTCCCTCGTACGGCAGGGTCAGCCCGAAGACGAAGAGAAGGAGCAGCCAGGAAGCACCTGGAATACGCAGCAGCCCGATGGCGAACCCGGCCATAGTCGAGATCACGAGTGAGATAGGCACCGTCAGCAGCACGATGAAGACGCTCGAGGACATGAGCGTGGTCATGTTCGCCGTGTTGAACGCGGTGATGAAGTTGCCCCACTGAGGATCTGAAGGCCAGGAGAGCCCCTGAGGGACGGACCCGGAGGGGTGGAGCGCGGTCGTGAACATGCTGACGAACGGCACGATAGTGACGGCCATAAGCACGATCAGCAGAAGCCTGCCGCTGTAGAGTTCGCGGCGGTCGACCCTCATGCGCCTTTCTCCCGGCTCAGGTACTGGATCGGAAGGATGAGGACCAGGATGAGGATGATCAGCACCACGGCGAGCGCCGACGCGACGCCCACGGCGCGTGCCTGGAAAGCAAGCACATAGATGTCGAGTCCCGGGACCATCGTCGCCAGCCCCGGTCCGCCGCCCGTGGTGACGTAGACGATGTCGAAGCTCCTCAGCGCTGCGATGACCGTGACGGTGACGCACACACCGATCTCCTGCCGGAGGCCCGGGACAGTGATCGCCCGGAACTCCTGGATGGCCCCGGCGCCGTCGATCCTCGCGGCCTCGTACAGCGCGGGATCGATCTTCGTCATGCCTGTCAGAAGCAGGACCGTGCAGAGTCCGAGCAGCACCCAGGTACCGATCAAGCCGACCGCGGCCAGAGCCGTATCGAAATCGCCCAGCCATGCCCGAGTGACGCCCTCGAGCCCAATGGCGGTCAGAGACTGGTTGAGGATCCCCGAAAGCGAGAGCACCACGCTCCACACAATGCCGGCCGCTACGAGCGGGATGACTTGCGGCAGGAACAGGACCGTCCGGGCGACGTTGCCCAGCGAGCCGGTGGCGCTCCGGCGGATTACGGAGGCTACTACGAGCCCGAGAGTGACCGGGATGAAGCTAAAGAAGAAGATGAGCCGGAAGGCATTGAAGATCGTGTTGAGCAGGTCCGGATCGGTGAGCACGTTCTCGTAGTTGGCCAGACCGACCCACACGGGGACGTTGAAGCCATCCCACCGGAATAGCGAGTACCACACCGTCAGGGCGAGCGGAAGCAGGACGAAAACGGCGTATACCGCGAGTGCAGGTAGCACGAACAGCCAGCCGAGCAGGTGTTCCCGGCGGGCCTTCCGACTTGGGAGGGCCCGCCGGGACTGCCGCTGACGGTCGGTCTGAGGATCCGGTCGATCGATCATGGTCTCAGGCATCGAGCCGTCAGCGGCGTTCATTACTGGGAGAGTTCCTTCAGGTACTCGGCCTGGACGGCCTTGAGCATGCCGGCAGCGGTTTCCTTGCCGCCGACCAGCTTCTGGAGCTCGGGCGTCCAGCCCTGGGCGAAGATGGAGCCGGTCGCGTTCGCGATGAAGTCCATCCCGCCGTTGGCCTTGGAGACCAGGGCGCCGACGGCAAGCGAGTCATTGGTCACGGAGCCGGCAGCAGCCGGTGGAACCGGAAGGTCGGAAGGACCGCCCGGGTTGGAGCCGCCGATAGCCACGTTGATCTGGCGGGCGGTCGTGTTGGTCGCCACCCAGTTGAGGAAGAAGGCCGCACAGTCGGCATTCTTCGCCTTGGCGGCGATGCCGTACGTGAGCGGGGAAGACATGGCGGCGAGTGAGCCGCCCGCTGTGGCAGAGGGGAACGCAAAGAACCCGACGTTGCCTGGGGCGTTCTTATCCATGCTCGCGTTTTCCCAGTCGCCGTTGAACGTGAAGACCCCTTCGCCCTTGGTGAAGCGGCTGTTCGAGGCCGTGTACTCGATGGCGTTGACGTCCTTGGGGAAGTACCCGTTCTTGACCCACGTCTCGAGGTGCTGTGCCGCCGTCAGATTGGTGGCGGTGTCGATGGTGGTGCCCTTCTTCTGGAAGATCCAGTCGTTGATCTGCTGGGTCGGGCCGTAAGCCGCCATGAGGTTCTGGAGCGGGAATGCAAGTCCGCCGCCGCTGGCGGAAGCGTTCCACTGCATGATCGGCTGGAGCCCGGCCGCCTTGGCCTTGGCCAGCAGGGCTTCGAATTCGTCCACCGTCGTCGGAGGCGTGGTCATGCCGATCTGG
This sequence comes from Chloroflexota bacterium, assembly GCA_003141455.1. Taxonomy (GTDB): domain Bacteria; phylum Chloroflexota; class Limnocylindria; order Limnocylindrales; family CSP1-4; genus Fen-1039. The sequence continues at coordinate 44,665 of PLMA01000042.1, read as the reverse complement.
GCGGCGAGCTTCTTGTTGTAGAAGACGCCGGTCATGCTGTAGTTCAAGCCGGCCGCGTACAGGGAGCCGGAGCCACGGGTGCCGTCCGCAGCGACCCGGTCCTGGAGAAGCTCGGAGGCCGGCCACTTGTCCCAGCCAAACGCTGTCACATACTTATCCAGGTTCATGAGGAGCCCGTCCTTCACGAGCGAAATCATCGTCGGAAGGCGGATGAGATCCGGCGGGGTGTCCGAGGCCAGCAGCCGCGGCGTCGAGTTCGTCAGGTTGGTGAACTGGTCCTGGCTGATCTTCCAGGTTACGGTCGGGAATTGCTTGGTGAACTCATCGGAGAGCTTAAATGGGATGTCAAATCCGGTTTCGAAGTAAGCATTGAGCACGACGGGGGCCGTGCCGCAGGTGATCGGAGCGGCCGTGGGTGACGCTGCTGGCGTGGGGGTCGCTACGGTTGTGGCGGGTGCGGGGGTTGGGGTTGCCGGTGGCGGGGTCGGGGTCGAGCCCGACCCGCTGCACGCGGTGGCGACGAGCGCCACAATCGCGAGTCCCCCCAGAACCCTCCGGGAATGGCTAAAGGCTAGCAACACTGTTCGTCTCCTCCTTGGGCAGTTGGATCCAAGACGATTTGCCGTGTCCGTCAACCCGTAGGCAGGCCCTCCCTCGGTGGCGCCGATGTCGCGCGGATTACAAGGTCAGGTGGCAAATCGGTGTGGGGGGGAACCTCCGAGCGCTGGTCTATCTCCTTGAGCAGCAACTCCGCCCCGAGGCGCCCGGACTCGAATAGACACTGGCGGACTGTGGTCAGGCCTACGTAATCGGCGGCTTCGATGTCGTCGTAGCCGACTATCGAGAGATCTCCGGGAACGTCGAGCCCGACTTCGTGCGCGGCCGAGATGACACCGAGCGCCTGGGTATCGCTGGCCGCGAAGATGGCCGTTGGAGGTTTCGGTCCTGACAGAAGGCGGACCGCCAGCTCGCGGGCTTCGTATCGGCTGTGAGCGCCCAGAGCTACCAAGTCCGGTCGAGGCGGGAGACCGGCGATGGCGAGGGCTTGCTCATACCCGGCGAATCGGTCGCGACTAGACGTGAAGCCGAACGGGTTGTCGAACTCGTCGCCGATGTATCCAATCTCGCGGTGCCCCAGCTCGACGAGGTGCCGAACGGCAAGCTGGCCGCCGGCGACGTCGTCTCCCACAACTCGAGGGAGGACGTCAAGCGATGGGGAGTGAACATCGACAACCACGACCGGAACTGCTGCGGACGCGAGCCGCGCCACGTCTTCAGGTCGCGGGGGCAACGAGATGAGCAGCACGCCGTCGGTCCGTTGGGCCAGCGGAAGGCTTCTCAGGTACTGATCGCGCTTCTCGATGGTCTCAACGTTGTAGATGACGAGGTCGAACTCGCTGTCGCTGAGCACGGCGTCCACCCCGCGGATTCGCTCAACCGCCTGCGGGCGAGTCAGGAAGGAAGTAACGACGGTGATCGTCATCGTCCGACCCAGGCTGAGACGCCGGGCTGAGATGCTTGGAGTGAATTGCAGCTCGGCCATGACCTGCAGGACCCGTTTACGGGTAGCGTCAGTCATCTGCTCGCTGCCATTGAGCGCCCGTGAGGCGGTGGCGATGCTCACACCCGCGCGGCGGGCGACATCGCGGATCGTGACGGTCTTGGCCATCGGGGAAGCCTCATGTAACCGGTTACATGGAACCGCTTACATGAGAATACCAGCGTTGTCAACGGCGCCCGTTCAGAGGCTTTGACGCAAGGGCGACGCCGTCGATTGGCGGGCTGCGTCGGCCGTTCGTTCTCTGCCGGGGCATGGGCTGAACCTCGGCATCGGCCGCTCGGCGCGTCCGTCCCGTATCATCCAGGCCGATCGGGGCCTGGGATCGTAGCGGGTAGATCGAGGACGGACGCGACCATGGATCGACAGCTCCTGTCGGGCGACGAGGCGGTTGCGCTCGCCGCCCTGCACGCGGGCGTGGCCCTGGGAACGGGCTACCCGGGCACCCCTTCGACCGAGATCCTCGAGGCTTTCTCCGCCCTCGGCGGCCGGGCCCAGTGGGCTCCCAACGAGAAGGTCGCCCTGGAAGTGGGGCTGGGCGCCGCATTCGGCAACGCCCGGGCCCTGGTCACGATGAAACACGTCGGCCTCAACGTCGCCGCCGACCCTCTCTTCACAGCGGCCTACACGGGCGTGTCCGCGGCGCTGATCGTGGTCACGGCCGACGATCCGGGGATGGCCTCCTCCCAGAACGAGCAGGACAACCGACGCTACGCCGTCGCGGCCGGGCTGCCGATGATAGAGCCGTCCGACTCTCAGGAGGCCTACGACTTCTTCTTCACGGCGGTCGAAATCTCCGAACGGTGGAAGATACCCGTCCTCTTCCGGATGACCACCCGCGTCTGCCACTCCAAGTCGGTGGTGGGGGCCGGGTCCGACGGGCCCGCCGCAGCCTCCGCTATCGGCTCATCCCCCGTCCCGCACTTCGAGCGCGACATCTCGGGCCGGGTAATGATCCCGGCCAACGCCCGTCCGGCGCATCGGCGTCTGCGGGCCAAGCTGGCCGAGATCGCGGCCTGGGGCGAGACGTCACCGCTCAATCGCGTCGAGGCGGGCGATCGGCGGCTCGGTATCGCCGCGTCGGGCGTCGCCTACCTGCACGCGGCCGAGGCGGCGCCCGGGGCGGGCTTCCTGAAGATCGGCCTGGTCAACCCGCTGCCCATCGAGCTGGCTCGCACATTCGCGGCCGGCGTCGAGCGTTGCGTGGTGGTGGAGGAGGGCGATCCGGTCATCGCCGATGCCCTCCGCGCTGCGGGCATCGCCGTCGAATCGAAGCTCGAGATGTACCGCTTCGGCGAGCTGGACGTCGCCCGCGTCCGGCGCATCCTGGCCGGCGACACCACGCCGGAGGACCCGCCGGCCCGCGGCAGGCCGCCCGAGCTGTGCCCGGCCTGCCCGTACCACACCGTCTACGCCACGCTCCGCAAGCACGACTGCATCGCGGCCGGCGACATCGGCTGCTACACCCTGGGCGTCCTGCCGCCGTACGAGGCGATGGACACGTGCGTGGCCATGGGTGCTTCGATCGGCGTGGGCCTGGGGCTGCGCCACGTCCTGCCGCCCGATGAGGCCCGCCGCGTCGTCTCGGTCATCGGCGACTCCACCTTCGTCCACTCCGGGATCTCCGGCCTCGTTGAGATGGCCTACAATCCACCGCCGACCGGCCACGTCGTCCTGATCCTCGACAACGGCACGACTGCCATGACCGGCCAGCAGGAACACCCCGGCACGGGCCGGACTCTCGATCACGCTCCTACGGGCAAGCTCTCGATAGAGGGCCTGGCAAAGGCCATCGGCATCGGCAGCGTCACGGTGATCGACCCCTATGCCGATCCTGATGGGTTCGAGCGACTGCTGCTCGAACGCCTGGCTGCCTCGGATCTCTCCGTCATCGTCGCCCGCAGGCCCTGCATTCTGGCGGCGGCCGACATCCGCCAATGGGACCAGCAGGCCGATCGACTGCGCGCCGAACACGAGGCGCGCCTGGGCGGCCACGACTTCGGCGGTCATACCGCGCTCGCCGATCAGGCGGACGTATGCGCCATCGTGGACGAGCCATGAAGACGATCACCAACGTCGTCCTGGCGGGTCTCGGCGGACAGGGCGTCATCAAGGCCTCGGACATCCTGGCCGACGCCGCGCTTCGGGCCGGCCTCGACGTCAAGAAGGCCGAGGTCCACGGCATGAGCCAGCGAGGAGGCTCGGTGACGTCGGACGTCCGCTTCGGGGGCAGGGTGCTGTCGCCGATGGTGCCGCGCGGCGAAGCCGATTTCCTGGTCGTGCTGGCGCCATCCGAGGTGGCGGTCACACTGCCGCTCCTCCGGACGGGCGGCGTGCTCCTGTCGCCGGATCTCGTGCCGGATGGGGCCCTGCCGAACAAGCGCAGCCTCAACGTCGCCCTGCTGGGCGCCCTGAGCCACTACATCGACCTGCCGTCGGAGGCGTGGCTCGATGCTATGAAGGCGGCCCTGCCCGAGCGGCTCCAAGCCGTGAACGAGAAGGCCTTCGCGCTCGGCCGGAAACTGGCCGCGGAGGGCGTCACAATCTCCTGAGGCGGAGGACCGTCACTCCGCCGTCAGGAGGGCCTTGTGAGCACCTGGAACGACCCGCCGGGCGGGTTCCACTCGGTTAGCGCGCCGGACTACCTGCCGCGCCCCCAGCTGGCTGGGGTCCAGCTCCAGCGGCTGCAGTCCGTGGTGACCCGCGCCTACGACCGCGTGGATCTCTTCCGGTCGCGAATGGAGGAGCGTCGCTTGACGCCCGCCTCGATCGCTTCGCTCGCGGATATCGCCAGGTTGCCGTTCACCGTCAAGGCAGACCTGCGTGACACGTACCCCTTCGGGCTCTTCGCCAGCCCGATGGAGGAGATCGTTCGCCTCCATGCCTCGTCCGGTACGACGGGCAAGCCGATCGTCGTCGCCTACACCCAGGCCGATCTGGACGTCTGGAGCGAGGTGATGGTCCGCTCGTTCGCGGCCTGCGGGATTCATCGCGGCGACGTCATTCAGAACGCCTACGGCTACGGCCTCTTCACCGGCGGCCTGGGCATGCACTATGGCGGCGAGATGCTGGGTGCGACCGTCATCCCAATCAGCGGCGGCAATACCGAACGCCAGCTGATGGTCATGGCGGACTTCGGCGTGACGGCCCTGTGCTGCACCCCGAGCTACTTCCTACATCTCCTCGAGTCTGCCAAGGAGATGAAGATCGACTTCTCGCGATTGCGAGTCGGCGTCTTTGGGGCCGAGCCGTGGAGCGACTCGATGCGCGACCGTATCGAGCAGGAGAGCGGCATCAAGGCCTACGACATCTACGGCCTGTCCGAGATCATCGGCCCAGGCGTGGGCGTCGAATGCTCCGAGCAGCGCGGCCTGCACATCTTCGAGGATCACTTCTATCCGGAGATCATCGATCCCGAGACCGGGGAGGTCCTGCCCGACGGAAGTGAGGGCGAGCTCGTCCTGACGACACTGTCCAAGGAAGCGATGCCGATGATCCGGTATCGGACGCGCGACGTGACGTCGATCATCGCCGAGCCGTGCGCCTGCGGCCGAACCTTGCGCCGCATCCGTCGCATCGGCCGCCGTTCCGACGACATGTTCATCATCCGCGGCGTAAACGTCTTCCCGTCCCAGGTGGAGACGGCGCTGCTCCGGGTGGAGGGCACGCTGCCGCACTACCAGATCGTCCTCACGCGTGAGGTCGGCCTGGACCAGATGGAGGTCAAGGTCGAGGTAACGCCGGAGGTCTTCTCCGACGAGATCCGCAAGTTGGAGGCGCTGCAGCACCGGCTCGAAGCGTCGATCGAGAACATCCTGGGTCTGCGGGTGAAGGTGACCCTGGTCGAGCCCAGGACGCTGGCCCGCAGCGAAGGCAAGGCCCGGCGGGTTACGGATCTCCGCAACGTCTGACGAATCCACGGTCGTACGGCGAGGGTCCGCCTTCGCCGAGGGAGGCCATCGAATGAAGCTCCAGCAGCTGTCGCTCTTCGTAGAGAACAAGCCCGGATCGCTGCGCGCGCCCTGCGAAGCCCTGGCCGCGGCCGGAATCGATCTGCTCACCATGTCGCTCGCCGACACGAGCAGCTTCGGCATCCTGCGGTTCATCGTCCGCGACCCCGATCGTGCAAAGCAGGTGCTCGAGAGCGCGGGAATGGTCGCTCGCGTGAGTGAGGTCGTTCCGGTCGAGGTCGAAAACAAGCCGGGCGGGTTGGCAAAGGTTCTGGCGGCGATCGACGCTGCTGGGCTCGGCGTCGAGTACATGTACGACTTCGGCGCCGCGTCCCGAGGTGGCAAGGCCGCGATCATCTTCCGCTTCGAGGATCCCGACGCCGCCCTCGCCGTTCTCCAGGCCGGCGACGTGCGGGTCCTGAGCAGCGAGGAGCTGCTGTCCGACCGTACGGCCTGACCCTCCGGAATGGCCGGCCGGCCGAGGGCCGCTACCCGTGGCGCGGGGATCAGCCGTCCCGGCCGCGCAGGAGCGCGGCTCTGAAGCCGCGCAGCTCGCCGGTGGCATAGCCGCTCGCGATCGTCGGGTCCTCTTCCATTGTGCGGCGGGCGGTGGCTTCGTCCGGCGCCTTGAAGACGACGAGCCCGGTGTTGACACGCCCCAGCGTTGGGCCGGCCATCAGCAGGGAGCCTTCAGCCAGCAGCCGCTTCAGGCGCTCGAAATGGACCTGCCAGACGCGCGTCTCGTCGGCCGTCATCGTCGCTACAAAATCCTCACGCGGCACGTGGAGGAAGTAGATTCACTCGGCCATGTCGTCCTCGTGTCCGTCCTGCAGGTCGCGCAGAGTATGGGCTTGGCGAAGCCTCCCGGCCCGTTGTCGTCGGCGATGGAGGCCAGGCCTGCAGCCCGCCGCCCACGGGCCTGCCTGCCGCTGACACGCGACGCGCACGGCCACGCACAGTGACGCGCCGCCAGGTACGATTCATCTCGGATCGCGGGGAACCGTTGTCCGGCGGTTTGGCGGGATGCCGAGCTTGGGCAGGAAGGGTGGGGAGATGCGGTATCGGAGCTTCGGTCGGACCGGCTGGCGCGTAGGCGAAGTCGGCTACGGCATGTGGGGCATGGGCGGATGGACCGGATCCGACGACGTGCAGTCGCGCGCCTCGCTCGAGGCCGCCGTCGCCAAAGGGGTCAACTTCTTCGACACGGCCCAGGCTTACGGTGACGGCCACAGCGAGCTGTTGCTCGGCCGGCTCATGGCCTCCCACGCCGACAAGCGTCTCTACACGGCCACGAAGGTGCCTCCCAGGGATCGACAATGGCCCAGCCGACGGGGCGTGCCGCTGGCGGATGTCTTCTCGCGTGACTACGTCCGTCGCTTCGTCGACATCAGCTGCGCGAACCTGGGAGTAGAGACGATCGGCCTGCTCCAGCTCCACGTCTGGGAAGACGACTGGCTCGCCAACGGCGACCTCCAGCGCACGGTTGCGGAACTGAAGCGCGAGGGTTCCATCCGGGCGTTCGGTATCAGCCTGAACCGATGGGAGCCCTGGAACGGCGTGAAGGCGGTGCGGTCGGGCCTCGTGGACGCCGTCCAGGTCATCTACAACATCTTCGACCAGGCGCCCGAAGACGAGCTGTTCCCGGCCTGCCGCGAAAATTCGGTGGCGGTCATCGCCCGCGTTCCATTCGACGAAGGGAGTCTCACCGGGAACCTGACCCTCGAGTCGAAGTGGCCGCCGGACGACTGGCGCGGCACGTACTTCGTCCCGGAGAACCTGGCGGCGTCCGTCGCCCATGCAGATGCGCTGAAGCCTGTCGTCCCGCCCGGCATGACGATGCCGGAGATGGCTCTGCGCTTCATCCTCTCGAACCCGGATGTGAGCACGGTCATCCCGGGGATGCGCAAGACGGCGAACGTGGAGGCGAACACGGCCGCCAGCGACGCGGGGCCGCTGCCTCCCGACCTGATGGCCGAGCTGCGCAAGCACCGCTGGGACCGCGTGCCCACGAGCTGGAGCCAGTAGCGGAGCGTCGCCCCAACGGGCTACGGCGTCTAGCTTCCCTTCGCGATGCGCCGCAGGACCGCCGGCAGAATCCCGCCCTGGCGGTAGTAGTCGAGCTCGATGGGGCCGTCCAGGCGCACGACTGTCTCGAAGCGGCACTCGCGGCCGTCGGCCCCGGCCGACGCGTCGTCGGATCGGGCCACCACGGACAGACGCGCCCGCGGCGCCGGCCCGCCGGCCGGCACGGCGATCGTGTATGCCTCGCGGCCGGTCAGCCCGAGGATCGCTGCGCTCTCGCCGGGGAGGAACTGCAGCGGCAGTATCCCCATCCCCACGAGGTTGCTGCGGTGGATTCGCTCGAAGCTCTCCGCAATGACGGCCCTCACGCCGAGCAACCGCGGTCCCTTGGCCGCCCAGTCGCGCGACGAGCCCGAGCCGTATTCCTTGCCCGCGATCACGATCAGCGGCACGCCCTCCGCGGCGTAGAGCATCGCCGCGTCGAAGATCGTGGTGGGGTTGCCGTCGGGGAGGTGGACCGTGAACGGCCCCTCCCTCTCCGCCAGCGCGTTGTGGAGCCGGATGTTGCCGAAGGTGCCGCGCATCATCACCTCGTGGTGGCCACGCCGCGCCCCGTAGCTGTTGAACTCGGCCGGTGGAACGCCGTGAGCCTGGAGCCACTGACCGGCGGGCGACCAGGCCGCGATGGAACCGGCGGGGGAGATGTGGTCGGTCGTTACGGAGTCGCCCAGGAGCGCGAGGGCGCGAGCCCCGTGGATGGCTGCCACCGGCTCGGGCGCCGCGCGCAATCCCACGAAGAACGGCGGCAGTGCCACGTACGTTGACGCGCGATCCCAGCGATAGCGGTCGCCCGTCGGCACGTCGAGAGCCTTCCACGCCGGCCCGCCCTCGAAGACGGATGCGTAGGCGGCCCGGAACAGCTCGCTGTTGACGGCCGAGCCCACGGTCGCTCGAACCTCCGCGGCCGACGGCCAGAGGTCGGCCAGGAAGACCGGCAGGCCGTCGGAGCCCAGGCCGAGGGGCTGCGTGGTGAGGTCGATGTCCACGGTCCCGGCGAGGGCAAAGGCGACGACCAGAGGGGGCGAGGCCAGGTAGCTGGCTCGAACGAGGGGGTGGATCCGGCCCTCGAAGTTGCGGTTGCCGGACAGCACGGCCGCGACGATGAGATCGTTCTTCTCGATCGCCTCCGCGACCGGGGCGTCCAGCGGTCCGCTATTGCCGATGCAGGTCGTGCAGCCGTAGCCGGCCAGCGCGAAGCCCAGCTTCTCGAGCGGGTCCATCAGACCGGCCCCGCGCAGGTACTCGGTAACCGCGCGAGAGCCCGGTGCGAGGCTCGTTTTGACCGTGGGCGGGACTCGCAGTCCGCGGGCCACGGCGTTGCGGGCCAGCAGACCGGCCGCGACCATCACGGTCGGGTTGGAGGTGTTGGTGCAACTGGTGATCGCCGCGATGGCGACCGAGCCGGTGCCGATTTCGACCGAGCGACCGGCCGCCTCCACCGTGACCGTCGGATAGGACGCCGCGGCAGCGGAATCGATCGCGCTCGACGGGCCTGCCGCGACCGCCGCCCCGGCCTCGGCAACCACGGCTGCCGCCTCCTCGAGTCCGTTCGGGTAGGCGGCCCGGAATCCGGACCCCAGATTGCGCAGGGCCACTCGATCCTGCGGCCGGCGAGGACCCGCGAGAGAGGCTTCCACGGACGCCAGATCGAGCGTCAGCAGCGCATCGTACTCGGGAGTCACGCCGGGCTCGCGCCACAGGCCCTGCTCTTTGGCGTATCGCTCCACCAGGGCGACGCGGTCCGGGCTGCGGCCCGTCAGCCTCAAGTAGGCGAGGGTCTCATCGTCGATCGGGAAGAGCGTCGCCGTGGCACCGAACTCGGGCGACATGTTCGAGATGGTGGCCCGGTCCGCGAGCGCCAGCCCGGCCAGGCCGTCTCCGCCGAACTCGACGAACGCCCCCACGACGCCGTAGGCGCGGAGCATTTCGGTCACGACGAGGACCAGGTCCGTGGCGGTCGCGCCCTCGGGCAGTTCGCCGGAGAGCCGCACGCCGATAACCTTCGGCATCGGCTGGTAGAGCGGCTGGCCCAGCAGGACCGCCTCGGCCTCGATACCGCCCACGCCGTAGCCCAGGACGCCGAGGCCGTTGACCATCGTCGTATGGGAGTCCGTTCCGACGAGCGTGTCCGGGAAAGCGACTTCGCCCGAGCCGTCTTCGTCGCGGCGCCGCGCGACGACCGTCGCGAGGTACTCCAGGTTGACCTGGTGGACGATGCCCGTTCCCGGAGGAACGACGCGCAGGTCGCGGAAGGCCGCCTGGGCCCAACGCAGGAGCTGGTAGCGCTCGCCGTTGCGCTCGTACTCACGGGCCACGTTGAAGGCGAACGAATCGCCGGTGCCGTATCGGTCCACCTGGACGGAATGGTCGATGACCAGATCGGCGGGCACGAGCGGGTTGACCCGCGCCGGATCGCCGCCCAGCTCGGCCATGGCGTCGCGCATCGCGGCCAGGTCCACGACGGCCGGGACCCCGGTGAAGTCCTGGAGGATGACCCTCGCCGGCATGAACGGAATCTCCACCTCGGTGGTGGAGGCGGCCCCGGGCTTCCAGCCGGCGAGCGCCGCGACGTCAGACTCGCGGACGACGCCGCCGCCGGCGTGGCGCACAACGTTCTCGAGCAGAATCTTGACCGTCACGGGCAACTGGTCCAGGTCCATGGCGGGCCTGGCGGCGGTCCGTGACAGGGCCGAGAGGCGGTAGAAGGACGGCAGGCCGGGTCCCAGCGGGGCCCGGGCGCCGAAGGGATCGCTGGCCGCCACGACAGCTCCTCCAATAGTCTCAGGCCGAACGCACGATCGATCGCCAAATCCCGGCGGGAGTGCGCTTCCGCCGCCGGGGACGCGCTACACTCGGGCTGGCGGTCGCCGTCCCGCCGCGCCTGGACGCGACCTGACTGTGACCGGCCGCCACGGTGCAGGTCCGGCAGAAGAATACCGCCAGTCGCGGTACGAGGAGGAAGTCGCGTGAAGCCATGGCGCGACGATGCACGCTGCGGTCCAGGAAGCCCGGGAGCCACCCCCGCGCACGAGAGGGCCTATTCGCCCGCCCCACGTGATGGTCGCCACCGTCACGGCGACATGATCCACGCCCACCTGGAGCCGCATCCGCACGGCCGCGGAACGGCTGGAGCCCCGACGGTCGGGATAGTCGGAGCCGGAGCCGTTGGAACGGCCCTGGGTGTTGCCATAAGCCGCGCCGGCTGGCCGGTGCGGGCGGTCGCCAGCCGTGACGCGGGCAGGCGCGACCGGTTCCGGAGTCTGGTCCCGGACGCCAGGGCATTCATGGAGCCCGCGGCCGTCCTGGACGAAGTCGAGCTGGCAATCCTGGCCGTCCCCGACGACGCGATTCCTTCGGTCATCGAGCCGCTACGCCTCTACAGCGGCCAGGCGCTGGTTCACACCAGCGGTCTCCTGGGCGCCGAAGTACTCCAGCCAACGCTCGCGGCGGGGAGCCAGATAGGGGCCTTCCACCCGCTCGTCTCTTTCACTGCGGACGTAGAAGGATCGGTCGCGGCGATCAAAGGCGCGACGATCGCCCTGGAGGGCGACGACCGCCTGATGGGCCTTCTGGCCGACCTGGCCGAGGCGATCGGTGGCTTGCCGGTCCGCCTGCCGAAGGGCTCCAAGGCCGCCTACCACGCCGCCGCGGTCCTGGCCTCGGGCGGGCTGGTTGCCCTGCTCGACGCCATCTCGACCCTTAGCGCCGCCGCCGGCATCGACGAGCGCGGTGCTCTTGCCATATATGGGCGGCTCATCGAGCAAACGCTCGCCAACGCCCGGAGCATGGGCGTGGCCGCCTCCCTTACCGGTCCCATCACTCGCGGCGACAGCGGCACGCTGGAAGTCCATCTGGCAACCCTGAGCCGTCTGGCTCCGGAGGTGATGGACCTCTATCTGGCCGCGGCGCGGCGGGAAGTGAAGATCGCGGAAGAGCGTCGCACTCTGTCACCGGAGCAGCTCGAGCGTGTCAGGCGCGCGCTTGCAAAGGTGGGCTGACCGGGTACGATTGGCCCTATGCAGCACAGCATCGCGGCGAGGTACGTGGCCTGGCCCGCCGCCCGCTTCGCCGGTACCGGCGGCCGAGAGGGGGAGCGGAGGCTCGGCCTACACTCCGGCCTCACTTTCCAGCGCGCAGCCACGAACAGGACGATCCTGCGCCCGTCTCACGGTGGCTTGCAGGTGACGGGTTGGATTCCTGCCACGGCGACCAGTCGCGCCGCGTCCCGGAGCGGCCTGGTTCGAGCCGCCGTAACGATCCACTGGGCAGGCGTCGGGCGGCCGCAGGCCGACCGCCGGTCGAGCCTCGCGCCGGCCCCGTGGCGAGGCTGAGCAGCGCCACCGCGACGTCCGCCGGCGGCATCGTTGTCCGGTACGAGGACACGATCCCGCAGCTCGTGGTTGGTTGCCGCAGGCGTGATAGGGACGGCCAGACCTGGACTTTGCCAAAGGGCACTCCCATCCCGGGCGAGAGCCTCGAGGAGACCGCTCTGCGCGAAGTCTGCGAGGAGACCGGCCTGACCGTTCGCATCGTGTCACCCCTGGATGCCATCAGGTACACCTTCGTCCAGCGAGGTATAAGGATCCACAAGACGGTCCACTACTTCATGATGGAGGCCACCGGAGGCGGGCTCGAACACCACGACCACGAGTTCGAGGAGGTCCGATGGATCGCCTTCCAGGAAGCGCCGGGGCTCCTATCCTTCGAGACGGAGCGTTCGCTCGTGGGATTGGCGGCCAGCCGGCTCCAACAGGAACCCACTTGATCTTCGCGTCCCGCTAGACAGATCCGGCCGCGGCTCGCGGCCGGCGCACCGATGACTACGACCGGAGGTCGATTCCGATGGCCCAGACACACGAGGCTCCGCTCGCCACGCCTCTGGCCGGTCGGCATGAGGCTCTCGGGGCGCGGATCGTGGAGTTCGGCGGCTGGCTCATGCCTCTTCAGTACACGGGCATCCTGGAGGAGCACAGGGCCGTGCGATCCAGAGCTGGCCTCTTCGACCTCTCTCACATGGGTGAGCTGTTCGTAGAAGGTCCCGAAGCCGCCGCTTCGCTCGGCTATGCCCTGACGTCGGATCCATCGAGCCTGAAGGTCGGGCGTGCGCAGTACTCGATGATCTGTTTCCCCGACGGCGGGATCATGGACGACCTGATCGTCTACCGGCTGGCCGACGAGAGGTTCATGGTGGTTGCCAACGCCTCCAATGCCGGCGCCGTGAGCGATGCCCTGGCCGAGCGGCTGGCCGGCTTCGGCGTGGTCCTGGACGACCGCTCCCTGGCCACGGCGCTCGTCGCGATACAGGGTCCGCGCGCCGTCGGAATCCTGGCGCCGCTCACGAACGTGGCGCCCGACGGGCTGCATTACTACGGCATAGCCGAGGGCCAGGTGGCTGGCGTGGCCGCAATGGTGGCCCGGACCGGGTACACCGGCGAGGATGGGTTCGAGATCTTCGTGGACGTGGCGAGTGCCGGCCGGATCTGGGACGTGCTCATGGAGGCGGGCGAGTCCGCGGGCGTAGTGCCGGTCGGACTCGGCGCCCGGGACACCCTCCGGCTCGAGGCGGGGATGCCTTTGTACGGCAACGAGCTTGGGCCGGACACGACGCCGTTCGAGGCCGGCCTCGGGCGCGTGGTCCATCTGGAGAAGACCGGGGACTTCGTCGGCAGGGAGGCGCTGGAAAAGGCCGCGACCGATGGTCCGCGCAAGCAGCTCGTCGGGCTGATCGTCCGAGGTCGGGGGATCGCCCGCCACGGCTACGAGGTCTTCGCCGGCGACCGTCGCGTCGGCGTCGTAACGAGCGGCACTCTCTCGCCTACGCTCGGCGAGCCGATCGCGATGGCCTACGTCACGCCCTCCGACGCCGGGCCCGGTACGATATTGGCCGTCGGCATCCGCGACCAGCGAGTCCCGGCCGAGGTTGTGCCACTGCCCTTCTACCGGCGGCCAACCTAGGCCGTCGCAGCGCTTCGCGGACCGCGAGCTCAAGGGCAACTCGACCCGCGGCCCCGGGCAGGGACGACAGGGTAGGCGACCGGGCGTAGGAGGAATTGAAGGCTATGGTGCCCCAGGATCTGCGCTATACGAAAGAGCACGAGTGGATCCGGGTCGAGGGCGATCTGGCCACAGTGGGGATCACCGACTACGCGGCCAAGCAGCTGGGGGACATCGTCTTCGTCGAGCTCCCGGAGATCGGCCGGAAAGTGGACCAGTTCGCGCCCGTCGGCGTGATCGAGTCTGTCAAGGCCGTCAGCGATCTGTTTGCGCCGGTTGGAGGCGAAGTCGTGGAGACCAACGCCGAGCTCGGCACTCGTCCTGAGTTGCTGAACGGCGAACCGTTCGGGGCGGGTTGGATCGTCCGCATTCACCTCTCCGACAGGGGTCAGCTGGGCAAGCTGCTCGGGCCGGCCGCCTACGAGGAGCTGACTCAAGAAGAGTGACGTCCTGTGCGAGACAGGGTTGCTCCCCGCATGCCCCACCTGATGAACCCCGAAGGGAGCTGAGTCGATGGCCTACGGACCGCACACGCCCGAGGACCGCGCGTCGATGCTGGCCGCGATCGGCGTCGCCTCCGTGGACGACCTCTTCGCCGACATCCCGCCTTCGCTGCGGGCGTCACGCCTGGAGCTGCCGGAACCCGAATCGGAGGTCGAGCTGTCGGACCGGCTGCGCGCGCTGGCCGATCGCAACCGCGTCGACCTGGTCAGCTTCCTCGGTGCCGGGGCGTACCGCCACTTCGTTCCCGCGGTCGTAGACCAGCTGCTGCTCCGCGGCGAGTTCTACACCGCCTACACGCCCTATCAGCCCGAGATCAGCCAGGGCACCCTTCAGACGATCTACGAGTACCAGTCGCTTCTGGCCGAGCTGACCGGCCTCGACGTCGTCTCGGCGTCGCACTACGACGGCGCGACGGCCACGGCCGAGGGCGCCCTGATGGCCTGCCGGGCGACGCGTCGCCAGCGGATCCTGATCAGTCGCGGCGTGCACCCGCACTATCGCCAGACGGTGTGCACCTACTTCGGCGGCGCATCGCTCGAAGCGGACGAGATCCCCCTCGTCGCCGACGGCCCGGCCGCCGGAACGACCGATCTCGCGGCACTGGAACGGATGCTGGCCGACTCGGACCGCCCCGTCGCCGGAGTGGTTGTGGCGAACCCGAGCTTCCTCGGCCTGCTGGAGCCGATGGCCGAGATCGGCAGCGTGGCCCATGCCGCCGGCGCGCTCTTCGTGTCTGTCGTGGAGCCGGTGTCGCTGGCCGTGCTGGCGTCGCCGGGGGAGTACGGCGCCGACATCGCAGCCGGCGAGGGGCAGTCGCTCGGCATTCCGCTCGCATTCGGCGGGCCGTATCTGGGGATCCTGGCCTGCCGAGAAGCCCTGGTTCGGCAGATACCGGGCCGGCTCATCGGCATGACCTCCGACGTCGACGGCCGGCGTGCCTTCGTGATGACCCTCCGCGCGCGGGAGCAGGACATCCGCCGCGAGAAGGCGTCCAGCAACATCTGCACCAACCAGGCGCTGTGCGCCCTCGCCGCGGCTATCTACCTGGCCTCGATCGGGCCTCACGGGCTGCGAGACGTGGCCGCTCTCGGGGCGGCCCGGGCCGCGGAGCTGGAGCGAGCGCTGGCGGAGGCGGGAGCCCCGCGGCTCCATCCCGGGCCGTACCTGAACGAGTTCGCCGTCAGGGTCCCCAATGCCGGCGAGGTCCATCGGCGCCTCCTGGACCGCGGCGTCCTGGCCGGGCTTCCTCTGGCCCGGATAGAGCCCGCCGACCCGATGCTCGCAGACGCCCTTCTCGTCTGCGCGACGGAAGTCACGAAGCCCACCGAGATCGCTCTCTTCGGCCGGGCGCTGGGCGATGAGATAGAGCGTGGACGGCAACTGAGCCTGGAGGGTCTGGGCGGGGGCCGGCCGACCGGCTCGACCGGTCGCTCAGCCGGGGAGGCGGCCAGATGAGCGGCGCCGGCGATCGCCTCGGGCCCACCCTCTTCGAGATGTCCCGGCCCGGGCGCGGCGGTGGCAAGATCCCGCACCCGCCGAAGGACTCCCTGGCCCGCATCCCGGCCGATCGACTGCGCGCGCAGGGGCCCCGGCTGCCGGAGGTCTCGGAACCGGAGCTCGCCCGCCACTACGTCCGCCTCTCCCAGCTCAACTACTCCGTCGACACCGGCTTCTATCCGCTGGGCTCGTGCACGATGAAGTACAACCCCAAGATCGACGAATGGGCGGCTCGGCTACCGGGCTTCGCGGCCCTGCACCCGCTGGCTCCGGATGAGCTGGCCCAGGGCACGCTGCAGCTGCTGTGGGAACTTGAGCAGGCGCTCGCCGAGATCGGCGGAATGAAGGCCGTGACGCTTCAGCCGGCGGCCGGCGCCCAGGGCGAGCTCACCGGAATCCTGATGGTCCGGGCCTACCACCACAGCCGGGGCGACTTCGAGCGGACGGAGGTTCTCGTCCCGGATTCGGCCCACGGCACCAACCCCGCGACCGCCTCGATGGCCGGCTTCAGCACGGTCACCATCCCCTCCGCTCCCGACGGCGGCGTCGACATCGCGGCCTTCACTGCGGCCCTCGGGCCGCGCACGGCCGCCGTCATGATCACCAACCCCTCGACGCTCGGCCTCTTCGAGTCGGGGCTGCGTGAGCTGCTGGAGGCCGTCCATGCGGTCGGCGCCCTGGCTTACATGGATGGCGCGAATCTGAACGCCATCATGGGCCGCTTCAAGCCCGGCGAAGCCGGCTTCGACGTGATGCACTTCAACGTCCACAAGACGTTCGCCACGCCCCACGGCGGAGGCGGGCCCGGTGCGGGTCCGGTCGGGGTGGGGGAGAAGCTGATGCCGTTCCTGCCCTCGCCGCGGGTTCTCCGCGAGTCGGATGGGAAGTTCCGTCTGGAGCGCCCCGGGGAGCGGCCGCACAGCATCGGGCGGATGCGGGCCTTCGCCGGCAACACCGGCGTCCTCGTCAGGGCGTACGCCTACATTCGCGCCCACGGCGCTCAAGGGCTTCGCGAAGTGAGCGATGACGCCGTCCTGGCGGCCAACTATCTCAAGACCCGTCTGGCCGGCATTCTGGACGTGCCGTTCGAGCGGCACTGCATGCACGAGTTCGTGGCTTCGGCCGCGACGCTCAAGTCGGAGACGGGGATTCGCACGCTCGACGTGGCCAAGCGGCTCATCGACTACGGCTTCCACCCGCCCACGATCTACTTCCCTCTGACCGTGGAAGAGGCCCTCCTCATCGAGCCGACCGAGACCGAGGCGCTGGAGACGCTCGACGCGTTCGTGGAAGCGCTTCGGAGCATCGTCGCCGAGGCTCACGACGACCCGGAGTTGCTGCATTCGGCTCCTCACGAGACACCGGTGCGTCGGCTGGACGAGACGACGGCCGCGCGCCAGCCCAACCTAAGATGGCGGGCCATGACCGGCAGCCAGACGCCCTGCCCCGACTGAACCCACGCGTCCATCGCGGGTCGACAAGGGCTTCCCGGGGGCAGAAGGGGATCATGGGTGAACCACTCCGCTTACTCCGGTCGCGTCGAACACCCCTGGTCGAGCACATATGCGCATCGTTTGACACTCCAAGAGCGTCTGGGCATAGTGCGGTCCGATAACGTCCCGGCAGTCCGCCACGGCCCAGATGCGGTGACGTCTGTTCCGGCAGCCGCCGGCGTGGCGCAGCCCTTGGCGCCGGCCACGGTCGTAGGATCGAGCTCGTTAGGGAGGCGCGGATGCGTCAGCGTCTAGGCGGCGTACTCGCCGTTGCGGTCCTGGCCGCCAGCGCCTGTTCGTCGCCGACGAGGACGCCCGCGCCCGCGACGGTGGCGACGTCGACCCAGAGTCCAGTTGCTCCCGCCGTCTCGCCCACGCCGGCGAAGGCGCTGTTGACGGGTTCTACGTACCGCGCCACGCCCGCCGCCGCCACCGGCGGCAAGATCGTTCTCGCCGAATGGCAGTACCCGGACACCTTGGTGCCCTACTTCGCGCGCCTCGGGACGGACTTCGAGGTCGCGGCCAGCATGTTCGACAGCCTGCTCACCGTCACCCCGGACCTGCGCTACGCCCCGGACCTGGCGCAGGACGTCCCGACCATCGACAACGGCGGCGTCGTTCTCAAGGACGCCGGCATGAGCGTGACCTGGAAGCTCAAGCCCGGCATGCAGTGGTCGGACGGCGAGCCGATCAACTGCGACGACGTCAAGGCGACGTGGACATGGAACATGGATCCGGCCAACGCCGGCCTCGTTGGCGGGACCGCCGGCTGGGAGGACATCTCCGGCATCGACGGCGGAATCGGCACGACCTGCGTGGTTCACTACTCCACGGTGTACGAGGGCTACCTCAACCTCTTTTCGCCGGTCCTGCCCGCTCACTACCTCGCCACCATCCCAGTCAGGGAGGCTCCGGCCAGGCTGTATCCCCTGAGCAGCCCCGCCTCCGGCGTCTACAGCGGCCCGTACATCCCGACGGCGGCCAAGGCTCGCGCCCAGATCACCCTGGTTCCGAACCCCAAGTGGCAGACCATCAGCGGGCACGCGCCGTGGCTCGGGTCGGTGACGTGGAAGTTCTTCGGCGGCCCGGACTCGGTGATCGCCGCCTTCAAGACCGGTGGTTACGACGTCGGCCAGGGCCTTGGCAATGACGACATCCCTGCGCTGACGGGGATCGACGCGAGCCGGCAGATCATCCACGACTCGCTGGACTATGAGCTCGACGCCTTCAACAACGCGAGCCTCAGGGACAAGTTCGGGACCGACTACCCCATCATCATCGGGGCCATCAAGCTTGCGACCGACCGCCAGGCCATTGCCATGGGGCCCCTGAGCGGCAACGTCACGGTGAGCAACAACTTCATCTCGCCGCTCTCGTGGTACTACAAGGATCTGGGCGGCTCCATGACCGCCGATCCGATCTCGGCCTCCACGCTCCTCGCGAACGACGGATGGAGCAAGAACGCCGACGGCTACCTGTCCAAGGGGGGCCAGCTCCTCGAGCTGTCCTACTGCTCGGACAATCCCTCGGTCCGAGTGGACACGCTCAAACTCGTGGCCTTACAGCTCAAGGCGATCGGCATCAAGGTCGACCTGAACACGAAGCCGACGGGGGATGTCTTCGGCCTGTGGAACACGAGCAAGCCCGGTACGGCGTGCAATCTTCGCCACGGCAACTACGACGTGGCCGAGTTCTCCTACGATTGGTCCGGGGTGGATCCGCTCCTTCAATCTCGCGCTTACCGTTCAGATGAGATCCCGGACAATCCACCCAACACGGGTGAGAACGTGACTCGCATCGCCCTCCCGGCGCTCGACAAGGCCTACGGCACCGTCAGGTCGAGCGTGGACTTCACCCAGATTCGGGATGCGATGTCCGCGATCCAGGACATCTACGGCTCGGACAAGAACACTTACGAACTCCCGCTCTACTTCCGCAAGGATGTCTGGCTCGTCGGCCCGCGGATTCACAACTTCACCGGCAACCCGACCTCCGCCGGTGGTGAGTGGAACATCGGCGACTGGTGGGTCGATTGATCGCCCGGCTGCGCCGTGATTGTGAGCGGCCGCGTTCACCCGGGCTCGGACGGCCTTAGGCCGAGGTCTCTGCGGAACGCGCAGGCCGTCCGGCGGCGAGCTACTACGAGACCGTTCGGCGGGGGCTCCGGACGGGCCTCTCGAACGGCCAACGGATGACCAGAGCGCAGGGGCGCGGCATCCACGAAAACGGCGACCATGCTGCTCGGAGATGGGGCCATCCGCGGTGTTATACAGGGTGTATCGTACGCACACGGGCACTGGAAAGGACTGCCAATAGCTCTCGCGACCGGCGCAGGAGCGAGTTCGGAGATCCGACGCTCGCGATGCGCGCGGAACATGTGCCGTCGCTTTCGCGGGGCCCGGCAGGTCCAGCCACCAGGGCCGATGGCGTATGACAGACCCGTTCCGGGAGCGGCTGACCAAGGGAGCGCGCCCGGGAGGAAGACGGGACTGCCGAGTACAGGTCCCCATTGCTTTGTGTTCGAGGAGGTGCCGGCAGGACGACGGATCACTTGAGCGGTGGCGGTCGCCGGCGGTCAATTGACACCCCCGGAGTGCCTCTCCATAGTAGGGGCGCTCATGGCCGGCCCAGCATCAGGAGAAGAGCCCACTTCTCGCCGCCGACCCAGACGCGAAGCGGCCGCGCGGCGGGAACTAGGGTTTCTCTCTCAATCAATGCATGAGTGAGTTGGAGGCGGATGGATGTATAGACGTCTTTTCAGCGTTCTCGCCGTGGGCGCGCTCATTGTCGGGGCGTGCTCGTCCAGCACTCCCTCGAAGAAGATCGTGGTTGCCGAGTGGCAGTACCCCGATACGGTCAACCCGTATCTGGCCCAGGCAGAGACCGACATCGAAGTCGCCGGCAGCATGTTCCACAACCTGGTGGACGTGACGCCCGACCTGCGCACGATCCCGACCCTCGTCACCGAAGTGCCGACTCTGGCCAACGGTGACGTCAAGATGGTGGGGGCCGGTATGGACGTGACCTGGAAGCTCAAGTCCGGCATGCAGTGGTCCGACGGCAGCGCCATCACGTGCGACGACCTATCGGGCACGTGGAAATGGATCATGGACCCGGACAACACGGGTCTGGCCGGCGGCACCATCGGTTGGGAGGACGTCACCGCAATCGACGGCGGTAGCGGCACCACCTGCGTGATGCATTTCGGCAAGGTGTACGAGGGCTATCTCTACCTCGTCGCGCCTTTGCTCCCGGCCAAGTACATCCAGAGCATTCCGGTCAAGGATGCCCCGACCAAGCTGTATCCCATGGGCGACCTGAAGTCCGGCGTCTACGACGGGCCGTACATCCCGACCGAGGCCCAGGCCGACGCGCAGCTCACAACGGTTGCCAACAGCAAGTGGTCCACCATCAGCGGCCATGCCCCGTTTGTGGATCAGGTGATTTGGAAGTACTACGCGGACGCCGCGACGATGCTGCAGGGCTACAAGGCCGGCGAGTACGACGTCGCCCAGGACCTCAACGACGCCGACATCCCATCTCTCGCGGGCATCGATCTGAACGAGCAAGTCATCCACGACTCGCTGACCTACGAACTCCACCAGTTCAACAACAAGTCGCTATCGGACAAGTTCGGCGCTGACTACAAGACGATCATCAAAGCCGTCAAGCTCGCGACCGACCGCCAGGCCATCGCGGCCGGACCGCTCGGAGGTAACGTCTCGGTCACCAACAACTACATCTCTCCTCTGACCTGGTACTACAAGGTCGAGGGTGGCTCTACGGCTGCCGATCCGGCGGCTGCGACCGCTCTCCTGACCGCTGCCGGCTGGGCCCTCGGCTCCGACGGCTACATGGCTAAGGCGGGCAAGACGCTCGCGCTGGACTACTGCACCACTACCCGCCAGGTGCGCCAGGACACCCTCAAGCTCGTGGCTTCGCAGCTGAAGGCAGTTGGCATCCAGGCCAATGTCACCGCAGCTCCGTCCGGCGACGTTTTCGGTGGGTGGGACGCCATCAAGGCAGACACCAAGTGCAACCTGGTCCACGGCACTTTCGACGTGGCTGAGTTCGCGTACGTGTCGCCGCTGGATCCGCTCGGCGGATACAACGTCTACACCTCCCAGGGTATTCCGGACGCCGCCCCGCACAACGGCCAGAACACCGCCCGAATCAACCTTCCGGCGCTCGACGACGCCTACAACGCCGTCAAGAACTCCGTCGATCCGACGGTGGTCAAAGCCGCGATGGGGACGATCCAGGACATCTACGTCACCGACCAGAACACCTACGAGCTGCCGCTCTACATGCGCAAGGACGTGTGGCTCGTGAAGCCGAGGATCCACAACTTCACCGGGAACCCGACCACGTCGGCCGGTGAGTGGAACATCGGCGACTGGACTGCAGACTGATCTGAAGATCGGCCTCTAGCATTAGTTCTCGATAACAGAGGGCGACGAGCCCCGTCGGGCTCGTCGCCCTCTCATACACACGAGCGAGTCACATGATCAAGTACGTCGTCAGGCGCATGATCCAGGCCATACCGGTTCTGTTCCTGATCACGGTCTTCACCTTCCTTCTGATGCACGTGCAGGGCAATCCGGCTCAGCGCTTCGCCCAGAACGCAAGGGTCACTCAGGCGCAGATCGCCGCGTTTGAGCATCGCTGGGGTCTGGACGATCCGCTTCCGCTCCAGTACTGCAAGTGGCTCGGCGTGTGCGGCGACAAGCCAATCGTGGTGAACGTCCTGCCTCCCGCTCTGGGCGGCGGCGATAACGGCATCCTGCACGGCGATTTCGGATACTCGGTCTTCGACGGGCGGTTGGTGACGGACGTCATCGCCCAGCGGATGCTCCCGACGCTGATCCTGACGGTGACCGCCTACCTCATATGGGTCACGATCGCGATCCTCGCGGGGGTGTATGCGGCGGTCAAACGCTACAGCCTGTTCGACTCGGGATTGACCATCTTCAACTACGTCGGCTATTCGCTGCCAACTTTCTGGCTTGGGTTGATGCTGATCACATTCCTGTCGGTGCCTCCATTACGGTGGTTCCCGGCCAGCGGCATGAACGACCCATATACGACTCCCGCGTTCGGCACGGACAGCTACTGGGTCTTCTTCGGCCAGAACCCGTTCTTCGCGATCTTCGACCTGGGCCGGCATCTCGTGTTGCCGGTCTTGACGCTCGTCACCGTGAGCATCGCCGGCGACTCGAGGTTCGTGAGATCGAGCATGCTGGACTCGCTCAACCAGGACTACGTCAAGACGGCGCGAGCGAAGGGTGTGCCTGAGCGGCGGGTCGTTCTCCGGCATGCGCTCCGCAACGCCCTGCTGCCGGTGATCACGAATGTCGGCCTGGAGATTCCGTTCCTCTTCAGCGGCGCGATCGTGACGGAGACGATCTTCGCCTGGCCGGGAATGGGCCGGCAGTTCATCGAGTCCGTCGGCCACACGGACTACCCGGTGCTGATGGGCATCTTGTTGATCGCCGCGGTCAGCATCGTCTTTGCCAACCTTCTGGCCGACGTCCTGTACGCGGTGGTCGATCCCCGCGTCAAGTACGACTAGGGCGACGCAGTGGATCGTATTCCCGACATGACCCCAACGGCCTCAGACGCGCCGGCCGACTTCGAAGTCGCCCTCGTTTCGCTGAACCAGTGGCAGCTCGCCTGGCGACGGTTCCGCCGCCACAAGCTGGCAATGTTCGGCGCCGGCCTCTTCTTGACCTTTGTCGCGATCGCCGCCTTCGGACCGTTCATCCTGCCGTACGAAGCCACGAACGTTCCATACCCGCTGAAGTTCTGCCCGGGCACCACGATCTCGGCCAATCTCGGCTGCCCGCCCTTCAACGACGGGCATATCCTGGGCACGGTAGGCGGAACGCAGGAGGACCTTCTCACCCTGGTCGTGAACGGCGCGCGACTCTCGCTCACGATCGGGATCGGGGCCGCGGCGTTCGCGTCGGTGTTGGGTGCGATAGTCGGCGGCATCTCCGGGTACTTCGGCGGCTGGGTGGACACGATCCTGATGCGCATCGTGGACGTGCTCTTGAGCATGCCGCTTCTGTTCGTGATCATCGTGTTCGCGAAGGTGTTTGGGTACGGCGACTGGCGGGTGATCCTGCTGGTCTTCGCGTTACTCGGCTGGCCAGGGATCGCGAGGCTCGTCCGCAGCCTCTTCTTGACGCTGCGCACAGAGGTCTTCGTCGACGCGGCCAGGGCGGTCGGCGTGAGCGACCTGCGCATCATCTTCCGCCACATCCTGCCCAACGCGATGAGCCCGATCATCGTCGTGACGACCCTCTCGGTGGCCGCTTTCATCGTGACCGAGGCGTTCGTGAGCTACATCGGCTACGGCGTAAACGCCGCCTACAACCCCACCTGGGGCAACATCTTGAGCAACGCGCAGAACGACATCCTCGTCGGGAACTGGTGGTGGCCTCTCTTCCCCGGCCTGGCCATCGTGCTGACCGTGCTTGGCATCAACTTCATGGGCGACGGTCTTCGTGACGCCCTCGATCCCAGGAGTCGCGAATGACCGCCATATCTCCTGCCGGCGGCGCCGACCCGGGCGCCACCGTACCGGACCGCCCGCTCCTCGACGTCCGGGGCCTGCGGACCTACTTCCACGTGATGGACGGCACGGTCAAAGCCGTCGACGGAGTCGACTTCTCCATCCCTCCGGGCGGGACGGTTGGGCTCGTGGGAGAGTCCGGCTGTGGCAAGAGCGTTACCGCCCACTCGATCATGCGACTCATCGACATCCCGCCCGGTGAGATAGCCGGTGGCGAGATATGGTTCGACGGCCGCGACCTGCTCAAGCTGTCGGACTCTGAGATGCGCCACGTCCGGGGCGGCGAGATTGCGATGGTCTTCCAGGAGCCGATGACCAGCCTGAACCCGGTGTTCACCATCGGCGACCAGATCAGCGAAGCGATCCTTCTCCATAACGACGTCAACAAGAAGGAAGCCGCCGAGCGCGCCATCGAGTCCCTCAAGGCTGTCGGAGTCTCGGCCCCGGAGCGGCGGGTGAAGCAGTATCCCCATGAGCTGTCGGGCGGCATGCGCCAGCGAGCCATGATCGCCATGGCCCTGTCATGCAACCCCAAGCTGGTCATCGCCGACGAGCCCACCACGGCCCTGGACGTCACGATCCAGGCCCAGATCCTCGAGCTCATCAAGGCGCTGCAGGCCCGGACCGGGACCGCTCTCCTGCTCATCACGCACGATCTGGCCGTCGTTGCCGAGACCGTCCAGACCATCGCGGTGATGTATGCGGGCCGCATCGTGGAGGCCGGGACCGTCGACCAGGTCCTGCTCGCGCCCCAGCACCCATACACGCAGGGTTTGCTGAACTCCATCCCCGGCGTCAAGAAGCGCGGCCGTGCCCTCTCGGTGATCAAGGGCGTCGTTCCCAACCCGTTCCGGCTGCCGCCTGGGTGCAAGTTCCAACCACGCTGCCCGTATGCCTGGGAGGCCTGCTCAGCCAGCGAGCCCGAGCTTCTGCCGGCCCCCAACGGGGCGAAGTCGCGCTGCTATCTGCACTCGCCGGAGGGTGCGGGCCGACGAGAGGCGTTCGAGAAATCGGTGGCGGCGACAATGGAAAGCGTGGGCGGCTGACGTGACCGACGCCTCGAGTCGATTGGCGGAGACCTCCGCCGCTGCCGCCACCGGCGCACGGCCGGTCCTGCTGGAGACCCTCAACCTCAAGAAGTACTTCCCGATCATGGGCGGGCTGCTGCGCCACCAGGTCGGCAGTGTCTACGCCGTGGACGACGTCAGCCTCCAGATCTACAAAGGCGAGACGTTCGGCCTCGTAGGCGAGTCAGGTTGCGGCAAGACCACCTTCGGGCGGACGATTCTCCGTCTCGAGAAGGCGACCGGCGGGTCCGTCTCGATGGACGGCCAGGACGTCCTGGCCCTGCACGGAGACGCCCTGAAGAGGATGCGCCGCCGCATGCAGGTCATCTTCCAGGACCCTTACGGCTCGCTCAACCCGCGCATGCCGATCAGCGACATCATCGGCGAGGGTCTGCTGGCCCAGGGCGACAAGGCCAACGGCTGGAGGAAGCGATCGATTCGCGACCAGCGCGTCGGCGACTACCTCGAAGCCGTGGGTCTGCGCCGCGACTACTCACGGCGCTACCCGCACGAGTTCTCGGGCGGCCAGCGACAGCGCATCGGCATCGCTCGCGCCCTGGCTCTCGGTCCCGAGTTCGTCGTCTGCGACGAGCCGGTATCGGCCCTGGACGTCTCCATCCAATCGCAGATCCTCAACCTGCTTTCGGACCTGCGAGCGGAGTTCAACCTGACCTACCTCTTCATCGCCCATAACCTCTCCGTGGTCCAGTACTTCTGCGAACGGATCGGGGTCATGTACCTGGGCAAGATCGTCGAGGTGGCAGCCACGGACGTTCTGTACGCGACCCCGCAGCACCCGTACTCGGTGGCCCTTCTGTCGGCCATTCCCGTGCCGGATCCGCGCGTTCGCACCAAGAGGCTGGTCCTGAAGGGCGACGTTCCCTCACCCGCGAACCCTCCGTCGGGATGCCGTTTCCACACCCGATGCTGGTTGCGGGAACGGCTGGGCAATCCGGCCGAATGCTCGACCACCGAGCCGCCACTTCGGGAGCTCGCCGGCGGACACCTGGCAGCCTGCCATTTCGCCGAGCAGGTGACGGCCCAGGCCGTGCAGGAAGCAGCCGCCACGCAGTCGGTCATCGAGACCGCCGTCGACGTGGACTAGGGGCAAGCCGTCCGGTCGGGGCTGCAGCGGTGCCCCGACTTGATATAGGGTGACGGGACTTGCAGAGATCCGTCTCGCCGGACGCGGCAGAATCGGACCGAACTGACGAGGGACCCGGATGTCGTCGCCCAGCTCGACGGCCGCGTGCACCGGGAGAGCGCAAAGAGGATGAAGGGAGAAGAAATGAAGCGTCTGGCCTCGTTGCTCGCCGTTGCCGCCCTTGCGGCCGCGGCGTGTGGGAGCGGCACGAGCTCGCCTCCTCCGGGGTCAGTCCCCAAGTCCGGTGGCACCCTCTCGATCGCGATCGGCGGCGACATGGTCTACGCGGACCCCGCTCTCGTCAGCGACGACAGCTCCATGTTGATCGCGGCCCAGGTAGTCGAAGGCCTGGTCGGCCTGAAGCCGGGCACGGTCAGCGAGGTCGTTCCCGTTCTCGCCTCCGACCTGCCTACGGCCAGCCCCGATGGATTGACTTATACCTACAAGCTTCGGACCGGCATCAAGTTCCACGACGGCACTGACTTCAACGCGAGAGCGGTGAAGTCCAACTACGACCGCTGGCAGGCCTTCCCCAAGGGCGATCTGCAGGACCACGCCACCTATTACGCCGCCGCGTTCGGTGGCTTCGGCGATACATCGAACGTGGCCTCGGTGGAGGCGCCCGACAACACGACGGTCGTCATCAAGCTGCGCGCGCCGCAGAGCAACTTCCTGCTCAGCCAGACCGGTCCTGCCTTCGGCATCCTGAGCCCGACGTCGATTCAGGTCAACGATGGCGACAACCCGACCCTGAGCAACAACCCATACGCCCTCGCACAGGGCGGGAAGGGCAAGTCCATGGTCGGCACTGGGCCGTTCATGTTCAGCGAGTGGACGCCCAACGACCACATCGCCCTCGTCAAGAACCCCGGCTACTGGAACGCGGCGGGTCGGCCCTATCTGGATCAGATCGTCTTCAAGCCCTACGCCGACAGCGCCGCGAGAGTCGGGGCGCTCGAGTCCGGAGCGGTCGATCTCGTCGCGTCGCTGGATCCCGCCGCGGTGAACAAGGTTCGGGGCGACGCCAATCTCCGGATCCTCCACGGGGGCTCGTCTTGCACGACCGCGCAGATCTCCATGAACAACGCGAGTGACATCAACGGCGCGGCCAACCCCCTCGCGAACAAGAACGTCCGCTTCGCGATCGCCTCGGCCGTGGAGAAGCAGTCCTATGTCAACGCGTTCTACGCCGGCGAGGCAGCCGTCGCGGATAGCTGGATGCCGGCGGCGGCTCAGTACTACAAGCGGGAGTACTTGCCCTCGTACGACGTCACCAAGGCAAGAAGCTACGTGGCTCAATCCGGCGTATCGGGGACGGCATTGATTCTCGACCTGTGGTATCCCACCGGCCCGGCGACGGCGTCTCTGCCCGACCCGAAGGGCCTGGCGGAGGCGATTGCCCAGGATCTCCTGACGGTCGGATTCACAGTCAACGTCAAGACCGAGGCACTCTCGCCCAACTTCGAGTCGGACCAGGCGAGCGGCAAGCTTCAGATGTGGGTCTCCGGCCGGACGTGCCGCTGGGGCGGACCGGACGACTTCCTGAGCACGGGCCTCTTCCGCTATGTCAACGGGGGCGCGTCACCGGAGTTCAACTACCAGAACGACGACCTGAACACGGCTATGACGGCGGCGCTCTCGGCCGCCGACTCGGCCACTGCCCGGTCAGGCTGGTCCAGGGCGCAGGACCTGATAGCCGCAGATATGCCGACGGTCCCTCTCCTCGACGCTATGCTGCCCGCCGGCGCGCAGACCTACGTCGTCGGCTTCGTCGGGTCCGGTGGCGGCGTCGAGAACCTCAGCTCGGTCTGGCTGAACAAGTAAGCGGTAATCCGGAAGGCGGGCTGGCCAGGCTTCTGCCGGCGCGAACCGGGTCACCAGGCCCGGCATTCGACAGGTCCATCGGCGCTTGCCGATGACAACATGGCCTGACTGACATACGCTGTCGGAAGCTCGACTCACACTACGATCCCGGGAGGGGCGTTCGGACCTTTGCGAGAGGAGTCCTTCACGCGGCCCAGGTGGGTCCTCGCCGATCCCGGGCAGTTGCAGGGAGCATGGAAGGAAGAGGATATGAAACGTTTAGCTTCGATATTGGCGATCGCCGCGCTCGTGGCCTCAGCTTGTACCAGCAGTTCCACCACGCCAGCCCCAGTCAGCGGTGGGACGCTCGTGGTCGGGCTCGACGGCGACATGGTCTTCGCGGATCCCTCGCTCGTGAGCGACGGCAACTCGCTCTACGTGGCCGCCCAGGTGATTCAGGGCCTCGTCGGCCTGAAGCCGGGCACGATCAGTGAAATCATCCCGGTACTTGCCACGGATCTGCCCACGGTCAGCGCCGACGGCAAGACGTACACGTTCAAGCTCCGGACGGGAGTCAAGTTCCACGACGGCAGTGACTTCAACGCGGCTGCCGTGAAGTTCAACTACGACCGCTGGCAGGCGTACACGAAGGGCGACCTCCAGGACAACGCCTACTACTACGGCGCCGTATTCGGCGGCTTCGGAACCGACTCCAACGTCGCGACGGTGGCCGCGCCGGACCCCACGACTGTCGTATTCACCTTCAAGACGCCGCAGTCGAACTTCCTCATCAGCCAGACCCTTCAGGTCTTCGGCATCCAGAGCCCGACTGCGCTCCAGAAGGACAAGGCAGACACCACTCCGCTCAAGGACAACAAGTACGCCCAGGGCCAGGGCGAGAGCATGGTCGGCACCGGTCCCTTCATGTTCAAGGATTGGACTCCGGCCGATCACGCCACCGTAGTCAAGAACCCGAACTACTGGGACGCCGCCAACGCGGCCAAGGTTGACCAGATCACGTTCAAGCCGATGGGCGACTCAACGGCCAAGCTCCAGGCTCTTCAGTCCGGCAGCATCGACCTCGCCCAGACCATCTCCCCGGCTGACGTGGCCACGGCCAAGAGTTCGTCGCTGAGCATCATCGACCGCGGCCAGTCCTGCAACCTGGGCTACCTCGGTCTCAACCAGAGCGTGGGTGGTACGCCGACGATCTACGCCAACAAAGACGTCCGCCTCGCTATCGCGCAGGCTGTGAACAAGCAGGGCTACATCGACGCCTTCTACGCCGGCCAGGGCAAGGTGCCCCAGAGCTGGCTGCCGGCCGCGACGACCGGTTTCAAGGCCGAAGCGATGCCCGCCTACGACGTCACCAAAGCCAAGGCCAGCCTGACGACGGCGGCTCTGACCGCCGACCAGCTCAAGGTCGACCTGTACTACCCGTCCAACGTGGTCCGGCCGTACATGCCAGATCCCAAAGCCCTCGCTACAGCAATCGCCAGTGACCTCCAGGCCGTTGGCTTCACCGTCAACCTCAAGACCGAGGACTGGCACGGTGGGTACGTCAAGGACGCCACCACCGGCAATCTGCCGATGTTCCTCTTCGGCTGGACCTGCGACTGGGCAGGCGCCGACAACTTCCTCTACACGGCATGGTTCGGGTATCAGGGCGGCAAGCCGAACGCTCAGTTCGGATGGAGTAACGACCAGGCCAACGCTCTGATGCTCAAGGCCCTTCAGGAGCCCACCGTCGACGCCGCCAACGCGGACTGGGGACAGGTTCAGGATCTCCTGGCGGCCGACATGCCCACGGTGCCGATCGTGAACTCCACGCCTCCGGGGGCCTTCACCTCGAAAGTGAAGGGCTTCGTCGGCTCCGGTAACGCGATCGAGTACTTCAACACGGTTACCCTCACCAAGTAACCGCGCTCGAGCCCCGCGCTCGCGGCAAGACACCAGCCGGGGGGACCGGCTATCGGTCCCACCAGGCTGGGCTGTAACATTCGGCGCAACCAATCCCCCCGGGGTCGATCAAGACCCCGGGGGGCCTTTACCAGCGGAGGAATCTCCTGGTCCCGTGCTGAGATTCATAGTCCGGCGCCTGCTCGGAGCAATCCCGGTGCTCCTGGGACTGTCGGTGATTCTCTTCCTGTTCCTCCGGCTCCTGCCCGGGGGCGGGCCGGCCGAGGCAATCCTCGGCCAGCACGCGACGCCTGAGCTGGTCGCTCAGATCAGCCATACGCAGGGTTTCGACCAGCCCCTGTACGTCCAATACTTCGACTACATCGGCCGCCTGCTGCAGGGCGACTTCGGGTCCAGCTTCATCGATGGCCGTTCGGTGGTGGACAGCTTCCTTGTGCGCTTCCCGGGCACCGTCGAGCTGACAATCGGAGCCCTCATCTTCGCGGTCGGAATCGGCATTCCCCTCGGCAGGCTAGCGGCTCGTCACCCGAACAGCTGGCTCGATGGCATCGTGACGGTCATCTCGCTCTTCGGCATCTCGATCCCGGTCTTCGTGCTCGGCTACACGATGGCCTTCGTCTTCTCCGTGCAGCTGCACTGGCTACCTGACGTGGGGCAGCTCGATCCCCGACTGGACATCCCGGCCGTTACCCACTTCTCGGTAGTCGACGCGATCCTCGCCGGAGACTGGCATGTCGTGGATGCGCTGTCACATCTGGTCCTGCCTTCAATCGCCCTCGGGTCGATACCACTGGCCGTGATCACCAGGATCACGCGTGCGTCGGTCATCGACGTCAGCAACGAGGACTACGTCCGGACCGCTCGAGCCAAGGGCCTCACCGACAGGCGCGTGAATAGCCGCCACATCATGCGCAACGCCTGGTTGCCGGTCACGACCGTCATCGGTCTCCAGACCGGCCAGCTTCTGGCGGGCGCCGTTCTGACCGAGACCGTCTTCACCTGGAACGGCGTCGGCTCGTGGGTGGTTACCTCGATTCAGAACCACGACTACGTCGTCGTGCAGTCGCTGATCCTGATCTTCGCGGTGATCTTCCTGACGGTGAACTTGATCGTCGACGTCGGCTACGCCTTCCTCAACCCGCGGATCAGGTACAGCTGATGACAGCCTCCCCGGTAGCCGTCCAGGCGGGAGCAACCGAGCGCGCGAGTCGTGGGCTGTGGGGCGATGCTTTCCGGCGCTTGATGCGAAACGGACCGGCGCTCGTCGGCCTTGGGCTCATCGTCTTCTTCGTGTCCTGCGCCATCCTGGCACCGGTGATCGCGCCCTACGGGCCCAACACCGGCTCGCTGAGTAACTTCCTCCAGGGCCCGAGCCCCAGCCACATCATGGGCACGGACAAGCAAGGCCTGGACGAATTCAGCCGCGTCCTGTACGGCGCCCAGATCAGCCTCACCGTGGGCGTCGTCGCGGTCTTGTTCGGCCTCATCGGCGGGACGATAGTCGGCGCGATAGCGGGCGGTGCCGGCGGGCTCCTGGACAGCGTGCTGATGCGGATCACCGACGTTCTGCTCGCCGTCCCCGGCATTCTGCTGGCGATCGGCATCGTCGCCTGGCTCGGTCACGGCGAGATCCAGATCATGCTCGCGGTCGGCATCTCGTACTCGCCGATCTTCGCCCGGCTCCTGCGGGGGAGTCTCCTTGCCTTGAGGGAGTCGGACTACGTCATCGCGGCCCGCTCGATGGGAGCGTCACCGAGGCGCATCCTGATCCGCCACATGCTTCCGAACGCGCTGACGCCCTTGATCGTTCAGGCCACTCTGGCGGCGGCGACGGCCATCATCGACGTCGCCGGGTTGGGCTTCCTGGGCCTCGGTCCGGGCGATCCGAGAGTCGCCGAGTGGGGCGAGATGCTCACCGACTCGAGGGGGTTCCTGCAGAACGCGCCCTGGCTGATCTTCTTCCCGGGCCTCGCGATCGTGGTCAGCGCCATAGGCTTCAACCTGCTCGGCGACGGCCTCCGCGAGGCCCTCGATCCGCGACTGAAGCGATAGCGACCGACGATGCACCTCCTCTCCATCATTGACCTCGTCGTCCGATTCCGGACCCATGACGGGACCGTCTATGCGGTCAACGGCGTCTCCCTGGACCTGGACGAGGGCGAGAAGCTTGGGCTGGTCGGTGAGTCCGGCTGTGGCAAGTCCGTCACGAATCTGGCCGTCATGCAGCTGCTGCCCAAGCCGGCCGGTAAGATCGAGGGCGGCCAGGTCGTATTCCAGGGCCAGGATCTGCTCTCCCTGGACGAATCCGAGATGCGAGAGCTGCGGGGAAAGGAGATCGCGATGATCTTCCAGGACCCGATGACCAGCCTCAACCCGGTCCTCACCATCGAGGAGCAGATGGTCGAGACGATCCGCGCGCACCGCCGTGTCTCCAAATCCGAGGCGCGCGCCCGGACGTTGGAGCTCCTCAATACCGTCGGCATCCCTCAGCCCGAGGCGCGGCTCCGCAACTTCCCGCACCAGTTCAGCGGCGGCATGCGCCAGCGCGTGATGATCGCCATGGCCCTGGCGCTCGAGCCCAAGCTGCTCATCGCCGACGAGCCGACGACGGCCCTGGACGTGACGATCCAGGCGCAAGTGCTCGACCTGCTGCAGCGGCTGGCGGCGGAACAGGGGACGGCCCTGATCCTGATCACGCACGATCTGGGCGTCGTGGCCGGCATGACGAAGCGCGTCAACGTGATGTACGCGGGCTTCGTGGTCGAAAGCGCCTCAACGCCCGATCTCTTCGCCCGGCCGCGGCACCCCTACACGGTCGGCTTGCTGCACTCCATGCCGCGTCTGGATGCGCAGCCGGGAGAGCCTCTGATTCCTATCGAAGGGGTTCCCCCGGACCTCCGCCGCGCCCCGGTCGGGTGCCCCTTTGCGCCGCGCTGCGCCTGGCGCGTCGAGAAGTGCTGGACCGCCATGCCACCTCTCGATCCGATAGACGCGACACAGGAGATCGTGACCACGGGACCGAATGCCACGCACCGGATCGCCTGCTGGAATCCGGTCACTCCGGAGGAGGCGGTCGCCGCCAGGCCGCTTCGCGCCGGCTTCGCGCCGGCGGCGCATCCGACTGAGACCGTCTCGTGACCGGCTCGATGGCAGCCCAGCCTTCTCCGAACCGGGACGTCCCCGGCACCTCGAATGCCGCAAGTGGGGCAGCGCCGCTGCTCCAGCTCACCGACCTGCAGATGTACTTCCCGGTCACCAGCGGAGTCCTGATCAGCCGCCACGTCGGTGACGTCCGGGCGGTCGACGGCGTCTCGCTGTCGATCCAGAAGGGCGAGACCGTCGGTCTGGTGGGCGAGTCCGGCTGCGGCAAGAGCACGGTCGGGCGGACCATCCTGCGCCTCTACCGCCCGACGGGCGGCCGCATCGTCTTCCAAGGCCAGGACATAACCACGGCCGAAGGCTCGACCCTGAGAAGCGTCCGGCGACGGATGCAGATGATCTTCCAGGACCCGTACGCCAGCCTGAACCCACGCATGACGGCCGCCGGCATAGTCTCCGAGCCGCTCGAGATCCACGGTGTGGGGACGGGTCGAGAGCGACGGCAGCGCGTTCGCGAGTTGTTGGCGACGGTCGGTCTGGATCCGGACTACGGCGATCGCTTCCCGCACGAGTTCAGCGGCGGCCAGCGCCAGCGCATCGGCGTGGCCCGCGCGCTCGCCCTCCACCCGGATCTCATCGTCGCGGACGAGCCGATCAGCGCGCTCGATGTCTCGATCCAGGCCCAGATCATCAACCTGCTGGAGCGGCTCCAGGGTGAGTTCGGTCTCACCTATCTGTTCATCGCTCACGACCTGTCGGTGGTCCGCCACATCAGCGACCGTATCGCCGTGATGTACCTGGGCCGCCTCGTGGAGACGGCGACATCCCGTGAGTTGTACGAGCGGCCGCTTCACCCGTACTCGGTGGCCTTGCTCTCGGCGGTGCCGATTCCCGATCCGACGATCGAAGGCCGCCGCAGGAGGATCATCCTCACCGGCGACGTCCCCAGTCCTTCGAACCCTCCGCCCGGCTGCCACTTCCACACTCGCTGCTGGCTGCGCGCGCGGCTTGGAAACCCCGAACGGTGCGTGGAAGAACAGCCGGCGCTTCGCGAGATGGCGAGCGGCCACGCGGTGGCATGCCACTTCGCCGAGGAGGTGGAGGGGTCGCCCGAGCAGGTTCTGCAGATCTCCGGCGAAAGCTCGGGTGGGTCCGTGACGGCCACCGCGGCCACCGCGGCCACGCCGCCCGCGCCGCCTGCGCCGACCCAGGGCTCGCTCCCAGCCGGCCCGAGCGCGCCCCAACGGCCGGTACCGCGACCGCGTGAGCGAAGCTAGACTCAACTCGTGAAGCCGCTCCGCATCGCCCTCGCTCAGCTGGCGCCGCGACTCGGCGTGCTGGAAGAGAACCTTGCCCGCCACAGCGCGCTGCTCACCGAAGCGAGGGACGCGGGCGCCGGCCTGGTCGTCTTCCCGGAGCTCGGCCTCACCGGCTACCAGCTTCAGGACCTGGCAGCCGAAGTAGCGATGCGCCGGGACGACCCTCGCCTCCTCGGTCTGGCAGCCGAGACGGCCGGCCTGTCGGCGATCGTCTCGTTCGTGGAGGAGGCGGACGATCACCGGCTCTTCATCGCCGCCGCCCTCCTGGAGGACGGCGAAGTTCGGTTCGTGCACCGCAAGCTCTTTCTGCCCACCTACGGCCTCTTCGACGAGCGCCGGTTCTTCGCCGCCGGGGATCGGTTGCGGACGGTCGAGTCTCGCCTCGGCATCCGCCTCGGGATCGCCCTCTGCGAGGACTTCTGGCACATGGCCGTCCCCGAGACGCTGGCCCTCGACGGCGCGCAGGTGCTGATCAACGTTTCCTCCTCCCCCGGACGAGACCTGGCCGCCATCAACGAGGTCGGGCTTGGCACGGCCGTGTCGTGGCGAACGCTGATGCGGACCTATGCCCAGCTCACGACGAGCTTCACGATCTTCTGCAACCGCGTCGGCATGGACGAGACGATCAGCTTCTGGGGCGGATCGGAGGTCGTGTCTCCGAGCGGCGAGACGATCTTCAGCGCGCCTCTCTTCGACGAGGGTCTGTACATCGTGGACGTCGAGCTTGGTGACGTGCGACGCGAGCGGATAGGGCTGCCTTTGCTGCGCGACGAGCGGCCCGAGCTCCACTTGCGGGAGTTGCGTCGCATCCTGGCCGAACGGACCGAGACGACGCTCGAGGTGGCCAGCGAGCCGCCCGCCGGGCACCGGTCGAAGCCAAAGGCGCGGAGCGGGAAATCGAAGGCGCAAGGCCGAAAGCCAAGGGCCAGATGACCCCCGACGAGAACGCCGATCATTCACGGACGGCGGAGACCTCGAGCCGGCTATTCGAGCTGCCGCCGGAGCTTGCGATCGACGCCGAAGTCGCACGTCGGGTGACGGTCGGCTTCATTCGCAACCAGCTTCGCCAGGCCGGTTTCGAGCGAGCCCTGCTGGGGCTATCGGGCGGTATCGACTCTGCCCTAGTGGCCTTTCTCGCCGCCGAGGCGATCGGCCCCGAACGCCTGTTGTGCGTGCTGATGCCATTTCGCGCCTCCTCGGCGGGCTCCGTCGATGATGCCCGGACCGTCGTCGAGCGCCTGGGCTGCGCCAGCGAGCTGGTCGACATCAGCCCTATGGTGGACGGCTATTTCGGGCGCGAGCCGGATCCTGGGGCGGCCGGAATGGACGGCCTGGAGGCCAGTCAGCTGCGTCGCGGCAACTTCATGGCTCGCCAGAGGATGTGCGTCCTGTACGACCGGTCTGTCACGTGGGGCGGGTTGGTCGTGGGGACGGGCAACAAGACGGAGGCTCTGATCGGCTACACGACCCTGTTCGGCGATTCCGCCTGCGCCTTCAACCCGATCGGCGACCTGTACAAGAGCCAGGTCCGCCAGGTCGCGGCAGCGGTCGGCGTGCCGGAGCAGATCATCCGCAAGGCGCCCTCGGCCGACCTGTGGCCCGGCCAGACCGACGAGGCCGAGGCCGGCTTCACCTACCCGGAGCTCGATCGACTGCTCTTCTGGATGATCGACAAGCGCCGAACCGACGAGGAGCTTGTGGCGATGGGCTTCCCGCCGGCGACCGTGGAACGGGTCAAGCGACTGGTCGCGACGTCCGAGTTCAAACGCCAGGTGCCGCCCGTGGCGAAGCTGGGGCCGCGGACCACCGGCGTGGACTACCTGTATCCGCGTCGGCGGCCAGGCTCGGCCCGGCGATGAGCGGCCGGGCCGTGGCTGGGGGAGCGGCCGAGGGCGGGGTCGCGGGCGGGCAGCTCTACGTCGTCGCGACCCCGATCGGGAACCTGGGCGACGTGACTTACCGCGCGATCGAGGTGCTGCGGGCGGTGCCTCTCGTCGCGGCGGAGGACACGCGCCTCACGAGGCGGCTCTTTGCCCGCTACGGGATCGAGACCCACCTGGTGAGCTACCACGCCCGCAGCGGCCCCGGCCGCGAGGCGGAGCTGCTCGCTCACCTTCGTTCTGGGCGGGACCTGGCCCTCGTCACGGACGCGGGGACGCCGCTGGTCAGCGACCCGGGCGGCGAGCTGGTGTCGGCCTGGGCGGCGGAGGGTGGTCGCGTTGTGCCGATCCCCGGCCCATCTGCCGTGCTGGCGGCGCTCGTGGCCAGCGGAATGGCCGCTGCCCGCTGGACGTTCGAGGGGTTCCTGCCGCGGAGTGGCCGCGAGCGGCGTGAGCGGCTGGCCCGGATCGCGGCCGACGAACGAGCCTGCGTTATCTACGAGGCTCCGTCGCGCATTCCCGCCACTCTCGCCGACCTGGCCGCGGCGGCCGGAGCGGAGCGCCGCGCAGCAGTCTGCCGCGAGCTGACCAAACTC
The DNA here is from genome assembly GCA_003141455.1 of Chloroflexota bacterium. Classification (GTDB taxonomy): domain Bacteria; phylum Chloroflexota; class Limnocylindria; order Limnocylindrales; family CSP1-4; genus Fen-1039. Next base: position 8,182 of record PLMA01000042.1, on the reverse strand, counting down.
CACGAGGAGGTCGTGCGGGGGCCGCTGGGCGATCTGGCGGCGCGCGCCGCGGCCGACGGGCTCACGCTGCGGGGCGAGTTCGCGGTGGTCGTGGAGGCGGTATCCGCCGCCGAGTCGGCGGCTCGAGCGCGTGCCGGCGCCCCGACGATGGACGAAGCTCGAACGGAGGTGGATAGCCTGGTCGCCTCCGGCGCCAAGCGCTCGGACGCCGTCCGCCAGGTCGCTGCCTCGACCGGCTTGGACAGGCGCGAGCTATACCGGAGGGGCTGAAACAGGCGACGGGCAGATAGGCGCCATATACAATCTGCATAAGTCATTCGAGAGGTTCGTCCACGAACCTCAGGGCTGCTGGAGGATGGGAGGGTTCAATGACCGGGAAGGTCCGGAACGTGCTCGCACTCTTGGCTGCGAGCGTCCTTGTTGCGTCGGCGTGCACGAGCTCGGGTGCCACAACGGCGCCCTCGACGGCGCCGACAGGCTCCAACCTGAAGATCGGTGTCGCTCTCGACGTTGGCCGCGTCGACGACAAGAACTTCAACCAGTTCTCGTGGGAGGGCGCCAAGCAGGCGGCCGACGCCCTGGGCGCCACCGCGAACTACGTCGTACCGAAGGACGCGTCCGACTACGACAAGAACATCCAGGGCTTCATAGACCAGGGATACAACGTCGTCGTCGGCGTGGGCTTCAACCTGGGCACCGCGGTCGTCAAGGCTGCCAAGGCCAATCCGAACGTCTCGTTCGTCATCGTAGACGTCGCTCCGTGCGTCGACGAGACCGGCGCCCCGGACAGCACCTTTAGCTGCAAGGGCGATGCCTCCAAACTGCTGCCCAAGCTCACGGGCATCCAGTTCCAGGAGGACCAGGTCGGGTACCTGGCCGGGATCGTGGCCGCCAGCACCTCCAAGAAGGGCGTAATCGGCCAGCTCGGCGGAGTCAACAGCAACCCGGCCGTGGTGAAGTACCTGCAGGGCTACATCCTGGGCGCCCAGTCGATCAACCCCAACATCAAGGTCGAGACCGCATTCTTCTCCACGGGCGATCCCGTGAAGGCGTACGGCGATCCCACGTGGGGCAAGACCTTCAGCGCGCAGTTCATCCCTCAGAAGGGCGTCGACGTAGTCTTCCAGGTCGCCGGTAGCACCGGCAACGGTGCCCTCGACGCCGCCTGTGACGCCGGCATCTGGGGTATCGGCGTGGACGTCGACCAGTACCTGTCCTACCCGAACGCTTCCAAGTGCATCATCTTCTCGGCCGAGAAGAAGCTCAGCAAGGCCGTCTCGGACTCGATCAAGGCGATCGCGGCCGGCACGGCCAAGGGCGGCGTCTCGCTGTTCAACGCCGCCAATGATGGCGTCGGCGGCTCTCCGCTCTACAACGCAACGGCGGCCGGTCTTCCGGCCGAATTGCAGGGCAAGCTGGACACGGCCTTCGCCGCAATGAAGGCGGGCACGCTCAAGACATGCCCGGACAAGTGCGGCACATGGACCGCGCCGTAGCAATCACACTCGCGTGACCTGAGTGAGCGGGCTGTACCGGCTTCGGCCGGCCGGCCCGCTCACGCTATCCTGCATGCCTCAGAGTTCGAGGTAGCCATGACGCAGGACGCATCGGCCACCCAGCCGCCGGCGTTGGAGATGCGCGGCATCACCAAGCGCTATCCCGGCGTCGTCGCGAACGACCACATCGACCTTGACGTCCGCCGCGGCGAGATCCACGCCCTGCTGGGCGAGAACGGCGCCGGCAAGACGACCCTCATGAACGTCCTGTACGGTCTCGCACGACCGGACGAGGGCCGCATCCTGCTCGACGGCGAGCCCGTGGAGATCGCCGGACCGTCTGACGCAATTGCGCGGGGCATCAGCATGGTCCATCAGCACTTCATGCTGATCCCGGTGCTGTCGGTCGCGGAGAACGTGATACTCGGCTCCGAGACGATGTCCAATCGCGTCTTCGTCGATCGCGCGGAGGCAAGCCGGCGGATCGGCGCCCTGGCCAAGAGCTTCGGCTTTGCGCTGGATCCGGACGCGAAGGTTGCGACGCTCTCGGTCGGACAGCAGCAGCGGGTCGAGATCCTGAAGGCTCTGTACCGCGACGCCCGGATCCTGGTCCTGGACGAGCCGACGGCCGTGCTTACGCCGCAGGAGACCGAGGAGATATTCACGCTTCTGCGCCGGCTGGCAGCCGACGGCCGCTCGATCATCTTCATCAGCCACAAGCTCTACGAGGTCCTCGACATCGCAGATCGGATCACGGTCATAAGGCGGGGCAAGGTCATCGGAGAGCGCCGGCCGCGAGAGACCACCGAGAAGGAGCTCGCGGAGCTCATGGTGGGTCGCGAAGTGGAGCTGACGGTTGACCGTGGCATTTCGCACCCTGGCGAGCCGATGCTGCGCGTTGAAGGGCTGCGAGTCGCCGACTATCGACGCCACGAGGCCGTGTCCGGAGCAACCTTCGAGATCCGGGCCGGTGAGATCCTGGGCGTGGCCGGAGTGGCAGGCAACGGTCAAGACGAGCTGATCGAAGCCATCATCGGTCTGCGCCGGTCGGCCGGCGGCCACGTGATTCTGGACGGACGGGACGTCACGGGCTTCTCGCCGCGCCGGATGAACGAGGCCGGGACCGGCTATGTGCCCGGCGACAGGCACCGCTTCGGGCTGATCCTGGCGTTCCCCTTGTACGACAACCTGGTTCTCACCAGCTACTATCGCCCGCCGTTCGCCCACTGGATCGTGCGCGACGACAAGGCCATTCTGGATTCGGCGAGGGCTCAGGTCGATCGTTTCGACATTCGGACGCCGGGGGTGAACGTGATCACCTCGACACTGTCGGGCGGCAACCAGCAGAAGGTGATCGTGGCCCGCGAGTTCGACCGGTCCCTCAAGCTGCTGGTCCTCGATCAGCCGACTCGGGGCCTGGACGTGGGCAGCATCGAGTTCATCCACCGCCAGATCATCGCCAAGCGGGACGCTGGGACGGCTGTCCTGCTCGTCTCGGCGGAGCTTGACGAGGTCATGGAGATGTCAGACCGGATCGCGGTCATGTATCGCGGCCGGATGGTGGCCGAGATGGACGGCCGGACGGCGGACAAGAGCGAAGTTGGCCTGTACATGGCCACCGGCGGCCGTGAGCCCGCCACGACCGAAGAGGGGGCCACGCCGTGAGCGGTCTTGCGGCGGATGCCCGCCGCCTGCTGGCTCGCGCTGTCAATCTCAGACTGCTGCAGGTCGTGGCCGAACCGGTCCTGGCCTTCGTCTTTGCCCTGATCGTGGGTGGAATTGGGATTGCTCTCTTCAGCGCATACGTGCCCGGCCACGCCGCTTTCGACGTCGGGCTTCCTATCGCGGCCTACGGGTCCCTCATCAGCGGCTTTGCCAGCCCGAACGGCATCACGTCGACGCTCGTGTACGCCACGCCCCTGGTCCTGGCAGGCCTGGGCGTGGCCATCGGTTTCCGGGGCGGGTTGTTCAACATCGGCGGCCGCGGCCAGTTCCTGATCGGCACCGTCGGCGCGATGGCCGTGGTCACCTGGATCGGCAAGGATGCCGGCCCCTGGATCACGATCCCGCTTGCCCTCCTTGTGGGCGCCTCCCTGGGGGGTTTCGCCGGCTTCATCCCGGGCTTCCTCAAGGCGACCTCCGGGGCTCACGAGGTCGTCACCACGATCATGCTCAACTACGTGCTCCTCTTCGTGATGGCCTGGGCGGTCATCGGGCCCCTCGCGCTCCCGGGTGCTCCCCAGCCGATCACCGCCGATGTGAGCACCCGCAACGGGGATCTGCCGATCATCCTCGGCAGGGACGGACATCTCGGCTTGCTGATCGCCCTGGCGGCCGTGCCGATCATGTGGTTCCTTCTCTTCCGAACGACGATCGGTTTCGAGATCCGCGCCGCCGGCGCCAATCCCGACGCGGCCCGCTACGGCGGCATGAAGACCCGCCGGCTGATCGTCCTGACGATGACGCTGGCCGGCTTCATGTGCGGGCTCGCGGGGGCGACGACGCTGCTCGGCGTCGTGCACGAGATGACTCCCGGCTACGACACGACGATCGGCTTCGACGCGATCACCGTGGCCCTTCTCGGTCGGTCCAACCCCATCGGCGTCGCCCTCGCCGCCCTGCTGCTCGGAGCCATGCGCGCCGGAGCCCAGACGATGCAGATTCAGGCGGGCGTCCCCCCAGAGCTTGTCGATGCGCTGCAGGCGATCATCCTGCTGTTCCTCGTCGTCAACGTCCTCAGGCGGCTGATGGCCAGGCGTAAGCGCCGGCCGGGCAAGGGCGAGCCGGCGGCAGCCGCGGCAGTGCCAGTGGCAGGAGTTGGTATCGAATGAACGCGATCCCGGAGGCTCTCAACGCCCTGCCGCTGATCGGCATCCTGTTCCAGTTCCTCGGGTACGTGGCAGCCAACGTCACCTTCATGTCGCAGACGACGGTCGCGGTTGCCGTGCCGGTCGCACTGGCCGCCCTGTGCGGCGCAGTCTGCGAGCGTTCGGGCGTGGTCAACATCGGCCTCGAAGGAATCATGCTCACTGCCGCGTTCGTCGGCTGGTTGGCCGGGGTCTTCGCGGTCGGGATGCTCGGTCACGGCGACCCACTGCCGGTCTTCGGGATCACCCCGCCACTGCTCATCGGGCTCGCCGCGGCGATCGGCATCGGGATGCTGGTATCCCTCTTGCACGCCTGGCTCTCGATCTCGGCCCGGGTCGACCAGATCATCGGCGGGACCATCATCAACATCGGTGCCGTCGGCATCACCGGCTATCTCTACAGTCTCGTCGCCAACCAGTCTCTCAACGGGGCGGGGAGCTTCAAGGCGCTGGCGGTGCCCAAGGAGGTGGCCGACTTCCCGTTGATAGGCTGGCTGCTGAACGCCGTCCTGGCCCAGGGGCCGATCGGCATCCTCACCATCTTCCTCGTCATCTTCCTGCAAATCATGCTCTTCAGATCTCGCTGGGGGTTGCGGACGAGAGCGGCCGGCGAGCATCCTCGCGCGGCGGAGACCGTGGGCATCGACGTGATCCGACTCCGCTACTTCAACGTGGTCATGGCAGGTGCACTGGCCGCCCTGGCGGGCGCCTGGCTGAGCATGGAGCACGGCAACAGATTCGACGCGAACATGACCGCGGGCCGCGGCTTCATCGGCCTTGCGGCAATGATCGTCGGCCGTTGGACGCCGCTCGGGGCCTTCGGCGCGGCGCTGCTGTTCGCCTCGGCGACGGCCCTCAGCGCATCGCTTACCATATCGCCGCCTTCGGGCGACCTGGGCAACCTGACGAACCAGGTGCCGGGCGAATTCTGGGAGGCGCTGCCTTACATCATCACGATCGTCGTTCTGGCGGGGTTGATCGGCCGGAGCATCGCCCCGGCCGCGGACGGAGTCCCGTACGAACGCGAGTCGGCGACCTAGGACTCGCGACCGCATTCCCGCGCTTCACCGCCCAACTGTAAACGCAGCCTGAACCGCCGAGCCTGTGCACGGCGAGGGCGCGCCCGGGGAGGCCGGCGCCCGGTCGCGAGTCTGGGCTGGATCAGCCCTCGCGGACCAGGGACGGGTAGAAGTTGGCTTTTCCGGCCGCCTCTTTGCGGCGGCGCCACTCGTCCAGGATGGCCACTGCCTCGTTGGCGACGGCAATCGTCCTTTTCTCCGCACCGTTGTCTCCGAAGGCGTTGGTGGCCCGATTGGCGACTGCCCCCAAGACGGCGCCGCTGCGCATGCCGAAGAGCCGCGCCAGCACGAAGAGAGCGGAGCACTCCATCTCCAGGCAGACGACGCCGGCCTTGACGAGATCCCCGATGAGCCTGTCGACCGATGATTGCCAGAAGCCGCCCGTGACAGGACGCTCCTGGCCTACGTAGAACGAGCCGACGCTGCAGACGATCCCGGTGTGGTAACGGTATCCGAGCCGCTCGCAGGCCTCGACCAGGGCCATGTAGACCTCGGGGTCCGCGAAGGCCGGGTGCTCGAGCGGCAGGTACCGATCGGCCGTGCCGTCCCGCCGGACCGCGGCCGCCGGCACGATCAGGTCGCCGAGCCGAATCTCCTCGCGAAGCGCGCCGCAGGTGCCGACGCGAATGACCGTCCGGCCCCCGATCGTCGCGAACTCGTGGGTCGCGATCTCCAGGCTTGGCGCGCCGATGCCGCTCGAGATGGCGCCGATCGGCACGGCCTTGTAGGTGCCCCGGGCGGCACGGTACTCGCGGTGATAGGCAAGCTCACGGGCGTCCTCCCAGGTTGCCGCCATGCGCGTAACTCGGTCGGGATCGCCCGGCATGAGGATCGTCGCGGGGATCTGCCCGGGGGCGAGGTGCAGGTGGTACTGTGCTCCCGCCTCGTTGGTCGGAGCATCGGCGCGACGCTCGGCTGGGCCGCCCGGGGATGTTTTCCGTCCCGTAGTCGCCATCGGTCGTCTCCCTCCTCCGTCGCTTGTGGAACCGTTCTTGCAGACGCTATCACTACCGCCGACGCAGCCTTCATATCCCAAGGAGGAAACACCGTGTCTGGAGAGGTCGAGCGGCTCGACAGGATCGCTGCCGCCTCTCGTCTGGCCGAGTTTCCGGTCATGCTCGATGCGGCTCTGAGTGCCCAGGCTCACGCGTGGGCGCCGTACTCGGGATTCCATGTCGGCGCGGCCGTATTGACGAGCAGTGGCGGCATCTATCCGGGATGCAACGTGGAGTCCGCCTCGTACGGGGCCACGATCTGCGCGGAGCGAAGCGCGATTGTCGGCGCGGTGAGCGCCGGCGAGACCGCGATTCGGGCCGTCGCGGTGGTCACGCCGACGCCCGAGCCCTCGACGCCGTGCGGCATATGTCGCCAGCTGATTGCCGAATTCGGCCCCGACGTGATCGTCTTCGCGGCCTCGAGCGTCACGGACGTGGTCTATATCGCCACTCTGGGTACGCTGCTCCCGCTCTCGTTCGGCGCCGCCAACCTCGACGAAGCCGCCCGATGAGCGAGTCTGGGGAGTCGCTCGTCCACGGACGCGAGGTTTCTCCCGCCGAGCAATCGGATCTCCTGTCCGCCCTCGAGCGCGCGGTCCGGCTACGAACGGGCCTTCGACCCCGGGTCGGGATCGTCCTGGGCTCCGGGCTGGGAGGCCTTGCCGACACAGTCGAGGTGGAGGCGACGATCCCGTTTGCGGAGATGCCCGGTTGGCCGGCAGCCACGGCGCCGGGGCACGCCGGTAGGCTGCTCTTCGGGCACCTTGCCGGAGCCGCGGTGGTAGTGCAGCAGGGCCGCTTCCATTTGTATGAGGGCTACTCGGCCGGGCTCGTGGTCCAGCCCGTGCTCCTGATGCGCCGCCTGGGAGCGGAGATCGTCGTACTGACCAATGCGGCGGGTGGCGTGAATCAGGATTTCGGAGCCGGGACGCTGATGATCATCGCCGATCACCTCAATCTGACCGGTCGGCACCCGCTCATAGGGCCAAACGACGACGAGGTAGGCCCGCGCTTTCCGGACATGACCGATGTCTGGGACCCGGAACTCCGCGCGCGCCTCCGCGGGGCGGGGAAGGCCCAGGACGTGGCCCTGGCCGAGGGCGTCTATGCCTGCCTGACCGGTCCGAGCTACGAGACGCCCGCCGAGGTGCGGATGCTGCGGACCCTCGGGGCCGATGCCGTTGGGATGTCCACGGCTCTCGAGGCCGTGGCGGCTCGATGGTCCGGGCTCCGAGTCTGCGGAGTCTCATTGGTAACCAACCCCGGGGCCGGACTCTCGACTACCGCCTTGAGTCACGAGGAGGTACTCGCCGGAGCCACGGCCGCAGGCCCGAGGCTGGCCAGCGTGATAGCACGCTTCGTGGAGGGCCTTGGGCTCGGCTGAGATTGCGTTGGGGCGCCGCGCCGTGGGGGGCAGCAGACGGCGCCCCAGGGTGTGAGCTACGCCAGGACGAGGGCCGGTTCGTCCTCGCCGGCCGCCTCTGAGCCCGCGTCCTCTGCGGACTCGTCTGCCGGGTCGGCATCGTCGGCGGGATCGCCGTCGGCCGGTCCCGACTCCGCGCTGTCGGCGGCCTGGCCTTTCAGCGACTCCGCCTCGTAGTCCCGCTTGCGGCGGCCGGAGAGCATCTCGACTGTGGTGGCCACGACCTCTGTCTTCCAGTGCCGCGCGCCTCGGTCGTCATCCCATTGCCGTGTCTGCAGCCGGCCTTCGACGGCGACCTGCTGGCCCTTGCCGAGGTACTGGC
>PLMA01000005.1 GCA_003141455.1 Chloroflexota bacterium | reverse complement strand
CCGCGACCACGACGACGCCACCGATCACAGCGACGACGATGCTCTCGACATTGACGCCGGTCACGTCAGCGACTCCCAGGACCGTGCCGGCGAGGTAGCCGCCGACGACAGCCCCGACGATGCCCAGAATGATCGTGGCAATGACGCCTTCCGAGCCGCCCATGATCAGGTTCGTAATGAAGCCGGCGATGGCCCCGAGGACGATCCAAGCGATGATGCCCACAGTGGCAATTCCTTTCGCGGGACGCGGATTGGGGACGAAAGGCGAACAGCCCTCGTCCTCCGCGTGAGCTCTAGAGGATGCGCGCCATCCGCATTAGTCAGCGGCTCGACGGCCGTCGGGTGGCGTCTTGAAGATCGCCCAAGCCCTGCTGGGCGCTGCCTTGAACCTGCTTGACCTTGCCCTTGGCTTCCTCGTGCCTGTCGCCCGTCAACTTACCAAGCCCTTCCTGGACTTGGCCTTTGGCCTTGTTGATGGCGCCCTTGGCGCGCAAGTCGGTCATTTCAGTTGTCCTCTAACCACGTTTGACTAGCGTTCAGGCGTGAATCCTGATGTCCTTCTGTCATCGTGGTCTGGACGGATGCCGGCCGCGAGGATGAGAACCCTCCCGCGTTGTCGGCCGCGCGAATCCGTTGGCCGAGCAGGACGAGCAAGTCCGCAGCAGTATCGAAGAGCGGCGCCTGCCACGCCGAGCCACGTCACGATGGCTGCATCGTGCGGTTCTCGATCTGGCAAGGTCACGCCGAGCAACTAGGGCGTGGTCCTGGTTCGATCGGCGGGGCCGGCTGGGCAGCGGTGGACAACATGGTCATCATGTGACACCCGGTTGGGGCGGTTCGGCGGCCCGATGGTCGAGCGCGGCACCCGGGCAGGAGGAAGTCATGACGAAGGCCACAGCGTCACCGAAGGTCGATCGCACGATCCAACTCCGTGACGGACGACAGATGGCGTTCTGCGAGTGGGGTGACCTTCGCGGACGGCCGGTGGTCCTGCTCCATGGAATGCCAGGCTCTCGGCTGTTCTGTCCGGACGAGGAGGCGACCGAGGCGGCCGGCGTGCGCCTCCTCACGATGGACCGCCCAGGATACGGACGCTCGGACCCTCGACCGGATCGCACGCTCTTGGACTGGGCTGACGACTACATTGAGCTGGCGAGCCAGCTCGACCTGCCGCCGTGCCCCGTGCTGGGATGGTCGTCCGGCGGGCCGTATGCCCTCGCCTTGGGCTTCCGCGCCCCCGGTCGCGTTCCGACCATCGGCCTCGCGGCGAGCGACGGCCCGACCGACCAGGTTCCGGGCGCCCTTGACGCGTACTCGCCGAATGGCCGGGCCGCAGCCGAGCTGGTGGCCCGCGACCGCGCCGCCGGCGTCGTGGCGTTCAACAAGCACTGCGCCTGGTATGCGGGCGACGGCTGGCAGACGATGTTTGCGGCGAGCTGGGGCGAGGCCGACGACCGGGTGCTCGCCAACGCCGGGACCCTCGGAGCAATGAGGCAATTGCTACGCGAGGGAGCCCGACAGGGTTCGGCTGGATACGCGGCCGACGCGATCGCACAGTCGCTACCGTGGGGCTTCTCCGTGGCCGAGATCCGCCAGCCCGCGTACATCTGGTGCGGAGAGTCCGATCCGAACGTCGGTCGGGCGCACACGGACTACCTTGCCGAGTCGATCCCGCGAGCGACCCTCGTCAGCTACCCCGGCGAGGGTCATCTGTTCCTGATCAGCCATTGGGGCGAGATGCTCGCCGCTTTGCTCTGACTATTGGGAATGGAGCCTGGACCCCTGGCGGCGGCCCGTAACGACGAGAAGTTGATCCCGTCCGCGGATCTGATCGGGTGAATTGGCGGACGCTCGCCGAGGTTGGGGTGGCATCGCCCGCTGCCCCGGCCGTCAGGGGAGAGTGCCGGTGGCAATCCCACCCGGGCTACACATTGAAAGGCCTGTACAGTCGGGCATCAGCGGCCAAGCGGTTACCGACGACGNNGGCGTCCTGCTCCCACGGCCCGCGGGTCGCCCTCCCGTTGGCCTCGTCGTGCGCCACGGCCCGCCGGTAGGCGGGGTCGCTTTCGTGCCCTTCGAGCCAGTGACCGGCCTCGTAGACGGCGGAATGGACCGACGCTACGACCTGATCGTCGCCGGGTGCGCCTCCATGGACGTGATCCCCGGGTGGTCTCGAGCGGCAGGTTCTACGCCCTCTTCAGCCGAAACTCGCAGTAGCTAGAACCCGCCCCGTCACTATTCCCTTCTCCGGCGGGTCATTGTCAGTGAAGCCGGGCGGGTCGACGCCACAGCCCAAACGAAGCGTCCCAATTTGCACTTCTGCCGACCTGGCGAGCCCCCGTCGACTTCCACCTGAAGGACGGGCTCACGCCCGGGTTCCCGACGGTATCCGCAGCCGAAAGGCGCGCGGCCGGCGACCAGAGGTCGGGTTTCCCGAGCACCACCCGGTGACATACTCGATGGTGCGGCGTGGAACGCCGCCGGTAGAGGGAGGTACGTGCTGTGAGAGGACATCGAACATGGG
>PLMA01000020.1 GCA_003141455.1 Chloroflexota bacterium | reverse complement strand
CGCTCCTTGATCTTCTCCAGGCCGTAGTGGTCCTCGTCGAGGATCTTGGCCGCGGACTTGATGTCCAGGTTGTCCGGCGTGGACACGTTCCACGGCAGCGCGATGAGCCAATCGACGTAGGTTCGGATGACGCCGACCTCGGGCGAGGCCGACGGGATCCGGCTCATGCGGTCGATCTCCTTGAGCGCCCTGGTCTTGACTTCCTCGGGCATTCCGGCCGCTTCGACCTTCTCGCGTAGCTCGTTGATCTCGGCCTGCTGCGGGTCGTCTTCGCCGAGCTCACGCTGAATGGCCTTCAACTGCTCGCGCAGGATGTACTCGCGCTGGGTCTTGTCCATCTCGGACTTGACCTCGGACTGGATCTTGCCCTTCAGCTCGAGAATCTCGATCTGGCGGCCGAGGAACGCGGAGACGATCTTGAGGCGCTCCAGAATGTCGGTCGTCTCGAGGATCTCCATCCGCTGCTCGGTGGAGAGGTCCGGGCTGTACGCGACCATGTCGGCCAGGAGGCCCGGCTGGCTGATGTTGCGCGCGGCGACGGCCGCCTCCGGCGGAATCGGAGCGCCGCTGGCCACGTACTGCTCGATCTGGGCCTGGACCGTCCGCATCAACGCCTGGACCTCGATGCTGTCCGGCGTGACGTCCGCGATTTCCTCGGCCCGGATGATGATGTACGGGCTCGTCTGGGCGAAGCCGATCACCCGCAGGCGGGTCTGGCCCTGGACGATGGCCCGGACCGTGCCGTCCTGGAGCTGAACCACCTGGGCGATCTTGGCGAGCGTGCCGACTTCGTAGAGCTCCGAGGGATCCTCGATCTCCTCGCGCTCCGCCTGCCTCTGAGTCACGAGGGCTATCGGGCCGCTCGACTCGACTGCGGCGTTGAGGGCGGCGACGCTCTTCTCGCGGCCGACCTGGAGCGGCACGATCATCTCGGGGAAGATGACCGTCTCACGCAAGGCAACGAGCGGCAGCTCGCGGATACCCGGCACCCGGACTGCCATGTCAGCCTCGGCCGAAGCCTCGTCAGCCGCAGCTGAAACCTCGCCAGCCGCAGCTGAAGCCTGGTCTTCGGAGTCCGGCTGCTCCTGGATCTCAATTCCGATTTCGTGGGTACGCTGCTCGTCGTCCTTCTCGGCCGGCCGGTCAGTCATTGGAATCTCCTGATCGAGTCGTGGTCACGCGGGTGGCCACTATACGTGTGATGGGCTGCCGGACGGGAAACCCCGTAGGTGCAGCCTGTGCTGCGGTCCGGCTCGTTGCCGAGTCATCCGAGAAGGCCCCGTCGGGGGCTACCTCGGCGGTTCTGTGGTCCGTTGAGTCGCTTGCTTCACCCGGCCGGTCTCGCAGGGCGGCCGCCGCCGCGCGGGCCTGCCGGGCCTGGGCTTCGTCGAAGAGCGCCTCCAGGATTCTGGTCCCGAGCCGTTCTTCGATCTCGAATAGAAGGCGTACCCCTGCCAGATTGACGCCTCGCTCCTGAGTGAGACGCCTGATCCACAGGATGCGCCGGATGTCGTTCTCGGAGTAGAGGCGAATATTCGTCGGCGTCCGAGCGGGCGCCAGCAGTCCTTCGTCCTCGTAAATCCGGAGGGTGCGCGGGTGGGCATGGACCATGCCGGCCGCGACGCTGATCACGAAGCAGGGCCGCCCCGGGTCTTGCTGGAACCTTCGCTCGGACACGGCAGCCTACTTTGCCTCGACTGGCGCGGGCTGCGCGTGCTGGCCATCGCCGGACGACCGAGCCTGCTCGGTCGTTATCTTGATCCGGCGAGGCTCGAGCTGCTCCGCCTTGGGGATGCGCAACGTGAGAACGCCGTCCTCGAAGGTGGCCGTGGCCTTGTCGGGCTCGAGGCCAGCGGGCAGGCTGAGAGTCCGAATGAAGCGGCCTCTCCGGATCTCCTGCAGGAGCATCGAGCCGTCGTTGCCATCGTTGGCAACGGTTGTCTCGCCGGAGATGGAGAGGGTGGTCCCCTCGACCGTGATCTCCACTTCCTCAGGCTTCACGCCGGGCAGGATGGCCTGGACCACGACCGCGTCATCTGAGGCGAAGACGTCCATCGGCACGAGCTGCTCGTCGCCGAATTGCCAGGTCCGCGGACTCACAAAGCTCTCCTCGAAGAGCCGGTCCATCGCCTGGCGAAGCGATAGAAGGTCTCCGAACGGAACGCGGCGAACGAGTGTCACGATGCACCTCTAGTGGTCGGCTTCCGGTGATCTGGCGGCCCACTCTGGGCCATCCGACCGTCCGAATGACGCACCGAGACCATAGAACCTTGACAATGGCGTTGTCAAGAGTGTTGCGAACCAGCCGCACGCCCCGAGACCGGTCGGGACGCCGAGCACTGGCTGCCGCCCAGATTGTCGGCTGCGGGCTCCTCCTCCTGCCCCGACCTGATGGGACACCGCCGGTCGAGCCGGGTCCTGTCGCGCGATGAGCCTGGCCGGCGCGACCGCCGTGCGATACGCTGCTAGGGCACAGGCCGAGGGCCGGAACGGCAAGGGGGATCCGATGAGCGAGGTTGCGACGCCACTCGCCGAGGGGCGGAGGGATTGGCTCAGGCCACTCGTGGGGATAGCGGCGGCGATGCTCGTCCTCACCATCGTGTCGACGGCGGCGGTGATGCTCGTGGGCGGTGCGGCCAGGACTGTCGTCTACGGCGCCGGCACTCCGCAGGAGGCGTACCTGAAGTTCGCCTCGGCCGTCCAGGCCGGCGACTACGCGACAGCGGACACGTACCTGTCGAAGAGCGCGCGCCAGCAGGGACTCTCGTCCGCTCAGGTCGGCGGACCCGCCATGGGAAGGACCGCCGGCTCGGTTTCGATCGACTCCGCGCAGGTCAACGGCGACTCCGCGACGCTGCAGGTGACGTTCACGTTCTACACGTCGGCGGGGTTCAGTAACAACCTGAACGGCACGAGCCAGCCGGTTCAGATGATCCTGGAGGACGGCGGCTGGAAGGTCGACGCTCAGCCGATGCCTATCTGGGGCCCGTAGGGGAGAACCGGTGATGGGAACTGCCAGGCGCCTATACCTCTACCTAGTCTCCGGGGTCGGCCTGGCCCTGGTCGTCGGCGGCGCCATCACGATGCTACGACTGCTTCTCGCGCATGCCGCAGCAGGTGCCTTCCCACCTGCTTCCGTGTTTGGCCCGTCAGTGCAGCTGGGATTCGATCCAGACCGAGAGGCCCTGAGCGGCGCCATCGCGATGATGGCCGTGGGGATTCCTTTGTGGTTGATCCACTGGGCCCTGGTCCAGCGAATGACCGCCGGTGACGGCGAGGACGCCGCCGCGGAACGCGCCTCGATCGTTCGTTCCGCGTACTTCGGCCTGGTGATGATCTACCTTCTGGTGGCCGGCGCGGGCGCACTCGTTGTCTTCCTGCGCGAGGGCTTCGCCAGGACGTTGGGAGCCCAGGATCCGTTCGGCTTCGTCAGCCTCTCCGATTCGGCCTCAACGGCCGTCATCTATCTGGCGGCCTGGCTGGCCCACGCCTGGTGGCGGGCACAGGACCTGCGTGGCGGGCGCCCGCTGCAGAGCGCGGCCGCATGGATCGGCCGGTTGTACCTCTACGGTGCGGCGCTCGTCGCTCTTGTCGCTGCTCTCGGCGCGGCATCCGGGCTGATCGGTACCACCATCGATATCGCGGCCGGGCATGTCGACAACGCCTTCCCGACCATATACGGCAACGTCCCCCCAGCTGTCGGTTTCTACGGACAAAACGTCCCGTTTGTCCCGCAGGCAGCGGTGTGGTGGGTTCGCCCCATCCTCTCGATGCTGGTCCAGCTCGTCGTGTGGGCTCCGCTGTGGGCGCTCCACTGGCTCTATTCGGTCCGTCTGACGGCCGGCGATGAGCCGCAGGCCCGGTCCGAACGGGCTTCGCGCGTGCGCCTCACTTTCTTCATCGCCGTGGTGGCCATCGGCGTTGGGTATCTGGTCTGGGGCCTCGGCCAGGGTCTCGCCGTCGCACTCGGTGCGGTGGCTGGCGTGGGCACGTGGGCCGGGTCGGGGCCGCTGTGGCGCGACGTCGCGGTTCCTCTAGCGACCGCCCTTCCCCTTGCCCTTGCCTGGTGGTGGCATCGCCGCCGCGTCCTGCTCGAGGGGGATTCCTCCGACTGGCCCGACACGCCGGCCCGCGCGATCGGCTATCTGACCGCGTTCATCGGCGTGGGGGCGTTCGCCTACGGCCTGGCCACTGGGGTCGGGCTGATCCTGCAGCGTCTCTCCGAGACCGCTTCCAGCGATGCCTACCTCCTCGAAGGCTGGCGCTGGCAGGCGGTTCAGGGGATCGCCCTCGCCGCAGTGGCTCTGCCGATCTGGCTGTGGCCGTGGCTGGCCCTTCGCCGACGCCTCCGACTCGACCACGCGGCTGAAGCCGGCTCCACCGCTCGACGGGCGTACCTGTTCGGGGTGATCGGCCTGACGATTCTCGCGATGGCCGCCGCGACGGCCTCCATCGTCTTCCGCGTAACTCGGCTCGCGCTCGGGCTCCAGGCAAGCTCGGTCGGCTCGGAGATCGGCTACGCGGTTGCGACGCTGTTCATCACCGCGCCGCTCCTCGCCTACCACCTGGCCGCGTTGCGAGCCGACCTCGCCCTGAGCGGAGAGTCGGCCGTCGCCGTCGCGGTCGAGGCCGGGGCGAGTGGCGTGTCGGCGACGCCCGCGACTCAGGAGCTGGTCATCGTGGGGCCGCCCGGGGTGAACCTGGACGCCCTCAAGGCGTCGCTGGCAGCTCGGCTCCCGGACGGCTATTCGATCCGGGTTCGTGCCTCCGACGACACTCCCGCCCCGTAGGGGACCGCGGGTCCGGCAGCCGGTCCGGCCCCGGAAGCACCCGGCAAGCTACCGTCGACCGCCTCGCGGGATGCGCAGCCGCAGCACTCCGTCCTCGAAGGTCGCCGTCCACCGGTCGACGAGGAGCCCTTGCGGAATGGGCAGCCTCTGGTCGGATCGCACCGGGCGCATCTCGCGGCAGAGCTGCCAGAGCGCGCCACCGCCTCTGTCGGTATCAGGTCGGATCAGGCTGCGGATGGTGACCTGGCCCGGGTCCACGGCGAAGGAGACCTCCGACGACTTCACCCCGGGCAGGTTCGCCACCACGGTCACATCGGTCCGCGTCCAACGAAGCTTGTAGTCGTCCAGCGTCACGACCCGTGCCTGCTCGAGGCTGGCGTCCAGGCTCGACCGGGGCGACGGCGGCTGCATCGGTGTCGCCGACCATTCGTGCGCCCCGCCGCGGATGAGGTTTCGGACGTGCGAGCCACGCCCCTCTCCGTGGTCCCGTACCGGCCGACTCGGACTATGCACGTTTCTGCCTCGGCCGGGGTCGCCCCAGGCTCAACGGCCGCTGATCGGGTGTCACCTGGTCGGTTTCAGCTTGCCACGGGCGAGCGCGAGATGCCAGCCCCGGACCGCCTAACCGCGCCGCAAGCGACGTCAGTTCGCCTTCTCCGGCTCCTCGCCCAGCAGGGTCCTGTAGAGCTCGCCCTCGCATTCCGCGCGGCCGATGCCGATGATCCTGTCGCCTTCGCGCAGTTGGGTATCGGAGCGGACCGAGATCGCGCGCCCTTCTCTGATGGCGGCGAAGACCGAGCACCCGTCCGGCAGCTCGAGCTTCCCCGCCAGCAGGCCGATCGCGGGCGAGCCCTCACGCAGCTGAGCTTCGACGAGCTCGAGCTCGCCGCCGCCCAGGGCGGCCAGGATGAGTAGCTCGTGGACGGGGATGTCGGCCTCGATGGAGCCCAGGATCATCCGCGTCGGCGAGACGATCTCGTCCACGCCGAGGTGCTTGAANNTGATGCTTGGCCATCTGGCAGATGACGAGGTTGTCCTCGTCGTCGCCCGTGACCGCGGTCACGATGTCCGCGCGGTTGGCGCCGGCCTCGCCGAGGTACTTGCCCTCGCAGCCGTCGTGGGCGATGACGATCGAGCCGATCTGCTCCGTGATCTGAGCGGCGCGGTCGCGGTCGCGCTCCATGAGTGCCACCTCGTGGCCGGACCCGATGAGCTCGCGCGCCAGGAAGTACCCGACCTTGCCGCCGCCTACGACGATGACGAACACATGAACCTCCTACCCGCGCTCAACTCTGCCAGCGCCGAAAGCCGAGCCGCCGCACCTTGGCCCGGTCGGCGGTGCTTGTGGTTGGGGGCTCGTTGCCGGCGGCTCCAGACGTCTCGGGTTCGACGAGCGGCGTCGCTTCCGCCGGCGTAACGGCGGATCGGATCGCGGAGAGGGCAGTTGATGGGTGCGGGTGCTTGTGACCCGGCGTCTGGGGAGTGTCGATGCCGGGGCCGGTCTGCACCGTGAGGTCGAGGTAGGTGGCCACGGCATCGACCATGAGATTGGTGCGGCAGACGGTGACCACTCCCAGCTCGGCGTAGGCCGCGGCGCGCACCGGGTCGTTGATCTTGGCGATCACCCGGGGGATCCCCAGGTTCTCGGTGGCGACCTGTGCGGCCATGATGTTGCGGTTGTCGCCTTCGGTAAGCGACAGGAAGATGTCCGCGTTTTTGGCGCCGGCTCGCCGAAGAACCTCCTCGTCGGTTCCATCGCCACGGATCGCTGCGCCTTTGAACGTCTCCGGAAGCCGATCGAACGCGGCGGTCTTGATGTCGAAGATGATGACATCGTGACCATCCTCGTCGAGGTTCTGGGCCAGCGTCGACCCGACGCGACCGCAACCCACGATCACGATCTTCATCTTCATTTCCTTCATTGCGGCTCCTCGCCCTTTGGCTGACGCACCACCCATACCGCGCACGGGGCGTTCTGCAAAGCGTAGGGAACGGTCCGCCCGATGGCGAAATCGCCCCCGAATCGAGTTCGGTACGAAAGACCCAGGATGAGCAGGTCCGCTCTCCGGGCTGCGGCCTCATCCACGATGGCGGCACCGACGTCGCGGGCCTGTACGAGGACGGACTCGATCTTGCAGTGGAGCTGATCCGCGATCCCTTCCGCCGCGTCGAGGACCTGCTGCGCTTCCTCCGACCGCTCGGCCACGTCGGCGTCCAGTGGTTGCGTCCAGTCGAGCTCGACGACGTGTACGGCGATCAGCTCCGCACGATTGGGCCGGGCAACTTCGAGAGCCAGGCGAACGATCGCGGCGTCGCTGGGGCCGCCGCTCAAGGCGATGACGGCGCGCCGGAAAGCCGGATTACTCGCCTCGGGCACCGAACCTCCGTTCTTCCGCACGTGGCCGGAATCTCAGTCGCGTACGAGCCGGAACGATACCACCGAGCGGTGCGAAGGTCAGCAGAGTGCCCCAGAGCCGGCCGATCGAAACCGCGACTTTCGGGCATCGGAACCAAGCCGTTCGGCCCCCATGGGCCTCTGGCCGGCTCTCAGCGATCCCGGCTGTCGTCCGTGGCCACGAGCGTGCCGGCGGGTCTGATCTCCTCGGCGGCGACCCTTGCGCTGGCATCGTCCCGGCGATAGGGCACGCTGATCACGACCGTGTGGGAACGTCCAAGCAGCGTGGCGCGCAGCCGTTTCGACGCCTGGTTGTAGAGCATCCGCTCCCACCAGCTGCGGGCGACATACTCGGGGATGATCACGAACGTGATCGGCGCCTCCTTCTCGTCCGGCCAGGTGCGGTCGAGCACGTCCAGGTAGGCGATGAATGGCGCGACGAGGGCACGATAAGGCGATTCGACGAGCACGAGCGGGACGTCGGGCACGGCCTGCGCCCAGCGCTGGCGAACGTCGTCGCTCTTCTGCGGGTCGTCCGAGATATAGACGGCCCGGATGTCGGTGGTGATCGACCGCGCCACGTTGAGCGCTTGCACGACGGCCCGGTTCACCTCCGAGATTGGGACGATCGCCCGGTTGTGGCGGTGCGGCTGCGGAACCGCAGCGCTGGTCGGCATCTCGAGTTGGCGGGCCGAAGCGACGTACTGGTGGCTTACGAAGAGCATCATCAATATCAGGAGCGGGATGAACAGCAGAACCATCCATGCGCCGTCGGCGAACTTCTCGGTGGCGACGACGATGAAGACCACTCCGGTGAGGATGGCTCCGAACCCGTTGACCAGGCTGCGCCACGCCCAGCCCGAACTCCGCTCCTTCCGCCAGTGGATGACCATTCCGGTCTGCGAGAGGGTGAAGCAGATGAAGACGCCGACCGAGTAGAGCGGGATCAGGGCGTGCGTATCGGCTTTGAAGATGAAGAGCATCCCGATCGCGACCGCGGCCAGGACGACGATCCCCCAGGAGAAGGCGAGGCGGTCGCCGCGGAAGGCGAACTGGCGCGGCATGTAGCCGTCCTTGGCCAGGATTGCGGCCAGGCGCGGGAAGGCGTTGAAGCTCGTGTTGCAGGCCAGGAAGAGGATCAGCGCGGCGCTGATCTGGAGCAGGTAGAAGAGGATCGTGTTGCCGAAGACCGCCTGGCCCACCTGACCCAGAACGGTCGCACCCTGCGCGTCCGTCGCCCTGACCCCGTAGTGCAGGCCGACGAACGTCAGGCCGATGAAGATCACGCCCAGCAGTAGGGCCATCATGATCAGGGTGTTGGCCGCGTTCTTGGCTTCGGGTGGCTTGAAGGCCGGCACGCCGTTCGCGATCGCCTCGACGCCTGTCAGGGCCACGGATCCGCCGGCGAAGGCCTTGAGCAGAAGGAAGATCGTTACCACCTGGCCTTCGGAGGAGATGACGTGGTCGGGGGCAGGCAGTTCATGGGCACTGCCCGTGATCACGTTCACGATGCCCCAGCCGACCACCAGCAAGGCCAGCCCGACGAACATGTATGTGGGGACGGCGAAGATGTTGCCGGACTCGCGGATGCCGCGCAGGTTCGCGGCCGTGACCGCCACGATGACGATGGCGCCGAGAAGGACCTTGGACGTGTCTATCGCCGGAAACGCCGTGCCCAGGTTGGCCAGGGCCGAAGCACTCGACACCGCGACCGTCATGACGTAGTCGACCATCAGCGCCGCCGCCGCGATCAGGCCGAACCTGGCCCCCAGGTTCTCTCTGGCCACGACGTACGCGCCGCCGCCCGACGGATAGGCTCGACAGACCTGGCGGTAGCTGAAGGCGACGATCGTCAGCATCAGGGCGATCGCGGCCGCCACCCAAATGGACCAGCTCAGGGCGATGACGCTCGCCAGCACCAGGACCTTCAGGATTTCGTCCGTGGCGTAGGCGGACGAGGAGATAGCGTCCGAGCTGAAGATAGGGAGGGCGAGCTTCTTGGAGAGCCGCTCTTCGATGTCCTGCGCGTTCGTGAGCGGTTTCCCGAAAACGAAGGACCGGACGCGGGCGATCCGCCGCCCCAGGGCGGTCCGAGGCGCGCTTGCGGCGGCCTTGGCGACCATGACGCCCGGGCCCGCGTAACGGAAGTAGGCGGAATGGGGCCGATCCACCACCATGCGCCGGTCGCCGAGCTTGCGGCCGTGAAGGGGCGAGCGGGGGGCGGTCATGTAGTGGTCTGCCCTCTTTGATGAGCGACGGCTCGACGGTCGGTACCCGGTTCGGGCGGGATGCCAGTACCCCCGCGAGCGCCCACCCTGTACCGGACGCGGTCGCGCGGCGGGACCGGATTAGGCTAGCACGACGCCCCCGGCCGAGCAGCATGGGCGGCGACGCGCCACTCCGCGCCGACTTGGGTCACTGCCCAAAGCTGAGGCGCCGGACCAGGCGTGGCGGCAGACCGGCCGCCTTCATGGCTGCCTGTGTGGCTCCGATGTCGTAGGCCACGCGTCGCCACGTCGCGAGGCCCGCGGCCGTGTCGAGGATCACGTAGCTCGCCGCGGGGTTGCCGTCGCGCGGCTGGCCCACGCTGCCGGGATTGAGCACCACGCGGCGGTCGTCGAGCCGCAGGCGACCCTCCGGCGGCACTACCGCTGCCGCCATGCCTCCCCGGCGTCGTTCCCGGAACACGATCGGAACGTGAGTGTGGCCCACGAAGCAGTGAGGGGTTTCGAGCAGGGCGAGGTTCTGCTCGGCGGCCCATGGGGAGTCCAGGTACTCCCAGATCGGATGCCGCGGGCTGCCGTGCACCAGCGTGAAGCCCGAGCCGGCCGGCGCAATCAGCTCCGGCAGCGCCGCCAGGTTAGCCCGTGTCTCGTCGCCGATGCGCGCCCGCGTCCACTCGGCGGCGGCCCGGGCGTCCACGTTGAAGCTCTCGATCGTGGCGCCGCCGCAGGCCGCCTCATCGTGATTGCCCCTCACTCCCAGAGCGGCGACGTCGCGCAGCCGCTGCACCACCCCGTCCGGTTCCGGACCGTACCCGACGACGTCGCCCAGGTGCCACACGGCGTCCACCGTCCCGATCGATCCGAGGACCGCCTCCAGCGCCGCCAGGTTGGAGTGGATGTCCGAGAGGACCGCGACGCGCATCGGGGCGACGCCTCTACAACGGCCTGCGGCGGCGCGCGGCCGGATCGCGCGGGAACTCCGGCGGAGTGACCGCGACTTTCTCGACGACCGCCAGGACGTGGTCGTCGAGGCCGGGCACGTCCACCCGCTCATAGCCGGCCAGGCGGCCGCCGAGCTGGCGCACCGCGCGCTCCGCTCGGGTCAGCTCGGCGTCCATCGGCAGCCGTTTCCAGGCCACCAGCAGACCGCCGGCTCGGAGCAGAGGCAGCGAGATCTCGGCGAGCTCGGTCAGGTCCGCCACCGCCCGCGCCAGGACCGCCTGCCAGCGCCCCCGATAGGCCGGGTTCGCGGCCAGGGTCTCGGCGCGTGTCGCAGCCACGGCCACGCGGTCCGCCAGCCCGACCGCCTCCACGGCCGCGGACAGGAAGCGCGCCTTCTTGGCGATCGACTCCACGAGGACCGCCCGCGTTGCGGGTAGGGCCACCGCCAGGGGCAGGCCGGGATAGCCGGCGCCGCTGCCAAGGTCCAGGAATTCGGTGACTCCGGCCCGGCGCAGCAGTGTCAAGGCCGAGAGGCTGTCAAGGACGTGCTCTCGAGCGATCGCCTCCGGCTCGCGGATTCCGCTCAAGTTGATGGCGTCGTTCCAGGCGAGGAGGAGTCGAACGTGGTCGGCGATGGCCGTCAGCCGCTCCTCGTCGAGGGCGGAAGCGCCGACGGCGCCCAACCCGGCCCGCACCGACGAGTGGTAGCCCTCCGGCAGCGGCGCCAGCCCCTGAACGCACGTCGGGAGCGGATCGCGAACCCGAGGCGGGGTCATCTCGGACTCCCGGTCCTCACGGCCGCGCCGCTCCCGGCGTTGGCTCTTCTCGCACCAGGCGTCCCTCGGTCTTCCCGCGCTAGTCCAGTTTCTGGCCGGGTCTCCCCAGGCCCCTCGCTAGCGCGGTTACCCGATGACGGTCCGCAACAGCGGTGCGGATGTCGGACGGTAGAAGCCGTCAGGCGTCTCGTCAACGTCGTTATCCACGAAAACAATCCGGTCATCCACGATTGTGGACAAACGGCTACTTCATCTGACGTAGGTGGATGACACGGCACGAAACGCGCCGGGTCTCCCACGGCCGAGTCACCGATGCCCGCCGAGTCTCGCTCGCGGTGTCCGCGCTCGCGGTGTCCGCGCTCGATCGGCGGATCCGGAGCTAGACCCTCGGGGTCCGGACCGGCTTGCCGAGGGCCCGGCGCACCACATCGAGAACCTCTTCGATGTAGCGGTCGGCGTCGCCCTGTTCGGCGGCCGTTCGTACGCACCCCTGGACGTGGTCCTCGAGGATCAACAGGGCGACCGAATCCACCGCCGCTCGCAGGGCCGCGGTCTGCTGGAGGATGTCGATGCAGTACTCGCGCCGCTCGATCATTCGCTCGATGCCTCGAACCTGGCCTTCGATGCGGCGGAGCCGCCGGATCAGGGTCGCCTGATCCCGCGAGTAGGAGTGGCGAAAGGTAGGATCGACGTCGGACCCGTCTCCGGCGGGCTCGACGCCGTCGTCGGCCGATCCGGACAGCAGATCCGAGGCGGCGGCAAGACCGGCACGACCGACTCCTCCCGACCGCTCTGGCGCCGTGGCGGTGGGCGTGGCCGTGGATTCTGATCGCTGCGCCGGGCGGATTCCGTCCGCCTTCCCTGCTTCTTCCTGCACTGCCATTCGACCTCTCTCGGTGCCGTCCGCCTGCCACCGGGCGGTCCGGCCGGCTGCCGGCCGGTCGCGGCGGATTGGGCCTTCGGCTCATGATACCCCCAGGGAGTATCCGAGGCAACGCTCTCGGGCTCCTGACGGCCTGTCCGAATCGCGACTGAGCGCTACCGGAGGCGGCCCTGGGCGCGTCAAGCGGATAGACTTGGGGGCGTGGATCGTCGCGAGAAACTACGCCTGGGCCGGATGGGATGACCGACGGGGAATCTCCTCGCGGTCCGAGATCGGACCATGGGTTCGCCCACGCCAGCGAGGCCGAGTTCGCCCGTATCCTCGACTTCTACCAGGTCGAATGGGAGTACGAGGCCCAGGTCTTTCCGATCCTCTGGGATCTCGACGGCAACGTCCTGGAGAGCTTCGCTCCCGACTTCTTCCTGCCGGAGCTTGAGCTATTCGTGGAGCTGACCACGCTCCAGCAGCGTCTCGTGCGCAAGAAGAACCGGAAGGTCCGCCGTTTGCGAGAGCTGTACCCGGGGCTGCGAATCAAGCTTTTCTACGCCCGCGACTTCCGGGCCCTGATGCTGAAGTACGGGCGAGCCGCGCTCGTCTCTGAGTTGAGCGGAACGCTCGGTCAGGTCATGACCCACGAGGAAGCCGATGAACCCTCGGCGCCGGCCGGCCCCGAACACGAGTCCGACGGGAACGGCCATCTGGTGATCGATCGCTCCGACGCGGGATCCGGCGCGTCGGGCGAGTCGAGCCCCGGCCCCAGTCGCCGCTCGCGAGCCGCCCGTCGCCGCGCAGGCCACCGATCCAATACGGGGTCCGCGCCCGTCTCACCCGTCACGTTATGTAAGAGGAAGCGATGAAAGTCTCCCAGGACCTCGTTTTGGACGTCTCCGAGGTGCTACTGACCGAGGAGCAGATCGGGGCCAAGGTGGTCGAGCTCGGGCAGCAGATCAGCACCGACTACGCCGGCCGCCAGCTGACGCTCGTTAGCGTCCTGAAGGGCTCGCTGCCGTTCATGGCGGACCTGATGCGGAGCATCAGCCTGCCGCTGCGGATCGACCTGATGGAGGTCTCCAGTTACGGCGGCACGACGACGGAATCATCCGGGCTGGTCCGGATCCTCAAAGACCTCAGCGCTCCGATCGAAGGCCGTGACGTGCTCCTCGTCGAGGACATCATCGACACCGGGTTGACCCTGAACTACCTGCTGCGGTACCTGAAGGGCAAGAACCCGCGCTCGATCAAAGTCTGCGCGCTGCTCGACAAGCCGGCTCGGCGCCTGGTCGAGATCCCGCTGGACTACGTGGGATTCCAGATCCCGGATGCCTTCGTGGTGGGGTATGGTCTCGACTTCGGGGAGGTGTATCGAAACCTCCGCTTCGTGGGCGTGCTCCGCCCCGAGGCCTACGAGTCGTAGAGAGGCGCGACGATGCATCACACTTCGGCGAGCCGCGGTCGCTGGATCGTTGCGATCGGCGCGATCCTCGTGGTCGGGTCGTGCTTCCTGCAGTGGTGGCAGATCGGTGGCGACACCGGGCTGCCGAAGCAGGGCGCGATCGGCTTCAACTCCATGACGGGGGCTGTCTTCCCGATGTTCCTGGCGGGGGTCGGCACTCTGCTCCTGATTACCTTGCCCTTTGCGTCGGAGAAACCGGTCGCGATTGATCACCCGCTGTCATACCTTCTCCTGCTGACGATCATCGTGGTCTGCTTCGGTCTGTCCGTTGCGGTTCTGGCCCAGAAGGGGCTCCTGCCGTTCCCGCCGCAACTCGGCCCCGGCCTCTGGCTGGCTGCCGTCGGCATCATCGTCCTGGCCCGGGGCGCATTCGAGCTCTTCGAGGAGCGCCGCCGCCGGCTGTACTAGCGCGCGGCGCCTCCGATGCGCGGTGGGCGGTATCGAACCGGCCGAAGCCGCCGAACGCGCTGAGCGGCATACGAGAACTTGCTCACTAGCTGCCTTGGACGCCGTTGCCGTATAGTTAGAGAAGGCGAGCCGGATGCGTTGCACGGCCGCCGACCCACTGAGGCGTGGCTGTCGAGCGGGGACCCCGCTCGCCACCCCGAGAGCCCTGGCACTACAGCAAGCGAGCGTCGGCCATTCTGGCTGTCGCCGCAGTGCGAGCGCCCTCTCGTCTTGAGGTTCGTCTGTTCGAGTGGAGTACCTTATCAGGCAGGCCCGTATCACCGATGTAGATCGGCTGTACGCGCTTTGCGCCCAGAAGGGTGCCGTGCCTGGAGGCGACTCTCCGATCGATGCGATCGGCCTGCTCCGCCAGCTGGTCTACATTCCGAACGCGAGCGTCGCCATCGCCGAGGCCGGTCACCAACTTGCGGGCGGCGCGATCCTCGGCCTGAGGCCGTCGGTCCGGTACGGTGGGTTCGTAGCAACGATTGATGTGCTTGTGGTCGCGGACGGCGCAGAGACCGAGACGGTCGCCGACCTGCTGATCGAAGAGATGTTGCATTCGGCGCGGAGAAAGGGCTGCGCATCGGTCGAAGTCGTGCTGACGCCTGACTCGTCGTATCTGTCGAACTGGCAGGGCCACGGTTTCACCAAGGCGACAACGAACGTATACACGGCGGCGATCGCCCTGAGGGCGTCCACGAGCCGCTAACTACCCCAGGCAGCCGAGCAGCCAAGGAGCGCCGGCGCCACGGGCCCCACAGGCCGACGAGCAATCTCGCCGGCCGGTCAATCAAGGAGTCACATTCGTGAGCAAGAACGTCGCCGTCTTCGTTGACGTGGCGAACATTTTTTATGCGGCGAAGGCGGCGGGCGCGGACATCGATTACGTCACGCTGCTGAAGGCTGCCGTGGCCGGGCGCGATTTCGTCCGTGCCTATGCCTACACCGGGCTGGATCCCGAGAACGAGAACCAGCGCAACTTCCACTCGTTCCTGGCCCGCCACGGCTACAAGGTGGTGAGCAAGGACATCCGCAAATACGGTGATGGCAAGGTCAAGGCCAACTTGGACATCGAATTGGTCGTCGACATGATGAAGACGGCCCGCAATCTGGACGTGGCGATCGTCGTCAGCGGCGACGGAGACTTCGCGCCAGCGATCCGCGCGGTCCAGGAGATGGGCGTGCGGGTCGAGGTCATCAGCTTCCGGGGCAACACCAGCTCGGATCTGATCGAAGTGGCCGACGCTTTCTACGACATCACGCAGGTCGCCCGAGTCGACCGCGACTCGTCGCGCTCCGGTCGACGGGTCTCCGGCGATGAAGAAGACCTCTCCATGACCGAGGTCCCGGACAAGCAGACGGAGGGACGCGGCGGGCGGCGCGGTCGCGGTCGCGGCCGTTGGGGACACGGCGAGAGCACTGATGAGGTGGCGGCCGTTCCTGCCGAAGGACGGGCCGCACGACCCGCCGGGCGCGGCGTGGCCGCGCGTACGGCATCTCGCGGATCGGGTGGCCGGCTGGTTGCTCTTCCTGGAGAGAAGCTGTCGCGAGCGGGGGCCGGTGCCGAGGGCGGCGAGCCGGTCGACGAGGAGTTGCTGGACGGAGTCGCCGAGGAGACCGCCGAGGTCGCCGAGGCTGCCGAGGTCGCAGAAGGCGAGACCGCCGAGGTCGGCGGCGAGTCGACAGCGCGGCGACGGCGGCGCCGCGGCGGCCGCGGCCGCGGCCACGGCCACGGCCATGAGGAGGGCGACCTCCCCGTGGCTGAAACGGGCGACGCCGGGGAGCCGGAAGGAGAGGTCGCTCTCCCGCCTCCCGCGGCGCGGCCCAACCAATTCGGGTCCGTGTGGGATTCGCAGATCGGGATGGCCGGCCGGCCGGAAGGGCTCACTCCGCTTACCGCGGACGAGGACGACTTTGCGGAGCCGGAGATCCCCGAGTACCTGTTGGCCGAGAAGCGCCGCGGCGGTCGCGGCCAGGGCCAGGGCCAGGGCCGGGGCGGGGGTCGAGGCGTCAGGAGCGCGTATGCCTCGGCCGTCGACCGCGAACGGTACGGACGGTCGTCGTCGCGGTTCCCCGAACCGGCACGTCAACCCCAGGCTCAGCAGCCACGACGACGCGACGAGCGGCCTCCGCGCCAGAGCCAGCCGCAGCCGCGTCGCGGCGTAGTAGTGCCACGGAGCGGTGGTCGCGATTCGGCCGAGCCCTGGACCGAGGTTCCGCCGGAACTGGAGGAGATACTGCGCGCGCAACTCTCGACGAAGCTGAGTCGCCAGAGCGCAGCCCCAGCGGAGGTTTCCGCGGACCAGCCCGTGGCTGCTGCCGGGGCGGCCGAGCCGAAGCCCGCCGCTCGACGTGGCGGACGCCGCAAGGCGGAGCCTGAAGGCACGGCCAAGCCGTCCGAAGGCACCGAAGCGAGTGTCGAGAAGCCCAGGCCGGCTACTCGCAGCCGTCGAAAGCCGGCGACGTCGGCCGAGAGCGCGAAGAGCGCGAGCGGCGCGACCGAGAGCGGTGAAGCCACCGCGTCGACCGAAGCGGCTGCGCCCAAGCGCCGTGCCCCCGCACGCCGCAAGGCCGCGGCAGGCTCAAAGGCCGCCGAGGCGAGCGGCGGTGAGCCGGCCGGCGAGTAGTCGCCGGCTTGCCGACTCAAGCCAATCGAGTCCGGTCCGTGACCGCGCCGATCGGCAGCCCGATGACTCGTGGCCAGCCGCGGGCCCTGGCCGAGGTTCGCACTATGCTCCTCGGCCGCACCCCGCATGCCGTGCTGCTCGTGGGTCCGGGCTCGGCCGGCAAGACGACGCTCGCCCTTGACCTGGCCGCGGGCCTGCTGTGCCTCGACCCGGATCCGGGCGCGCGGCCGTGTCGGGCCTGCCGAGGTTGCCGCCTGGTGGCGACCGGCAATCACGCGGACCTCCACCGCCTCGCTCCCGAAGGCCCCGGCGGGCAGGTTCGGATAGGCGCGGCCACGAACCCCGAGCCGGGCACGGTTCGCCATCTAATCAGCGAGCTGGCGCTCCATTCCGCAGAAGGCGGAGCGCGAGTCGCAATCGTCGAGCAGGCCCATCGCCTCAACGAAGAGTCCCAGAACGCGCTTCTCAAGACGCTCGAAGAGCCGCCGGTCGGCGTCACGATCATCCTCTGCGCGGACGACGAGGAGTGCCTCCTGCCCACGGTTCGGTCTCGCTGCGCCCGAGTCCGCCTGGGGGTCGTGGCCGTCCGGGAGATCGAACGCTGGCTCGGCGAGCTGGGGGTCGCTGAGGCACCCCGAGCCGCCAGGCTGGCCCGACTCGCCGGCGGCCGGCCGGGCCTCGCTCTTGCCTACGCCCGATCCACCGACGCGGAGCGCCTCCGGGGCGAGATTGCGCGAGGCCTGCTGGACATGATCGCCGAGGGGCGCCAGGCACGTCTGGCCTCGGTCAGGGACCTGCTGAAGTCCGCGGCGTCTCTCGATGCAGCGCTGGAGGAAGGGCGACGCGGCGGAACCTCCGAGCCGGCGGCCGGAGAGGCCGGTGCCGCGCCGCGGCGGCGGAAGGGTCGAGGCTCAGCCGTTGCCGCCGCCACCGCGATCACCGCGGCCGAGGGCGAAGAGGCGGCTGGCGACGGCGCCGCGAAGGACGAGCCAGCAACTCCCCGGATGGCGGCCTCGGATCGACGATCCGCCGCGGTCACTCTCATGGAGACATGGGCCTCGATCGGTCGCGACCTGGCGGTAGCCCGCAGCGGCGGGGTGCGCCAGCTGCGCGAGACCGAGCTGGTCGAGGAGATCCGGGCGTCCGCGGCAGCGCTCGATGTCGCGAGCCTGACCGCTTTCATGGCGCGGTTGTGGGACGTGGCCGGTCAGCTCGACGACAACGTCAACCCCGAACTCGCGCTGGATGTCCTGGCCCTCTCCTGGCCGCGTCCCGACCAGCTAGGGTCGGCGGGCACGACCGCCGGAGCGCATCGATGAGTCGAGGCGAGCTGGCCCGCCTGGAGGCGAGTGTTCGGGGGCGCGTCCACGGCGTCGGCTTCCGCTACTTCGTCCTGACCCGGGCAACCCATCTGGGCCTCACAGGTTGGGTTTCCAACGAACAAGATGGCAGCGTCCGGTGCGTCGCCGAGGGTCCTCGCCAGGAACTCGAGCAGCTTTTGGAGATGCTTCACGAGGGCCCCGCATCGTCGATCGTGGAGCAGGTCGCGGAGGACTGGCTGCCGTACACCGGCAACTGGGGCAGCTTTGGGCTTCGCTCCTCGGGCCACCGCGGCGACTAGCGCTTACGGCAGGGCGCGGAGCATCCCGCCGTCGATCGGAACGAACGTGCCCGTCTGGTAGCGGGCCGGGTCTGAGCACAGCCAGGCAACGTAGGCGCCCAGCTCGTCGGGGATGCCGTAGCGACCGGCCGGGATCGATCGTTCGAACTGCGCCCGAACCTCCTGGGGCGTCATGCCCGCCCTTTCGGCCCGGGCGCTATCCAGGGAGGCTACCCGGGCCGTGTCGAGCCGGCCGGGCAGGACGCCGTTGACGGTCACGCCGCTGCCGATGACCTGTGGCGCGATGGTCTTGAGCCAGGCTTGCAGGGCGCTCCGGCAGGCGCTCGAGTAGGCCAGCTCGGGGGTCGGCTGGCGTACGCCCGACGACATGATCGCGACGATCCGGCCCCAGCCGCGCTCGCGCATCCCGGGCAGAAGCAGGGTCGCCAGCTCGATCGGCGTAATGGCCAGGAGCTGGAATGAACGGCGCCATTCGGCCGCATCCGTTCGAGTCGCGTCGGAAGCGGGCGGCCCGCCGGCGTTGAGAACCAGGATGTCGATCTGCCCTAGTGCCTTCACCGCAGCGGCGGCGACTCTCGCCGCAGTCTCCGGCTCGGACGCGTCGCCGGAGATCGTGACTACCTCTGCGGAGTGGGTCTCGCGGATCTCTTGCGCTGCTCGCTCGAGCCCCTCTCCGCCGCGCGACCACAACGCCAGCCGGCACCCCTCCCCGGCAAGCCGCTCCGCGCTCGCCCGCCCGAGTCCGGCCGAGGCGCCCCCGACGAGGGCCGTCCGGCCGCGAAGCCCCAGATCCATCTCGACCTCCGGAGATTGGGCGCGCGTCCGATTATCGCGGGCGCACTACAAGTGCGATTGTCTCCCCATTTGCCCCTGCCGTTCGGCGACGGTCCCGCGGCGCTCGCCGGGCCATGCCTCGAACCGGGCCAGGAGCGAATCGGAGGGCCTCAGGTCCAGCCAGGCGTGCATCCGCTACGCTTGGCCTGTGAGCAGTCAATCTGAACCGACCTCGCCCCAGCCACCCGATGTCATCGAGCGCGCCGCCGCCGCGTACCGCGCCCTGGCCGACCTGGCGGAGACGATCGAGGACGAGTGGCAGTACGTGACGGACCTGGTCGATGCCTACCTGCCGGGCATTCGAATGCTGGCCGGGCGCGATGCCGAACTCGAACTCGAAGTGGTGGTGGCGGTGGACGAGGCGATCGCCGAAATCGCGTCGATCACGGACCCTCACAAGGCGATCGATTGGCTCTCGACCTTCCCGCACGTCGTCGCCCTGGCGGTCGGCGGCGACGTGGACCGGCCGAGCGAGGTCGCCCCGCCGGACGACGCCGCGCCTCCCGAGCCGGAGCCGGACGAGGATTCGCCCTTCCGAATCCTGCTGGGGGGCGATCGATGAGGTTCCAGGACGCCGCACCGGACGCTCGCGCCGTCGTGTACGCCGGAATCCAGGCGGACCCGCTCGTGGCCCACGTGGCATCCCTTCTCGCCGAAGGGATGGCCGCGGAGCGGTGGCTGGCCCGGGCGGTGATGAACGGCGAGCGGACCGATCCGGAGCCCTGGCGGCGCATCTTTCCGTTGCTCTTCGGCCCGGCCGCGGATCCGGCCTTGCGCGACCACGCCGCCCGCGTTCTCGATGCCAGCCTGGGGGTCGCGAGTCGGGGCGATGCCGCCCGCAGCCAGTATCGCGGGGCAATCGTCGAGGAGCTCGCGGCCCGCCTGCTGGCCGGCCGCGCCACGGCGGTCCGTCGAGAACGGCGCGTTCTGTTCGACGGAGTGCGGGCCGAGATCCACCCCTACGACGTCACCGTGGAGTCGGGCGACAAGCCCGAGGTCTACGACTGCAAGTGGGGCGCCCGCGGGATCAACGCCGACGTCCTGAACCAGCTGGATGACGCCCGCAGGCATGCGGCCGATGAGGACGTCGAACTGGCGGTCGCGATCGTGGTGTTCGACGCCCGCGTCTCCTGCGAGCTTCGGCTCGCCCGATCCACGGCCGAGCACGGCGGGACCTGGTTGGTCGCCCTGGAAGGGCTGGACACGCTGGCGGAGAAGAGAGCGTGAACGACCTGCCGGCGGACGAGGCGGCGCCCCTGGCCCTTCTCGAGGACCGGCTGCCGTACCGGATCGTCCGGCCGTATCGCGTCCGGTTCGAAGAAGCGACCGCGAGCGAGTCGATGCGGACGGCGATCTACCTGGCCTGGGCCGCAGACATCGCGTGGCAGCACTCGACGGAGCTTGGCTTCGGGCGCGAATGGTATGCGGAGCGGGGACTGTACTGGCTCGTCCGAGCGATTCAGCTCGACGTCTTGCGGCCGATCCCGACCTACGCGGGAATGCTGGTCAGCACGCAGGTGCTCGGCTACCGCCGCGTGGCCGCCCGCCGGGAGAGCGAGGTGCGCGATCCCTCGGGCGAGCTGGCGGCGCGCCTGCTGATCGACTGGGTCATGACCAACGAGCGCGGCATCCCCACCCGCGTGCCGGCGGACTTCCTCAAGTTCGTGGCGGCGGAGACGCCGGCCATCGAGATGCACAAGGTGGCACTGCCGGCCGCGCCACCAGACGCATTCGAGCGGCGGTTCCACGTGCGGCGGCGCGACTTGGATCCGCTCGACCACGTCAACAACAGCGTCTACGTCGACTACGTGGAGGAAGCGCTCGAGGGCGCGGGCCAGGGTGAGCTGCTGCGGGCGACGCCCCGGCGGTACGCGCTGGACTTCGCGGCATCCGCCGCCCGCGACGAGTTGCTCGTTGGCCGGGCGTGGCCGCACGACGGTGGCTGGGCATGCCGGCTCAGCCGCGAGAACGGCACCGAGGTCTTCAGGGCGCGCGTCGGCCGCTTGTAGGCTCGGGGCGCCACCGGCGCTGTCCCGCGGGCTATTCCGCAGCGACACGGAGCGAAGTTATGCCTTGGGGCCCTCGTCCGGCCCGGGTCCTTCTGCCGGCGGCTCGGTGCTCTGGGCCGCGTGGGCCCGAGCTGCCTCGGCCGCGCGGCGAAGGTCCGCGGCCAGGTCCTTGCTCCGCGCCGCGAGTCTGTCGCCGACATGCTCGGTCACGGAGGCCGCCTTGTGGGCCACGGGACCCGCGTTCTCTGCCGCAACCGCGGCGAGTTCGGCGGCCTTGGCGGCCACGTCGCGAAGCACCGGCCCGGCCTGCCGCCCGGCCTGATCGATCATCTCCTGGAGCTGGCCGACCCAGCGCTCACCGAGCTCTCGGGCCCGCGCTGCCTGCTCTCGGCGAGAACTCCGGCCGTTGGCGTCCTGCTGCTCGGCGCCCGAACCCGTTTGATCTTCCGATCCCATCTCATCACCTCGAACTGGGGCGAGGACTGACTGCCCCTCGTTGACTGGCGTGGCCAATCCTACGCCGGGAGGGATTGGGGCGCCCGCAAGGGGCCGGGGGCGGTCGTCTGGTGGCCCGGCGGAGGGCAGCGTCATGTCGGGCTCCGCATCCGAGACGGCCGCACCTTTGCCTGACCGCGTTCTGGCGCCGATCCCTGATTCGCTACGAGAAGGGCTGGCGGGCCATCGGGACCGGGGTTCGGGAGCGCCGCTCGTAGGCGATAAGCGCGGCTCCCACGATCCCCGCGTTGTTTCGGAACGACGCCAGGGCGATGGGTGTCTTGACCGTCAGGTAGGACAGGTAGTTGTCGGCCCGCTTCGAGGCTCCGCCTCCGAGGATGAATAGCTCCGGCCAGAAGAGCCGTTCGAGCAAGTGCAGGTAGTCGTCCAGGCCGACAGCCCAATCCTTCCAGCTCAGGCCCAGGCGATCCCGTGCCGCCTCCGACATCCGCTCCTCGGCATCGCGGCCCCTCATTTCCATGTGGCCGAGCTCGGTGTTGGGTACCAGCGTGCCGTCCACGAACAAGGCCGAGCCGACCCCGGTTCCGATGGTGAGCACGATCACCAGGCCGGACTTGTCGCGTCCGGCGCCCAGATGCACCTCGGCCAGGCCCGCCACGTCTGCGTCGTTGCCGATGGCCACTATCCGGTTCATGGCCAGGCTCATTTCGCGCTCGGCGGGGAATCCGATCCAGCTCGAATCGATGTTGGCCGCCGTGACCGTGGCCCCGTGGCGGATGGCGGTCGGGATGCCCACGCCGACGGGAAACGCATCTCCCTCGCGTGGATCCCACGGCGACGCCAGCCGCCGAACCAGGCCGTCCATCACCGCGACGACTTCACGCGGGAGCGAGGGTTGGGGCGTGGGGGCTCGCAGACGATCGCCGACGAGTCGGCCGTTGGCCACGTCGACCACGGCGCCCTTGATGCCACTGCCCCCGAAGTCGAGGCCGATGGCAAGATCGCCCGGCTCTACCTCCTCCGGCGTGACACCCGTCGCGCTCGACTTGTATTCAGTTGCCACAGGCCCTCCTCGTCTGGCTCCTCGATCGGCCTATGGCCGATTCGTCGTTCGGTAGTTCGGTGGCTTGGTTGAGCTCAGAAGTAGTTGACACTTGTCCCGCCGTCGATGACCAGGGAGGCGCCGTTCGTCCAGGCCGATTCGTCGGATGCGAGGTAGACCGCAAGGGCCGCGACTTCCTCGGCCTTGCCGAAGCGGCCGGTCGGGTTCCGGGCCAGGCGCAGCTTCTTGGCGGCCTCGTCCTTGAGCAGCCAATCCATCAGCAGCGGCGTCTCGACGGGACCGGGCAGGATTGCGTTCGTTCTCACGCCCTGCGGGGCGAACTGGACGGCCAGCGACCGTGTCAGGGCAAGGACGGCGCCTTTCGACGCCGTGTACGCGTCCTGCGGAACCGAGCAGCCCAGAATCGCGACAAAGCTCGAGACGTTGATGATGGATCCGGAATGGCGCTCGACCATGTGCGGGATGGCGTACTTGCAGGCCAGATAGACGCCCCGGACGTTGACGGCCATGACCTGGTCCCAGGCCTCGACAGGGGTGTCCACGACCGAATGGTCGTCCTCGGGCATTATCCCGGCGTTGTTGTACAGGACGTCGAGCTTGCCGTAGCGGTCGATCGCCGTGTCGATCATGGCCTTCGCGTCGCCCTCGATCGAGATGTCGACGCGGACCGCCGTCGCCTCGCCGCCGGCCGCTCGGACCTGACGAACGGTCTCGTCGGCCGCCTCGCCGTGATTGTCGGCGACCACGACCCGCGAACCCTCGGCGGCGAACCGGAGGGCGGCTACGCGTCCCATCCCGCTGCCCGCGCCGGTGATCACGGAGACCTTGTCCTCGAGCCGCATACCCGCGCCTCCTCCTGCGTGCCTGGAGCTCGGCGCTGCGCCGGCTCGGACGAGACGCCTCTCCGCCTCGCGCCTGCCGCTAGCTTACCCGGCCGCCGACCCTTGGGGCCCTGGTTGCGCCACCCGGATGAGATCAGCTCGAAGAGCGGTCAAGCCGCCAGACTGGCGGCGATGGCCAGGCCGCCGAGCAGGCCTATCAAGACCGACGAACCGGCCGCCAGACGACGCCGCCAGACGACGCAGCCCGGCCGGCCCGAGGCGGCTCCGGAAAGCCGACACGGCAGCCGCCAGCACGATCCACCAGGCCGCGGATCCGGAGAAGACCCCCCAGGACGAGGGCGGCGGCGATCGTGGCCGAATGGCCGGCCAGGCCCAGGCCCACGAACGCTGCCGCGAACGAGAGGATCGTGGCCGGATTGGCGATCGTGAGGCCCACCGTCGTGGCATAGGCCGACAGCAACGTGCGAGGCGGCCGATCGCCCGCCGCCACCGCCGGACGCAGTAACGAGTGAATCGCCAGGATCACGAGAAAACAGCCGCCCAAGATGCCGAGTGGTCGGCGGGCTCCTATCAGCAGGTCCGAGAGGGCGGTCAGGCCGAAGGCCGCGATCGAGGCGTAGAAGGCGTCTGCCGTGGCCGCTCCCAGCCCCGAGACGGCGCCGATCGCGCGCCCCTCCGCGAGCGTCCGGCGGATGCACAGCAACCCGATCGGGCCTACGGCCGCCGCGATGGCGAAGCCGATTACGAAACCCCGTCCGAACGACCAAACGAGATCCAAGTCCCCGATCCTTCCGGCTGCCTTGCCCCGTACGACCGCGCACATCGACCGGGGTGGGCTCGCGCCAAAGGCTATCCTGGATCGAGTGTCATGGCCGGGTGCGCGCGCCGCCCCGGGCGTGACGCCCGCCCAGCATGCCCCGACAGCTCATTCATTCACGGGGCGACTATTATCCAGATTCTGCCGCCCTCCCCGGCCAATCCACCGCGCAGGGGATCCGAATCTGACCCGTCTCCACGCTCAAGCGGCCGCTGTTGGACGACTTGCAGGAGAACTCCCTGTTGGGCTGGCGGCAAAAGTGGCGGATAGTAGTCACCAGCGGACTAGGTGAGAGCTTCGGCAGGAACCGCGGAGACTAAGCCGGATTCGAGCCCGTACCGGCCACGAGCGCGGCGCTGTTCTGGCCGCGACGCGAATCGTATTCAGGGAAGGAGCCGCGATGACAAACTCTGGGAGCCCGGTGGACTCTGGACCCGTCCCGCTGCCCCGCATGACCGTGGCGGTCGCCGGCGGAACCGGATTCGTGGGCGGCGCGATCGCCCGCGAGCTGGCGCGCCGGGGTCACCGGGTGGTGGTCCTGTCACATCGATTGCCCGCGCGTTCCGGTGAGGGACCGTCCGAGGGACTCGTCCAACCCTTCGAACAGCGCCGTGCGGACATCACACAGCCGCACGGACTCGAGGCCGCCCTGGCGGGCGTCGACGCGCTGGCGATCAGCCTCGCCTTCCGCAACTCGCCGATCGAGGCGCCCCGTCGCGGCCGAACGTTCGAGCGCGTCGACGCCGATGGCACCGTGGCGTTGGTGAGTGCCGCCGGAGCGGCCGGCGTCCGGCGTCTCGTCTACATGTCCGGCGCGGGCGCCGCCGCGGATGCACCCCGCCACTGGTTCCGGGCCAAGTGGCGCGCCGAGGAGGCCGTCCGGGCCAGCGGCATCCCGTACACGATCTTCCGGCCAAGCTGGATCTACGGCCCGGGCGATCGGTCCCTCAACCGATTCCTCGGCTTCGCCCGGTGGCTGCCGTTCGTGCCCCAGATCGGCAACGGCCGCCAGCTCGTGGCCCCTGTCTTCGTCGACGACATGGGCCGTCTGGTCGCCGATGCGCTCGAGGTCTCCGGCGCGACCGACGCGACGCTGGAGGTCGGCGGCCCGGAGACTCTGACGATGGACGCCGTGGTCCGGGAGGCGCTGCGAATTCAGGGCCGGCGGCGGCTCATCCTCCACGCCCCGGCCGGGCTGATGAAGCTACTGACCCGACCTCTGACGCTACTGCCGTCGCCACCCATGACCCCGGACGCCATCGACTTCGTCGTCCAGTCTGCGCAGGTAGACACGGGGCCGCTGAGCGCGGCACTTCCCCGCCACCTCATGCCGCTCGCAGAGGGTCTGGCCTCGTACCTCGCCCCGACGCGCCGGGGCTCGCCCGGCTGATCGAGCCGGAATCAGCCGCGCTCGAGGTAACGTTCGCGGTCCCACGCGTGGACGGCCGAGTCGTAGGCGTCGCGCTCCACCCGGGCCGCGTTGAGATAGTGATCGACCACGTCCTGGCCGAAGATCTCCACGGCCGCTTTGCTCTTCGCCAGCAGCTCGATCGCTTCGTACAGTGCCCGCGGCATCTTGTCGCAGCGCTTCGCGACGTAGCCGTTGCCCTTGTACTCGGCAGGCGGCTCGATCTTGTGCTCGATCCCGTATAGGCCTGCCCCCACCTCGGCGGCGTACGCCAGGTAAGCGTTCATGTCGCCACCGGGGAAGCGGTTCTCGATGTGCAGGCCTGGACCACGGCCAACGATTCGGAACCCTGTCGTGCGGTTGTCGCGGCCCCACACCACGTTCACGGGCGCCCAGCTCGCAACGGCGTAGCGCTTGTACGAGTTGACGTTGGGGGCGATGAAGAGGGCCAGCTCGCGCTGCAGGGCCATCATGCCGCCCAGGAACCAGCGCATCGTCTGGCTCATGCCGTATTGCTCGGCCGCCTCTTCGTAGAAGAGCGCGTTCTTGCCGGCCGGGTCCCACAGGCTCATGTGCAGGTGGCCGGACGAGCCCGTCCACTCGGCATAGGGCTTGGCCATAAAGGTCAGTCCGTAGCCGTTGAGCCAGGCGATCTCCTTTGCCCCGTGCTTGAAGAGGACGCTGCGATCGGCCGACTCCAGCACCTCGTCGTAGCGGATGTTGACCTCGTGCTGGCTCGGGGCAGCCTCGCCCTTGCTGAACTCGATCGGGATTCGAGCCTCGGTCATCTGGTTGCGGATCTGGCGATACAGCGGCTCGAGCTTGGTCGCCTGAAGGAGGTGGTAATCCTCGTTGTAGTACCCGACGCGCTCGACGTCGTTGTAGCCCTTCTCGCTCATGTCCTCGAAGCTGTCGCTCAGGACGTAGAACTCGAACTCCGTGCCCGCCTTGACGGTGTAGCCGAGGCCGGCCGCCCGCTCGACCTGGCGCTTCAGCATCGTCCGCGGCGAGATCGGGATCTCCCGGCCGGTTTCCTCGTCGATCGCGTCGCACAGGACGATGGCTGTCGACTCCAGCCAGGGCAGAACCCGGGTGGTCTCCCAGACCTCGCGACCGACCCAATCGCCGTAGCCGGTTTCCCAATTCATCAGCTTGAAGCCGTCGGGCGTGTTCATCTCCATGTCCGTCCCGAGCAGGTACGTACAGAAGTGAATCCCGTGATCGACGACTCCCTTGAGAAACGCCTCGGCTTGGACGCGCTTGCCCATGAGGCGACCCTGCATGTCCGTGAGGGCGACGACGACGGTGTCGATGCGCCCGTCTCGAACCATCTGGCGCAGCTCGTCGAGCTGCCTGGGGACGGCGTGGCCCGTACTGTGGCCGGCGGAGGCGGTGGCGCCGTGCTCGTCGCTCATCGTATTCTCCTGTCTTGCGCGGCCATGCACCTCGGGGCGGCCGGCGCTCCCCTGGCCGATATTGTGGCGCTTGCCGAGCGTGGCGGCCAGTATGGCCCGCCAGAGGCGGTAGGGCCGGCAGGCACGGTCACGCCGTTGCAAGCCCCGCTAACCGCACCTAAGAGACTCCATCTGCACACGCGCCGCGCCGCTCTGGACCGAACCGTGGCAGACTTCGAGTCTCCCCCGCGCTCGGCTCGGGGCCCGAGCCCCGCTCGTCCCGATTAGGAGGGGCCGGGGGAGAGGTCGAAGAACGGAGATCAGATCGCAGGTGGGCATACCCTGTTGAACGACAACCACGGCGAGACTCAGCCCGGCGAGACTCAGCCCGGCGACAACGCTGACGACGGATCCGGCATCGAGCCCATGGAGGGTTCCGGAGTGGCCTCGCGCCCGCTGGACATGCCCCGCAAAGCCGATCTGACAGGATCCGATCAGGCCCGCCGCTCGCGTCCCGTTCGGCCCGCGCCGGAGATCGAACAAACCAAGGAGCCAGCGGCCGCGCCGCGTCCCGCTGTCCGTGGGATCCTGGGAGCGCTGACTCACCGCACCTCGCAAGCTCACCCCTTGCCGAGGGCTCGCGCCGGCTCGGAGCCGCGGCCCGTCACCGCCGCCAGGCCCACCGACGCGCCGGCGCCCAGGTCCGCGCGGCAAGCCTCACCGCACCCGCTGGCGAGGCTGCGGCTGGGTGAATCGGGCACCGGACGCCCCAAGATCGGGCTTCCCGGCTTCGGAGGATTGGGCCGGCGGTCGGCGGTCGATGGAGGGACAACACCTAGACGGCCCGGCCTGGGCCTGGCCAGAAGCGGACTGCCCAGCCTGAAGATCGTCTTCGGTTTGACCGGCATCGTCGCCACCTTGGCCGTGGTGGCGAGCCTTCTGATGACGCTTCCTAACAATCCGGCCGCGCCGGTTGCGACCGGCAGCGTCTATCAGATCAGCTGGCGCAGTGCGACCAAGCCGCCCGACATCAAGTTCGATTTCGGCCCCTATTTCGCCTCATTCGGCGACAAACTCCTCATGCTCGGGACCAAGGGCTCGACGACCGCGAGCGTGACGACCACAGTCTGGTCATCGGAAGACGGCTCGACCTGGAGCCAGCTCTCCGGCTCCGGCGCCTTCGAGATCTCCGGGCGCCGATTTGCCGCCCAGGGCTTCTCCCTCGACGGCAACGGCGGCCTCGTCGTGGTCGGCAACAGCTTCGGATCCTCACCCACAGATGTGGCTGCCACGGCGTGGCGCTCGCGCGACGGCAAGACGTGGGTTCCGGCCCAGGTCGACTCGAGCGCGGGCCAGGAGATGATCGGGGGCGCGACCACCAACGCCGGGGCGGTCGTAACGGCCGGAAACGGCGTGGTCTGGTTTTCTCCCGATGGCCAGCGCTGGACCCCATCCGTGCTTCCGGGGGCGCAGAACTACATCCCCCGAGCCGTGGGGTCATGGGACGGCGGCTTCGCCATCGTGGAGCTCTGGAACGGCGACGGCCCGCGCCGCTCGTCGGTGTGGTACTCGACGACGGGTCGGGACTGGACCCAGGGCGCGTCCCTCGACGGCTTCGACGCTCGCGGCATAGCCGGTTTGGGCGGCCGAATCGTGGCCGTCGGTAGCGACACCGGAGCCGCGGCCGAAGGGCTGGCCGTTTCGTGGACCTCCACGGACGGCAAGACCTGGGTCAAAGCCACCGCGCCCTCAGAGCAGCCGCAGACTGCAATGGACGGGGTTACCGCCGTCGACGGCAGCTTCGTGGCGGTCGGGGCCGCCGACAAGAACCTGACCGGCACGGCCACGCAGGGGACTCAGCCCGGGTTGTCGGTGTGGGCCTCGGACGACGGAATGTCGTGGCAGCCAATCTCAAGCGCATCGCAGTCGCTCGCTCACGGACGAATGGCGGCCGTCGCCGGCCGCGTCGTGGTGGTCGGCACGACCAGCGACGGGCAGGGAGTGCTCGCCGGCCTCGTCACCCTCGGACCCGCCCGAACGCCAACTCCCGGCCCCTCGGCCCCGGTCGAGTTCGCCCTCTCGCTCAAGGCCGGCGACTCGCCGATGATCGTCGACGTGGGCGCCTCGGACACGCTCGGGCCGGTGGCAGCCACAGACAGCAAGTTCCTGACGTTCATCACCCAGCCGGCCGGAACCTCCATCTGGTCCTCGGACAACGGCAGCCTGTGGGCGCAGGAGCTCAGGCCGGACGCACTCGTCACACCGACCAACAACGGCCGGCCGGTCGTGCTACAGGCAATCAGCGACGGCAGCGGCGGGGTAATCGCCATCGGGCGTGTGACCAGCGCGTCCGGCGATACCGGAACCATCTGGCGGCTGCCCAAGGGCGGCAAGTGGCATCAGACCAGCCTGGCGGACCCGCCCCCGCCGGAGTTCTCGTCGATCACCGCCGGATCGGGAGGGTTCGTAGCTGCCTCCGACAAGGCGGGCGGTTCGCCGCTCATGTACTCCACCGACGGCGAGACGTGGAACGCGGCCACGATCTCCGTGGCCGACGGGTACACGCTGACCGTCGGAACATACAAGTCGGGCTTCGTCGCCACGGGCAATGACCCGACGCGTCAGGGCGTTTCGACGGCCTGGAGCTCGCCGGACGGAGTCACGTGGACGATGCGCACCGATTGGCACCTGCCTGTGAACGTCACCCAGATCTTCGGTATCGGCAACGGGCTGGTGGCGATCACCAACGGCTCCGGGGTCGCCCCGACTCCCTCGGCCTCCGCCCCGGCTCCGGCCTCGGCCTCCGCCCCGGCCTCGGCCTCGGCCTCCGGATCGGCCTCGGCTTCCGCGTCAGTCACGCCCACCGCCAAACCCACCCTCAAGCCCACCGCCAAGCCCACCCCAACGGCCCCGCCGAGCGGCACGCTCCCCAGCTCGTGGTGGTGGTCGTCCACGGGCGTCAAGTGGCAGCCGTCGGGCCTCAAGACCACGGGCGGCAACTGGGCCATCGTCAACGGCCAGATCCTCGCCCTGGACGTACCGCTCAAGCTCACGAACAACTGGACCGCTTGGAGCAGCTCGGATGGCAAGAGCTGGCAGCGTCCCGTCGCCCCCGCACTGAGCTTCGGCGGCTCGACCAGTTGCCGCATAGCGTGGACACCCAGCCAGATCGTCCTGGTGGGCTGGGAGGCAAAGGGCCAGCTAAAGGACTACTTCGGGAGCTTCTCCGGCCAGTAGCACCGCGCCAGAGCTTCAGGCGGAGTGCGGCAGGCAGTCGGCTCGCCGCACTCCTGTAACCGTGGGGGCGAGTCTCTAGGCGCCGGCCTCGCCGAGCTCCTCGGCGGCACGCTCGAATTCGCGTTCGATCTCGGTCAGCTCGGCTTCCCCGACCTCGACGATCGGACCCTTGAAACGGCGACGTGCCCACGCGAAGTAGTAGACCAGGAGCGCCCCGAGGAAGACGAGGTAGGCGAGCAGGGTGTACGCGTTGCCCGAGGTGGGCCACAGGAAGAGCACCGAGATGAACACGATCCACAGGACGGCCACCAGGGCGATCGGCTTCGAGAAGCGGCCGAGGCGCCAGACCGCGTGGTCGCGCCATTCCTGCTTGCCGAAGACGCCCAGGAAGATCGGCACGCCGTATGCCCAGTAGAGGGCGATCGTGCTGATCGCGGTGACGATGGCGATGGCCGTGTAGCTGCCGGCGATATAGGCCGCGTTGGTCAGGAGGTACGAGAAGACCACGATCGCCGCGAGTGCGTTGGCCGGAGTGCGGAATCGGTGCGAAACCTTGCGCAGCCAGGGCGAGGCGGGCACGCCGTGGTCGCGGCTGAAGGCGAAGAG
The DNA here is from genome assembly GCA_003141455.1 of Chloroflexota bacterium. Taxonomy (GTDB): domain Bacteria; phylum Chloroflexota; class Limnocylindria; order Limnocylindrales; family CSP1-4; genus Fen-1039. Next base: position 31,868 of record PLMA01000020.1, on the reverse strand, counting down.
CATCCGTCCGGCGGCGGCCACCGAAGCCAGGCCGCACAGGCTCATAGCCACGGCGATGGCGGCTCCGAGCACATCGCCGAGCGTGCCGAGGTTGTAGCTAAGGGTCGTGAAGACTACCGGGTTGCCGCCGTAGTAGGCGCTGCAGAGCGACTGTGTCGCGGGGGAGCAGTTCATCAGTTGATCGAGCGGCGGCAGGTGCGTCACCAGGCCCATCAGGACGATGTAGCCGACGACGGCCGATACCGCGACCGAGATGAAGACGCCCCAGGCGCTCGAGAGCCGGGCACCGACCGTCTCTTCGGCCACGTGGGCCGAAGCGTCATAGCCCGTGTAGGTCCACTGAGCCTGCAGCAGCGAGAAGAGGAAGGCTATCGGGACGGCGTAGCCCGCGGCCGACCCCAGGTTGAAGCCGAGCGGCGAAGCGCTGCCGGTCGTGTCGAGGGGCCCAATCGCGAATGGGCTGATGTCGGCATGGGCCTTGCCGTTGGTGATCAGGAAGAGCGCGGTCACGATGACGGCTACCGTGCCGACATGCCACCACACTGAGAAGTTGTTGAGAAGGGACACGATCCGGACGCCGGCGATATTGAAGAAGAGCTGGATCGCCAGCAGCGCAGCCATAGTCAGCAGCTGGCCGTTAACGAACGAGCCGGCCACGGCGGTCGAGTTGCCGAAGGTGATCCCGAAGTTGGACAGGATGGGGGTCACGATGGACGTGTTGACGAATGAGGCGGCGGCGAAGTCGATTCCGGCCACGATGGCGATCTGGCCGGCGAGGTTGAACCACGCCGTCCACCAGCCCCAGTCCTTGTTCTTCATCCGGCTCGACCAGTAGTAGAGGCCGCCCGCGGTCGGGTACGCGGAGGCAATCTCCGCCATTGAGGCCGCAACGAGGAGAGTGAAGACCGAGACGAGCGGCCAGCCGATCGTGCTCGCGGCCGGACCGCCCCACGCCAGGCCGTAGTCGAACAGGATGACCGCGCCGGTCAGGATCGAGATGATCGTGAAGCTGATCGCGAAGTTGGAGAATCCGCCCATCGTGCGGAAGAGCTCCTGCGCATAACCCAGGCGATGCAGGTCGTGAACGTCCTGCCGGATGACCTCCTCGCGAGTCTTGGGAGCCTGTTGCTGCGTCATGCCGGACCTCCTCCGTCCTGGGGCGCCAGACCGGGCTGACCGGGGCACGCGGCGCCCGGTTGCCTGGTTACGGAATGTCCAGACCACTGCCTGCGCCAGCGGCCGGTCCCGGCAATATACCGGTTCGGGAAGCCGGAAATGTACCGGTCTCTCCGGGCGAGCCTGGATTCGAGGGCCGTTGGAGTGGCGAGGGCAGACCTCCGGACCGTGTGCGATTCCCGAAAGTTCGTCGCGCGGGACGCACCGGCGATCCACCCTGCGCGACCGCGCGGCCGCCGAGTCGCGATCCGGCGGCTATAGAATCGAATGACGCCGGCGTCCCGCGTCGCCAACGGCCGGCATCCGCTTCGAGCCAGGAGCAAACCGCCATGACCCCCGATGCCGCAGGCCAGCCAAAACCGGCCACCACGAGCCCCGCCACTCCTCCAACGCCCCGGGCCGGCTTTCGGATCGAGAAAGATCCCCTGGGCTATCTTGAAGTTTCGGACTCCGCCTACTACGGCGTCCAGACCGCCCGCGGCATCCACAACTTCCCGATCTCGGGCGCGCGCCCCCATCCGGCGCTCGTGCGTGCGATCGTCCAGGTAAAGAAGGCGGCAGCTCGAGCCAACCTTGCCACCGGCCGGCTGCCGAGGCCGCTCGGCAACGCCATCGTCGAGGCCGCGGACGAGATCCTCTGCCCGACCGAACCATGCGCCGAAGACGCTGACGACATGGAGCCCGGCCGGCCCTCCGATCCGATGCACGCCGCCTTCGAGGCCGCCCGGGCCGCCAAGCAGCGCGAGCTGATCGACAACTTCCGCATCGACCCGTTCCAGGCCGGCGCCGGCACGAGCCACAACATGAACGCCAACGAGGTGCTGGCCAACAGGGCCATCGAGCTGCTCCACGCGAGCGGCGTCGGCTCGGGCAAGCGCGGCGACTACTCAGTCATCAGCCCGAACGACCACGTCAACATGGCCCAGTCCACGAACGACGTCTTCCCCACCTCGATGCGGATCGCCACCCTCGATGGGATCCACGACTACACGTGCGCCGCCGAGGAGCTCATCGGTGCCTTCGAGCAGAAGGCGCGCGAGTTCGACGACGTCATCAAGTCGGGCCGAACGCACATGCAGGACGCGGTCCCGATACGCCTTGGCCAGGAGTTCGCCGCCTACGCGCTTACGCTCCGCCGTGGGCTCGATCGGCTCCAGACCGCCGCCGGTTCGATCGCCGAGCAGAACATCGGAGCGACCGCGGTGGGCACGGGCCTCAACGCAGAGATCGAGTACATCGAACTCGTCGTCCGCTATCTCGCCGAGCAAACGGGTCATCCACTTCGCGGCGCCGAGCACCTGGTCCAGGCCACGCACTCCATGCGTCCGATGCTCGAAGTTTCGGCCGCGTTGCGCGGCATCGCCGTCGACCTGATCAAGATCAGCGAAGACCTGCGGCTCATGTCCTCGGGTCCGATGACGGGCTTCGCCGAGATCACTCTTCCGGCCGTCCAGCCGGGCAGCTCGATCATGCCGGGCAAGGTAAACCCGGTCATGGCGGAGTGCCTGTCCATGGTCTGCTTCCGGGTCATCGGCAACGACACCACCATCGCCTGGGCCGCCTCCGCCGGCCAGCTCGAACTGAACGTGATGATGCCGGTGATAGCCCACACGGCACTCGAGTCCCTCACGATCCTTACTAACATGAGTCGCGCCTTCGCGGAGTTCTGCGTAACCGGCATCGAGGCCAACCGAGAGCGCGCCCGTGACTTGATGGAGCATTCCTCGGCGCTCTCCACACCGCTGGCGCCGTACCTGGGCTACGCCCTTGCCGCGGAGATCTCCAAGCAGGCGGTGCGTGAGCGGCGCTCGATCCGTGAGATCGTCATCGAGCGGGGTATCTTCACAGCCGCGGAACTGGACGAGCTACTCGCCCCCCGCGAGCTTACGGAGCCGGGAGTGGCCGGCGGCTTCCGCTTCACTCCGAAGCTGCCCGAGGGGCACGAGCCTCCGACGGGTCCAGCCGGCACCGGCGGCTAGTCTGTTCACTCGCTCGCCAGCCGACTTGTCGCCCCGCCGCGCGGGACTGTGATCCGGCCCCGGGCACGACGATCGCCTCGGATCGACGCAGGACGCAGGCGCTCCTGAGCCATCCCATCGGGTGGGATTGCCTCTTCTCGGCCGCCTACCCTAGCTGGGGACCGTCCGCCAGGTGAAACGCCCGACCCGTTTGAGCGGCGCGGACCTATTCCCTCAAGAGCGAGTGGGCGTATTGGTGCGCCCCTCGGGACAAACCATAACGTAACCACTGGACAATTGCCGCACACCCCGCTCATCTTCTTCAGTGACATCCGCTCTGACGTAGCTACCCAAAGGCCCAAGTGGATGTCACGCATCGGGCACTACGCCTCGTTTCTGCACCCGCCCCGGTGGGCTGCGGCGGTCGCCGCAGCGGCGGCGGATCCAGGCGGGATATGCCTGCCAGCTGCTCGTCCCTATTTGACGCTGGAGTAACGCAATGATCACGACTTATCGCAAGGTGACACTCGCTGCCCTGACGTCGGCCACGCTTCTGTTTGCCCTGGCCGGTGTCACGGCTGCCAATACCGGCAACGTCGCCGCATCGGAGACATGCGCCACGTGGAGCGTGTCCGTCTCGTTGAACCACAACGTGACCTCCGATCGGACGGTCGTTGTAGTCACTACCATCCCCGGCACCGTCGGAATCGCCGGAAACCACTACAACACGACCTTCGGCCAGATCTGGTCCGCAAGCGGCCCCGCGCCCGCAGCCGGCACGTTCACACTGAAGATCTACACGGGTTCGATTGTCGAGTTCACGACGAGCGCGAGCATCGCGCCGGCCGTGGGCTGCGCCACGCCAACACCCAGGCCGACGCCAACGCCGACCCCGAAACCTACCCCAACACCTACGCCAACAGCGACCCCCAAGCCGACCCCGACCCCGTTCGAGTCGCTTCAGGGTGAGACGGCCACACCGAGGGTGGATCCGTCGCGGACCCCATTTCAGTCGCTCCAGGGTGAGACGGCCACACCCGTCCGGGTTCTTACGCCTCCGCCAACCAGCAGCACCGGCGGTTCTTCGGGCGGCAGCTCGACGCCGCTTCTAGCGTTGGTGATCTCCTTCGCCCTGGGCGGGCTTGGATTGGCTGCCGTGGAGGCTCAGCGCCGGAGCATCCGCCGCTAGGGGACACACCATCGGTCGCCTCCAGCGACCTCCAGAGACCTGAGATAGACCGACGGGCCAGTCATGGCCCGTCGGTACCAGTGCATGACGAGCGGTGGCGTGAGCCACAGTTCAGGCTCGATCGACGCGAACCGCCAGCGCCCAGGCAGAACACGCGGCGGTCCGTAGGTCCAGAGCAGAACCGGCGGATCCCAGGAGAGCCTGCTAGCTGTCGTCCTGTCGACATCTACGGCTCATCAGCGGTGCCCGGGAGCACTATATGGTACTAGACGCCCGCAGTCCTTTTGGGTAGTGTACGCGTGCGACTCGGGTACTACGGCAGCTGACCTATGACGTCGTCGGCCCTCTGCACCCGGCCGAGGGATAGGAGACCGATGGACACCAACATTTGGCGCCCGGGGCGAGCCCGCAGTTTCCGTCTTGCCGTGGTGTTCGCGATGGTCGCGATGTTCATTCCGGCGCTGGCGGGGGTTGCTTCCGCCTGCTACAGCCCGACGATCACCACCACCACCGGCGACCCGGTCGTCATCGGCAGCGGTCACAAGCTCACCGATACCGCCCACCTGACCGGCGGCTACAGCCCGACCGGCACGATCACCTTCACCCTGAAAGATCCGAACAGCGTGGTCCGGGACACCGAGACCGTGGCGGTCTCCGGCAACGGCTACTACTCGACCCCGCTTAGTGGCGGCTTCGTGCCCGACATGGTCGGCACCTGGCACTGGGTCGCGAGATACGGCGGCGACGCCAACAACTACACGGTCGCCTCCGACGCGAACGAGGAGCCTGTCACTGTCAGCCCGGCTGGCCCGACGATCGCTACGGTACTCTCGAAGTCGAAGGGAACAGTCGGCGACACGATCCATGACACCGCGACCCTCACCGGTACCACGGCGACTGCGGGCGGGAAGGTGACCTACACCATCTACACCAACACCGCGTGCACCTCCGGGGCTATCGACGCCGGCACCAAGACCGTGACCAACGGCTCGGTGCCCAACTCCGACGGGATCGTCTTCAACAGCGTCGGGACCTGGTACTGGCAGGCCGTCTACAGCGGTGATGCCAGCAACGCCGCCGCTACCAGCGCCTGCACGGAAGAGACCCTCGTGGTCGACCCGACGCCGAGCGCCTCCACTTCGGCGACGCCAACGCCTTTCCAGTCGTTCCAGGGTGAGACGGCCACGCCTGTCCGCGCGATTACGCCCCCTCCGACCACAGTCGGCGGCGGACCGTCGGGCGACAGCCCCACCCCGTTCTTCGCCCTCATGATCTGCTTTGCCTTCGGCGGGCTCGGGTTGCTGGCAGTTCAAAGGCAGCGCCGGACCTTGAGCCGCTAGGGGAGCCGACATCGGTCGCCTCGAGCGACCTACCCAGACCTGAGATAGACCGACGGGCCGCAGTCATGGCCCGTCGGTTCTTGTCTGTGTGGTTCCGACAGGTCACCCCTGCAAGGGGAACTACGCGGTCGTTCTGGCAGACATGGATGCCGGTCAGGTCGTCATTACGGCGACCGGCCACGGCTTTTCCGGTCGGACGCCGCTCGCCACCACTGCCTCGATCGTGACCATCCCGAAGGTGCTGATCGAGTCCGTTGGCGCCGCGACGTCCGTTCCTAGCCGAGCCGTCACTCGGCCGCCCACCAGCACCGGCCGCGACTCTTCGAGCAACGGCTCGACGCCGCTCTTCGCGCTGCTGATCTGCCTCGCATTCGCCGTTCTGGGTATGGTCGCCGTTCAGGCACAGCGCCAGACCTTGCTGGGCTGAGGCTGAATCCGGGGCGCATCGGCGCAATCTAGGAGTCACGAGACCGGCGGGTTTGCACCACCCGCCGGTCTTCCTTTGCCCGCAGCTCACACCGGCCACGAGTCGCTCGCCCGGATTCGGACCTCGTCGTCGCCGACCGTCTTCCGCCGGTCACCGTGCTCTTGCTGGATCCGACCTCATCCCCACGACTCATCCCTGAGAGGTGACTCGCAAAGTGCCGAGTGTAGAGTCACCTGAGAGAGTCCCCTGTGGCGGTTCGAGTTGGAGGTTCAGGTGGAGCACGATACGGCGGTCCATCTGCCGCCATCGCTCGCTCCAGAGCACGATTGGGCGGCCGCCGCGCGCGTTGTCCGCCCTGCCTTGAGACCCCCCGGCACCACCGGGGTGGACGGTCGAGAGAGAATCGCGCCCAAATCCCACCGCGCGCCCGGCGAGCCGCTCATCACGGCCGGGCCGGCCGGCCTGCCGGTCGTGTACGTCCTTCCGGCCGACGGCTTCGACGTGCTGGTGAGCGTAGAGCACCTGCTGGCATGGGGAGTCGGCCCCGAGGAGGTTCAAGCGGCCGCCATGGCGAACCTGTCCGAATGGTCGACCGAGGCGACCTGGCTGGACGAGGTCGACGGATCTCGGCGGATCGTTTGGTCCGACTGGGGTGCGGGAATGGACGCCGCACGGATCCTGCTTGCAGAAGTCCGCGACCAGCTGGTTGCGGGGCTGGCGCCGGCCCCGCGGATCATCGTGGGCCTGCCCGAACGCGATCTCCTCATTGCCGCGGCGTTGGTCGACGGCGACGAGGAATTCGCGGCCATGTTCGCCGATTACGTGGCCGATCGGGCCAGGAGCGCCGACGACCCGATCGACGAGCGTGTCTTCGAGCTCGTGGGCGGCGAATTGATCGAACTGGAAGTCGTCGCCGGACAGTAGCCGTCCGCAATCGGCCGAGGTTCGACAGGGCGCCGCGCCACGGCGGCGTGTAGGCTGCCCGGCAATGAGGCATTCGCCGCTAGCCGATCGCCTGCGTCGCCTCTCGCCCGGGGATCCGGGTGGGTGGGCAATCGTCGGCATCCTGGGCGCCTACATCCTCCTCGTTACGCGCACCTGGAGCGTGCCCATCGGCCCGGGCGTGGCGTACTGGACGACCTGGATCGTCCTGGTCGCGGCGGCGGTTCTTGTGGCGAGCCTGACCTCGAGACGCCTCCGACCGGCAGCGCCGAGGCTTCGGCCGGTGGAGGCGGCCGCGATCTTCGCCCTGGCGGCCATGGTCCTGACGGACCTGACCATGGCCAATCAGCCACTCCGCGACCTGGGCATATACCTGAAGGCGGGCCAGCACTTCCTGGCGGGGACTCCGGTCTACCTCCAGACCGCGATCACCGAGCGGCCGGCGGACCTCTCGAACTACCCGTTCCTCTACCCGCCCCTGACGCTCCCCGTCTTCGCCGTACTCTCATCGCTGCCGGTGATCGTAGCCCAGGCTTTCTGGGTGGGCTGCTCTCTCGGGCTGGTGCTCCTGGGGTTGCGCCTCATCGGGCTGCCGCCGCGGTGGCTGGTTCTCATAGCGCTGTGGCCCCCGCTGTTCCAGGGTTTGTGGGTGGGCAACGTCGCCGTCCCGGCGCTGGCCTTCTTCGCGCTGGCGCCGTGGCTGGGGGCCGGGCTGGTGGCCGGAGCGGTCTTCAAGTCATACACCGGGATCCTCGCGCTGTGGCTTGTTCGCGAGCGGCGCTGGTCGCAGCTGGCCTCCGGACTGGCCGCGATCGCTGTTCTGATGCTCCTGACGCTGCCGCTCGTCGGCGTGAGCGCATGGCAGGCCTGGATCGAGGCCCTGTGGTTGTACCAGGCCTCGCAACAGGACCTGCCGGTGCTCTATGGGTTTGGGCTGCCGGGCTTCGTGCCGGTCTGGGCATTCCTGGTGCTGGCTGTGGCCGCTGTCCTGGCCGCGCTGCGCGCCACTGGCCGCGAGGGGCTGGCACGTCTCGGTACGGCCACGATCGTCGCCTCTCCCTCGCTCTTTGGGCACGGGCTGCTCATTGCGGTGCCATCGATGCTCAACCTGCGGGCACTCTGGTTGTGGCTGGCCATAGGCATCACGTCGGCGCCCGACGGGCGGCAGTGGTGGTGGGCTATCGGCCTGATCGCGGCGTCGTGGTTTGTGCCGGGGCTTCGGCGCCCGGCAGCGATCGCTGCCGGAACGGTGGCAGAGGACGCAGACGAGCCGCTTCATCCGCTCCGGACGGGCCTGGGACCGTGGCCCGAAGCCGATCTCGGCTAGCTCAAGGGGTGGGCGTCGGTGTCGGTGCGGGCGTGGGCGTGGGAGCAGGCGTAGCCGCCGGGACGACGAGGCTCAGGACGGTCGTCTGAGCGTATGCGAAGGCGCTGTTCGGATGGCCGATGGCCTGGATGCGGACCCGGTAGTCGCCAGGGGCGATTACAGCCGGTGTCGCGATTCGATCAAATCGTTCGCTGCCGACCGTTTGACAGGCGGCCGCGACGGACGCCATGCTCGGCTCCATCACTCGTGCCGCGCCGTACGTTCGGGCGCAGTCGTCCGCCTATCGGGGAGTTGATGAGCCGACCTTCCAACGTCACGACCCGGACCCTCCTGTGGGCTGCCATGGCAGTCGCGCTCCTGGTCGCGGGGTGCGATGGTGCGACCGCGACGGCCTCGCCGGCCTCGCCGGCCCCCACGACCGTGGTTTCGCCGTCGGCCCGAATCAGCGCCTCACCGTCCGTCGCTGCATCGGGCTCCCCGGGCGCCTCAGCCTCGGCAGCTCCAACGACTACCGATCAGCTCACGATCGGGTTGCCGCACGCGGATGCGACCCTGGAGGACCTGCTCCCGTCGGTGATCGGAGGGATAGACCTCCAGAAGTTCAGCATGCCGCTGTCCACCTACGTGGCCTCCTCCCAGGGCGGCGAGAAGGCCATGTATTCGCCCTGGTTGGTGAAGCTCGGCACGACGCCCGAGGACGTGCACATCGCGATCGCGGCCGACCTGACGCAGCGAGAGAACTTCGTCGTGAAGGCGATCAAGGTTCCGGGCGCTGATGCAACGACCCTGACGTCCTCCTTCGCCGACGTGGCCAGCAAGGCTGGCTGGCCCGTGAGCACCAAGGTGAACCTGCCCAAACCCGTTCTCGAGATCACCGATCCTACCGCTCAGGAGGCCGGAGTCCTCGGCGTCGGCTACGTCTACGCCAAGGACAACGTGTTCTACGTCGTCGTCACGGACGACCTCTCTCTGCTGATACAGGGTCTGGCGAGCCTGCCCTGAGCCGCGCGCATCCTGCACGGCCCTACAATCGACCGTATATGGCACGCCAGCTGGATCGACCGGTCAGGGAGGCATGGGTCGTCGCCTCGTTGCGGACGCCGTTCGGCAGGTACGGCGGCGCGCTTTCGTCGGTCCGCCCCGACGATCTGGCCGCGGCCGTCATCCGGGCCCTGGTCGAACGATCGGGGATCGATCCGGCCCTGATCGAGGACGTCATCCTGGGATGCGCCAACCAGGCCGGCGAGGACAACCGAAACGTCGCCCGAATGGCAGCCCTGCTGGCGGGGCTGCCCATCGAGGTGGGCGGCCTGACCGTGAATCGCCTGTGTGGCAGCGGGCTCCAGGCGGTCAACTCCGCCGCTCACGCGATTGCGGCGGGCGATGGCGACGTCTTCGTGGCCGGCGGGGTCGAGTCGATGAGCCGAGCCCCATACGTGATGCTCAAGCCCGAGGCGGCCTTCGAAAGAGGCACGCACGACCTCGTCGACACGACGCTGGGCTGGCGCTTCGTCAACCCGGCGCTGGCGGCGATCCACCACCCGTACTCGATGGGCGAGACCGGCGAGAACGTCGCGGAGCGACTTGGGATCAGCCGCGAGGAACAGGACGCCTTCGCGCTCATCAGTCAACAGCGAACGGCGGCGGCGATCGCCGAAGGCCGGTACGCCGAGCAACTGGTGCCGATCTCGATCCCCGGGCGCAGGGGCGAGTCGACGGTGGTAGTCGCCGACGAGCAACCGCGACCGGATACGTCCGCGGAGGCTCTGGCGCGGCTGAAGGCGGCGTTCCGCGAAGGCGGCACGGCGACCGCGGGCAATTCGAGCGGCATCAACGACGGCGCATCGGCGACCCTGGTCGTGGAGGCGGGCGGTGCCCGATCGCTTGGCCTGCGGCCGATGGCCCGCATCCTGGCCACGGCCGTTGCGGGCGTGGATCCCGCGGTCATGGGCCTGGGCCCCATTCCCGCCACACGCAAGGCCCTGGTCCGCGCCGGCCTGACCGTGGCTGACCTGGATCTCGTGGAGTTGAACGAGGCGTTTGCCAGCCAGTCGGTCGCGTGCATCCGCGAACTGGGGCTGGATCCCGATCGGGTGAATGTCGACGGCGGTGCCATCGCCCTGGGCCATCCCCTCGGCGCCAGCGGCGGGCGCCTGATCACGAGCCTGGTCCACGCCCTGCGGCGGACCGGGGGCCGCTACGGGCTGGCCACGATGTGCATCGGCGTGGGCCAGGGAATCGCCACGGTCGTCGAGCGGATCGACGAGTAGGCCGGCGTGAGTGGCATTGGCGTCGGGCACGGCGCGGACCCGACGCGGGCTCCCGCCTCGGATGAGCCCGCGATCGAGACTCGAGAGCTCCGCAAGGAATTCGGGCGGATCGTTGCCCTGGCGGGCCTGACCATGACCGTGCCGCGCGGCGAGGTCTTCGGCTTCCTGGGCCCTAACGGAGCCGGCAAGACGACCGCGGTCAAGCTCCTGCTCGGGTTGTCGCGTCCGTCGGCCGGAGAAGGACGTGTGCTCGGAGCGCCACTCGGGGACGTGGCGACGCGGCGCCGGGTGGGCTACCTGCCCGAGCTGTTCCGCTACCAGGGCTGGATGACGGCCCGGGAAGTGCTCGGCCTGCACTGCGAACTGGCCCGTCTGCCACGAGCGGACTGGGATCGGGAGGTTAGCGGCGCGCTGGATCTCGTCGGCCTTGCCCAGCGATCGGACGACCGAACCGGAACCTTCTCGAAGGGGATGCAGCAACGCCTCGGACTGGGGGTCGCGTTCCTCGGCCGGCCGGAGCTGGTTGTGCTCGACGAGCCGACTTCGGCACTCGATCCGGTGGGGCGGCAGGACGTCCGGCGGATCATCGCGTCGTTGCGCGATCGAGGCGTGTCCGTCTTCCTGAACTCGCACCTACTGACCGAAGTCGAGCGGATCTGCGACCGCGTCGCCATCGTCGACCACGGCCGGGTGGTGGCGCAGCTCGCGATGGCGGATCTGCAACGTGAGCAGGGCACGCGCATCCAGGTCACCGGGATTGACGGTCTTGCGGAGAAGGTCGCGGCCCGATACGGCCCGGCCCGCGTCGAGGGGGAGTGGCTGAACGTGGATGCGATCGCGGAGGCCGAGGTACCGGCGCTGGTAAGGGATCTAGTCGAGCGAGGCGGCGCCGTCCACGCGGTCATTCCCATGCGCCACTCGCTTGAGGAGCGGTTCATGTCGCTGCTCGGCGTCGACGGCGCGGACGCGACGCAAGACCCGGGCGCGGAAGCCACGGCCGCGGCGAAAGACCCGGACGCGGCGGAGCCAGCCTCGACCGACCCGAAGGCGACGCGGTGAGCAGTCTCGATTCGATAGTGATCATCGCCCGCCTCACGCTGCGCGAAGCGTTCAGGCGCCGCTTGCTGTGGGCGCTCGCCGGCCTGACGGTCCTGATCATCGTCCTGACCTGGTGGGGCTTCTCGCGGATCGCCGAGGTCTCACCTGTCACCGGGCCCGTCGAGATGCTCGCTGTGTCGCAGGTTCTGGTGATGTTGGCCTTCATGTTCAGCTTCGTCCTGGCCATGACCGCCGTCTTCGCCGCCTCCCCAGCGATCGGGCCCGAGATCGAAAGCGGGCTGCTTCTTGCCATCCTGGCCAGGCCGATCCGCCGCGCCGACGTGCTGCTCGGGCGCTGGCTCGGTCTCGCGGTCGTCCTGGTCGGGTATGCGGTCGTGGCCGGGTACCTGGAGGTAGGGGCGGCGGGGCTGGCGACGGGCTACCTGCCGACCGATCCCGCGATAGCGCCGCTCTATCTGGCCGGCGAAGCGCTGGTTCTGCTCACCCTGGCGATGGTGTTCAGCACGCGGATCGCATCCGTGGCGGGCGGAGCAATCGCGGTAGTGGCATATGGACTGGCCTGGATGGCAGGCATCATGGGCGGCGTTGGCGAAGCCTTCAACAGCGACGTGCTTCGCGGCGCGGGCGTCGTGTCCAGGTTGATCCTTCCGAGTGACGTGCTGTGGAGAGGGGCCGCGGGCGCGCTTACGCCGACCGAAGACGTGCTTCGTGGCGGGGGCGTGGCGTCGCCGGCTCTGTACAAGTTCAGCCCCTTCTCCGGTGCCGCGCCCGACCCGATCTGGCTGGGCTGGTGCCTGCTCTGGATCGTGGGCCTGCTGGCGATCGGGATTGTCCTGCTACGGCGTCGCGAGGTCTAGGCCGCGGCCGGGCTGGGGCCTGCCTGCCGGCGCCGCTCGCCTACTGGTAGATGGCCCAGACGTATCCGTAGCAGACGAAGGCCACGCTGAGCCCGATCAGGGCCTTCTCCAGGTTCCCGAACCGCTCCTTTAGCGCGATGGCCACCAGCGCGAAGAGGAATGGGATGAAGTCCATGGCATAGCGATAGCCGTACGTTGTCCCGCCGCCGCCGCCGTAGTAGAGGAACACGGGAATCGCGGTCAGGATCGCCGCCGCCCAGAGCATCTGGTTCAGCCGGCCGCGAAAACCCGCGTTGACGGCGACCAGCAATGCCGGCGTGGTCAACAGGATGGATTGCCCCTCGGAGCTCGGTTTGAGCCACGGAAACGCGTCTTGAATCGTAAAGCCCCCGCCGATGAAGAGAGCCAGATTCGTCGGCACGTGCACGATCGAGAAGAGGCCCTGTGAGCGGAGCGCCTCCAGCGGCGGTGTGATCCAGGCGATGCCGTAGCCGGTCTCGAGCGCGGAACCGAACCGGACGTAGTCCCAGGCCGCGGTGACCAGGACGGCTCCCGCGATCGGCAGGGCGAACTCGGCGGCAACCCTCACGCGGTTCCGGGCTTCGGCCAGCAGGACGATGCCCACCGGCACTGCCATGAGCAGCAAGGTTGGGCGAGCCAGGGCGGCCAAGCCCACCAGGAGGCCGAGAACCCACGGCCGGCGCCGGTCATGCCATTCGATCAGGGCCACGAACACGAGCAACACGGACTCGAGGTGGGCCAGGTAGTAGAAGTCCCCCTCGATTGCCAGGGTGAAGAGCATCGTTCCGAAGGCACCCAGCGCGGCCAGCCAGTACGTGGCCGTGCCGCCCGGGCCGTAGCGCCTGGCGACGGGGAGAGCCAGCCAGGCCGCGAGGATGCCGATGACGGCCGATACGATCCAGCGCGAGAAAGGCCACAGGACCTCGAAGGGAACGAACGCGATATACGGGACCGTCGGCAGCAGACTCATGGCCTGGTAGTGGCGGCCGTCGATGGTGACGATGTCGTTGATCGTGGTCAGGGAGCTGAGGTCGACGCGGCCCTGGGTGATGTCATTGGCCAGGATCATCATGTGGTCCGGCCCCCAGTCCGAGGCCTGGCTGCGGACGAAGGTCGCGCCCCCGTAGATGAACGCTACGACGACCATCCAGGCGACGGCGCCACGATCGGCCAGCAGCCGCGCGGCCCAACCGCGCAGCCACTCCAGAGCCCTCACTGATCCTTCACCTTCGATAGGAGCGGACGATGGTGCGATGGGACGACCGCGATCGTAGCATCGGTGTGGCATGCGGGATGGCCCCAAGCCAGGCGGGCAGATGCCGCGATCCCGGTCGCGGCACGGATGTGGCAGCGGCACGGCTGTGGGGGCGGTGCGCCTGTGGAGGCGGTCCGCGCCCGGCCGGTCGGCTACGGTAGGCTATCGTCGTGCCAGAGAAGAGGCCGAAACCGGCCAGAGACCACAACGCCGGTGCCGGACGCGCCACCGATGCCGCCCCTGTCGCAACTGATGCCACCCCCGCCGCGGCCGATGCCGCTCCTGTGGCGTCGGAGGGGCGCGTCGTTGTCGTCATGCCCGCCTACAACGCCGCCAGGACGCTGGAGCGGACATACCGGGACATCCCGAGCTCGGGAGTGGCGAAGATCATTCTCGTGGACGATGTTTCGCGCGACGACACCGTCGCCGTCGCCCGCCAACTCGGGCTGGACGTGATCATCCACCGCCAGAACCTCGGCTATGGCGGCAACCAGAAGACCTGCTACGACGCCGCGCTCGAGGCCGGCGCCGATGCCGTCGTCATGCTCCACCCCGACTACCAGTACGACGCCACGCGCATCCCGGCCCTGGTCCGGCCCATCCTCGATGGTACCAAGGACCTGATGCTCGGCAGTCGCTTCCTGGGCGATCCCCTCGCGGGCGGCATGCCGCGCTGGAAGTTCGTAAGCAACCGCGTGCTCACGACGCTGGAGAACCTCGCCTTTGGGCTCCACCTGTCCGAGTATCACACCGGATTCCGAGCCTACAGCCGCGGCCTGCTTGAGACGATCCCGTACCACCTCAACAGCAACGACTTCGTCTTCGACCAGGAGCTGGTTGCCCAGGCGGTGGCGACGCGGATGCGCATCGGCGAGATCGCCGTGCCGACGCGGTATTTCAAGGAGGCAAGCTCGGTCAATTTCCGGCGCAGCGTCGTCTACGGCCTTTCGACGCTGCGCGTGATCGCGCGCTTCATGCTCCATCGCCTGCGCGTTCGGCGCTCCAGGAAGCTCGCCGGGCGGAAGACGACGTCACGGTGAGGCGCCTCACGACGGGTATCGCTCGAAGCGGCATCGGCCTCGTCATCTCGGTCGTCTGCGTGTACCTGGTCCTGCGCGGCGTGGACCTCGGCCACACGGCGCAGGTCCTCGGCGGAGCCAATCCACTCTGGCTGGTGCTCGCCGTCGGAGGCGTAGCCGCCGACCTGGCCTTCCGGGCGCTCCGCTGGCAGGGCCTGATCGCCCCGATCCATGCCGTTCCGTTGCGCCGCCTTAGCGCCTACATGCTGGTCGGGTACCTCGCCAACAACGTCTTGCCGGCCCGCCTGGGCGAGCTTGTCCGAAGCCACTACCTGGGTGACCGCGAGGGGATCAGCCGCAGCGCCACGCTCGGCACGGTGGTCGTGGAGCGAGTCGTCGATACGGTGGTGCTGGTCGGGATAGGTGCGGCATCGATCCTGATCCTCAACGTCCGTGGCGTCGTGGTGAGTGCGATCCTGGTGGGCGTGGCTCTGGCCGGCCTTCTGTGCGTGGCGCTGGCCGTGGCCCTGGCAGCGCACAGGCTTCCGGGCGCGGGGCGGGTCGCGGCGTATCTGAGCCGCTGGCCGCGGATCGTGGGCGTCGCCACGCGACTCCGCGACGGTCTGCGCGTCGCCGCTCTGCCCAAGACGATCGCCGTCGCGGCGATCCTGAGCGTGGCTGCGTGGAGCTGCACGGTACTCGCGGTTCTGGCCGTCGGGCAGGCTCTCGGCATACAGCTGACCGTCGGCGAGGCGGCGCTGCTGGCGGCCGGCACCAACCTGGCGACCGCGATCCCGTCCGGCCCCGGCTACCTGGGCACCTTCGAGTATGCCGGCCAGACCATCGCCGCGGCTTTCGGGTTCGCGGCAGCCGAGGGCCTCGCTTTGGCGCTGCTGGTCCACGTCATCACGCTGGCGGTCAGCTCCACCGGCGGCGTCGTGGCCCTCATTCGGCTCGGCTGGGGCCGGCGCGCGGTGGGCGCCGAGGTTGTCCCGACCGACGCCCTCGCCCGGGAGTGAGGACGCGGCGGCGCTGCGCATTCGCCGTGACAGCGTCGGCGGGGGAGGCTATGGTCTTCTGGCCATGACCACCGATCCGCGCTCCGCCGCTTCCGCCGATGACCGGTGGCCGGAGCAGGCCGCTCGGTTGCTGGCCGGCCTGGGTTTCCAGCTCGTGGAGCCCGACAGGACGAGCGGTGATGAAACCAGCCACCTGCTGGTTGCCCTTCGTCCGGTGCCGACCCTCAAGCATTTCGATCCCGAGTCGATCGACTACTGGATCACCGAGGGGGCTCGCGGACGGGCCGCCCGCCTCGACCGAGAGACGCGCCTCCCCCTGGTCGGCGGTTTCTCGTGGGGCCGCATCGCCTTGACCGACCGGCTGGGCGTCCGTAACGAGTTCCTGAGCTTCGGCGGGGCGCTGAATGCCCAGATGAACTCGGACGGTACGGTACTGGTCGGCTTCGGTTCACAAGCGCCGATACTGCGCTGGAGCGGGCACAGCCAGGAAACCGATCCGCTCGCCGCCGAAGTCGGGGCCTTCGTTGGCCGGCTGAAGGTGCCGATCGACTTCGTGCCGGGCGCAGAGGCCCTGATCGCGCAGGCCGCTCCGGAGGCCCTGTACTACGCCTTCATCCAGTCCGTCCGCGAACGAGTGGCGCGAACACGAGGCCTGCGCGATACCAACCGTTGGCTGGTGGATTGGAGCTCGCGCGAAAGCCAGCGCGTCGAAGCGGCCGCGGCTGAGTCGTGGAAGGCCGCAACCGAATTGCGACGACAACTCGAGGCCATGGAGGCGATCGCCCGGGAGTAGCCGGGCGGCACCGGCCGGCGCGTCCGGCGGAAACGGGACGGCGCCCTTGCGGGCGCCGTCGTTACGTTACTGGCGCGTGGCCCGAACGGAGCCCTACCTCACGATGGGCTGGCCGACGGCGAGGCGCTCGGCGTCGGAGCCGTGGTGGGGGCGGTGCTGGCCGACGGACTCGCCGACGGGCTCACCGACCCGCTCGCGGCGGGGCTGGCGGAAGGATTCAGCGCCCCGTCGATAGCGGCCGCGATCGTGGCGTAGTCGGGCACGGTTGGCTGCCCGCTGGTAGGGTCGGGCGGGCCCTGGATTTGCTTGCCGTTCACCTGGATCGCCGGCGTGCCCGCGATGTCCGCCGGCTTGCTGCTCTGCTCCGCCTGGATGTCAGACAGATGCGACCCTTGCTGGACGCACGGGTTGTACTTTGTGGTATCCAGGCCGGCGTCCTTGCCGATCGCTAGAAGCCGATCCTGGGTGAAGGCGCCCGGGCTTTCGTCAGCCGACTGGTTTGCGTAGAGCCAGTCGTGCATCGTCCAGAACTTGCCCTGATCCGCGGCGCACAAGGCGGCGTTCGCGGCGTCTCGGGATTCCGTCACACCAGGCTGGAGATTGTCGACGACCGTGAAGTCATGCCATACGAGCTTGGCCTTGCCTGTGCTGACGTAGTTCTGGACGAGCTGGGGCTCCTGGACGGCGGTGAAGTTGAAGCAGAATGTGCAGCGGAAATCGCCCCAAAGATCGATCGTCACCGGGGCGTTCGCCTGACCGAGCGTTCTCCCGGTCGACGGGATACCCGACGGAGTCACGAGGCCAGGAGCGATCGGCGCTTCGCTGAACGCCGGCGCGCGGGTGGCGAACCAGACCCCCGCGATGATCGCCATTACGGCGACGATCGCTACGGTCGAGCCGATGAGGAGCATATGGGAGCCGCCGCTCGAGCCGTGGGTGCTGGCCTTTGTGAGGGAACGGTTCGCCTCCCTGTTGGCCAGACGCTGCTGCCGGGCCGAGCGCCGGCTCGTCGGAGGCACGTTCTTGCCCGGGGTTTTTTGGCGTCCGGTTGGGCGGTTGTCTGTCATTGCGGATTCCTTCTTGGATGATTCGTGACGACGAGCCCGTCAGGTGGGATCTTCCGCCTGGGCCGCGTTGGGGTTGGGCGTGCGCAGGAAGACCCACAGGGCTATTACGAAGCGCAGGATCAGGGATAGGCCGTACGACTCACACCAGATGCAGACGGCATGGATCAAGAATATCTGGGCGAACTGGAACCAGCCTTCGAACAGGACTCCCACCAGCGAGAGACCGTAGTGGGCGAGCAGGATCCGATAGTCGTTCGTCCGCCACCAGTAGATCGCCAGACAGAAGAGCGTGATAGACAGGATCACGCCGTAGACCGCAACGGGGATGCCGGCGAACGGGCGCGAATAGGCGCTGTGCGCCACCGCCTGGCAGCCGCCGATTGGACCGCACTGGACCTCGCCGCCCGGAATGAGCTCCTCGTAGGAGAGATAGGAGGCGATCGCGAGCCCGATCAAGTCCAGCGTCGCAAGGACAAGACCGGGGTGGATATGTCTGATCCGGCTCCACAAGGAGCCCCCGGAGGTCCCCGTACCAATCCGCGTGTCTGCCATCGCCCTTGCTGTTTCCTCTGCGAGTTCGCGCCGGTCACCCGGGGAATTCCGGGCACACGCCTCCTATGGCCAGGCCAAGCGCTCGCATATGGTACCCGAGACCGTTCGGCGGAACGGGGCTGGCGCGATCCGGTCTTCCGGCCGGCGCCCTCCTCGCAGATGAGACCTGGTATCATCTGCCTGCTTGGGTGAGACTGAGTATCAGGCGAGCGCATGGACCAGACAACCCGGATCGTCCGGGCATTCGAAGACGCGGGCTACCAGACCACTCCGAGTCGACGGCTGATGGCCGAACTGGTCGCGGGTTCGCGGGGCCACTTCTCCGCCGCCGATCTCCAGGACCGGGCCCGGCAGCGGCGCGCAAAGGTCGGTCGGGCCACGGTCTTTCGGGCGCTGGAGCTGCTCACTTCTCTTCGCGTGGTGGAGCGCCTGGACCTGCCGAACCGCTCCCACGCCTACGTCTTGTGCGATCCCGACGAGCATCACCACCACCTGGTCTGCTCGCGCTGCGGCCGGAGCGTCGACGTCGCAGACGGCGAGCTTGCCCGCCTTGTGGACGAGATCGGCCGCCGCAACGGCTATCGCATCGAGACCCATCGCCTGGAGCTGTTCGGGATCTGCCCGCTGTGCGCCGGCGCTGGCACCGGGGCCGCCGTCGCCGCTGACCGGGAAGGCCCGGCATGAGCCGCGACGCGGGGCACCGCGGCCGCTTGCCCGCCCTCGTCGCCATTCCGATGCTCATGGCCGGCGTCTGGGGCTGCGGCTCGCCGACGGGCTCCTCCGACGGAAAGATCGTCGCCGTCGCCGGGGAGAACTTCTACGGCGATCTCATCGCCCGGGTAGGCGGTGAGAGGGTCCGTGTCACGAGCATCATCAGCGATCCCGCCGTCGACCCGCACACGTACGAGAGCAGCGCCCAGAGCGCTGAGGCAGTGGCCGACGCGACGCTCGTCGTGGAGAACGGGCTCGGCTACGACGCCTTCCTGGACCACCTCCTGGGCGCCTCGCCCCGGTCCGATCGTAAGGTGATCAACGTTCAGCAGCTGCTCGGCCTGCAGGACGGCTCGAACACGCATGTCTGGTACGACCCGGCGACGATGCCCAGGGTGGCCCGCGCAGTGGCCGATGCGCTGGAGCAGATCGAACCGGATTCGAGGGCGACCTTCGAGGCCAACCTCGCGACCTACCTGGACTCGTTTGCGCCGCTCAACGCCAGGATCGCCGAGATCAAGGCCCGCTTCCCGGGGGCGGCGGTCGCGTACACGGAACCCGTTGCGGGCGATCTCATAGCAGCTCTGGGCTTCAAGTCGCTCACGCCGCAGGGGTTCGCCCGAGCGATCGAGAACGGCACGGAGCCGGCTCCGGCCGACGTGGCCGCCCAGCAGGACCTTCTGACCGGACACAAGGTCAGCCTGCTCCTGTACAACAGCCAGGCCACGTCGCCGGTCACGGAGTCGATCAAGTCGATGGCCGGCCAGTACGGCGTGCCGGTGGTCGGCGTCTCGGAAACGATCCCCAGGCAGAACGAGAGCTTCGTGGACTGGCAGCTGGCGCAGCTCGACGAGATAGCGACCGCGCTCGGAGGAGGCCGATGAGCGAGGACGGGCTCACAAGCGGAATGGATCGCGCAGGAGCCGCGCCCGGCGTCACGACCGGGGACGCGCCAGCGGCGACACACGGCGCCGGATCCGGAGCCCCGACCGGGACCGCGCCCGGAACGGCGACCGGGACCGCGCCCGGCGTCACGACCGGAGCCGCGCCCGCAGGACCGGCGGAGGCGCCGCCCCGCTTCCGGCGTCGCGGCGCAGTGGCACCGGCGGCCGAGGAGGAGCCGGCGATGTGCTTCGACCGCGCGACGCTGGCCTACGGCGATCGCGTCGTCTGGTCCGAGCTGTCGCTGACCGTGCGGCCCGGCGAGTTCCTCGCCGTGCTCGGACCCAACGGATCGGGCAAGACCTCTCTCTTGCGGGCGCTGCTCGGGCTGGCGCCGCTTGCCGGAGGCCAGCTGGACGTGCTCGGCCATCCGCCGCGGCGCGGCGACCCGGCGATCGGCTACGTCCCCCAGCATGCCGGCTTCGATCGGGACGTTCCGCTCCGCGGCCGCGATCTGGTGGGCCTCGGCGTGGACGGCCATCGCTGGGGATTCGGACGCCTCTCGCGCGACGGCCGGCGCCGCGTCGAAGCCGCCCTGGAGGCCGTGGCCGCCGGACCGTACGCGGACGCCCCGATCGGGCGCCTCTCTGGAGGGGAGCAGCAGCGGCTCCGCATCGCCCAGGCCCTCGTCGGCGAACCGGCGCTCCTGCTCTGCGACGAGCCCCTGGCCAGCCTGGACATGCGCTACCAGCAGGAGATCACCGAGCTGATCGGCGACTGGGCCCGCCAGAAGCGCGGAACGGTCGTCTTCGTCACCCACGACGTCAACCCGGTCCTCGGCTACGCCGACCGCGTCGTGTTCGTCGTGAACGGGCGCTGGGCCGCCGGCAGCACCGACGAGGTCCTGACGACGGAAACGATGTCCGGTCTCTACGACGCGCCGGTCGAAGTCCTGCGGGTCCGGGGCCGCATCGTGGTCGTTGGGGAGGGCAGCGGCGCGGGCTTCGATATCGACGAGCCGCACCACTTCCCGGAGCCGGTGGGGACCCACCCATGATCGACCAGCTGGTCCACCTGCTCGGCTACGAGTTCGCCCAGAAAGCCCTGATCGCCGGCTTCCTGGTCGCCGTCGTGGCGGGCCTCGTCAGCCGGTTCGTCGTCGCCCGCAACATGTCCTTCGCCGTCCACGCCCTGGCAGAGGTCGGCTTCACTGGTTCGGCCGGTTTCATCCTCATCGGCCTGTCGCCGGTCCTCGGGCTGCTCTCGGGATCGATGCTGACGGCCCTCTTGATTGGGGCGCTGGGGGTTCGCATTCGCGAGCGCGACTCCGTGGTCGGCGTGATCATGGCTTTCGGCCTCGGGCTCGGCGTGCTCTTCATCACGCTCTATCCCCGATACGCGAGCGAGGCTTTCGCAATCCTGCTTACCGGTTCGGTCACGGCCGTGAGTCGAGGTGACCTCCTGCTCCTGACGGTTGTGGCCGCGGTGACCATCGTGGGTCTCGGGGCGATGTACCGACCGCTCACCTTCGCCACAGTCGATCCCGTTGTCGCGGAGGCCCGTGGTGTGCCGGTTCGGCTCGTCTCGATCCTCTTTCTGCTCTTGCTCGCGGCCGCGGTCGCGGAGGCGGTCCAGGTGGTTGGGGTGCTGATGATCCTGACGCTGCTGATCACGCCCGGAGCCACGGCCGAGCGGCTTACCGTTCAGCCGGGGCTGGCGACGGCGGTTAGCGTGGCCGTGGCCCTGGTAGCGACGGTGGGCGGCATCCTCCTGGCCCTGGTCATCACGGTGCCGGTGAGCTTCTTCGTGACGACGATCGCGTTCGGCTGCTACCTGGCGGCCCGGTTCGTCTGGCCGTTGCTTGCGACGTTGCGCGCGCGCCAGCTGGGTGTCTGAGCCGCCTTTGCAGCGGTCGCTCCCTAGGGGGCGGCGAGGAACTCCTCAAGCTCGGCTGCGGTAGGCATCCCTTCCCGAGCCCCGACGCGGGTGGTGGCCAGGCCGGCGGCGGCCACGGCCCGGTTCACTGCCTCGGCCAGAGGACGGCTCTCTGCCAGGGCCGCGGCTAGAGCGCCGCAGAACGCGTCGCCGGCGCCGGTGCTGTCGACGGCCGAGACACCGGCGGCCGGGACCTCCCAGATCCGCAGATCGCCAACGCGGGTCGCTCTGAGCGGGTCCTCGACCGGCGCGGCCACGGCCGCGACCACGTCAGGCCCTTCGACCGGATTGGCCGCCGCCGTCTGCGAAGCCGAAGTCACTGCCGTCTGCGGAGCCGAGGCCACGGGCATGGTCACGGCCTCCCCGGCTGCCGCGAGGTCGCCGCTCTCCGGGCGCGGCGGGATCACTCCGTCGAGGCCCGAATCCACGCGCTCGAGAACCGCCACCCCCGCCGCGCCGAGGGTCACGATGACGGCCTTGCGAACGCCGGGCCCGTCTGGTCCGCGGGAGAGAAGCGTGCGCGCCCTGACGGTCGGGTCGGTGGGGCTGTCGGTTCTGCGTCCGGTCCGCCCGGTCTCGGCCTGGAGCAGCGTGGCCAGCTCATTGCGGTTGGGCGTCACGATGTCCGCCAGGCCGAAGATCGAACGGTCGATTCCGATCGCCGGCGCCGGGTTTAGGATGGTGGTCGCGCCGGCCGCGTAGCCGCATACCAGCGCCTCCCGAACGACATGCAGTGGGACCTCGTTGCAGACGAGCAGCACGTCGCCCACGAGGCGGCCCAGCCTGGCCAGACAGTCTCGGACGTACCCGGTCTCGATGGCTCCGTTCGCGCCGGGTATGACCGCGATTTCGTTCTCGCCGGCCGCGTCGACCAGGATCAGGGCGACTCCGGTCGGCTGCCCGGGTAGCGAGGCGACCATCGATACGTCGACCCGCTCGGCCGAAAGGGCGCGCCTCGCCTCCTGTTCGAACGTGTCGTCGCCGACGGCGCCGATGAACAGCGTGGGGCGGCGAAGGCGGGAGGCGGCGACGGCCTGGTTGCCGCCTTTGCCGCCCTGGTGACGCTCGTAGCTGCCGCCCGTGACCGTCTCACCGGGACGCGGCAAATGGGGAACGCGCGCGACAAGGTCGATGTTGACCGAGCCGACCACGATCACGCGGCCGCTCATGTGCTCGTGCCTCCCCAGCGATGCGACGACGCTTGATGCGGCGCCTGGCGCGCCTGATTGTGCGTTAGCCGGCATCGATTGGCACAGCGTTCTTGTGGGGCGGGTGTCGCCGCGTGCCGCCGGAGGTCGCCCCGCGGCCGCTGCGTGCCGCCGCATTGTCGCGGCGCAACCGGCAGAGAGAAGCCCCGTCCGGGCGGGGACGGGGCTGGAAGATGCGCGGATGGCGGGCTCGACCGGATTCGAACCGGCGGTCTCCAGCGTGACAGGCTGGCATGTTAGGCCGCTACACCACGAGCCCGTGCCGACCGCGAAGGATAGCAGGTGGGGGCCCTAGATGCCCACTCGACCTATACTCGACCGACGACTCGCGACGAAGCGACGAGACCCAGCAGCGAGACCCGTCCCCGATGATCGACCTCCGCAGCGACACTGTCACTCACCCTACGCCCGCGATGCGCAAGGCGATGTACGAGGCCGAGGTTGGCGACGATGTCTTCGGCGACGACCCCACGGTAAACGCGCTGCAGGAACGCGCGGCCGAGCTGCTCGGCAAGGAAGCCGCCCTGTTCGTCGCCAGCGGCTCGATGGCCAACCTCGTCTCGCAGCTCGGGCACCTGGGACGGGGCCAGGAGACGATCGCCGGCGCGAGCACCCACATGGTCGCGGACGAGCAGGCCGGTCACGCGGTCGTGGTGGGGACATCCATCAAGCAGATGCCCGAGCGACCCGACGGAACATGGGACCTCGACGAACTGGCCGAGTCGTTCCACGACGCCTCGGATCCCCATGAGTCGATCACCGGATTGGTGGCGCTCGAGAACACCCACGCCCACTCCATGGCCCAGCCGCTGACGCTCGAATACACCCGCGCCGTGGCTGCCATCGCCCACGCCCACGGCGTTCCGCTCCACGTCGACGGAGCCCGCTTCTTCAACGCCACCGTAGCCCTTGGCGTCTCCCCGAAGGCGCTGGCCGAGCCGGCCGACTCGGTGGCGTTCTGCCTGTCGAAGGGTCTTTCCTGCCCGGTCGGCTCGCTCGTCGTGGGCTCGAAAGACTTCATTTTCCGGGCCCATCGCGGCCGGAAGCTCGTCGGAGGCGGAATGCGCCAGGTCGGCGTCCTGGCCGCGGCCGGGCTGGTCGCGCTGCGCGTCGGGCCGGACGGGATGATCGATCGGCTGGCCGAGGACCACGCTAACGCCCGCCGCCTGGCCGAGGGATTGGCCGCGCTCGACGGCATCGAATCCCCCGGAGGGCTTGCCCAGCCGACGCCCGGCAAGCTGGACCCTGCTCGCAGCGCCACCAACTTCGTGATCTTCCGAGTACGCCGAAACAGGGCCGCCTTCCTCGACGCTCTGAAGGCCCGCGGCGTGCTCATGGTCGAGTACACCCGCGGCACCGTCCGTGCCGTGACCCACTACGGCGTCACCGCCGCGGACGTGGAGCGCATCCTGGCGGCCAGCGCCGACGCACTCCGCGAAACGACGGTCACGCCCGCCGCGCCCGCCTCCGCCGCCCCGGCCGCTCGAGCCGCGGCAGCCTCAGGCACAGCCATGGAGCGATAGATGCCGGATCTCGTCCTTCCGCGGCCCGAGTCCACGCCGGCCGCCGGCCCTCTCGACGGCAAGTTCTGGGACCTGATCGAAGCGAACTTCCGCGACCTGGTGCAGAAGCATCCGATCCTCGCCACATACATCGGGCTGCACGATGGCGACGACCGGCTGGACGACGCGACGCGCGACGCGCTGGTGCAGGAGATCGCCGACGCCCACCGGATGGAGCGCGATATCGAGGCGATCGATCCGGCCGGCCTGTCGGAGAGCGTGCGTTTGGAGCGCGAGCTGGCCCTGCACAACACTCGCCGCGAGCTCTTCGACCTGGAGGTGCATCGCGTCTGGGAGCGCCGCTCTACGGCGTTGGACCAGATCGGCGACGCGCTCTTCAGCGTCTTCGCCCGAGACTTCGCGCCCCTCGCCGAGCGGCTCGCGTCCCTGACCGCACGCCTGGAAGGCGTCCCGGACCTGCTCGAGCAGCACCGGACCCGCGCGTCCGCGCCGCAGGTCCGCCTCTGGCAGGAGCTGGAGCTCGACTCGGGCGAGCAGATGCCGTTCCTCTTCAACGAGATCAAGGCTGCCGGCGTCGGGGTCCTGGGCGAGCTGGCACAGGCCCGCCTGGATAAGGCCGTGGAAACGGCTTCCGCATCGGTCGCCGCGTACCTTCTGACGATCAAGGGCGCGATGGGCGCAACCGTGGAAAGCTGGGCCCTCGGCTCCGAGGCGTACGACGAGCTCGTCGGGCTGCGGGCTTTCGAGGGCCTGGACGCCTCCCAGATCCTCGAGGTCGGCTACCAGCAGCTGGCGCTGAACAAGGCCGCGCGGGTGGAGGACGCCCGCCGCATCGACCCGAGCGTGGACGAGCCGGCGGTCGTCGACCGGATCAAGTCGAACCACCCGGCCACCTTCGAAGAGGCTCTGGCGGCCTACAAGGACGCCATGATGCGAGCCCGGGCCCACATCGTCGAGCACGAGATCGCGACGCTGCCGCCCGGCGAGAGGATCTCCGTCATCCCCACGCCGGAGTACCTGCGCACCGTCATCCCGTTCGCCGCGTACTTCGAGCCCGGCAAGTTCGACAAGAACCCATCCGGCATCTACATCGTCACGCCGTCAGTCGGGAACGACCCGAACGCGATGCGAGAGCACAACTACGCCTCGATCAGCAACACCAGCGTCCACGAGGCATACCCCGGCCACCACCTGCAGCTGTCCGCGGCGGTCCGGCATCCGTCGCTGGTCCGCCTGCTGACCGACGCCCCGGAATTCGTCGAGGGCTGGGGGATGTACAGCGAGCAGATGATGCGCGAGCAGGGCTTCGACGACGGGCCTGAGTTCATGCTGGCCCTGCACACCGACGCGATCTGGCGAGCCTGCCGGATCATCCTGGACGTGCGGATGCACCGCGGCGAGTTGAGCGTCGAGGAAGCGACCGCCTTCCTGGTCGAGCACACCGGCTTCGAGCACGCCAACGCCCAGGCCGAGGTCTTCCGCTACACCTACACGCCGACCTATCAGCTGAGCTACCTGCTCGGCAAGGTGCTACTGCTGGCGCTCCGGGCCGATGAGCAGCGCCGGCTCGGCGATCGTTTCAGCCTGAAGGGCTTCCACGACTCTCTGCTCCGCAACGGATCTCTCCCGATCAGCTTCCAGCGGCGACTCCTTGCGGCCGAGGCCGCCGCCGTTGCGGGTGGCTCCGCGGGCGGCATCGCGGCCGGATCCTAGGCGCGGCGGAGGTTCGGGCGCAGTCAAAGGAACGCAGAGGGCGCCGCTGTGCTCGTCATCCCATCCATAGACGTCGAGAACGGTCGCTCGCGGCTGGTCTATTGGCCGGGCGCGGCCGCGGGCGTCGGCTCGCCGACGGATCGCCCCGAACGGATTGCCGAGCGGTTCGTGGCACAGGGTGCGCAGCTAATCCATTTCGTGGACATGGACGGCGCCCGAGCCGGACGTCCGGTCAACCTCGAGGCCTTCGGCCGCGTGGCCCAGCGAGTGGCGGTGCCACTGCAGGTCGCCGGGGGCATGGAGGGCGCGGACAACATCAGGCTCGCGTTCGCGGCCGGGGCCACGCGAGTGGTCGTATCGATGACCGTGGCGGACCGCCCCGAGCTCCTGCGCGAGTGCCTCGTCGTGGCCGGTGACTGGCTTGCCGTCGGACTGGACCTGCGGCCTGAACGCATTGCCGCGTATCCTTGGCACCGACCCGCTCCGCCGAGTCTGGAAGAACTGGCCGGCGAGCTGACGGACCAGGGCGTCCGGCGGCTCGTTCTGTCGCACGGCGGTGCGCGTCCGGACCTGGGGTTTCTGGCCGGGCTGGCTCGAACGCTTGGCGTCGAGCTGTTCGTGGCGGGAGGGTCCGTCGACCTCGATGCAATCAGAGGCCTGCGAGACGCCGCGATCGCAGGAATCATCCTCGGAGAGCCGCTACTGTCCGGCGCAGTAGACTTCGCCAAAGCCCTGGAGGCCGCTGCATGATCCTCGCCCGTCTCTCTTCGTCGACGCGCCGGCTCGCGACAGTCGGCCTCGTTGCGCTCCTCTTCGCCGGCTGCTCCGTGCCGACGGCAGCGCCCACTCCCTCGCCGAGTGCCCTGCCCACGAACCCTCCGACCACGCCGCCGTACACCCTCGGGCCTGGCCCCATCGGCTGCCCGACCTCCGTTCCGGCCCCCCTGACCAGCGGTACCGCGACGGTCACGATGACGACCAACTTCGGCAACATTGTGGTCAAGGTCGACTCGAGCCTGGGCCCCAACGCCGCCGGCGCCTTCGTCGCCCTTGCGCGCTGCGGCTACTACGACAACGTCCTCTTCCACCGGGTCGTGGTCAAGTTCATCATCCAGACCGGCGACGGGCAATACGGCAGGCTCCCGAGCTTCGCGCCCGACAAGATGGGCCAGGGTGGGCCCGGCTGGACCATTCCGGATGACAAAGTGACCACGACCTACAAGCGCGGCACAGTCGCCATCGCCCGAACGAGCGCGGCCAACTCCGGCAACTCGCAGTTCTTCATCGTCCTGGACGATTCCGCCCAGGCGAGCCTCGGCGCCACCACCACCAACAACTACGCTATCTTCGGCTCGGTAACGTCCGGCATGGAGGTCGCCGACCGGATCGCGGCCATCCCACTGGGCGGCGAGACAGGGCCCAACGGCGAGCCGCCGTCGATGCCGCTGCAGCCGGCGGTGATCACCAGCACGACCGTCGTCACGCCGTAGCGGCGGAGACCGGCCCGCAGGCGTTCTGCGCCGTGCCATCCTCAGCCGGCCGGTTCCGCTCCCCGGTCATCCATGGCACGCTGTTGCGAGCAAGAGCCGACCGAACAAGGAGAAACGGATGACCAAGGCGACGATCGTGATCGACAAGGGCGCCATCGAGATCGAGCTCTACACCAAGAGCGCGCCCAAAGCGACCGCCAACTTCATCGAGCTCGCCCGCAAGGGCTTCTATGACGGCGTCATCTTCCACCGCCTCGTGCCCGGCTTCGTCATCCAGGGCGGCGACGGGGAGTACGGCCATATCGATCGGCTCGATCGAGGGCGCCTCGGAACCGGCGGCCCGGGCTACAAGTTCGCCGACGAGCCTTTCGAGGGCGACTACGAGCGCGGTGCCGTGGCCATGGCCAACGCCGGTCCGAACACGAACGGCAGCCAGTTCTTCGTCTGCCTGGCAGATCTCTCGGGTGGGCGGCTGCCAAAGAAGTACACCCTCTTTGGGCGAGTGACCGAAGGGATGGACGTGGTCGACGGTATCGCCGCCGGCAAGCGCGACGGCCGGGACCAGCCTGCCGAGCCCACGGCCATGAAGTCGGTGACGATCGCCGATTGACCTTCGGGCGACCACCTGGCTGGCCACCCGGCCGGCCCGGGGGCAATCGGGCGGGGGGACTGCGTGACGGGTCGGAGGGTCCAATTGCGAGCCCTCGTCTGGACTGTTCCGCCGGTCGCAACGAAGTCGTTACACAACCCTAACAAGGTTGCGGGATTTTAACCCGATATACCGCCAAAACCCTTGGATTGAAGGCAGAAACGGCTGTAGACTCTAGAAGCTGCCAGTCAGCAAGTTGCCCCAGTTACAAGGTCATGGGTAGGTCGGGTTAGGGTAGTCGGTGCAGCCGACGTGATAGATGCCTTTGTAGCGTGGCAGAAGACGGTCCGTTACGGCGGGTCGATCGTTCACCGGGACAGCAACGAAGCGGCTCCTTCGGGAGCCGCTTCGGATTCTCAGGCCTGATTCGACGGTCCGAGGAACGGCCCGAACCAGCCGTCCGACGTGGCCCGACCGACCGGCCCGGCGCCTTCCTGCATCGCAGCCGCGCTGCTATCCTTGCCTCCCGCGCAGCCGGTCCTCCGTGATCGCCGCCGCGGGGTCGCGCGCCTGTAGCTCAGCGGATAGAGCGTCGGCCTCCGGAGCCGAAGGTCGCAGGTTCGAATCCTGTCGGGCGCGCCATCACACGCTCTTCGCTCGCGAGCGACACCCGCTCGGGCAAAGCCACAGTCAGGCCGTGGGCAGCACGATCGCGGCGTAGTGAGGGCCAACGTTGAGATCGACCGTCAACCGCAGGAAAGCAGCCCGTAGGTTGCCTTAACTTCGAGAACCTGCAGAGCGGCGGTGTCGACCTGGGCTGCGAAGACGGTGTCGGACCGGGCCCGAGCCAGGACCGCGGCGGCCATTTCGGTGGCCGGACTGACGCTCCCGACGACGATCAGGTCCCCGCCTGACGCGATGAACGCTGTGGCCCGACCGCCGGGCGCGAGAGAAGAAACTGCAGCCGTCGCCCCGAGATCGTCTGACACCACGACTCCCTTGAAGCCGAGCTGGCCGCGCAGCAGAGTCCCGATGATCGTCGGTGAAAAGATCGCCTGACGATCAGGATCGATGGCCGAGTAGGTCGCCAGCGAAACCATTACGAACGGCGCCCCGACCTGTATGCCCGTCTGGAAGGCGGCGAGATATGGGTCGTCGGACGTGGTGGTGGAGTCGACCACGCCGCTGGTCGTGTCGGTGTTGCCAACCACTCGCCCCAAGCCTGGGAAGTGCTTGAGCGTGGTGGCTATGCCGGCCTGGGCCATGCCCTTTATCACTGCTGCGCCGTGGCTGCTAACCGTCGTCGGGTCATGGCCGTATTCGCGCTGCAACGCCCCGATGGGTTCGTTGATTGCGTCCGCCCCAGGCGGCACCACATCCATGACCGGCCCGAGGACGAGATTGACGCCAGCAGCTGAGAGCTCGCGGCCCCAGGTGGCGGCTTCTGCCTGGAGGGTCGTGGTCGGTATCTGGCCCTGGAGGAGGGCGGATGGGATCGTCGTGAATCCGGGGCCGCTCAGGCGCTGGACCTGCCCGCCCTCCTGATCGGCGGCGATGAAGAATCCGACGCCGTGGGTGTTCGAGTCGGTCGCAAGCACATCGATAGCACTCGTGAGCGTTCGAACGCTCTCAACTCCGCCCGTCCGCGAGTTGACCAGATAAGCCGACCCGAAGTGGTCAGTCTCGACGGCGGATGTCTCCGCGGGCGAAAGGCTGTCACCTTCGATTCCGAGAACGAACAGCTGCCCAACGCGCTGTTCCTCGGTCATGTCGGCCAATGTGCGCGTGGCGCAAGTCGCCGAACTCCCGGGAGTCGGACTCGAGCCACCCGTAGCGCCTGACCAGGCGGGCGTGAGCGCCGAGCCGGATTGCCCGTGGTTTGCGCCAGGGCTGGTCGAGAACGAGGGCGCCGTCGCGCACGACGCGGCCACGATTGCCGCCATACAAAGCGGCAAGGATCGGAACGCAATCCATGTCCCCCGTCGTGGTCGACTCATTGTCCAAGGTTAGGCGATCCAGGCTCGAGCCTCCTAGGTTGGCTCGGGGCCGGGCATCGTCGAGCACGATCACCCGATCGTGCGGGAATGGTGGTCCGCGCCCGACAGACGGCGAACCGGGCGGCCGGTTCGATCCGGTGCTCCCTGCGGCGCCGAATGGGCGTCGGCTGCTTCATCGGAGTTCCAGTTGAGCTGGACAGGCGCGTTGGCGAGGCTTCGGCCCGCCGATGCGGCCGCCAAGACTGCCTTCGCCGTTGTGCCGAGGCGGCCGCTGCGGCCCTACTCGCCCGCCAGCGCTGCCTCGATCTCCGCCGCCACCGCGGGGTCGCGCTCGGAAGCCCGCGCCGCCTCCAGCAGCTCGCGCGATCGTTCGGTGGCCAGACGGCCAAGGGCCCAGGCCGAGTAGGCCCGCAGGCGCTCGTCGGAATCTTCGGCCCCAAGGACCGCACCCAACGCCGCCACGGCGGCCGGATCGCCGACGTTGCCCAGGGCGACGATGGCGTTGTCGCGCATGACATCGAAACCCGCCCGCCTCGGGAAGGTAGGGATGTGTAGGTCGTAGTAGTCGCGATCGCCGGCAGCGAGCGGGATCAGTTCGGGGCTGTCGTTCACCGTGTCCGTAGGAACCGGATAGCTGACCCTCGTCCGGACGCGCGTGTTGCGAGGGCACGCGAACAGGCATTCCCCGCAGCCGAAGAGCCGGTTCTGCTGCTCGGCGCGCAGCTCCGCCGGGATGAATTCACCCCACAGCCAGTTGGTGATGCACCGGGATCGATCGAGCGTGTACCCGCCTGTCAGCGCACCCGTGGGGCAGGCATCGATGCAACGCGTGCAGCCCTTTGGGCAGGTCTCCTCGTAGACCGGCGCGTTCTCTGCGGCCAGCGGTGCATCGGTGACCACGCAGGCGAACATGACCATTGAGCCGAGCTCCCGCGTGACCACCACCGCGTGCTTGCCGTAGCGGCCCAGGCCGGCCCGCACGACCGCGGGCTTTACGGCGATCTCCGGCGCTTCCACCGCGGCGTAGCCGCGTTCGCGCAGGTAGCCGCCCACCACGTTCCAGCAGTGCCGCTCCATTTGCTCGAAGACACGGCTGCCGTACACGGGGAACAGGCCGCGCGGCGCACCCGGCTCGGAGGCCACAGGCCGCGGCTCATAGCGCGTGCAAAAGCCCGCCACCACGACCGAACGCGCGCTCGGAAGTAGCTCCCGGGGCTGGTCGTGCCCCCATTCCTCGCGCAACTCGAAGGGCTCGGCCGTTGTCGCCCCGATCAGGTCGATGCCGGCTTCTCTTGCGGCCTCCCTGAGCCCCGCCGTCAGTTCCGTCGCGCTCACTTGATCGCCCTTTGCCATGCGACGCGAGGTGCGTTCATCGGAGTCGCGCTCGCGTCGCGGCTATTGTCGCCCCGCCCTGCAACGAGGGGTGGCGATTGCCGGGAGGAGAGGACTTGAACCCGCCGTACCCACATGCGGGATCGTCGCACCGAGCTGGATCGCAAAGGCCCCTAACACGATGGCTTGATAGCGCCGTCCTTCCCTAGCACCGGAT
>PLMA01000037.1 GCA_003141455.1 Chloroflexota bacterium | reverse complement strand
AGAAGCCCGACTGCGGTCGCGCGACGGCGTTGTCGCCGATCGAGACCCCCAGCGGCAGGCGGTGAGCTGCATCCGCCGGAGCCGCCACTCCGTCGAGATCGCTGTACTCCCATCCCGCGGGCAGTGCCGTGGCGCCCGGAGGGGTTGCCTCAATCGAAGGGAGGAGGGAGTCCGTCGCCGTCGACGTCGACGACGCGGCCGCCGACAGCGCGAGGCTCGGCGAAACGCTGGGCTGCGCTGACTTTCCGGGCAGCAGCCAGATCAAGGTCCCTGCCGCGACGATGACCACGGCCGCGGCGATGCCGCCCACAGCGAGCACCAGTTTCCTGTGGCCCCGCCAGATGGGCTCGATCCGGCCCCGCCAGATTGGCTCGATGCGGCCCCTCCAGATGCGCTTGATCACGTGTCATCTCCCTGCGGTGAGGTAGCCGCCAGCATACCGAAGATGACGGTTGCGCAGTTGGCCACGACTCCCACGGGCAGAAGCGAGAGCGGGCGACGGCGCCCTGGCTCATGTCGGCGCCTTGACGCACGGCCCGCAGGCAGCGCCGTCACCCGGCATAATGCGTTCATGGCGGAGGGGATTGGAGCGTTCTTGCATCCCACGGCGGAGAAGGCTGAGTCGACGGTGCCTCGGAGGAGATCGAAATGACCGCGTCGTCCATGGCTCCCGCCGAGGCCCCCGCGCGTGAGTTGAAGCCCACAGACCTGGCCGTCGTGCGCCTCTTCCTGCTGTGCCTGGGGATCATCCTGATTGGATACGCCTTCCTGGGCCGTGGGTTCGCTCATCTCGGCGTACCGCCCGTTTACCTGGGCGAGTTCGTCCTCGCCTTGGGCCTCGCAGCCACGGCCTGGGCTGCCTTGCGAAGTCGGTTGCAGATCTCGCGGTCCTGGCTCGTCGTAGTGCTCGTCGTCTTCATGACGCTGGGGCTGATCCGGACCGTTCCCTATCTGCGGACAGACGGCACAGACGCTCTCCGTGACGGGACCCTGTGGGGTTACGGCATCTTCGCGGTCATCCTGTTCGTGCTGCTGGATCGCGACTGGGTCCTGAAGCTCTTCAGACTCTATGGCTACGTTGCGATCGCCTTCCTCTTCTGGGCGCCGATCGCCTACTACCTCTTCGTCAGCTACACGGTCCAGACGACACCCGGATCGTTCATCTACGTGAATAGCCTCATTCCGAATGCCCCTGGATCCAACGTCCCGATCCTCTTCTTCAAGGCCCAGGACATGGCCGTCCAGACGGCAGGGGCGATCGCCTTCCTCGTGTTGGGCACTCCCCTCTGGAGGCGGGTTCGCGATTTCCTGTGGCGCTTCGCTGCCGCGGTGCCGGCATCCTTCACGGTCTACACGACGGGCACGGTCACACGCGGAGGGCTCGCCGCTGTCGCGGCCTCCCTCGGGGTGCTCGGCCTGGTGGCTGCCCGCACCCGGAACTGGGTGCCTCTCCTCGCGGGAGCTGTCTTGTTCACGGGCATAGTCATGAGCGGCTTCTCGGTGCCCTCGACCCCGGGTGGGCCAGCTGCTGTGTTGAGCCCCACGCCAAGCGCGTCCGCCAGCCTAGGGCCAGGCGCGACCGCTACCCCTACCCCTATCCCTACCCCCGCTCCTGCCCCTACCCCCACCCCTACCCTCGCTCCGTGGGCCCAGTATCGGCCCCCGACTCCCACTCAGTGGTGGGACAACATCATCAGTATCTTCTTCAGTTCAGGCAACTCCCAGCTCCAGGGAACCAAACAATTCAGGCTGGCCTGGTACGGCGCGATCATCGACTACACGTTCCATGGTCCCTACTTCTGGGACGGGAAAGGATTCGGCATCAACCTCGCCGACTCTGACGGGTTCCAGGGGACTCCGGACCACTCGCTCCGGGAGGTGCCGAACAGCCATCTGGCGGTGCTCGCGAGGATGGGCGTCCCTGGGTTCCTGCTGTGGATCTTGCTGCAGGGTGCCTTTGCACTGTTGCTGCTCAGGGCGCTTCTTCTGTTCAGGCGCGCAGGAGACAAACAGCTCGCGACAGTGACCGCCTGGGTCGGAATCTTCTGGACAGCCATCATGGTGAACAGCTTCTTCGACCCGTACATCGAGAGCCCACAGGGCGGCATCTGGTTCTGGTCGCTCTTCGGTGTTGGTCTCGTCCTCATGCGTCTCGTGCCTCGACGCCAGGCGGAATGAACGGGCCCGAGATCGTTCAGCGGGTGTTGCAGGTACACACTCGCTACCGCCAGGCTGGAGGCGAGGATGAGGTCGTGGCTGCCGAGAGACGGCTTCTCGAGGAGGCCGGTCTATCGGTGGCGCGGGTCCTGTTCGACAACCCGAAGCCCGGCGGAAACCGCTTCTCGCCTGCGCCGCTCTCGCAGGGGATCGCGGCGGTGTGGTCGCGCGGAGCGGCTCGACGCGTGCGGGACGCCATCAAGGCGAACCGGTCGCAGATCGTGCACGTCCACAACACGTTTCTGACGGCCTCTCCTTCGGTCTACAGTGCTGCAGCCGCCTGCGGTGTTCCGGTGGTCCAGACTCTTCACAACTACCGGCTCGTCTGCCCGGCGGCGACGGTCTACCGGGACGGTCATCCGTGCACGGACTGTGTCGGGCGCGCCGTTCCCTGGCCGGCGGTCGTCCACGCCTGCTACCGAGGATCTCGCGCGCAATCGGCGGTCGTGGCTACCACCCTGGCCGTGCACCGCGCTCGCGGGACGTATACACGCCGCATCGCAGCCTACTTCGCGCTCACCCGGTTCCAGCGGGACCTGCTGGTCCGAGGCGGTCTGCCGGCCGATCGAGTCGAAGTGTTGCCCAATTTCCTGGAGCCCGATCCCGGGGTGACCCGTGATCCCGGGATCACGCGTGATCGGCGCGAAGGCTTTCTGTTTGCCGGCCGGCTATCCGAGGAGAAGGGCGTGGCCACGCTTCTGGGTGCCGCCGCCCTCGCTCCCGGTCTGGTGCGAGTCGCCGGCCAGGGACCCCTCTCGCCCCTGGTCGTGGCCGCCGTCGCGGCAGGAGACGTGGAAGCGTTGGGCCAACTCGACAAGAACGCGGTCCTGGACCAGCTGCGGCGAGCGACGGCGATGGTGCTCCCGTCGGTCTGGTACGAAGGTTTCCCGGTATCGGTGCTGGAGGCCTTTGCTACGAGCACGCCGGTGATCGCGAGCCGGACCGGATCACTGGCGGAAGTGATCGAGGATGGCGTGACGGGCCTTCTTGCCAATCCGGGAGACGCGCAAGACCTGGCCGACCGCCTGCGCTGGGCGGAGGACCATCCGCGGGAGATGCGGAAGATGGGGTCCAGTGCCCGACACACGTACGAGACCACGTATCGCGGGCCGGCGCATCTGGCTGCTCTTCTGGACACGTATCGGCGCCTGGCCGCCGCCGCTGCCCGCGGCCGGATACCATCTGCTCCACCATGCGCATAGCAATCCTCGGCACCCGTGGCGTGCCCGCCAACTACGGCGGCTTCGAGACGTTCGCGGAACAGCTCGGCAAGCGCCTTGTGGCGCGCGGACACCAGGTCACCGTCTACGGACGGGACTCATCGGTCCCGCGGGGGACACGGACCTACCTGGGCATGGGCATCGTTCGCCTCCCCGCGCCGCGCGCCAAGTACTTCGAGACCGTCGTGAACACGCTGTTCGCGGCGCTCCACCTCCTGACCCAGCGCTACGACATCGTCTACGTCTGCAACTCCGCCAACGTGCCCGCGGTCATGCTTCTGCGGCTGTTCGGGCGGCGGATCGTCCTCAACGTGGACGGTCTCGAATGGAAGCGCAGGAAATGGAGCGCCGTCGGTCGCGCCTACTACAGGCTTTGTGCCTGGACGGCCGCCCGGCTGCCGGTACACGTCGTGACCGACGCCCTCGTCATCCAGTCCTACTACCAGGAAGTCTACCGACGGCACACGGACTACTTCCCGTACGGGACAGACCTGGAGCCCGTCGCCGACGACGGTACTCTCGCGGACCTGGGCCTCGAACCGGGGAGGTACGTGCTCTACGTCAGCCGCCTCGAGCCTGAGAACAACGCCCACGTCGTTATCGAGGCCTACTCCAGAGTCTCTACCGACCTTCCGCTTGCGGTCGTTGGTGATGCGCCCTACTCGTCGGAGTACATAGCGTCGCTTCACGCGACAAACGATCCCCGGGTCAAGTTCCTCGGAGCCATATACGGATCCGGCTACAAGATCCTGCGCTCCCATGCGACCGCCTACGTGCAGGCCACGGAGGTGGGCGGAACGCATCCCGCGCTCGTCGAGGCGATGGGCTTCGGGAACGCCATCCTCGCCAACGAGGTGCCGGAGCATCGCGAGACGCTCGCCGACGCGGGGCTGTACTACGAGGGGGCGGACGAACTGGCCGTCCAGCTCCAGAAGGTCCTCGACGATCCGTCCTTCTCGGCGGACCTTAGCCGGCGAGCCCACGAGCGAGCCCGGAAGATGTACGGCTGGGACGCAATAACCGACTCGTACGAGGCCTGGATGGCCGGGCTGTGCAAACCGGAACCGCCACAAGATGTCCGACAGACAGAACTCCTGGGCGTACGGGTCAATGCGGCCCCGTTCGCGGACGTGCTCAGCGCCGTGGTCAACGCCCCCGATACGGGCGATCGATTCTCGCTCCATTTCGCAACCGCGCACTCCATCGCGGAGGCCAATGACAACCCCGAGTTGCGGGCAGCCCTGAACGCCGGAATGGTGGAACCGGATGGCGTTCCTCTCGTCTGGCTCGGCAGGAGACGAGGCGCCAAGATGGAGCGCGTCTGCGGTCCGGATTTCATGCCGGCACTCGTGAAGCGGGGTATTCCGCTGGGTCGCTCGCACTTCTTTCTCGGGGGTCCCCCGGGACTGCCCGAGGCGCTGGCCAGACGCCTCGGAAAGGTCTATCCGGGCCTTCGGGTCGCGGGCGCCGTGTCGCCGCCGTTCCGGCCGCTTACGCCCGAGGAGGACGAGGCGCTCGTGGCCCAGATCAACGCAGCCAAGCCGGATTTTGTGTGGGTCGGCCTCGGAGCGCCACAGCAGGACCTGTGGGTCGCTTCGCACCGTTCGCGGCTGAACGCGGCCGCTCTGCTGGCCGTCGGCGCCGCCTTCGACTTCCACGCCGGAACGAGACGCCGGGCTCCGCGCTGGATGCAGCGGAGCGGCACGGAGTGGTTCTTCAGACTCGCCATGGAGCCGCGCCGGCTGGCCCGGAGATACACGGTCGTCAACGCCCGGTTCCTGCAGCTGGTCCTCAAGGATGAGCTGCGAAGCCGGCACGCTCGGGGGTAGGGGATGACTCTTGGGCGGTGGCACCTCGACCGGTGGCTGCTGTTCGGGCTCACGGGTCTGGCCATAGCCACGGGCGTTCTCTTGCGAGTCTCTCTCCTGGGCTCCGGTTCGCTGTGGATGGACGAGCTCTGGACGCTGGACGCAGCCAGCCGGTCGTTCAAGGAGATGATCGGCGCCCGGCTCGTGTCGGATCAGTCGCCGCCGTTGTGGACCATGCTCAGCTGGGTCTGGCTGCACCTGGTTGGGACGTACGACGCGGCTTGGATGCGGATCCTCGCGGCAGCCTTCAGTTGCCTCGCGGTCGCCGCCCCGATCGTCGGCGCCGTGAGAATGCCTGCGCTGAGGCCCGCTCTCCTAGTCATGGCCTCGTTGCTCGCGCTGTCACTATTCACGGTCCAGTACGGCGTTGAGTTCCGGACCTACTCCATGATGATCGGATTGGGGGCCGTGGCGACCGTGACATGGGCGGGTCTGCTCACAGCCGAGCTGCCCGCGTCTGGAACCTGGATCTTCGGGTTCGCACTCACCGGCGCCCTGGCCGGGTTTGGACACTACTACGGGAATCTCCTCTACGGCGCCGAGATCCTGGTACTGCTCTCCGTTCTCGCCTTGCAGCGCCGGTGGCTTTCCGCACGCACTCTGTTGGCGTGGGGCGCACTCTCGTTCCTGCCCGTGTCAGTCTGGTATGTGGCAACGAGCCACTGGATGCCCAATCAGGCTGTGGCGGCCCCGCCCTCGCTGTCCGAGATCCAAACGTGGCTGGGCTACGCGTTCGCCCCCCTCACGACCCTCCTTGCCAGCGAGCCGCCGGGCTACGCGCAAGGAGCGAAGGGCTACGGAGTGGTCATTGCCGCCCTGACGGTCATGGCCATCGTTGCGGCGGTCACCGCCTGGGCGCTGCCGCGCAAGGGACGGTTGGCCGGTCTTCCACCCGCGACGGCAGCGGGCGCCTGCGCGATCCTGCTTGTAGTCGTTGGGATCTGCGCCGCGTGGTGGCTGTCCATCGCGAAGCCGCCAAGCATGAACGCCCGCAATCTGGGCGCCCTGCTGCCGGCCGCGTTCCTTGCCGTCGCGTGCGCCTGTACGTTGCTCCCGGAGCGCGCCCGGTGGGTGACGGCGTCGATCGCCGTCGCGGCGCTCCTTGCCGCCAACTGTGCCTTCGTTTCGCAGTACGGCGTCGCCTCGCTCACCCCGCCCTGGCAGGCACAGGCAGGCTACAGAGGCGTGGTGCGGGCCCTCGTCTCGGCATCTCACGAGTCGCCGAGGCCCACCCTGGTCGGACTCAACACGAGCTGGGCGTGGCACGGGCAGTGGGACGCGGCCATCCGTGCCGAACTCGGCGCCGGGCACGCCGACTCTTCGGATCCCGAGCCGCTCGACGTGCGCTGGGTCGACGGCGTGCAGGACGTCGAGCCGGGCGGGGCGCCGCATTCGCCCCTGGTGGTGTTCTCGGATTCCCAGGACCAGCGGACGAGCGACGTCTTCGCCTGGGCCGAGAGGACCGCCGGCCCGTGCACTCAGTCGACGTTCGGTGGCCCCGCGTACGGCCTGGTTACGCTGTTGCGATGCGGGTGAGCCATCACCTCGCGGCAGCTTCGCCGGTCCTGCGATGGCGACGCATGTGACGCCGCGACGGCCAGGCCACTCTGTGACGTCTCACCTGGAGCCACTCGAGATCCGAGCCGGCGCAGCGCAACGCCAGGCCGACCAGCGCGAGGCCCATCAGCCGCGGACGTCCCGATCGCAACAGCTGCGTGAACGAACGCAGCACGTCGGCCGGTCCGGCGGAGAGGAGGGCCAGTCGCCAGCGGTTGAGCATCGCCCGCTCGGTATGTGCGCGCAGGAGCGTGCGTCCCGGCGGCAAACCCGGCGCCCCGGGCGTCTTTCCGGAAGCGCGCTCGACGACGAGGTTCACGTAGGCCGCCTCCGGCGCTGCTGAGCCCGCTCCGACGATGCTGGTCGTCCACTGCGCGGGATGGCGCCGCCACGACCCTACGATCGATGAGTGGTAGGCGAAGGCGCCTTGACCGGCAAGCAGCAGCCAGGTCGGGTGGTCCAGGTACGGGACGCCGTCGGGCTGCCAGAAGCCTCCGATCGCCTGAAGGGCGGAACGTCGCAGAACCACCGTCGGCGAGAGGATCGCGTTGTTGCGAAGGAGATCCGACACGATGGAGCCGGTTGGGCGGTTGGTGCGGGTCGCCTCGGGGAATGGCGGCTCGACGCGGCCGTACCGGCAACCGAACTCGTCGAAGAGCCAGCCGGCCCCGTAGGAGAAGACGACCTCCGGATCGTCGAAGTCGGCAACCTGACGAGCCAGCTTGTCGGGGGGCCAGGTGTCGTCTCCCTCGAGGATCGCCACGTAGGGAGCCGTCGACGACTCCAGAGCGGCGCGGTACGCAGTACCCAGTCCAGGTAGCCCGCCGTGGTCCCGAGCGATGACCCGGATTCGTGGATCCTCGCGGCGGCGCACCACGTCCAGGGTTTCGTCCGTGGAGCCGTCGTCCACGACGATCAGCTCCCAGGCGTCGAAGGTCTGAGCCAGGACGCTGTCGATCGCTTCGCCGACGAAGGCGGCGTGGTTGTAGGTCGGCATGATCGCGGCGACAACCGGCCCGCTCGTCGTCTCAGGCATCGTGCGAGAAGCATAGCGATCGGTCGGCGAGGTCAACCGGGCCCGGCGGTTCCCGGCGCGGTCGTATCATCTGAACCGGGTCCCCGAGGAACAGGAGGATGGCGCGAGCGTGGCTGAGACGATCGAGACGGCGCAACCTCGCGCCCTTTCCGCGTCGGACGGGCCGACCGTCTCGATCTGCATTCCCACCTTCAACGGCGCTTCGTGGGTCCATGAGGCGATCGAGTCGGCGCTGGCTCAGGACTTCCCGGGTTCTGAGGTCGTCGTCTGCGACGATGCCTCGTCAGACGACACCGTGGCCGTGGCCCGGCAATTCGACGACCCCCGCGTCCGCTTGGTTGCCAATCGAGAACGGGTCGGGTTGGCCCGCAATTGGAACCGATGCGTTCAGGCGTCTCGTGGCGACTACGTCAAGCTCCTGATGCAGGACGATCGACTCGCACCCGACTGCGTCCGGCGCATGCTGGAGGTCATGAGGGAGAGTCCGAAGGTCGGGCTGGTCTTCTCCGCCAGAGAGATCGAGCTCGACGATCCGGCCGACCCGGCGTCCATCCTCTTTCGCAAGGGGTTCGGCGAGCTTCACGCTCGCCTGGGACCGCTCGCCCGCGTCAACGACGGCCGGGCGTTGTTCGCGGCGATGGAGCGGGATCGGTTCAGAGACAACCTCATCGGCGAGCCGACGGCCGTGATGGTCAGTCGCGAAGCTCTCCTCCGCCTCGGGTTGTTCAACGTCAGGCTGCGGCAACTCACCGACCTGGAGATGTGGCTCCGGATCGCGTACTTCTATGAAGTTGGCTTCGTTGCGGCGCCGCTGGTCACCTTCCGCGTGCACAAGCGATCTGCCAGCGTGGCCAACGAGCGGAGCGGATCC
Source organism: Chloroflexota bacterium (assembly GCA_003141455.1). Taxonomy (GTDB): domain Bacteria; phylum Chloroflexota; class Limnocylindria; order Limnocylindrales; family CSP1-4; genus Fen-1039. The sequence continues at coordinate 10,871 of PLMA01000037.1, read as the reverse complement.
GACTGGCTCGATCGCGTCTGGCTCCTGGAAGGATTGCGAGCTCACCCTGAGATTCGAAGGCGCCTGTCAGGGAGGGCAGGCGCGCGGATCTGGCTGCTCAACTACGCCAATGCGGGGAAGCGGCTCGTCGCGGACGGGCCACGCGCCGTTCGTCCGCACATGCGCGAGCTGGGGGATTACCTGAGGTTCCGGCTGGGACGACGTCGTGGCGAGACGCTCCACGAGCCGCTGATCGACCGCAAAGAGACTGCGTAGCCCGCCGCTGGATTCCCGGGCCGGCTAGTGCGGGCTCTTGGGCAGACGCCTCGGGCCGTACCTGCCGAGCGCCGCGTCCCTGACCCCGGCCAGGATGGCGCGCAGCTTGGAGCCTCTGTCGCTCTCGGCGAAGGCGATCCCGATCCACTCGCGAAGGCACTGGCGCATGTCCTGGAGCACGAAGCGTCCGTCCGTGCGCGCATAGGTTCTCCAGAACGACATGCGGTTGCGAGTCACGTAATAGCGTCGAAGCGGGCTGTGGTTGGTCGGCAGCATCCAGCGGCCCAGGACCCACTTGCGGGTTGGGCGGCCGATGCGGTGGGCGAGCGCCGGTTCGGTCGCCTGGATCACCTCGAGGCCGCGGGCACGCGCCCGAAGGCAGAACTCGGTGTCGATGCAGTCGATGAAGAAGTCCTCGCGAAAGCCACCGAGACGCTCCCACGCCGGGATCGAGTGAAGGGTCCCCGAGGTGATGACGGCCGGCAGGGTCCGGTACGCTCGGGCCGAGGCCGGGACGGGGGCGGGTTCGGAGGCGGAGGCGGAGGCGGAGCCGCGGGTGCCGCCGGCGGCGGCGGTCGCCTCTTCCACGGCGACGGCCGTGGCGCCGATGGCGGCCAGTCGTTCGCGGTGCGGATGGGCCTCGAATGCCCGCGCGGCGGCAGCGACCAGATTCGGGAGGGGCGAGGAATCCTGATCCAGGGTCAGGGCCCAGCCGAAACCGCGCTCGCTCGCACGGCGAAGCCCCTGGTTCAACGCCGTGGCGAGGCCGCGATTCTCGCTGTTGGTGACGACTTCCACTCGACCCTGCAACGTTGGATCGTCGCCGGCCGGCAGCTCGCCGGGGCAGGACCCGTTGTCCACCAGGACGATCGCGCTCACCTGGTCCAATAGCGCCGCGATGCCGCCTTTGAAGTCCGGGTCCGGGTGGAACGTGACGATGACCGCGGCAACGGACCCCGGTCCTGGCGCGAAAATCGACGGCACCTGCTCGGGCTGGTCCATGGCGCGCAGCGTACCGTGCGGTGACGCGTCACGGCCAGTATGTATGCCAGACCCGGACCTCTTCTCCGCGACGCCGGGCCAGAGAAGTGCGCAATCTGCTCATCGCCCAACTCCCGGGAGGGCGGCGAACCAGGGGCATCACAAGGCCCCACGCGACCCACTTGACTCTCCGCTCCGCCAGGCCGGCCTTGAGGAGGTAGCGCATGCCGGAGCCCAGATGGTCGCCCAATCCTTCGAGCATGCCGATGACGGCCCAGTGGTCATGAATCCTCCTTCGGTTCAGCCGGCGAAGCTGAGGATCCTCCAGCTTGTCCTCGATTCCCTCGCGAACCCGCATCGCCGCCTTGTGCATGGCGATCTGATCCTGGCTGCCGCTCGCCCGATGGACGCGGACGCACGGCAGCGCATCGGCGTCGCTAGAGTCGTCTCGGAGGAAGTACGCCCCCGCCAGCGCGCACCGCAGCCAGCATTCCCAATCCTCCATGCGTCTGATGCGAAGATCGAAGCCGCCGATCCTCTCGAACAACGACCGGCGGATAAGCGGGGCCTCGACCACCATAAAGTTGTCGTCGACAAGGGTCGCCAGCACCGAATCCCCTGAGCCGGAGACGCCGCGGAGCTCCGGACCGTCGATCCAGCGTCGACCCGAGTTCTCCTCACGATCGCCTGCGAGGCCCTCGGTGAAGTACCGTGCCCCACCGTAGACGACGTCTGCCTCCGGGTGCCTGGCGAACATCTCGAGCTGATGCGCCAGCTTGCACTGACCCAGGAGATCGTCTGCGTCGAGGAACTGCACGAACTCGCCGGAGGTAGCGGCCAGGCCTGCATTCCGGGCGGCCGACGGACCAGTCGCGGCCTGGGCCAGGTAGACAATCCGGCCATCGGAAGCAGCCAGCGCAGACACGATCTCGGCGGTGTCGTCGGTCGACCCGTCATCGACCACGACGCACTCCCAGTCGACGTCCATTAGGTGCTGAAGCGACTCGATGGCCTCGCCAATGTACCGGCCATAGTCTCGAGTCGGGATAATCACTGACACGGTCATTTGAGCTTGTCTTGAGCTCCGTCCTACCGGCCGAGTCGTTCGTGAGACGGTCATAGGCGCCGGTGGGGCAGAGCTTAGCAGCGGCAAGCCGGTACAATCGCAGCCCCGACCGCCACGTGGGAGTCGCATGCGCATCTCGATCGTCACACCGGTCCTGAACGGCATGCCCTGGCTCCCGGAGGCGGTCGAGTCGGTGGCGCGCCAGGGCTTGGACGTCGAGCATCTCATCCGCGACGGGGGTTCCACGGACGGATCGCGCGAGTGGCTGACGGCCCACGAAGACTTGGGCTATCGGGCCACGTTCGATCGGGACAGAGGCCAAACGGATGCCTTGATCGCCGGCTTCGCCGCCGCCACTGGCGATATCTTCGGCTGGCTGAACGCGGACGATCTCCTCGAACCGGGTGCGTTGCGCCGGGTGGCGGAGGCCTTCGAGGCAAACCCGGACGCGGTGATCGTCAGCGGCGCTTGCCTGCTAATCGGCCCGGACGGAGCGGTCCTGGGTCCGATCCCAACCCCGCCGCGTCCGGAGTTCGACCGGCTGCTCCGTCACCCCAACAACCTGGCCCAGCCGGCGACCTTCTTTCGGGCGGAAGCCTATCGACAGGTTGGCGGCCTGGACAGGCGTTTCAACCTGGCCATGGACGTCGACCTGTGGTTCCGGCTCGCGAGCACGGGCCGTGTCGTGCTCCTCGGGGACGACGCGCTGGCTCGCTTCCGCCTGCGCCCCAACGCCAAGGGGATTCGTGCGGCAGCCGCCGCGTGCCGGGAGGATCTCCGGATCAGACGGCGATATGGGATGCCGTGGCTGAGTCCGGCCGGGCGCTCGCTGCTCAAGCACTGGCTGTTTCTGATTCCCCTGTGGCGCGCCAAAGGATTTGCCAAACGGGTGCTGCGCCGGCGGGCCGACTGAGGGCGGACGACGGGCGGCCATGAGCGCCGAGGAACCTCCAGGATCAGACGAGCGGCTCTGCTCCGAGAAGGTCCAGATCCTCTTCGGTCAGCTCGCGATTCGCCAGTCGGCGGTAGTGGGCCCGGAACAGGCGAGCCGTGCGCTCCCAGGAGAACATTGCTGCGCGGTCGGAGCCGAGGCGCGCCAATTCGTCGCGTTTTGACTCATCCGTCCACAGGTCGCCGATTGCCGCAGCGATGGCGGTCGGATCCAACGGGTCGAACAGAAGGGCCGCGCCCGCGGTCAGGTCCGGCAGGCACGTTACGTTGGACGAAGCTACGGGAAGTCCGGCTGCAAGAGCTTCGAGAATGGGCATGCCCCATCCTTCGAAGAGCGATGGGAAGACGAGCAGGCGCGCCAGACGGTAGAGCGATCTGAGCTGGACGGGATCGACAAAGCCGGTGAAGAGTATCTGTTCGGCTATCCCAAGCCGGGCGGCTTCTTCGCGCAGGGTGCCGTCCAGGCCATTCTGGGCCCCAGTGAAGACAACGGGGATGACCAGCCCGTGCTGCTCCCGCAGGATCCTCATCGCCTCCAACAGCCTGACGTGGTTCTTGTGAGGCCAGGCCTTGGCCGGGTACAGGGCGAACACATCTGGTAGACCCAAACGGACCCGAGTCTGCGCCAGATCCTGCGCCGACGGCCGGCGATAAGCCTCGATGACCGGTGCCCAGGGGATGACCTGGATCTTGTCCTCGGGCAGTGCGTATTGCTCGATCAGGTCCCGCTTCCCCCAGCGGCTCATCGCTACGACCATCACGGCCTGATCGCACAGCGTCCGGTATTCGACCTCCCGAGCGGCCACGGTTTCCGGCGAGAGTAGCCGGGGCAGATGTCGGTGCAGGAGATCGTGCGGCTGGTAAATGGACGGGATGCTCGTCCGAGATCCCACCTGCATTGTGAAGTGCATGAGGTCTACTCGGGCGCGTTGCACCGCCCGGTCGCCGGGAGGGATGTCGGGAGAGCCGGGCGTCGGCGAGGCCGGCCTTCGACCCAGGTACCAGGCCACGCGCCTCTGCTGCTTGCCCAGGAAGCCGCCGCGGCCGCCGGTGATCGAGCGGTCGGCGATCAATAACCGGCACGGGCCGCCTACATACGGCTTGAGCCAGTTCTTGTGATCCCAGTCGACGAGGAAGAGATACTCGTCGGGCGAATCGGTGAGCCGCGAGAGCCCGTCCGCGAGCCCGATGATGACCTGCTCGACGCCTCCGAATTGGCCACTGACCAGGCGAGCGTCGAGGCAGACGCGCACAGCCGAAGGCGACCTGGAGACTCGGGCTGCGTTCATGGCTTGGCGTGTCGCATCGCCGCCCAGACGCGACGTAGACGCCGGCGACCGCGCGCGAACAGGCGGCCGAATCGTCCATAGGGGGCCGTCCAGTTGGAGTACAGGAATCCGGCCCGACGCCGCGGCGATTCGTGGCCGAGCGGCTGCGAATCGGTCGCATCGATGGCATCGATCACCTGGGCCGCAAATCGATCCCAGTTGTAGTGCTCGTCGAGGAGCTTCCAGTTCGCCGCCTGCATCGCAAGGAGGTCCGACTCGGGGGCCTGCAGGAGGCCGCGCACGACGTCGGCCGCGGCACCGGCATCACCCAGGGGCACGTTCGGGAGGCTTGGGATCCCCTCGTAGCCGCTTTGCGGAGTACAAACCGGGATGAGCCCCCAGGCCATGGCCTCCAGGATCGTGGTCGGGTTGGCGTCAGCTGTGCCGACCGTCAGCATGATGTCGTACTGCGCCACGGAGCTCCTGCCCTCGGGCGTGGTGAAATCCAACACGCCGAGCGGGGTGAATCCTCGGATTGATAGGGGACCGCCGCCAATCCACCCAAAGTCGGTCCCCGGGAGGAACTCCGCGATCTCAGAAAGGTATGGCGTGTTCTTGAACCACACCGACGAACCGATGTAGACGACGCGCCGGCTGCCGATTGGAGAGAACCTCGTCCTGAGGGGCTGGTAGTCCGCCCGGTCAACGGCAAGGTCGATGTGAGTCATCCTGGGCAGCCAGTGGGAGCACCTCGATCCGGGGAGAGTTCGGAACCAGTAAGCGCCGGTGATTGCCAGAAACCTGTCGCAATGAGGTACGACACCATCCTCGAACGCGACCTGCTGCAAATCGCCGTGATTGAACGGGGCAAGCATCAGGCGCCGGCGCCAGCCGGGTTGGCGCACCGACTGGCGGAAGATCGTTCTGCGGTTGGGGTGCGGATGGCCCAACAGGACGTCGCCCCGTTCGGGCTTGATGACGCCGGGCACGTCCCAGTCGTAGTACCGGACGCGGTAGCGCCGCTCGAGTCGCCTGCCCAGCTCGCGTCCGATCGAGTCTGGCGCGGAGATGCGCTCGCCATGCGGGTAGACCAGATGGACCGTACCTACGGCCGACTGCCGCTCCTCCGCCGAGGGGCGTGTCCCGGCGTTCGCGCTCATGCCGGCAAGGGTGGCGTCTGGCGCAGCCGCCGCAACAGGCGCGGAACATACCAGATCGATGGCAGCACAACGAAGACGGCCTGGGCAATGATGCTGCCCCAGACCGCGCCGGAGACGCCGACGCGGTAGACCAGGAAGATGGAGATGGTCACATTCGCCACGGCCATGAGAATCGCGCAGGCGGCCTGAAACCCCATGGCGTTCGCGCCGTTGAGCAGCATCGCAAGTGGACCGTTCAGCGTATTCATGGCCAGCCACAGCCCGAGTCCGAGCATCAGGACGAATGTCGGGTGGACTTTGTCGCCGACCCAGAGGTGGAGCACCATCGGTCCGGCGAAGGTCAAGAAGACGGCGCTGGGGATGTTGATTGCTGCCGCCAGGAGCAGGGAACGGCGCAGAGTCCGCGAAATCCACGCCCAGTCGCCTCGGGCCAGAGATTCGCGGTAGGCCGGCCAGAGCGGCATGAGGGCGAAGGAGAGCAAGGTCGGCGCAAGCGAGAAGAGCTTCACCGGGACCGCGTACTCCTGGACGGACCTGGCGCCCATGATCTGGGCAATGACGAAGTTGTCCAGTTGATACCCGACCAGGCCGGCGATCTGAAGGATCATGAAGAGCCCGCCCACACGCAGCAGTGGACGCATGAGCTTCCTGTCGACATCGCCTCGGTGCGGTCTCAGCCACGGCCGCTGGTATCGGAAGAGCGCCGCGCCGTTGAGGAGGGCGGCCAGCAGGCCGACTCCGGTGAGCGCCACAACGAGGATGGGCAGGCTGGCGTGGAGAACGATTACGGCCACGATGGCCGCGAGGGAGCCGAGGTTTCCGGCGATCGCCCAGAGGCTCGAGATGTAGTTGCTCTGGTGGGCGAGCTGGATCAGCCCGATGATGCCGAGAGGAAGCCCGAGCGCAAACGACGTGACGAGAACCGCGGCCGCCGGTCCGGCGTCGCTCGCGGCCGCAGCTGTGTCGACGTTGAACAGCCTGGACCAGGGGATGAATGCGTACGCGGCCGCGAAGACGATTAGCACGACTGCCGCGATCGTCAGCAGCATCGTCAGGCTGGTTGCCACTGCCCGTCTGGCGGTCTCGCGATCTCCCCGGCCATCGGCATCGGAGAGGATGGTCAGTAGACCCAGCCCGATCCCCAGGTCGAGCGGCCCCAGGACCGCCACCAGCGAGCTCATCGTGAGCCACATCCCGTATTGGTCGTCGCTGAGATAGCCGATCACCAGGGGAACCGAGATGAACCCGGTGCCCATGGATATGACCTTCCCGACGCCTGCCAGCAGCGTGGACCACGCGATGCGGCGGTAGCGCTCGGCCGAGCGCCCCTCGGGCGTGCTGGTGTCGAAGGGACGGAGGCGCAGGTAGCGACGCGATGACCAGAGGCGGCCGGACACTCCCGGCAGGGCTACGTCTGCCTCAACACCCTGGATTTCGGTCATCGCGGATAGTCGGCCTGCTAATTGTTCGTTCGGCGAGCTTCGTACCAGTCGATCGTATTCCGCAGGCCGTCCTCGAAGCTCGTGCCGGCCGTGAAGCCGAAGGACTCCCGGGCGCGCGTCGTATCGAGGGCGCGGCGAGGCTGGCCGTCCGGCTTGGACGGATCCCACCGGACCTGGCCCTGGAAGCGGGTGAGGCGAACGATGAGTTCGGTCAGAGAGCGGATGGTGATCTCGCTGCCCACGCCCAGGTTGACGGGTTCGCGCCCGTCATATCGCTCCGCGGCCAGGAGGATCCCTCGGGCCGCGTCCTCGACGTACAGGAACTCACGCGACGCCGACCCCGTACCCCAGGCCTCGATGAAGGCGTCACCGGCCTCGCGGGCGTCCACGCACTTCTTGATGAGCGCCGGAATGACGTGTGAGCTGGCCGGATCGAAGTTGTCGCCCGGGCCGTAGAGATTGACCGGGATCAGGTAGATGGCGTTGAAGCCGTACTGATCGCGATAGGCCTGGCTCTGGACCAGCAGCATCTTCTTGGCGAGGCCGTAAGGGGCGTTGGTCTCCTCCGGGTAGCCATTCCAGATGTCGTCTTCGTGGAAGGGAACGGACGTGAACTTGGGATAGGCGCAGACCGTGCCTACGGTCAAGAGCTTGGCCACGCGGGCGAGCCGGGCCTGCTCGATCAGCTGGATCCCCATGATCGCGTTGTCGTAGAAGAAGCGACCGGGGTTCTCACGATTGGCCCCGATGCCTCCCACGACCGCCGCCAGGTGGATGACGAGGTCCGGCTTGCCATCGGCGAGGGCTCGATCGATGTCAGCCCGAGTGCGCAGGTCGTATTCTTCGACCTTGGGGACGAATACGTGGTCGGCACCCGCTTCTTGCAGCCGGCGGACCACAACCGAGCCCAGGAAGCCCGCGCCGCCGGTGACCATCACCCGGCGCCCGCTCCAGAACTCGCTCACGCGCCGATCCCGGCCGCAGGCTTCATGTACTTAGCTGGGTCCAGTCCGCCGTCGCGTAGATCGGCCTCCACCATGATCCGCGCCAGCTCCAGGAAGGTCACGCGCGCCCGCCAACCGAGCTTGGCCGCGGCCTTCGAAGGATCGCCACAGAGCTCGTCCACCTCGGTCGGGCGGAAGTAGGCCGGATCGATGACGACGTAGTCCTGCCAGTTCAGTCCCACCAGGCCGAAGACCGCCTCCACGAACTCACGGACGGTGTGCATCGTGCCGGTCGCGATGACGTAGTCCTCGGGCTCGGGCTGCTGCAGCATCAGCCACATCGCCTCGACGTACTCCGGCGCGTAACCCCAGTCGCGGCGGGCATCCAGGTTGCCCAGGTAGAGCTTCTTCTCCCGTCCGGCCAGGATTGCGGCCAGGCCCCGTGTGATCTTGCGGGTGACGAACGTAGGGCCGCGCCGGGGCGACTCGTGGTTGAACAGGATGCCGTTGACCGCGAACAGGCCGTGGGCTTCGCGGTACTGGACGGTCATCCAGTGGGCGAAAAGCTTGGAGACCCCGTAGGGACTTCGCGGGTAGAAGGGCGTGGTTTCTCGCTGGGGAGTCTCGGCGACCTTGCCGAACATCTCCGAAGATCCGGCCTGATAGAAGCGCATCGGCCAGTCGGCGGAGCGGATAGCTTCGAGCAAGCGCAGGTTCCCCAAGGCGGTGGCATCCGCCGTGAACTCGGGCATCTCGAAGCTGACCTTGACATGGCTCTGCGCGCCCAGGTTGTAAACGTCGTCAGGCCGCAGCCGGTTGAGCGTGTGGATCAGAGAGGATGAGTCTGAGAGGTCTCCGTAGTGGAGATGCAGGTGCGTCTCGCCCTCGTGCGGATCCTTGTAGAGATGGTCGATCCGACCCGTCGAGAAGGAGCTGGACCGCCGGATGAGGCCGTGAACCTCGTAACCCTTGGCGAGCAGCAACTCGGCCAGGTACGAGCCGTCCTGGCCGGTGATGCCGGTCAGGAGGGCTTTCCTCGGCGTTGGCGTTGGAGCGTTCATGCCGGGATTGTCGCAGAAAGCCCAGCCCCCAGGTTGATGGCGAAACGCGGCGCGAACCGCGAGTGGCAGGTGGATGCGGCCCGCGCGGATAGGTAGCGCGGCAGCTGGGCCATCGCTGGAGGGCGTCCCGTGCGGCCCTGCTAGTACCTTCGGTGGGCTGCCGCAGCGGGGGCACCCCCGCGTAGCATCGGCTCACGTCGGATTGCAGGCGCAGCGCCCACGCGGTCTTAGATGAGGTCAGCCGGCCCGATATCTAGGCCAGGGGGATCGATGAGGCACCCAACATGAACCACCCGCGGCCCTATCGTCGTTTCGCTGTTGCCGCGATCGCGGCGCTTTTGCTCGGGCTCATCCCCTCGTCGGTGGCTATGGCTGCCGCCAACCATTTCCTCATCTCCGGCCCTACGGTCGTGACGGATGGCTTCGCTCACGACTACACCGTGAGTGCCGTGGATTCTGGCCTTGTCGTCGACCCCGGCTACACGGGCACCGTGACCCTGAAGGATGGGGCCACGACAGTCGGCACCCACATCTTCGACAGCGGAAACGCGGGCGTCTACGTGTTCACGGGTGTTGCCTTGGTGACCGGAGATCACACGCTGACCGCCTCGGATGGCAGCCTCACCGATGGGACCTTGGCCGTCACGGCCAGGGCCGCTGGCCTGGCCACGCATCTCGTCTGGATGGCGCCTGCGTCGGCCCATGTAGGCGTGGCGATCCCTGTGACCATAGCGGCTCAGGATGACTACGAGAGCCAGGACACCACCTATACGGGGACAATCCATTTCTCCAGCACCGACAACTTGGCCACCCTCCCTGATGACTACACGTTCACCAACGGGGCTCATAGCTTCGTCGGGGTGACCTTCGGGACAGTCGGCACGTGGACCCTGACCGTCACGGACACAACCACCTCCGGCATCACGGGGACAACGGGTGACATCAGCGTCAAACACGCTCAGACGATCACCTTCGCCGCCCTCGCCGACAAGCGGTCCGACCAGATGCCGATCATCGTCAGCGCCTCCTCCGACTCCGGCCTCACGGTCACATTCAGTTCGGGCACGGAGGGCGTGTGCACCGTGTTGGGCACCACGGTCAGCTACGTCTCGTCCGGCCTCTGCACGATCTGGGCCGATCAGGCCGGCGACCCGACCTACGGCGTGGCTCCGCGGGCGTCGCAGAGCTTCACGATAAGGACGGCCCAGACCATCACCTTCGATACCCTGGCCGGCCGGCGCCTCGACGAGCCGCCCTTCGACGTGTCCGCCACGGCCTCATCCGGGCTGGACGTGACCTTCAGCTCGACCACGACCGGGGTGTGCACCTCGACCGGGACAAACGGCAAGACCATCACCCTCCTGACCATCGGCACCTGCACCATCGACGCCGACCAGGCCGGCGACCCCAACTGGGCCGCCGCAGATACCGTGTCCCAGAGCTTCACCGTGGCCATGGGCGACCAGACGGTCAGCTTCACCAGCCTCAACCCGAGCCCGGTGGCCGTGGGCGGCGCCTCCTATACCCCGACCGCGACCGCTACCAGCAGCCTGACTCCTGTCATCGCCCTCGATGGCGCCTCCGTCGGCTGCACCCTGGTCGGCGGGATCGTCAACTTCACCGCCATCGGCACCTGCCTCATCAACGCCACCCAGGCCGGTGATACCAACTGGAACGCGGCCACGCCGGCCCAGCAGTCGATCACCATCGTCGCCGGCAGCCAGACCATCACCTTCGATACCC
>PLMA01000056.1 GCA_003141455.1 Chloroflexota bacterium | reverse complement strand
CTGACAGTGACCGCCCAGACCAGCAAGGGTTATCTATTCATCGGTCCGAACGCGATGAACGACCCGACGAGTTCGACCCTCAACTTCCCGGTCGGCGACGATCGAGCCAACGGGGTGACGGTGGCTCTGGGCGCCGGAGGCATTCTCAGTGTCACCTTCGTCGCCCCGGCTCCGGGTCCCACGACCCACGTGCTCTTCGATGTGACCGGCTACTTCACGACGGACGCGAGCGGCTCCACTTACGTGCCGCTCACTCCGACGCGCATTCTCGACACGCGCAACGGCACAGGGTTGTCCGGTCCCTTCAGCTCGCACGTAGCGCGGACGTTCAATGTCATAGGCGGCGTCGTGCCGGTCAACGCCATGGCCGTGACCGGCAACCTGACCGTGACGGGCCAGACCAGTCCGGGCTATCTGTACATCGGTCCGACCGCGATGAACAACCCGACGAGTTCTACTCTCAACTTCCCAGTCGGCGACGACCGAGCCAACGGGGTGACTGTGGCTCTCAATCCCCCAGGCATTGTTGGCATCACCTTTGTCGCCTCGGCCGGGACAGCCACGGCCCACGTCGTCTTCGACGTGACCGGCTACTTCGTGCCCATGCCGACCGGCTCCACTTTCGTAGCGCTCAACCCGACCCGCATTCTCGATACACGCAACGGCACGGGCGGCCTGTCGGGACCCTTCAGTTCACACGCGGCGCGCGAGTTCCACGTGAGCGGCGTCGGCGTGATCTCGGCCAATGCCATGGTCGGCAACCTGACGGTGACGGGCCAGACCAGCAAAGGTTATCTGTACATCGGCCCCGCCCCGCTGAACGACCCGACGAGCTCGACTCTCAACTTCCCGGTCGCCGACGATCGAGCCAACGGGGTCACGGTGGCCCTGGGAGCCGGAGGCGCTCTGAGCGTCACGTTTGTCGCTCCGAATCCGGGACCCACGGCCCACGCGATCTTCGATGTGACCGGCTACTACATGCCCTAGGGCGGGATGGCCGGGCAAGGCCTGGCGAGACTTTCGGGCCTGCGCGAGTAGGGCGCCGTCGAACAGGACGCGGACCTGGTCCCGGCGAAGAGGCCTCCGGAGACGAGACCACCTCTGGCGTTTGTAATGGCCGCGGCGTAGGCTGCCCGCGGAAGGATCTGCTGGGGTGCAGATTGACTAGCCGGTCCCAGCGTCCCGGGGCCGGAAGAGATGGGGAGACTGACGTGACACGCTCGGGACGGCTGCTGCTTTCGATTCTCGGCGCATTAGCGATCGCGACCGCCGGGGTGGCGGGGGCGGCGGCTGCTCCGCTGGAGCCATCGGCTAGTCTGCCGGCTGCCCAGGCGGCAGCTCTCCCGACCAGCGAGCCGGTCTCGCCCGATTTGGCCTGGACGGTGAGCCTGGCGTCGAGCGCCATGGTGGTCGCGCCCGGCGCGAATGTCACCCTGACGGCCACGGCCAACCACGACGTTGCATCTGACGCCTGGTCCTTCGTCCTGCTGAACGGCAGCACCATCGTGGGGCTCGGGGGCTATGGCACGACGTGGTCGTGGACGGTCACGAGCGCCACACCAGCGTCTGTCTCGTACACGGCCGTCATCGCTGCGTCCAACGGCACGTCCGTGCAGGCGGCTTCAGACAGCGTCACGGTGGTCTGGACGAACGCCCCCACCGCACCGTCCGGCGTCGGCGCCGTGGGCACTCACAACTCGGCCGTCGTCTCCTGGACCGGAGCGATGTCTCCCAGCGGCCCCATCACCTCCTACACCGCTAAGGCCATGCCCGGCGGCAAGACCTGCACCTGGACGGCCGGACCGCTCACGTGCACCATCACCGGTCTCGTCGACCGCACCGACTACGTGATCACGGTCACGGCCACCAACGCCTCCGGCACGGGGCCGCCCTCGGGCTGGGGCGCCTTTGTAACGCCGCTTCCCGGTTCCACGTACCACCCGCTCACTCCCGCGCGCATCCTCGACACGCGCAACGGCACGGGTTTGTCCGGGCCCTTCAGCAACCACGCGGCGCGCACGTTCCAGGTGACCGGTAAGGGCCTGGTGCCCTCGAACGCGACGGCTGTGACCGGCAACCTGACCGTGACCGCCCAGACCAGCTCGGGCTACCTGTTCATCGGCCCCGTCGCTAAGAACGACCCGACGAGTTCTACCCTGAACTTCCCGGTCGGTGACGATCGAGCCAACGGGGTGACGGTCTCCCTGGGCGCCACAGGCACCCTGAGCGTCACCTTCGTCGCCCCTGCTTCGGGTCCCACGGCCCACGTGCTCTTTGATGTGACCGGCTACTTCACGACCGACGCCAGCGGCTCCACCTACAATCCGCTCCCCCCCACCCGGCTCCTCGACACGCGCAACGGGACAGGGTTGTCCGGTCCCTTCAGCTCGCATGTGGCGCAGACGTTGGTGGTCACCGGCGGCATCGTCCCGGCCAGCGCCGTGGCGGTGACCGGCAACCTGACCGTGACCGGCCAGACCAGTCCGGGCTATCTGGACATCGGTCCCGTCGCGACGAACAACCCGACGAGTTCCACCCTGAACTTCCCGGTCGGTGACGACCGAGCCAACGGCGTGACTGTGGCTCTCGCTGACCCAGGCATTGTCGGAATCACCTTCGTCGCCTCGGCCGGGGCCGCCACGGCCCACGTCGTCTTCGACGTGACCGGCTACTTCACGGAAATGTCGAGCGGCTCCACCTTCGTCGCGCTCGACCCGACCCGCATCCTCGATACCCGTAACGGCACGGGCGGCCTGTCGGGACCCTTCAGCTCACACGCGGCACGCACGTTCAACGTGAGCGGCGTCGGCGTGATCTTGGCCAATGCCATGGTCGGCAACCTGACGGTGACGGCCCAGACCAGTAACGGCTACCTGTACATCGGCCCCGCCCCGATGAACGACCCGACGAGCTCGACTCTCAACTTCCCGGTCGCCGACGATCGGGCTAACGGGTCACGGTGGCCCTGGGTGCCGGAGGCGCTCTGAGCGTCACCTTTGTCGCCCCGAATCCGGGACCCACGGCCCACGCGATCTTCGATGTGACCGGCTACTACATGCCGTAGGGCGGGATGGCCGGGCAAGGCCTGGCGTCGGCGCGCCCCGAGACCACCTCTGGCGTTTGTAATGTCGGCGGCGTAGGCTGCCCGTGGAAGGATCTGCTGGGGGCAGATTGACTAGCCGGTCCCAGCGTCCCGGGCTGGAAGAGATGGGGAGACTGACGTGACACGCTCGGGACGCCTGCTGCTTTCGATTCTCGGCGCATTTGCGATCGCGACCGCCGGCGTGGCGGGGGCGGCCGCGGCTCCGCTGGGGCCATCGGCGAATCTGCCGGCTGCCCAGGCGGCAGCTGGTGACGCGGCTCCGGCGGTCGGTCAGGTCACCACCACCCAAGAGCCCGCGGACTGCGCTCCAACGACAAGCGCCGGCAAGCCTTGCGACCCCGCAGGTCCCGCCGTCGGGACGGTCTCGCCCAATGACGCCCCCTATGCGGTGACCCTGGCGGCGAGTGCCATATGGGTCTTGCCCGGCACAACCGTCACCCTGACGGCGACGGCGAACCAGGACATTACACTCACGGACTACTGGATCGTCCTCCTGAGCGGCGGCTCCGTCGTCGGGACGCCCTGCTGGTTTGGCACGACGTGCGCCTGGTCGGTCGCGAGCGCGACACCAGCGTCACGCTCGTACACGGCCGTCATCGCATACAACGACGGCAGTCACGTACAGGCGACCTCGAGCATCGTCACCGTGGTCTGGTCGAGCGTGACCATCGCGGGTACGGTGAAGAACGCGTCCGCCGTTGGCTTGGTGGGCATCCCCGTCTATGCCTGTGTCGCGCCCGACGACGTCCCCTGCCAGAGCACGACCACTGTCAGCGGCGGCAACTACTCGATCGTTGCGGCGCCGAACACCACGTACGACCTCGATTTCCTGGACCAGTCCGGGACGTATTGGTACAACTTCCTCCTCAACGTCCCGGTCGTCACGACCTCCCTGACCGGGAAGGATGTGACCCTCACCCTGATCCCACCCTGGACGGTGACCCTGACGGCGAGCGCCACTCCGGTCCCGGCCGGCACGAATGTCACCCTGACGGCTACGGCGAACCAGAGCCCCTGGCGTTCGCCCTTCTACGTCGACATCCTGGACGGCAACGGCTCGGTCGTGGGGACGCCCTGCTCGAGCACGCCCTGCGTTACGACCGTCACAAGCGCAACAGCAACGTCTCGCTCGTACAGGGCCGTCATCGCACGCGCCGACGGCAGTTCGGAACGGGCGACCTCGAGCACCGTCCCCGTGGTCTGGATGGCTGTCCCCGACGCCCCGACCGGCGTCACCGCGACCCCCGGCAACAAGATGGCGAGTGTCTCCTGGACGGCTCCCGCGGCCAACGGCAGCGCGATCACCGGCTACACCGTAACCTCGTCGCCCGGCGGCCGAACCTGTAACCCGCCCGGTTGGGCGACCGCCTGCGCCGTGGGCTTCCTCACCAACGGCACTGCCTATACGTTCACGGTGGTGGCCACGAACGGCGTCGGACCCGGCCCTGCATCTGCCGCGTCGAACTCTGTCACCCCGCTTGGGGGGCCACCTACTTCCCGCTCACCCCGACGCGCATCCTCGACACTCGCACCGGCACAGGGCTGTCTGGTCCATCCAGCTCGCACGTGGCGCGTACGTTCCAGGTGATGGGCGGCACCAGTGGCGTTCCCGCCATCGCCTCCGCGGTGACCGGAAACCTGACCGTGACGGGCCAGACCAGCTCGGGCTATCTGTTCCTCGGTCCGGTCGCCATGAACGACCCGACCAGTTCGACCCTGAACTTCCCAGTCGGTGACGACCGAGCCAACGGAGTGACCGTGGCCCTGGGAGTCGGTGGCACCCTGAGCGTCACATTCGTCGCCCCGAATCCGGGTCCGATTGCCCACGTTATCTTCGATGTGACCGGCTACTTCGTGCCCGGTGCCAGCGGCGCCACGTACTTCCCGCTCACCCCGGCACGCCTTTTGGACACCCGCTCCGGCACGGGTCTGAGCGGTCCCTCCGGCTCGCACGCGGCGCGTACGTTCCAGGTAACCGGCCATGGCGGAGTGCCATCAAACGCCACAGCCGCGACCGGCAACCTCACCGTGACGGGTCAGACGAGCAAGGGCTATCTGTTTATCGGTCCGAACGCGACCAACGATCCCACCAGCTCGACTCTGAACTTCCCGGTCGGCGATGACCGGGCCAATGGCGTGACCGTTGCCCTGGGAGCCGGAGGCACCCTGAGCGTCACCTTCGTCGCGCCTAGTCCGGGTCCTATCGCCCACGTCATCTTCGACGTGACCGGCTACTTCGTGCCCAACAGCAGCGGCGCTAGCTACGTACCTCTCACTCCGTCGCGCATTCTGGACACCCGCTCAGGCACAGGTCTGGCCGGTCCATCCACCTCGCACGCGGCACGTACGTTCGGGGTCAGCGGGCGTGGCGGCGTACCGGCATCGGTCCCCGCGGTGACCGGCAACCTGACCGTGACGGGCCAGACCAGCAACGGCTATCTGTACCTGGGTCCTGTGGCGATGAACGACCCCACCAGTTCGACTCTGAACTTCCCGGTCGGTGACGACCGGGCCAACGGGGTGACGGTCGCCCTGGGTCCCACAGGCACCCTGAGCGTCACCTTCGTCGCGCCGGCTCCGGGTCCCATCGCCCACGTGATCTTCGATGTGACCGGCTACTTCATGCCGTAGGGCGGGATGGCCGGGCAAGGCCTGCGCCCGGCCAGGCACCGCAACGGCCCCACCGGCTATGTCAAGCTCTGGCTCGAGAAGAGCTAGACTCGCTTCGTCGCCTTCGCCGCCGCCGAGCACTACGCCGAGGCCGTCTAGACTTCGATCGATGGGGCGGCATACCCCGCCCGCCAAGGGAGGAGTCAAATGGGCGTGCTAATCGTCCGGGAGATGGTCGGAACCAGCCAGCACTCGTGGAGCGACGCGGCCCGGCAGGCCGTCGCGGTCGCCTCCAAGACGGTGCGGAACATCCGCACCATAGAAGTGGTCCAGTCCACGGCCCGCGTCGAGAACGACGAGATCGTGGAGTACCGCGTCCAGATGAAGCTGAGCTTCGAGTACGAGTCCTAGCAGGGATTGCGTCACCGAAGCGGCCGCCCGGCCTATCGGTAGCTCCCGCCGCAGGCAGCGATAGCACGCGCCGCTACGACAGATAAGCGGCAGATGATCAGGGCCGGTCAATATCTGCGAATGCGTACGTCCGCGATCGATCCGATTGACACGTGCAAGCTCGAGTTTCTATCCTACGCGCCACCGATCGAGGGCCGTCGGCTGGGGATGGAGGAGCTTGCGGTGTCAGCTGAGGCCGAGATCGGCGAGCAGATCGCCGGCGAAACAGCGCACCTTCGGTTGAGCTTCCCGCTGCAGCAAGGCAAGATTCGGCGGCCTCTGCTACCTGAGGAAACGCTGCGTCGTGACCGACTGCTCCACTGGTTTGAGTCGCAAGGCAACCGTAGGGTCGTCTACGTAGTAGCCGAGGCTGGCTTCGGCAAGACCACCTTGGTCGCGGATTTCGCTCGCCGGTCGCGCCTTCGTACCTTCTGGTATCGGCTGGACGAGGGCGACACGGATGGCCTCGTCTTCCTCCGCTACCTCGTCGCCTCCTGCCAGTCCGTTGATCCGAGGCTTCTTAGGAGCGCGGCATCCCTCCTGTCCGATTCGGCGACCGGACCTGTCCAGGAGGAAACGATCCTTGAGGCGGTTCTGGCAGAGATAGATTGCCTGGGCGAGGTGCCATCCGCGGTCATCCTTGACGATTACCACGCGGTGGAAGAGGTTCCATCCATCCGGGAGGTCGTCGACCGACTGATCGCTCGAGCTCCCAAAGGGCTTGCGGTCTTGATCCTCAGCCGGCGGACGCCGCCATTGGCGGTCGCGGCCCTCCGGGCTCGAGGAGAGTTTGCAGAGCTCTCCAGGGAGGAGCTTCGATTCGACCAGTTCGAGACGGCGCGGCTGTTTAGCGAGTCCTACCAGCACCCACTCGAATCGGACGTTCTGCGTGACTTGCAGGCTAGAACCGAGGGGTGGGCCGCGTCCCTACAACTGGTCAAGACGGCCGTGGAGGGGCGATCGCCGTGGCAGGTTAGGGCGTTCGTGAGCTCGTTGAGCGGCGCCGAGAGTAGCTTGTACGACTACCTTGCAGAAGAGGTCGTAGGGGAGTTGCAGGCGGATCTCCGCCAGTTTCTCATGCGAGTCGTCCTGCTCGAGGAGATAGACCCGGAGAGCGCCGCCATCGCCGCCGACGTACCATCGGCTCGGGCACGCCGATTGATCGCCGAAGCCCAGCGGCTGGGTCTCTTGCCAAGGGTCGACGGGATTGACGGTTCCTGGCGGGCCCACCCGCTGGTCCGCGAGTTCCTGCTCTCGCGCCTCGAGGCCGAGGTGGGCGAGGGAGGCGTCGCCGATCTCCATCGCCATCTCGCTCTCCTGCTGGAGCCCCGATCGTGGCGACTTGCCGCGCATCACTGGGCCGCGGCCGGGGAGGCAGATCAGGTCCGTCGCGTCATTTGTGCCGCCCTGCCCGCCATCATCGGCACGGGTGACTTCGCCGCCGCCGGAGACCTAGTCTCGCTCTTCCCGGATCCGAACCCCAACCCCTGGTACGAGATCATCCGCAGCCGCCAGCTGGCCGCCGAAGGAAGGTACGAGGAAGCCCTGACTTCGGCTCACCGGGCAGAGGCCGTCGGAGCCAGTCTCGCGGTGCACGACCCATCCCTTTCGATCTCGAGCGCGCTCAATCTGCTGGTCCTTCGTTTCGCTGGGCGGGAGACGGACGTGCAAGACACAGCGACCGCCGAGCTTTCCCGATCTGGCGATCCGGAGTTGTCGTCGATCGCCAGATCGGCCCAGTTGCTGTGCCATGCATCCGATGAAGGGAGTCTTGACGCTCTTGTTGATGAGCTTCGTGAAACCGCACGTCTCAATCGGTTGGGAAAGCACCCGCGGCATGAGGCTGTCAGTCTCCTGAACCTATCGCTGACCGAAGTTGTCCGCGGCAATCACGATGCTGCGGCCACCGCGGGAATAGCTGCCCTACGCCTGCTCGTCTCCACGGGAGTTCGCGCAGATCTGGCGGCTGCGCACGCGAACGCGGCCAGAGCTCTCGCCCACTGGGGTGGGCCAGGGGAGTGGGAACCGCAGGTAGCCTCGATCTTCAGCGAAACTGAGGGCTCGGACCAGCCCGAACCGATCGCCGAGGTCGCCGAGCTGCAGGCTATGTATGGCGATCCGACGAAGGCGTTTCGCATCATGCAGCGTCTGGCTGCCGAAGATCCTCGGTATGCCGAGAATGTCTATTGCCGCCAGGTCGAGGCTCGTCTCGAGATGCAGCGCGGCAATGTGACACGAGCCACGCAGTTGCTGCCTCAGGGCGGGCCTTACCCACTCTGTCCGGGGTTCAGGAGCGCAGTCCGATCGCTCGGTGTACAGATTCGAGCATCTGCAGCTGATCATGATCCCTCGCTACTCTCGGATCTGGATCAAGCGCTCAGTTCCGCGGAGCGGCAGCAGGCGTGGTTCTGGTGGAAGACAATCCGCCTCACTCAGGCGCTCGTGTCGACGAAAGAGCAGCTGTTGATGTATCTGCGTGCTCTCGAGCCCAGGGACGCGGCCTACCTCTCGATACAGGCCGAGCTCGTCGCTCGCCGCTTGGCCGATCTGGATGATGGGTGCTTCGAAATGATCCGGGCAGAGGCACATCTGCGCCCCGAACGGTGGCGCTGGGCTCTGAGACAGACACTCGCAGGCCAGACGGCTCGCCCGGCCGACATCAGAAGAGGCGCGGCCCTGCTCGACCTGGTGGGCGACGCCGACGATGTGGCGCTCCTCCGTTCGATTGCCCGCCGGAAGAGTCTAGGGGCGCCGAATGCAGGCCGGATACTGATTCGACGCCTGGCCCCGCCCGCATACATAGAGGACCTTGGCCGCGTAACAATTCGAATTGGGCAGCGGATCATCCCCGGAACCGATGTACGAAGGAAAGTGCTCTCACTCCTCACCTACTTGCTCACGCGCCCTCAGTTCACAGCGTCCAGGGAGCAGGTCGTCGAGGCGCTGTGGCCGGAGATGGAGCCCGAACCGGGGGCGAATTCGCTCAACCAAACGGCCTACTTCCTTCGCCGTATCTTCGAACCTCCCGCCGAGGACGACACGACGGCCGGTTACCTCAGCAGTCGAGGCGATCTCATCTGGTTGGACCCCGAACTCGTCCAAAGCCGCAGCTCGGACTGCCTCCGTCTCATCACATCCGCTCGGCGCGATCCATCGCCCGAGCTGATAGCCAATCTGGCGGAGTCGTACACTGGCCACTTCGCAATTGACTTCATGTACGACGACTGGGCGGCGCCCTTCCGCGATATGTTGCATGCCAGCTACCTTGACAGGATCGAGCGAGCAGTCTTGTCGGACACGAAGTCGGGCGTGTTCGACCGCGCTCTCTCGGTTGCCCAGCAGGCGTTGCAGGCGGATCCCGACGCCGAACAGATCGAACTATACCTGCTCCGGCTGTACCGCCTTACTGGTGCCCACGCCGCGGCGGCCGAGCAGTACATCCACTACTCGTCTGTTCTTCGCGAGCAGTTGGGAGTGGAGCCTCCCCCTCTGGAGTCGATCTGAAGACAGCAGAGTCCGCGGTAGGCCAGGTACCGTATTGACCACGGTACTTTCGGGCCATAGGGTCCTTGTGTCCGGAGTCCACTAAACGTCACACTTCCGGACGAAAACGCTCGGATGCTTTGCGGCCCCAGCCGAATTCGGGCACTTGAGCTGGTACCAAGCCACCGGTGCAACCTGCCGTGCGTTGCCTGCCGTCTCTGTTGGAGGGCTCCCGTGTCCCCCGATTCCTGCGTTCGATCCTGGTGATTACCATGGCCCATCGCGTCCGCGCAATGATGATTGTCCTGGGCGCCGCACTCCTGGCCGCTATCGGCGGCGGTGCGAGCTACAGGCCGTTCTAGGTACCTCTGCCCCATAGCCGAGCGGTTGGTGGTCAGGCTAGATTCCCGCGTCTGAGCGAGGAGTGGCGATGAACCGCCGGCTGGGGCTACTGGTCGCGTTCGTCACGCTGGCGACTGCGGTACTACTCGTCGGCGTGGTATTGCTGTGCCCTCTGCAGACCCCGATCTCGGTTGTCAGGTTTGCACCCGCCGGAATCCCGGCGGGTGTGCTGTTCTGGATCGGGATGTCGCTCATAGGTTCGTCTCTGGCCGTTCGGATGCCCGGCGGCAGCCTGATGGATGTCATGTTCGCCCCACTGGTCGCAGCCTTCAGCCTGGGGGGTCCTGCGGCAGCCGGATGGGTGGGGATCATCGGCAGTACCCAGGCGAGGGAGATCCGAGGTCAGGTCCCCTGGTACGGAGTGGTCGCCAATCACTGTGCGATCACCGGCCCGGCCATCCTGAGCGCAGTCATCCTGCAGAGCATCCCCTTCCGATCTCATACGGCCGTGGACTTCGCCGCGACCGCGTTGGCCGCCTTGGTCTGCTTCTCTCTCATGACGCTGCTGGCCGCGATGTTCACTTCCCTGCGAACCGAAGAGCCCCTCTGGTCGGCTCTGCGCGCCGACGCGGGTGGCTACGTCAATATGCTCGCCCTGGCCCCCGTGGCGTGGCTGATGGCACAGATCTACATCGTGGCCGGGTGGTGGGCCGTGCTGCTCTTCGCCGTGCCGCTGTACACCACGCGCCTGGCGTACAGCCGGTTCGTTGAAGTCCGGGAGATGTTCACCGAAACCGTGCGCAGCCTGGCCGAGGCGGTGGACAAGCGCGACACGTTCACCAGCGGCCACAGCCACCGGGTCCAATCGATCGCCATGGATATCGGGCGGGTCATGAAGGTCAGCGACAGCGACCTGGAGGCCCTGGAGTGGGGCGGCCTCCTTCATGACATCGGCAAGATCGGGGTGCCGGACTCGGTCCTGCTCAAGCAGGAACGGCTCACGCGTGAGGAGCGGGCGCTCATGAACGCGCACCCGGCCCTGGGTGCGGAGATCATCGCCCCGGTCACGCACCTGGCCGCGGAGCTGCCGATCATCCGCCACCACCACGAGTGGTTCAACGGATCGGGCTATCCGGACCGCATGGTGGCGGACGAGATCCCCTTGCTGGCCCGCATCCTCCACGTGGCCGACGCCTTTGAGGCGATGACGGCGGCGCGCCCGTACCGCATGACGCCCCTCACGACCGAACAGGCCCTGTCGGAGCTGCGCAAGTTCGGCGGCGTCCAATTCGATCCGGACGTCGTGGACGCCTTCTTCAAGACGAAGTGGTCCCGTGGGCCCTCTGATTCGACAACCGATGAGGCCGCCGACGTGCCGTTGATCGGCCACAAGGCGGGGGTGCTGACCGGGCCGGGCCGGAATCCGGGCGCCGCCTAGACCGTGCCCACCCTCGGCATAGTCCTGGGGCTTGGGCTGGGCCTGCTCGCCGGCGGGCGCATAGACAACTTCGCGGACGTTCGACTGCGCTGGCTGCCGGCCTTGCTTATGGCCGTGGTCGCGCGCTTCATGCTGGACGGTCTGCTCGCCGCCGGTGACATCCCCGACTTCCTGCGGATCTGGCTCGTCCTGGCGACCTACCTGCTGCTCACGGCGATGTTCCTGGCGAACCGGACCCTGCCCGGCATGACCGCGGCCGCGTTGGGGACCGCAGCGAACGGCATCGCCATCGTGGCCAACGGAGGCTGGATGCCGGTCTGGCAGCCCAGCCTGGCCGCCGCCGGGCTGGACTCGACCACGGTGCATTCGGGTTTTCACACACTGCTGACCGGACCGGTGGACACCGCCTTCTTTGCCCACGGCGGACCTCTCGTCGACATCATCCCCATTCCGATCCCGATCCCGATGATCCAGTCGGTCGCTTCCGTCGGCGACCTGCTCCTGGGAGCCGGCCTGGCCTTCTTCGTCTTCGCCGCTGCGGTTCGATCCCCGGCCCTTGTACCTGCGCAGCTCGTGGAGCACATCTCGCTGACGGGCGCGCTTCCGTACGCGCCCACGTATCCGTCCGCGGGAGTGGCCGCGGGGGCGGCGGTGCGAGGGCCGCTCGGCCATCCGTACGTTCGGCTTGCCGGCAACGGCGCCTTCTCCGCCATGTGGCTCAGCCAGGTGATCAGCTCGCTGGGGGATCGGATCCACCAGATCGCGCTGGTCTTCCTGGTGGCCCGGGCCACGGACGCGTCGCCGCTGGCGCTGGGCCTGGTCTTTGCCGCGATGACGGTCCCGAGCTTCCTGGTGGGTCCGCTGGCCGGGGCCCTGGTGGATCGCTGGGACCGCAAGCACGTGATGGTGGGTTCGGACCTGATACGGGCCGCGATCGTGGGCATCATTCCCGTGGCGTCCGGCCTGCACGTGGGCCTGGTGGTGGCGCTGGTCTTCCTGTTAGCAGCCGTCTCGTCGTTCTTCCGGCCGGCCCGGGCCGCGGCGCTGCCGCGAGTGGTTCCGGAGGAGGATCTGCTGACCGCCAACTCGGCCATGTGGGTCGCGGATACGGCCACGGACCTGGTGGGCTACGGCCTGGGAGGGCTGTTCGTGGCGTTCCTCGGCTCCTCGCTCGCGCTGGCGTTCTGGCTGGACGGGGCGAGCTACCTGGCGTCGGCGGCGCTGGTCGCGGCCGTGGCGATACCGCCGCTGGTGCGGAGGGGCGAGGGGGCGGGCGCCGCGGGGGCAGGCGCCGCGGGGGACCAGGCAGTCTCCGTCCCGGCGTCGCTCATCGCGGACCTCGTGGCCGGCTGGCACTTCCTTCGCACCGAGACCGTTCTCTTCGCCACCACCGTCCAGGCCGCGGTCGCCGAATTCGGGATAGGCGCCCTGACCGCGCTCTCGCCGCTGCTCATCGCCTCTCTGGCGCTCGGCAGCACGGACGCGCCTACCGCATACGGCCTCTTCGAGATGGCGATGGGCGCGGGCCTGGTCGGCGGCGGCATCGTCCTGGGCGGCCTGGCGACGCGTATCCCAAAGGGGCCGAGCATCATCGCCGCGTTCACGGCGTTGGGCGTGGCGATGCTCGTCCTGGCCGCGACCCAGAACCTGCCGCTCGCCCTCATTCTGGCGGTGGCGATTGGGCTGGCGAACGTCACCTTCGTGGTCCCGAGCCAGACCCTCTTCCAGCAGCGCACCCCGGACGAGATGCTCGGGCGCGTGGTCGCGATCCGCCTGGCCGTGGTCAACGGTGTCCTGGCCCTGGCTATGGCCACGAGCGGCGCCATCGCCCAACTCGTTGGCTTGCGCCCCGTCATCGCCGCCTGCGGGATCCTGACGGTCGTCGCGGGTCTCGCCGGGCTCACGGTCCGCGCCATCCGCCGCGCCTAGCCGGCTCGAGGAAGAACGGAGTCCGGTGGCTGCGGCGCGCGGCAACGGAACACGTCGGCTAAACTGCCGGACAGCGGTGCGCCCGAGTCCGCAGCATCCGCGGGCAGCTCGCACCGGCCAACGACGCATTCAAGGCACCAGCGGTGCCCATACCGGGTGGGCCGGACTCGGCGGCCGCCAGCACAGGAGTGACGCGAGGGCATGTCGGACCGCGATAAGGACCCACAAGAGACGCTTTCGCCCAACGAGTTCGAGCCGGGCGAAGACGAGTTCGAAGAGAACCCCGAAGAGGGTTTCGAGGACGAAGGCGAGCCCGAAGAGTCCGACGAGGACGAAGGTCGCCCCCCGGTCGTCGCTCCCTCGGGTCGCCGGTTCGGCCTTGGCCGCGGCGGGCAGCGGGCCGAGGATAGCGGCCATCGGGTGACGGGATCGGTGCGCGAATCTCACGAGCGAGTCCACATCGACGATCGAGCGTCGGCCATTTATGCCTTGTTCGCCGCCGCCGTCCTGCTCGGTGTCCTCGCCCTCGCCCTTGCCGGGAACTACATTCCGCAAGGCGCTGAACCCTCGGCTCCGCCACTCCCGTCGTTGCCGACGTTCAGCGGCACTCTCCCTCCGAGCGCGGGACCGTCCGTCTCGATCGCGCCGTCCGCGTCGCCGGTCGCGACGCCGACGCCCGCCCCGACTCCGTCTCCGGTCGCGTCTCCGAGCGCGACCTAGCCCCCAAGCCGGCCGCGGCCCGCGGGCCGTCTTCTCCGTCGCCTCTGGGCAGGCGTATCTTCCACGCGTGGATCCGGATACGGCCGCACGGCTCCGGGCGGAGATGGTCGAGCGCCAGCTCCGAGGCCGTGGCATTCGCAACGAGGCCGTCCTTGCGGCAATGGCCGCGGTGCCGCGCGAGCTGTTCGTTCCGAGCGACCTTCTGAAGTACGCGTACGGCGACGAAGCCCTGCCCATCGAGGCCGGGCAATCGATCAGCCAGCCGTACATCGTCGCCCAGATGACCGAGCTGCTGGAGCCCCGGCCGGGGATGCGCGTCCTCGAGGTGGGAACGGGCTCCGGCTACCAGGCCGCGGTGCTGGCCACGATCGGCTGCCGGGTCATCACCATCGAGCGCCATGCCGAACTGGCGGCGACCGCCGCGGCCAGGCTGGCGCAACTCGGGCTGCTGGATCTCGTCCGAGTCGAGGTGGGTGACGGCAGCCTGGGCCGGCCCGATGACGCCCCGTTCGAAGGCATAGCGGTCACCGCCGCCGCTCCGGCCGTGCCCGTCGCTCTCCGGGGGCAGCTGGCCGAGGGCGGCCGACTCGTGGTCCCGGTTGGGTCGCCGGACCTGCAGGAGATGGTGCTCGTGGTCCGCCACGGGGAGGATTACGAGGAATTTCCGAGCGGAGCGTGCGTCTTCGTGCCACTCGTCGGCGCCGGAGGCTTCGGCGAGCGCGAGGCGCGCCGGCGGCCGTTGTTCGGGAGGCTGCGGCTGTAGTCGCTCGGGCGTTCCGGCAGTGATTGCAGCGGGGGCAAGACGAGACTCGGAGCCTGTTGGCCGATAAGCGAGAGAATAGGGGCATGCCACTCAGCGGAGAGTACGAACCCGGTACATCCACCTGGGCCCGCCAGCAGGCCGAGCTCTACGAGGTGACCAACGGCGAGAAAGCCGGCGACCTCCGCGGCCGGCCGGTGATCGTGCTGACCTCCGTCGGGGCGAAGACGGGCAAGCTCCGCAAGACCGCCCTGATGCGCGTCGAACATGAGGGCCTGTACGCGGTGGTCGCGTCGATGGGCGGCGCCCCGAAGCATCCGGTCTGGTACTACAACCTCGAGAAGAACCCGCACGTCGAGCTGCAGGACGGCGCGACCAAGCGCGACTACCTGGCCCGCGAGGTTGCCGGCGACGAGAAGGCCCTCTGGTGGGAGCGGGCGGTCGAAGCCTGGCCCGATTACGCGAACTACCAGAAGAAGACCGACCGCCAGATCCCGGTGTTCGTGCTCGAGCCCATGGAATAGCACTTGGGAACAGAACGGCCGCTGATCTTCGTGACCGGCGCAACCGGCCTGACCGGCGGCGAGGTGGTGCGCCGGCTCTCCGCGCGAGGCGTCCGGGTGAGGGCTTTGGTCCGCAATGCCGGGACCGCAAACTCGGCGAAGGCGGCCGAGTTGTCGCGGCTCCCGAATGTCGAGATCGCCGAGGGCGACATGGCTCGGCCCGATACCCTGACCGCGGCCCTGCGCGGTGTGGACCGGGCGATGTTGATCTCGTCCTCGGACGCGGCCATGCGCGACGTCCAGTGCGCCTTCATCGACGCGGCCGCGGCGGCTGGGGTGGGCCACGTCGTCAAGCTGTCCGGGATCATCCCCGAGCTGGACTCGCCCTTCAGATTTGCGCGGATGCACGGCGAGATCGAGCAATATCTCGAGCGGTCGGGCATCTCGTACACGCATATCCGCGCCGGCGAGTTCATGCACTCCTATTTCCGCCAGGTACCTTCGATCCTGAAGTCGGGCGCGCTCTTCCTGCCGATGGCCGACGCTCGCATCGCCTCGATCGACATCGGCGATATCGCCGATGTCGCAGCCGACGTGCCGACGTGCTCCGGGCATGAAGGACGGATCTACCCGATCACCGGCGCGGAGGCTCTGAACATGGCCGAAGTGGCGGCCAAGATCGCCGCCGCGACCGGACTCCCGATCCGCTACGTCGACGTGAGCCCCGAGGACTTCATGTCGGCCCGGCTCGCCGCGGGCGCGCCGCCGTACCTGGTCGAAGGGCTCGCGGAGCTCTTCGCGGAGCGCCGCAAGGGCAAGGAGGCGACGGTCTACCCGACGGTCGAGACCGTCTTCGGCCGCCGGCCGACTTCCTTCGACGAGTTCGCCCGGCGCCACGCCGCCGTCTTCCGCGGGGAGCAGCCGGCGCCCAGGGTCTGACTCTTCAGGCCCGGCGAGCCCCCGTCCGAAAAGCGGGTTCCCTATACGGAGGGATCGACCACCCGGCCGAGGAAAAGGATCGCGCCGGTCTCTGTGTCCCGTACGGCGAAAAGGAAGGGCCGATCGACGTGCAGCGTCACCGGCTGTCTCGGCGCGGGAGTCGCTACCGCCATGACCACCGCCGTCGCCGCGGTCGCTTCCGTTCCCTTCTCGTCGACGGCGATGTTCGCTTGATGGACGACCCTCTTGATGTACAGCTGCTCCTGCGTCGTGATCCCCGAGAAGTCGGCCCGGCTCGGGTCGAACGCCAGGGGCATACCCATCCCCGCCAGCGCGAAGGAGAGGTCGGATTTCGTCTCGACTTTGAAGCGGGGCAGCGTCAGATCCACCTCGGCGGCCTGGAGGCCTGTCGTTATCTGGGCGAAGCGCGCCGCGTCGAGGCCGTGTTCGAAGGCGGCCAGATCATCGGGGACCACGATGGTCATGGCCAACGGGCCGATGAGGTACGGAAGCTCGACGGCCTGCCAGCCCGAGCCCGAGGCATAGCGCCCCTCGGACAGGGCGAGACTCATGGTTGAGACGCCCACTTGCGAGCCGTCTGGCCGGGTGAACGGTGCCGTCTTCGTGCCGCTGGCGGCGAACGGTTCCAGCCATGGGGCCTTGAGGTATATGGCGTTCACCAGGACGAGTCGCGTTGAAGAATCGAGCTTCTGGAGCAGCTCAGGGATCCGCTGCTCGGTCTTGTCGCTGACCCAGCTGTTGATCAGGCGGCGGGCGCCGTCAGGATCGCTCTGAAAGTCGACGAGTCGCAGGCCGGCCCCGTACCTCGACGCGAGCGTGTCCAGAAAGGGCCCCTCCAGCTGCAGGCCTCGCTGGGAGAAGGGGGCGTTGGCGATGCGAAGGGTCTGCTGATGCTCCGTTCCAGCCGGGCCTTTGAATGTGCCTGAGAGCCGCGCCAGCGCCTGACTCAGCGAGTTGATTCCGTTGCCGCCGCCCACACCGAGGGCTGAGTGAAGGACGGCGTCCATCTGCGAGGCCGTCTCGCCTCGGGCTCCGACCTGCGCCATCGAGAGAGCCAGCACGATGCTGGCCGGCGAGAAGACATCGTTGCCACTCGACGTGAGGCCGCTCTTGTAGAAGTCGAACCCGAAGGCGTCTATGGCCGCCGCGGCCTGCATGGCATCATTGGGCGAGCCCGCGGCGCGCGTCGCCTGCGACGTGGCTTCCGCCCCAGCCGCGGCCTGGCCGGCACATCCAGAGACCACGACGCCGACCAGAACCGCGGTCGCGATGGTCCAGAGACGTCGTGGCACGGCGCGCGAATGGCCGGACGGGTTGGTCGCTCCGCTCATCTTCCCCACCTCTGCAGCGTTACGTGAGAGTGCTCTCGCTGCGATGACGCGGCTCCAATGGTTACGGTTCCCGCCACTGCAACTGGAATCAACCCACGAACCCGTTCTTGGCCGCCTGGTCGCGCGAAATGGCCTACCCCGGCGCCTACTGGTTATACGGTCGAGACGACATGACGGATCGGATATCTCGCCGCCGAGCTCCTAGCCACGTACTCTCGTCCGGGCGCGGATTGGCCGAACCCTATGGAGATCCGTCGGAGATCCGCCGAGTACGTTGGGCTACGGGGTGAAGTAGCCGGTCACATCGAAGATCACCTGGGCGCTCGACCCTGCAGCCGAGCCGACGTAGGTGACCGATAGGGTGCCTCCGGCGCCGAGAGCCAGGGTGAGCGCGTTGGCTCGGTCGTCACCGACCGGGAAGTTGAGCGTCGAGCTCGTCGGGTTGTCAGTGGCGACCGGGCCGGCGTAGAGATAGCCGCCGCTGGTCTGTCCGGTCACGGTCAGGTTGCCGGTAATCCCCGTGGCGTTCGGCGCCACTCCGCCCCGGCCGGTCACCTGGAACGTCCGGGCCGCGTGGGCGCCAAAGACACCCCCGAGCCCCGTCCCGTTGCGAGTGTCGAGGAGGCGGGCCGGAGTCAAGGCCACGAACGTGGCACCGGACGCCTTGGTCGGCGTCGGCGTGGGCGTCGGCCTGGGCGTGGGCGTCGGCCTGGGCGTCGGCGTTGGCGTTGGCGTTGGCGTTGGCGTTGGGGTCGGCGTCGGGGTGGGGGTCGGCGTGGGCGTCGGGGTGGGGGTCGGCGTGGGCGTCGGGGCGACGTTGTGGCAGCCTGCCGAACCGCTGTCGGTGAACGAGCCGTCCACCGGCAGGAATTGCCAGTCGATGCTGGCCCGATGGAGCGTCATCCTCAGGATCCCGAACGAGGTCGTGTCGGCGACGACGCTGTTGGCGGCCAGCAAGGCGATCGCGGTGTGGTTCGCGCCGCCGGTGCCAACGGTGATCTGGGTTATACCGTTGACCGGGTCGGCCACTCCATCCGGAGTCTGCGCCGCGAACCGCTCGTAGATGTGGTCGTGGCCGTCTAGGACCACGTCGGCGTGAGCGGCATAGAGCTGCTTCCAGAGCCAGTAGGTGTTCGGCGCGGCCCGCCCGCCGGAGCTGAAGAGCGGGATATGCCAGTAGGCCAGGATGCACTGGTTCTGATGCGCAGCCAGGTCGGCCGCCAGCCATGTGCCCTGCGGGGAGGCGGGGATGCAACCACCGGCATCCGTGCAGTTGGAGTTGAGTGCGATCAGATGCCAGGCGCCGACGTCATAGCTGTAGTAGCCGTGGCCCGGCGTTCCAGCCGCTGAGCCGAAATATCCGAAGTAACCCGCGGCGTTGAGGTTCGTCGCATCGCAGCCGGTCGCATTGCCGGTGCCGGGATCGGTCAGATACTCGTGGTTGCCCACGACCGGGTGGGTGATCGACTTCACCCGTCCCCAGCTCGGGTCGTAAGCGGCCTGAAATGCCGCCAGACTGCCGCAGTAGTACTGGTTGTCACCCAGCGAGAGGACGGCTCTGTAGCCGCCGCCGACCAGCAGGTTGGAGACGGCGCCCTGCCGGCAGACGTCGGTGACGCCGTTCCCCGTGCCCAGGCCGTTGTTGAAGTGCGCGTCCGCCGGGTCGCAGGCTATGTCGCCGGCGGCAGCGACGACCGGATCTGCGGCCGCGACTACGGGGCGCGTGACGGTTGGAACCACGAACCACGCCAGGGCGAATGCCACCACCACAGCCGCCCGGAGCCTGTGCGTCCACCGGAGGCGCGTGTTCCGGCCGAGTCGGCTCGGAAAGAGCGGGCGCGGGAGAGCCGGGGAGCCGCCCGTCAGCATTGGGTCCCTCACTATCGAAGTCGGTGGCACGGCTGGCCGTCAGAACTCCGGCTGGGGTGACGGAGCTACGGCCCTGGATAGTGTGGTCGGACGCTACGTGTTTGATAGGCCCGGCTCGCCTGGTGGCGAGGTCGATCCGCGAGGTGAGTCCGGATCCACGTCCGAATCCTCTCGCGCGTTTCCGGCGGCACTGAGCCGCGGATGATCAGAGCGACGTTCTTGGGGCCTTCCTGGTGCGGGCATGGGTGGCCGGTGGACCCGCCGACCGTCACTCGATGGGGTTGCCCACGCCACCGGTGCAGGGACCGCCCGCCTCGCCGCCCTGCCCGCTTCCGGCGAATTGGTGGATGAAGTCGGACAGCCGCGCGTCCGAAGCCTGGTCGACGCCGAGTTGAACGCCCCACGCACTCGCGACGATCGGCGAGGGCAGGCCGACAAAGGGGCTCAGGATCACGTACCGCTCGGCCCCCACGTAGCTTGACGTGACCAGCTTCTGAAGGAGGCCAACCTGGTCGGGCGTGAGGGTGGGCAGATAGGTGATCCACACTGCCCCGTGCTCGAGCGAATGGACCGCGTTCTCATTCGGCACCGGTTGCGTATAGACGCCGCAGTTCAGAGGGGTCGCGTTGTGTGCGCCGCCGGCCGGCGGCACCCGGTCGTAGGTGACGGTTCCCGACACGTGGGCATGGTCGGGTTCGGCGAACGTTTGGGTGCCGGGCGGTAGAGAGCCCGAGCCGGCGGTCGCGAAAGAGCCCGCGACGGCGAAGGTCACGGCTACGACTCCCACGGACAGGAGCGTGGCCAGACCGGCCACGATCAGCCAGAAACGTCGATCGTGCGCCGTCGTTTGGCTCGGCCTCGCTTCCGCTCGCGCGTTCAGCCTTCGACTGTTCCGGGCGTTCTTGCCCACGTGCGCCTACTCCGATACGTCGCTCTTCACTCCCAGGCGAGCCGCCCTGGGGATCTCGACCCGGGCAGCCCGCCCGACCCGATGACGAAGCTGCGTGAGTCTACTTGAAGAGTGGTTGGCACCCCCCGATTCGGCAGGTCAGTCCCGGAGCGTGCCGCGGCTCGGAACGCGCCGCTTGAGCTCGCCGCCACTGGACTGAGCGGGTGCCCCGTCTATCCGCGAAGGCGGTCGGTGAGCGGCTCGCGGCGTGGACCACGAAGCCTAGACGCCCAGACCCAGAGCGGGATCTCGGCTCGGAGACGCTGCCTCCGTGTCGTGAACCTGGCTCTGGCGGCTCTTCTGGCGGCCACGGTCGTCTACGTCTCGAAATGCCCGACGCCAGGCACGACGCCGAAACCTAGGATCGGGAACGCCGAGGCGGGGGCCGGCTGGATCGGACCTGGAGAGGGCCGCGGAGGAGCAGCTGCGACGGCGGGAGCTCGTCGTCCGTGAGCCGGCGGATCAGGATCTCGGCGCCGAGGCGCCCCATCTCGTACGCCGGCATATCGATCGTCGTGAGGGGCGGCGTCACGAGGTCGGCGATCTGGGAAGCAATGATCGCCACCACGCTGAAGTCCTCGGGTACCCGGCGGCCAAGGTCGCGCAATGCCGCCAGCAAAGGCGCGTACGTCACTGAGAGCGTCACGGCTGCGGTACACGTTGGCGCGCGTTCGAGGAAGCGCAGCACCTCGATGTACTGCGCGCCCGAGGTCCCGCACAGCAGATGGTCGCCCGCCAGAGAGAGCTCTTTGAGCGCGCTCTGGAAGGCCGCTTGAGAGCGGACCGTGGGGCCGTAGTCGACGCCGCCAATCGACGGGGCGCGATTCAAGAGCACCACGTGACGGTGCCCGAGCTCGTATAGGTGATGGACTGCGGTGCGGACCGCGTCCTCGAAGTCGAAGTCGACGTAGCTGATCCCTTCGTTGTCCTCACACCGCCCGATCAAGCTGAACGGATGGCCGTCGGCCCGCAGCTTGTCGACGCGCTCGTCGGCCATGCGGACCTCCATGAGGATCACGCCGTCGGCCCGCCCGGTCTCGAGGGTGGCGACGATCCCGCTCGGGTCGTGCGTCGCTGTCGAGACGAGCAGCGAATAGTCGAACTCGCTCGTCGCCTCGAGTGCGCCAGACAGGATGATATGGCTCTCGATCTGGAGCTCGTCGCGGGCTGTCGGGAAGAACAACGAGATGGCGCGCGAGAAGCGGCTCCTGAGGGCCCGGGCAGGCTCGTGCGGCCGGAAGCCGAGCTCTTCCATCGCCTGCTGGATCCGCTCCCGCGTCTCGGCCGAGACGGGTCGTTTGCCGCTAAGGGCGTACGAGACGGTGCTCACAGCGACGCCCGAGTGCTTGGCGATGTCAACCATCGTCAGTGATCGCGTCCGCCTCATCTGGGCTGAAGCCTCCTTCAGCGAACTCCTCAGCAGCTCGAACCCGAAGCGCGAAGCGGGTGGAAACGGCGATGAAGAACGGCTGGTGTGGCCGAGGGACCATCGTAGCAGTCAACACAGCATCGGCACGCGCGATTGCCGTGGACCCGCCCGGTCCGTTTCAGGAGGTCGCGACGCGACCCCTTGACAACCCGTCTCCGACGTCGCTAGTGTTCCAGTCGAAACGTTTCGATAGCGCCGGCTTTGGTCGCCGGCTCGCCTTACCGCCGTACTTCGGCCCACGCGGAGACACGGGGTCCAGGAGGTGTCACCGGCCACAGAGAGTCTGGGCAGTCGGGTTCTCCACGGTTGCATCAGGAGGCAGGACATGCAGTTCAGAACGCGAATGGCATCGATCGGCGCCGTGGCGGTGCTGGTCGCCGCCTGCGGTGGGAGTACCGCCACGCCGTCGGCGCAGCCGACGCCGGCAGGGGCAACGCCGGGAGCGGCGACGCCCGTGGCGACGCCCGTAGCGTCGGTAGCGGCCGCAAAGACGATTACCGAATGGGACTACCAGAGCGCCGATCCACAGAAGACCCAGTGGCAGAAGGTGCTCGACGAGTGCTCCGCCACGACCGGCATCACGATCCAGCGACAGGCAATTCCGCGCGACGAGCTGATCAACAAAGTGCTGCTCGGCGCCCAGTCAAAGCAGCTGCCCAACGTGCTGCGAATCGACAACCCCGATCTCCAGCAGATCGCCGACACCGGCGCCCTGGCGCCCCTGACCGACTTCGGCGTCGACCTCACCGGTCTCTATCCGAACCTGGTCCAAGCCGGCACCTACAAGAGCAAGGTGTACGGCATCGCTCCTGGCATCAACGGCATGGCCCTGTTCTACAACAAGGACATGTTCACCGCGGCCGGCCTGCAGCCGCCAACGACCTGGGCGGAGATCACGTCCGCCGCCAAAGCCCTGACCAAGAGTGGCGTCTATGGCATGGCCTTCTCGGCCCCCGCGACCGAGGAAGGTAGCTGGCAGTTCGAGCCCTGGCTGTGGGGCGCGGGCGGAGACCTCTCCAAGCTCGATTCCGCCCAAGCCGTCAAGGCGCTGCAGTTCTGGACCGACCTGGTCAAGTCCGGATCGGCCTCCAAGTCCGTGGTCCAGTGGACGCAGGGTGACGTCAACGATCAGTTCGTGGCCGGCAAGGCCGCCATGCAGCAGAACGGTGTCTGGAACCTGAGCGCCCTCGAGAAGTCCAAGATCAACTTCGGCATCGTGCCGATCCCCAAGCCGGACGGCGGTGCCGCGCCTGGCCCGATGGGCGGCGAAGTACTGACCATCCCGGTCAACTCCGATGCTGCAGCCTCCGCGGCTGCGGGCCAGGTCGTCAACTGCCTGCTGTCGGACAAGGAAATGGCGGCATGGGCCACGCTTCAGGCGTACATCCCGTCCCGCCAGTCCGTCGCCGCGCAGGCCGTCACGGCCGACCCGAACATGAAGGCCTTCGTCGATGCGGCCGCAGCCGAGCTTTCGCGGACCGGCCCACCCGCTAACCTGGGACCGAACTACAGCAAGGTGTCTCAGCCACTGTGGACGGCAATTCAGGCAGCACTGAGCGGAGCCAAGTCGCCTCAGGATGCCTTGACGGGAGCTCAGCAACAGGCAGCCGCCGCGCTAGCCGGAAGCTGAGAGTGAGTGAGACGACGCGACGATGACGCGTGTCGTTGAGACGGGTGCGGGGGATCTCCCCCCCGCACCCGTCGTTCTGAAGGGGAGAAGGCGTCTACACTGGCGACGCGAGCGCGTCGTCACCCTGATGTTCCTCGCGCCGGCGCTGATCTACGTGCTGGCCTTCTACCTCTACCCGATCGTCTTCAACGTGATCATGAGCGTGGAGAAGTACACGCTCAAGACGTTCGTCACGGGCGAGGCCCCCTTCATCGGGCTGGACAACTTCACCCGACTGGTGAACCACCCGGAATTCTGGCCAGCGGTCATGAACACGGTCTGGTTCACCATCGGTTCGCTCTTCTTTCAGTTCACACTGGGCCTGTTGATCGCGCTCTTCTATCAGCACAGGTTCCCGCTCAACAGCATCCTCCGCGCCCTCATCCTGGTTCCCTGGCTCGCCCCGGTGCTGGTTTCGGGCGCCATCTGGGTGCGCCTGTTGGACCAGGACTATGGAGTCGTCAACTTCTTCATCCATTCGTTGGGCTACCAGGGCCAGATCTCCTGGCTCACCGATCCGCACCTCTCGTTGATATCCGTGCTGATCGCCAACATCTGGATCGGCATCCCGTTCAACATGGTCATTCTCTACGGCGGGTTGCAGGCGATCCCACGGGTCCTGTATGAGGCAGCCTCCATCGACGGGGCAAGCGCCTGGCAGCGGTTCCGGTACATGACCTGGCCGCTACTGCGTCCCGTGTCCACGGTCGTGCTGCTGCTGGGGCTCGTTTACACGCTCAAGGTCTTCGACGTGATCATGTCGATTACCCGAGGCGGTCCGGCCGACACCAGTCAGACGCTCAACACTTGGGCGTACAGCCTCGCCTTCACCAACGCTTTCAACTTCGGTCTCGGGGCGGCTGCCGGCGACATCTTGCTGGTAATCGTCCTCATCTTCGGTCTGCTGTACCTGCGGTACGCATATCGGGAACTCAGGGAAACAACCCGATGAGCGTCAGCGCCACGGCCCCGAGGCTTCGGCAGGCAAGGCAGTCCTCGCGCATCAAGAGCGCAGGCTGGACCTTGGCTGGCATCTTGATAACCGGGTTCATGCTCTTCCCCCTCTACTGGATCGTGAACCTCTCGTTCATGCGCCAGACGGACCTCCTGCAGAATCCCCCGCCTTTCATTCCGTCCAACCCCAGTCTCGATGCCTACCAGGCGGCAATCTCGACCGCTGGCGGATACATCCAGTCGAGCTTCATATACGCGATTGGGACAGTGTTCGTAACGATGATCGTCGCGACCCCGGCCGCCTATGCGCTCGCGACCATTCGGGCCCGGATTGGCTCGCTCCTGCTTTTCGCCCTGGTCCTGGCACAGATGGCACCGGGCTTCGTGGTGGCCAACTCGCTCTACTCGGCGTTCAACACGCTTGGCCTGCTGAACTCGTACCAGGCTGTCATCCTCGCCGACTCGACCATCGCCGTCCCGTTCGCGATCATCATCATGCGGGCCTTCATGCTCGGCATCCCGCATGAGCTGGGTGAGGCGGCGAGGGTTGATGGCGCCGGACAGTTACGGATCTTCTGGTCCGTCTACCTACCGCTCAGCCGGACGGCGTTGATCACCGCCGCCCTCTTCTCGTTCCTGTTCGGATGGGGCGACTTCCTGTTCGCCTTGATCCTGAACAGCAACCCTGACCATACCCCGATCACGGTCGGCATATACCGGTTCATCGGCGCGTACTCGGTGGAGTGGCCCTCTGTCATGGCAACGGCCGTCATAGCCATCATCCCGGCGACGATCCTTCTTGCGCTGGCGCAGCGGTACATCGCCGCGGGCATCACTGCGGGTGCCGTCAAGGAATAGTACGTGGGTGCGCCGAGCGCGATGCAGCACTGCTCGGCGCAGCTGCCTGCCCGGCCCTGGATCCACCCGGAAATGAGGAGTGTCTTGGACATCAGTCGAACCGGCGCCGGCGTCGAAGTCCGAACCGAAGACGAACTGATCCGCATCGAGCCGTGGGGCCGTGACAGCCTCCGCGTTCGGGCGGCGCTCGGGCACATCGAGTCGGACCTACCCGGCGCGTTGGAGGAAGCCCCGGAACCGGGGAAGGTCACAATCGGTTCAGGCGACGGCTGGGTCTCGATCGCCCACGGCGCGATCACCGCCATGGTCGCGACCCAGAACGGCGACGGTGGCCAGTACGTAATCATCCGGTTCATCCGCTCGGACACTGGTCAGGAGCTGATAGCTGAGCAGCCCGCCCACTTCTGGTGGCCTGGGGCGCGCGTCTTCACGGCCCTGGGCGGGGGTCGTTACCGACTCGAGCAGCATTTCCAGGCCTATGACGACGAGCGGCTCTTCGGTCTCGGACAGCGGACCCACGGTCGGCTCGACCAGAAGGGGATGGCCCTCGACCTGATCCAGCGCAACGCCGAAGTCTCGATCCCCTTCGTCCTCTCGAGCCGCGGCTACGGTCTACTTTGGAACAACCCGGCCGTCGGCCATGTGGAGCTCGCGGTCAACCGGACCAGATGGGTCGCCAACGCCGCCCGCCAGATCGACTACTGGATCACGGCCGGGACGCCGGTCCAGATCATGGGCCGCTACGCTGACGTCACGGGTCATGCACCCCGGCTGCCGGAATGGGCGACCGGCTTCTGGCAGAGCAAGCTCAGGTACCGAAGCCAGGACGAGCTGCTCACGGTCGCGCGCGAGTACTGCCGTCGAGGCCTGCCGCTGGCGGTCGTCGTCATCGACTTCTTCCATTGGACCGCGCTTGGCGACTGGCGCTTCGACCCGGCCGAGTGGCCGGACCCCAAGGCCATGGTCGATGAGCTCGAGGCGATGGGGACAAGGGTGATGGTCTCGGTCTGGCCGCTGGTCAGCCCGCGGAGCGAGAATCACGCGCTCATGGCGGAGCGCGGCCTGCTCGTCGGCGCCGAACGCGGCCTCGGCTATCTGACGGAGTTTCCGGAGAAGGGCGTGGCCGCGCACACCCCGGTTTCGTTGTACGACCCGACCAACCCGGCAGCGCGGGCGTACGTCTGGTCCAAGGTCCGCCAGAACTACCTCTCCCAGGGAATCCGGATCTGGTGGCTCGACGGCTGCGAGCCGGAGCTGAGACCAGTCGACCCGGCCAACCTGCGCTTCCATCTCGGCACTGGCGACGAGGTCATCAATCTGTTCCCGCTGCTGTACGCGAAGGGCTTCTACGAAGGGATGCTCGACGCCGGCGAGAAGGAAGTCGTCCTGCTGTGCCGGTCGGCGTGGGCCGGAAGCCAGCGCTACGGGGCCGCCGTCTGGTCGGGCGATATCCCGGCCACGTTCGATTCGCTGCGCCGGCAGGTCCGGGCCGGGCTCAACATCGGCATCTCCGGGATCCCCTGGTGGACGACCGACATAGGGGGCTTCCACGGCGGCGACCCCGCCGATCCCGAGTACCGCGAACTGGTGGTCCGCTGGTTCCAGTACGGCGCGTTCTGCCCTCTGTTCCGTCTCCACGGCGACCGCTTGCCGCGGATCCCCCTGGCGATAGAGATGACCGGCGGACCGAACGAGGTCTGGTCATTCGGCGATGAAGCATACGAGCTGATCTGCCAGGTCCTCGCGCTCCGCGAGAGGATCCGGCCGTACGTCGACGCACAGATGCAGCGGGCCCATGAGGACGGCCTGCCACCCATGCGCCCACTCTTCGTCGACTTCCCCGACGACCCGGAATCGTGGTCGGTCGAGGACGAGTTCATGCTCGGCCCGGATGTGCTGGTCGCTCCGATCCTGGCTGCAGGATTGCGTGAGCGTCCCGTCTACCTACCGCCGGGCCGATGGGCGGACGCGTGGACGGGCGCCGAATGCACGGGCGGGGCGACCATCAGCGCTGCCGCGCCGCTCGACCGGATCCCCGTGTTCCTCCGATCCGGCGCGCGCGTCCCGGTCGCGGGCTGATCGATGAGCCTCCACCGTTCGCCGATCGCCACCGTCCGGGTCGATCTCTCGGAGGAGGTCGGCCTGACATCGCGGCGGGGCTCAGGCATCCTGTACGGCCTGACCGAGGACGGCGCGCATCCGCCGGACGTCCTCCTCGCCGGGATGGGCTTCCGCTTCGAGCGGGCGGGCGGTGCCCAACTCGACTCGCCGGGAGGCTGGGTCGCCGGGCGCTACGAGCGACGCTGGGCCTCGACGCTCGCTCAATACCGGCGGACTGTCTTGCTGGGCGGCACATTTATCCTCCTCGTGCACGACCTGTACGGCGCGGACGGCACAGCCATCGGCCGGTGGCCTGGCGACGAGGGCGACTTCTCCGACTTCGAGAGATTCCTCGACCGGCTTGTCGAGGACGTTGGCGTGGCTGGAATGACGCCACAGTGGGACCTGTGGAACGAGCCCGACCTCGAGCTCTTCTGGGCCCGATCCGCCGGGCAGTTCCAGCAGATGTGGCGCCTGGCCTCCCAGAAGGTCAGGGCCAGGTTTCCCGACGCCACCATTGTCGGGCCGAGCACTGCCAGCGAGCCCAGCCACGACGACGAATGGTGGACCGCATATCTCGACTTCGTTGCCGCCAACCACGTCGTGCCGGACATCTTGAGCTGGCACGAAATCGGCGGCCGCGCCCATGGACAGGATCCTGTCGCCAGCCGCTCCGCTGTCGAGCGGATGCTCGCCGTGCGCGGCCTCCGCGTACGAGGCTTCCAGGTCAACGAGTACGCCGAAGCATCGCAGCAGAACCCCGGTCAATCGGCCTGGTTCCTGGCCCGGCTCGAACGGGCCAAGGTGGATGGTCTGCGGGCGAACTGGGGTAAGGGGCCCGAGCTACACGACAACCTGGCCAGTCTCCTCACTCGCAGCCGCGGTGGCTACGCCCGCCTGGGCGATTGGTACACCTACAACTCGTATGCCGGACAGCGGGGAGTAGTCGTGACGAGTGAGCCGGATGGGGCGCTCGACGTATTCGCGACCCGGCTGGCCAACGGTAGCCGGCAGGCGCGGCTCCTCCTCGGCAATCACGGGGGCCTGACCGGCTCGGTCGCAATCGTCGTCGCCGGCCTCGAGGCGGCCGGGCTCCAGGATCCTCGCGTTCTCGTCGAGCGGATCGCCTACGACGACGGCCGGCCCACCCGAGGGCCAGTCGTGGTTCGGTCCGAGATTGACGACCTGAACGACCCAACCACGGTGACGATCGTGCTCGACTACGCGGACGCACGCGATGCCTTCGCGATCACCCTGGACTCCGGGAGATTCTAGGCGACGTTCGACATGGACGTCTCATTGGTGGCAGCAAGACTCACACTGGCCTTTACTGCGCCACCGTGCGCCCATTGCTGCTCGGCTGGTCCGCGGCCGCCCTCACGTACGCGGTCGGCACGCTGATCGGCGTCCAAGTCGGCGGCTGACGGGCGCCCAATCGGTCACGATCCACCCGATCCCGGAAGCCGAGGCTCATGGCTGTTGGCCTCGGCCGGTCTCTTGGACCGCGCTACGGGCCAACATTTCCATTTCGGCGTGGTGTTCGTCAAAATGCCGGTTCCAGGCCATCGGCGAGGAGAGCAGTCCGATCGGCCGACCCCAACGGCCACCGGTACTCGGGGCATGCCGCGATCGTCGCGGGCATGCCGGACGGATGCATCCAGCGCAGGAGAGTCGGAATGATGAACCCCGCCGTAGCGACCGACCACGCGGTTGAGCTGAGCCCAAGGGCCAAGCTGGAGATCCTGGGCGCGATCCTGCTCGCGCTCTTCCTCTTCGCGCTCGACCAGACCGTGGTCGGCACCGCCCTGCCCCGGATCGTGACGGACCTGCGCGGCGACAGCCTGTACACCTGGGCCGTGACGGTCTACCTGCTCACGGCCACCATCAGCGGGCCTGTCTACGGCAAGCTTTCAGATCTGTTCGGCCGCCGGCCTATCGTCATCTTCGCGGTAAGCCTCTTCCTTACTAGCTCGGTCCTGGCCGGACTCAGCCAGCAGATGTGGCAGCTGATCCTCTTCCGGGGCCTCCAGGGCCTCGGCGGCGGCGCCGTCTTCCCCGTGGCCCTCGCCGTCGTCGCGGACCTGTACACGCCCGCCGAGCGCGGCAAGTACCTGGGCCTCTTCGGAGCCGTATTCGGGCTCTCGTCGCTGCTCGGGCCCGGCATAGGCGGATTCATCACGGACCAGTTCAGCTGGCACTGGATCTTCTTCGTGAACGTTCCGCTGGGCCTGGTCTCGCTTGTCGTCCTGTGGCGATTGCTGCCGCCCATTCGCAGGCCGGAAGCGGGTAACAACATCGACTACCTGGGAGCGGCCGCCTTCACCCTGGCCATAGCGCCCTTCCTTGTCGGCCTCACCAACAAGCAGACCGGCGAATGGTCAGATCCCGCGGTCGGCGGGCTCATCCTCCTCGGCCTGGCCTTCGGCGCCCTTTTCATCCTGATCGAATCGCGCGTCTCAGACCCAATCCTGCCCCTGGGTCTCTTCCGGAACCGGGCCTTCACCATCTCGGTCTCGGGGATGTTCCTGGCTGCCTTCGGGTTCTTCGCCGCGGTCATCTTCCTGCCTCGATGGTTCCAGTCGGTGGCCGGAGCGAGCGCGACC
Source organism: Chloroflexota bacterium (assembly GCA_003141455.1). Taxonomy (GTDB): domain Bacteria; phylum Chloroflexota; class Limnocylindria; order Limnocylindrales; family CSP1-4; genus Fen-1039. Next base: position 44,089 of record PLMA01000056.1, on the reverse strand, counting down.
GAGTCCGGCTACAACCTCCTGCCTCTCCTGTTGGCGCTCATCTTCAGCGCCATTGCCTCCGGGCAGATCGTGGCCCGAACGGGCCGCTACAAGGTCCTGATGTTCGGGTCGCTCGTGCTGCTGGCCGCGGGTCTCTTCCTGCTGACCAACCTGCGCGCCGATACGAGCCGGCCGACGCTATGGCTCTGGATGGTCGTCACCGGGCTTGGGATCGGGCCGTCGTTCGCGGTCTTCACCCTCATCGTCCAGAACACGGTCGAGCGCACCTGCGTCGGCGTGGCTACGGCGAGCCTCACGTTCTTCCAGCAGATCGGCGGAACGATCGGTCTCACTCTGGCGGGCACGGTATTCGCCGGCCGAATGGCCACCGAGGTGCCCGTCCAGCTTGCCAATGCGGGGGTCCCGCCTCAGTTGGTGGGGCAGTTCGCGGGCGGTTCGGGCGGAGGCATCGATCTGACCGGCACCGGCGACCTCGGCAAGGCCATCCTGGCTGCCGTTCCGGAGCAAGCTCGGTCCTCGGTCGCCCTGCTCGTTCCGAACATCGTGGAAGACATCCACCAGGCATTCTCGATCTCGATGGCATCCACCTTCTGGATCTGCATCGTCGCCGCTCTCATCGCGGCCGCGTGCATCGTCTTCCTCAAGGAGACGCCGATGCGGGCGACCTTCGAAATGCCTGAAGAGACCGCGCCCGAGGCGATCCATGACCACGGCCGCAGAGAGCTGGTGCCGGCCGGGGCGACCACCGGCGCAGGCCTCGCCCTTCGCCCAAACAGGAAGTCGCCCTGCGCCAACTGACCGGCCCCGGCCATCGGCGTCGAAGGCGTTCGGCCGGAGGCGTCTCGGCGTTCGGCCGGCCCGCTCCTTTTCGCTGGGGGACGCGGCCCGCGGCTCGCAGGGCGCAATCGGTCGCCCGAGATCCCGAGCACATCTATCTCGAGTGTGATGCTCAGGCTCTCAACCCGAGCATCCTTGGCCATACGAGAGACTCATGAACCGCATCTTTGCCCTGATCGGCGTCGCCAGCGTCCGCTTCCGATACCTGATCGTCCTCGCCTGGGTCGTCATCACGATCGTTACCGTTCGGTCGCTGCCTACGTTGGGCAGCGTCGCCAAGAACACGACCAGCGGTTTCCTGCCGGCCAACGTGCCCAGCATCCAGGCGTCGAACATGGCGTCTCCGTTCGTGAACGTCAACCTCGGGACCGCAAACCTGGTCGCGGTCCGGGACGGCGGCCTTACCGTCGCGGACAACGCCGCCATAGACGGCCTGGAAACGCAGATCAAGGGAATCGATACGGTCAAGGTAGTGGTGGACCTCGGCATATCCGGCGACGGCGCGGCCCGCCAGGTTCTCATCGAAGCGGAGGTCGTTTCGTTCACCGACGTAAACGGAGCCGAGGCCCTGGTCAATGCCATCCGTGGTACCGCCGCCGCGGCCGCCCCGGCCGGGCTCCAGGTTCATCTGACGGGCGAAATCCCGGACCTCGTCGACAACGCGAAGGCGTCGGGATCATCGCAGGATCGGACTCAGACCTTCTCGCTGCTGTTCATCCTCGTGTTGCTCGTGCTCGCGTACCGGGCTGTGCTCGCACCTTTCCTGACTCTCATACCGGCCGTGATCGTGCTCACCGTTTCCGGGCCGGTGATCGCCCAGGCAGCCAGCGCTGGGATCCAGGTCTCCTCGATTACGCAGTTCATGCTGATCGTCCTGATCCTGGGCGCCGGCACGGATTACGGCGTCTTCCTCGTGTTCCGGGTTCGCGAAGAACTGCGCCGCGGCCTCTCCGGTCCAGACGCGGTCAGGCGCGCCGTCACCCGGGTCGGCGAGTCGATCACCTTCTCCGCCTTCACTGTGATCGCCGCTCTGTCCAGCGTGGCTCTCGCTGAGTTCGGGCTGTACCAGAGCATGGGTCCGGCGCTCGCAATCGGCATCGCCATCATGCTGGCGGCAGGGCTCACGCTCCTGCCGGCTCTACTCGCCATCTTCGGTCGGGCGGTCTTCTGGCCGAGCGACATCCGCCACAAGGAAGTGGAGCGAGTCGGGTTCTGGGACCGCGTGGGCGTGATCGCCACCCGGCGCCCGGCCATCACCCTGCTGCTCGGAGCCATCCTCTTCGGCGGAATGGCGGCCACGCTCCTTACGACCGGTACCTCCGGCTTCGGCGACTCGAGTAGCACCACTGCGGGCTCCGACTCGGCGACCGGCGCCGCAGAGGTGAACGCCCACTTCCCATCCTCGAAGATTGTCCGGACGCTGGTGCTCTTCAAGTTCGATCAGCCGGTCTGGCAAGACCCGGCCAGGCTGGCCACGGCCGGGGCCGGACTCTCGGCGCTGCCCGAGTTCAAGAGCGTCGTAGGGCCGCTCAACCCGAACGGCATCCCGCTCACGGCCGACCAGCTGACTCAGCTCCACGCAACTCTTGGGGACCCGCGCCGGCTGCCGCCCGTGCCGGCGACTTCGGCCGTGCCCGCCGAGTTGTACAACGCCTACAGGGCCGAAGGACAACTCATCAGTCCGGACGGTCTCACGGTCGAGTATTCGGCCGAAGTCGGAAACGGCGACCTGTCGAGCCCGACCGCGCTCGACGCGGTCCCGGGGCTGCGTGCCGAAGTCAACCGGGTTGGTGCCGCTGCCGGCGCAACCTCTATCGGGTTGCTTGGGAACCTCGAGTTCTCCTACGACATCCGCCAGATCTCGGCGTCGGACCTGGAGCGGATCATCCCGGTCGTGGCGATCCTGATCGCGATCCTTCTCGCGGCGGTCATGCGGAGCGCGGTCGCGCCGCTGTATCTCGTGGCCAGCGTGGTCATCTCGTACCTGGGCGCGCTCGGCCTGACCGGGATCATCTTCGTGCGCTTCGGGGGCCAGGCGGGTCTCAACTTCGTCTTGCCCTTCCTGATGTTCGTATTCCTGATGGCGCTGGGCTCTGACTACAACATCCTGGTCATGAGTCGCATACGAGAGGAGGCTCACCACCTGCCCTTGCGTGACGCTGTGGCCAGAGCCATCGGCAAAACGGGCAGCACGGTCACGACCGCGGGGGTGATCCTCGGTGGAAGCTTCGCCGTTCTTGCCATATCGGTCGGCGGAACGGCAGGCGCCTCTCAGATCCAGCAGATCGGGTACGGCATTGCGGCCGGTGTGCTGATGGACACGTTCTTCGTTCGCTCGCTCCTCGTGCCGTCCGTGGTCGTGCTGCTTGGCCGCTGGAACTGGTGGCCGACGAACCTGGGGGTCGACGCGCCGGCTTCTGGCTCACTCATCGATGACCCCCACGGTATCCCGCCCGACCGCTCGGCCGTATAGACCTCAGGCCGCGAGCCCGGCGGCCAGGGTGAGGGCGCTTCGGGCTCGGTTCAGGATGTAGAGGTGATAGCCCGGTGCTCCGCGAGCCAGGAGGTCGCGGATCTGGGCTAGCGCCCAATCGATGCCGAGAGCTTCGATGATGTCGGGCTGGTCGCCGGCTGCGTCGATGCGCTTGATCAGCCGGTCCGGCAGCGAGGCGCCGCACAGATTCGTGATCCGGGTGACTTGCCTGAGGGAGAGCACCGGCATGATGCCCGGCACGATGGGCACGCCGATCCCTGCTGCTCGGCATTGGTCCACGAAACGGTAGTAGGCCTCGTTGTCGAAAAAGAGCTGGGTGGTGATGAACGATGCCCCGGCGTCCACCTTGCGCTTCAGATTGGCGAGATCGGCAGCGAACGAGGGCGCCTCGGGGTGTTTCTCGGGATAGCCGGCCACGCCAAGGCAGAGGTCGGAGTGCAGCTCCTTCAGCAGGGCGACGACATCGCAGCCGAAGCGCAGGTCCTCGCTGAAAGCAGTCGCTGCGAGCAGGCCGTTGGGCAGGTCGCCGCGCAGGGCCATGATGTTGCGGATGCCCCGCGCGTAGTGCGCCTGTGCGGTGGCCGCGAGCTGCGCTCGGGTGTGGTTGACCGCGGTCAGGTGCGGCATGACCGTGAAGCCGAACTCGTCCTTGAGAAGCGAGGACACCTGGGCGGTGCGTTCCCGCGTGCTGCCCCCAGCACCGTAGGTTACCGAAACGAAGTCCGGCCCGATCCTTTGCAGGGCCGCGGCGGTCTGGCGCAACGCCTCGACGCCCGCCTCGTCCTTGGGCGGGAAGAACTCGAGCGAGCGCAGGGGACGCTGCTGGGCGAACAGCTCGGAGATTGGCCTGTCGGGCTGCATGGGCGTATCAGCGGACACCTAGGAAGAGGACGGGAGCTCGGGGCGGCTATGTGCGCGAAATGGGCGACCCGCCGAATCCTAGCATCCCCCGAAGGCCGGACTTCCGCCGCGCGTCCGTGCGGCAAGAGCGGCCTCAGGCCGAACTGCTCAGCAAGCCGGGGACGTCGACTTCGGGGTACCCGACTTCAGCGTGCCGCAGCCGACTGAGGTCTCTGCACGAGCCCGAGCTGCATGAGCATGCCGAGCTGATCGGGCACGCCCCAGTGCTCGACCATCTTGCCGTCCTCGAAGCGGACGACGTCCATGATGTCGATCTCGAACGACTTGCCGGTGGGCGGGAAGTCCATGATCGAGCCGGTGTTCACGCCTCGGGCGCGGTTGAGCGACCAGACGGTGTCACCGTCCGCTGCGAGCTTGACGATGGTGAGCTCGAAGTCCGAGAACCACGTGTGAAGGGTCGTGATCGTCGCCTTCGTACCCTCGATACCGGGCTTGTTCCCTCTCTGGTGCTCGATCCCTGCGGGGGAGCCCAACTCATCGACTACGCTGAGGTCGCCTTTGGTAAACCCGACGTCGATGAGCTTGCGAAAAGCCGCGATGTTCTCTTCTGTCGACATGCCGTCTCCCGTGTTCGTTAGAGTGTTGCTCTATTGAATTAGAGTGATACTCTACCGACATGGGCGATGTCAAAGAGAGGCTTACCCTGCGGGACGAACGGGCAAAGGTAACCCGCCGCCGCATCGCCGAGGCAGCACGCGGTCTGTTCCGGAGTCGTGGCTACGGCGCAACGACGCTTCAGGCCGTCGCCGACGAAGCGGGAGTCGCGGTTCAAACCGTCTACGCGGTCTATGGCTCGAAGGCCGGGATCCTCCACGAGCTTCGCGATACGGTCCTGCGTCAGCCGGCGGCCGAGGCTCTGTTCGAGGACGCGGTGCGGGAGACGGATGCGGGGCGGAAGCTCGAGCTCTTTGCCTGCTCCATCCGCCGGCGCTGGGAGTTCGGGCACGACGTTGTCGCGATCTATCGCGACGCTGGCGCTTCGGATCCCTCGGTACGGGCCGAAGAGGAGCAGGTGCTCGGCATGCGACGCAGGGGCATCGCCCGGCTGGCCAATTCGCTCGAGGCGGAGCTGGCATCGGGAGTCGACCCCGCACACGCGACGGCCATCCTCGACGCGCTAACGCTGCCGGACGTCTATGAGGAGCTCACCGAAATCGCGGGCTGGAGCGCCGACGAGTTCGAGGCGTGGCTGGCAGAGTGCCTGAAGAACCAGCTGCTTGCGCGGACCCGGACCTAGAGTTCGCTCAGAATCTGCGAGCGTCGCGGGGGACTACGACTCGCAGGGAGCAGGGACCACGCCCGGCCTGTCGAAGTAGAGGCTCTCGCGACCGAACAGGTAGACCGAGAGGCCGGCCACGCGGTCCATGTCCAGCCGGCTGATCCACGTGCCACCGGTGGTCGATGTGTCGGGGTGATAGCTGTACGGCGGCCCCAGGACGCACTCGGTCGGCGCGTCGACGCGTCTGAAAGCGGTCACGAAGTTGCGGGCGTTCTTCATCGGAAAGTCGGTGGCGATGGTCGTCCCGGCCAGTGAGAGCAACTCCGGCAGCTGCGGGATGACTTCGGGAGTCACCACCTTGCGGGCCAGGTCGACCAGGACCTGCTGCTGGCGGCTCGACCGGGCATAGTCGCTGGTGCTCATGCGAGACCGGGCGTACTTGAGAGCGAGGTGGCCGTCCATGTGGATCAGTCCCGTCGGCACGAAGGTGCCGGTGAACGGATCGTTTACCGCGGTCGTGACGTTCACGTCGACGCCGCCCATCGCTTGCACGATGTTGACGAAGCCTTCGAGGTCAACCGCGGCGTAATAGTCGACGGGCAGCCCCACCAGGAACCCGACCTCCTTGGTGAGGGTCTCGACACCCGAGTCGGGCGAGCCGAAGCTCGGGGAAGAGGCGGCTTTCATCAGCTCGTTCAGCTTGAACCCGCCGGTGACCGCGCCGCCGTAGTAGAGATCGAAACTCCCCGTGTCGCGGGGCACGCTGATGATCGTTGCCTTATTGGTGTGAACGTCCAGGGTGGCCAGAATCATGGAGTCGGTCGAGGCGTGCGCGCGACCTGTCATGAAGTCCACGCCTATCAGCAGGAAGGTGATTCGGTCCGGGTTGGACGGGTACGTGGGCGCCGGCGTGGCACTGGGCCAGCTGAACGCCCACGGCGGCAGAGTTGCCGCCGGCGTCGGCGTGGGCGTCGGAGATGGGGTCGGTGCGGCGCGGGTGGCGGAAGGAGATCCGCCCGACAGGGAGCTGTCGCTGAGCATGTTGTTGCTGTTCATCGCGGCACCGGTCCGATAGACGGCCCATGCTCCGGCGATCGCGATGACGTGGGTGGCAGTGATGGAGAGCACCAGCGCCGCCACTATGGCGCTCTCGAGCTTGGGCCAGCGGCGCCGGCCGGGTGCCGTGAGGAACGCCTGACCGACCGCGAGAACCCGCCAGACAGCCAGGAGAGTCACGATCGGGATCAGCGTGGCGACGAACGTCTCGTCGAGGAGGCTGAGCCCGAACCAGGCCAGACCCTGACTGAGCTGGACGGCGATCCAGCCCAGGCCGAGCAGGGATGGCACCAGGAAGAGCAGCGCCCAGCGGCCGCGGCCCATTGCCAGCTGACCCAGCCCGGGCAGCAGGCAAGACAGCAGCGACGCCGCGACAGGCGACTCAAGGCGCGGGATGCGGCCGAACCGATGGGCGCTCATAGCGGGGCGATCCAACTCGCCGGCATCCGAGAGAACGAGTTCTCGATCAGCGTTCGTGGCAGTAACCCAGGTCCGCGGGTGAAAGATTGGGTCCAGATGAGGTATCGGACGAACCCCGCTCCTGCCCGTGACATAGTGGCAGACTCAGGCAAGCAAACGCCGACAGACTCAGCCGGGGAATGGGATACCTCTCGACCGTGCCGCCGAGCGAGGCCATGAGCTCCAAGACTGCGCCACGTCGGCCGGTGCCGCGCCTCTCACGGCGTTGCTCCGTTCTGTCTATTGGTCGAACGGAACCCCCGAGAGCATCCTCACAACATCGACTCCGTTGACGAACGCTATGAACACGATGAGCGCGCCCAGGCCGACGGCCGCGATGCCGTGGGCAACCTGCTCAGTGACGAGTCGACCCATGAGCCTGCGGAGTATCGCGAGGACGGTCTGGCCGCCGTCGAGGGGCGGGATCGGGAGCAGGTTCACGAGGAAGAGCGACAGGTTGATCGCAGCGAAGAACAGGAGCAGCCCATCGATGCCCTGGGCCGCGAACAGACCCGATGCCCGGACCATTCCCGGCAGTCCGACGAAGGGGCTATCAAGAGGACGGGTCGCGGCATGAGGCAGGAAACCGGCGAAGGCGGCGGCGGTAGACGATGCGATGGTGCCGACCATGAAGTTGGCGAAGATCCACGAAGCCTGGATCGTCTTGATTAGGTTTCCGGAGAACCTGGACCAGTAGACCGGAGCAGCAATGGCGATGAGCGCGACGTACGCGAGGACAAGGTTGACCAGCGACCCGACGACGTAGACAAGGACCTTCTTCCAGGCCGGGGCCGTGTAGAAGGAGCCGGGGCCCTCGTCGCGATTCTCGCCTTGGAGGGTCACGTAGCCGCCGATCGGCAGGATATTGAGTCGCCATTCGATCCCGAACTTGAGACGCGACGCGACGCGTGGGCCCATGAAAAGCCCGTAGGAATGCACGCGTAGGTGCAAGAGGCGAGCCATGAGAAGGTGGCCGAACTCGTGCAGACCGACGGAGATGGTCAGGATGACCGTGAAGATCAGAAGGTTCCGCTCGAGACCCGCGACCGCATCGAGACCCGGCACAAAGGCGCCGGCGAGCAGGAGTGCGACGGCAACCAGGCTGAGCAGCCGCTTGGTCTTCGTCGACATCGAGGAGAAAGCGGCCTTCATGGCCCGGTATGGGCTGGTCGCGCGAGAGCGCATCGGATCCTCCGGTCTTGGACCCGCCCTGCGAGTAACGGGATTTCTTCAGGAGGTTCGTGGGTGCGGAGGGGATCGGCAGGTCGACCTTGTCGCCAAGACTCTCCGCCCTCTTCGCGAATATGCTCCTCTCGCCTTGCCCTGTCGGTTCGACGGCCGCCCCGGCCCACCGTGAGGGACGGTTGATGCGCCAGGTGAACATGCGCCGAGACGAAGGTTGACGGCCTGCGGCCAACCGTCGCCAGGCGAGGCCAGACAGCTGGGGCTATCGGCCGGCGTCGACTGCCAGGCGGATGACGCTCCACGACGCAGCTGGAAGGGTCACGTCAATCAAGCCGCCATCAATCGACGTCTCGTCGTTCCGGTGCGGCACGACGCGGTCAGGCTGCTCTCGCGTGCTCATCTCCCAGGGATCGCCTCCTCCGACGACGAGCGAATCGGCGAGGCGCGCGTCCGGCCAGGAGCCCAGGCGGATGGTTGTCTGCGCCGCCTCCGAGGCGTTGCGATTCACAAGGAAGAGGACGAGCTCGCCCTTCTCCTCGTCGAGAGTCGCCGCGACGTCGATCGCGCCAACTCGCCCGTACTTCCTGGTGTCGATCTCCGGGGCCGCGATGCTCGCCCGCAGGGCCGTTCCCTTTGAGTAGCGCGCGGCGAGCTGGAATGGGTAGTAGATCGACTGGCGCCACACGCCGTCGGCTTCGGCGCGGATCGGAGCGCCGGCGTTGACCAGCAGCGACTGGCAGGCGCAGGTGACGCGGTCGGCGTGGTTGAGTAAGGAGATGATCAGCGCGCCCGTGACGACGGCGTCGCCCGCCGTGTAGATCGACTCGCCGATCCGCCTCTCGACCGGCCAATCCTCGGGTGTGGGTGGGTTCGGGTCGCGGCCGCGCCAGATGCCCCATTCGTCGACCGAGACCGCGAGCTTGCGTTCGGTACCGCGCCGCGCGGCCGCGGCGTCGGCCTCTGCTATGGCACGCTCGATCTCGCGGTCGAGCTCCACGCCGGAGGCCAGGAACGTCTGGATGTCGCGCTCGACCTCCTCGACGTAGATGTGGACCGCGACGTAGTCGGCGAACTCGACGGTCTCGTCGAGTACGATTCGATCCCAGTCGACCGAGCTGGGGAGCCACGGCGCCGTGCTGCCGTTGACGACCAGCTCGAGCTTCTCGTCGAACTGGCGCATTCCGCGGGCCGTCTCGGCCGCGAGCCGGCCATACTCGAGCGCGGTCTTGTGGCCGAGCTGCCAGGGGCCGTCCGGTTCGTTGCCCAGGCACCACATCCGCACGCCGAACGGGTCTGCCGCGCCGTTCGCGACCCGCAGGTCGGAGAGGGTCGTTCCGCTCGGATGGTTCGAGTACTCGAGCATGTCGAGCGCTTCCGCGATTCCTCGCGTCCCCAGGTTGACCGCCAGCATCGGCTCGACGCCGATCTTGCGCGTCCAGTCGATGAACTCATGAAGGCCGAATGTGTTCTGGTCGGTCTGGTGCCAGGCTAGGTTGAGACGGCTCGGTCGGACGTCCCGAAGCCCGACGCCGTCCTCCCACCGGTAGCCGGAGACGAAGTTGCCGCCGGGGTAGCGAACCACGGTCACGCCAAGGTCACGAATGAGGGCGGCGACATCCTCGCGGAAACCATGAGCGTCTGAGAGCGGACCGCCCGGCGCGTAGATCCCGCCATACACGCACCGGCCCAGGTGCTCGACGAACGAGCCGAAGAGCCGTCGATCGACTTTGCCGATCGCCTGCTCGCGATCGACAGCCACCGTTGCCTGGATCAACGCTCACCTCACGCCCGCTTCGCTCCGACGGTCGCAGGCTAGCACGGCGCCGGCCCCCAGGGGCGCACTGCGGTCGGCTACGGCAAGTACAGCTCGGCTTCGTTGGCGATGTCGATGCCGGTGCCAGTCACGTTGGCTCCCAAGACCAAGACCCGCCCGTCCAACAGCAGAGTTGCCGTGAGGCCGACCCGCTCGGCGGTCATGTTCCCGGTGGGGCTGAAACGTCCGGTCGCTGGGTCGTACAGCTCCGCCGACACCAGGCGGTTGCCGGTCCCGATGTCCCCGCCCGCGACCAGGACCCGGCCGTCGTCCAGGCGAACGGCGACGTGGTTCTGTCGCGCACTCGACATCGATCCCGTCGCCCCGAAGGTGCCACCCGCTGGGTCGTACAGCTCCGCCGACGAGCTGAAGCCGCTGCCGTCTTCGCCCCCGGCCAGCAGGACTCGACCGTCGGTGAGCAGGGTCGCCGTGTTGAAGGCCCGCGGCGTCGTCATCGAACCGGTCGAGCTGAACTTGCCGCTCGCGGGGTCATACAACTCGGCCGTGGCCGTCACTCTCGCCGGCGACGAGCCGCCGTCTCCGCCGGCTATCAGGACCCGGCCGTCGAGCAGCAGGGTGGCTGTGTGGCCCTCGCCGAGCGGCGCCAGCGTGTTTCCGGCCGAGCTGAACCGGCCGGTGGCCGGGTCATACAGCTCCGCGGACGCGAGGTAGCCACCTTTGCCTATACCGCCGAGGATCAGGACTCGGCCGTCTGGGAGCAGTGTCATGGTATCGAACTCTCTGGGGCTCAACATCGATCCCGTGGGGCTGAACTTGCCGGTTGCCGGGTCGTACAGCTCGGCGCTTGCGAGCACGCCGGTCTCGTTGTCGCCGCCGGCCACCAGAACTCGGCCATCCTTGAGGCGGGTCGCGGTGGCGTTGACCCGCATCGTCGAGAGAGATCCGGTAATGCTGAACCGGCCCGTGGCCGGGTCAAACAGCGCCTCGACAGGGGCACCGGTGTCACCCACGACGAGGACCCGACCGTCGGCCAGCAGGACTGCCGGCTGGCGCTGGCCCGGCCCGAAGTCAGGGAATGGGACAGGGCCGGTCAGAACGAAGGTCCCAGACCTCGACGTGGCGCTGGGTCCGGGGCTCGGAGCGAGGGTCGGCGACAGAGACTGCCCCGCCGCCGAGAGGGTCGCGAGCTTGGCTCGAACCTGGGCCACGATCACGTCGTTCTCTGGGCCTACGCTCGTGTCGTACTGGACTGCCACAAGCACGTTGCCTCGGGCAAGCCAGTGGAACTTGAACGAGAACGCGCCGGGGCCGCGCAGCGGATCGGTGCCGCCTTGCTCGCAGCTCTGACCGTAGGTAGCCGGCACATCGGACTCGCCGTGGGCCGCCGCATCAGGGGCGACCGCCGCCAGCGCCGCGGTCGAGGGGAACACCGCGATCACTCCCTCGGGCGCCTGCAAGCCGGGGGTGCCAGGGGAGGGATACTGAAGGACCGCTACGCCTGGGAAATCCCCTTCGCAGATCCCAGCCACCGGAGTGGCGGAGACCCCGAACGCGGCCGCGGCCTGGGCGACGGTTGTCGGGCCGGGAGCGGCCGCCGCGTCGCCGTGCCACACGATGGCCTCGCCGACCATGGTGTGAACGCAGCCGGCTGCGTAGGAAGCCGGGCAGTTCATCAGGGCCGGATCGTGGGTATGGACGCGGGCGATGACGGGCCCCGGGGCTACGGCACTGGTATCAACCCGGAGCGCCATCCCCAGCTCGAATGACCGGATCCCCGGCTGATCGCCGACGTTGCTCATGCTGCCGCACTTGTAGAGCGCGTTGTCGTCGAGTCCAAGTGCGACACAGCTGCGGAATGGCAGCACCTTGCCGGCCCAGAAGGCGACAAGGAACGATGACGCGTCCGTGGATGCGTTGGCCGCATCGATGGCCGACTGTCCGCGCAGCACGGGTTGGCCATCGAAGGTGCGCGGAATGCCGTCCTCGTAGCGACCAGCCAGGGCGGATCTGTCGGGAGAGGGCGACGGCAAGGACGGCGGCGAGCTCTGCAGGGTGCTGGAGCTTGGGCTTGAGGTTGGAGCGGGGCTCACGGTTGCCGCGTAGCGGAGGTTATAGGACAAACCTGCCGCGACCACGACCAGAGCCGCCACCACTGCAACCGCCGCCAATGAGGGGATGAGGCGCAGTCTTGATCCACGGTGCGGTTGAAGAGGAGCGCGCCGGAGGTCCGACTCGGCCCGGCGCTGCTCTGAGGCGAACGCCGCTCGCACGCGGGCCTCGATCTGCTCGTCGCTATCAGTCATCTTTGAGCTCCTCCCGAAGTCGAGCCAGACCCGCCTTCAGGTGACCTTTGGTGGTGTTCTCGCTGATGCCCATCGTCCGTGCCACGTCGGCCACGGAGAGGTCCGCGAAGTAGTGGAGCACGACTGCCGCTCGGGCCCGCGGCGGCAACTTCGCGAGGGCGGTGCGCAGCGCGATGACATCGCTTTCGGGTCCGGGGGAGGGCGAGATCTCGACGATGCCGGGGCTGAGGCGGACAAGATGGGCGAGCCGTCGTCGAAGCCGGAACGCCTCGCGAACCTGGATCGCCAGGAGCCAGGCCCGAAGAGCGGCCGGGTCGCGCAGATCGCCGGCCTTGCGCGATGCGATTTCAAGAGTCGTCTGCACGAGATCGCGGGCGTCGGCCTCGTTTCGGAGAAGCGCCCGAGCAGCCGCAAGCAGGGTTGGCGCCTGACGCTGGAGCGCCTCGCCAAGCACGGCCTCCCCATCGAGACCCTTGGTCTCGGAGACTGCCTCGACTTGCGGTGGACGGTCGATCGTCGTCACCTCCAAGACCACCGGGCTGATCGCATCGTTCACAACCATATAGAGGCGGCGCGGCCGAGATTCGGGTGGGTCGTCTCCGTATCGGGAATGGTGCCCACGCTTGGCGCGTCCAGGCCCGCGGCCCGCAAGGTCGAGCTCCACCCAAGCGCATCAGCGAGAGCTCAAGGGTGGGACATGGCCTGGAACGGTGCTCGGTTGGTTGTCACGGTCGGGGCGAAAGGATTCGAACCTGCCTGTCCCACATGCCGGATCGTGGTTCCGAGCTCGATCGCCGATGCCCTGGCCGGGGGTGGCGTCAGAGTTTCGCCTCGACTTCAGGCGAGCGAGAGTGTTGTCATCCTCGCGGCCGGCGGCAGATCTAGGCTAGGCTTGAAGGGATGGCACGGTAGTTCATCACTGACGCGTTTCAGCACGAGGCATCGGCCGAAGGAGATTGCTGTGGGAACGGGTGCGACCGGCGTCAAGAAGTCGTTCACGCGCCATGAGGCGCTCGCTGTCGCGACTGAGCTCGGGATCGACTTCAAGGCGCTGAAGTGCGACCTCGAGCAGTTCCGGATGGGGCTGGACGTCGAGCTCGAGCACGGACTTATAAGCCCGAAGACGAACGTTACCGGGGACGACTGGAACCTTACCGGGAAGATCGCGCTAGCCCACCTGACGGAGTTCCCGGATTACTACACCCGCCTGGCCGTGATGGAGCGCGAAGCGGCCGCCCACTTGGACGCGCGAAAGTAGCACCCGGGCTATCGGACCCGCGTTTGCCACCTGGAGGCCGGCTCGGACCGGTCGGCGTCCGGATGCCTACCGGTCCCACGGGGCAGGCCTAGGCTTGACCGGTGGTGCGTCGGCCCATGAACAGCCGGTACACCGCGACCACGACGACGCCACCGATCACGGCGACCACGATGCTCTCGACATTGACCCCGGTCACGTCGGCGACTTTCAAGACCGTGCCAGTCAGGTAGCCCCCGACCACAGCACCGACGATGCCCAGAATGATCGTCGCGATGACGCCTTCCGAGCCGCCCATGAGGAGGTTCGTGATGAAGCCGGCGATCGCTCCGAGGACGATCCACGCGATGATGCCCATAAGGCGTTTCCTCCATTGAGATGCGGATTGGGGACGAGAGACGAACAGCCCGCGCGCTTCGGGTGAGCGCTAGCGAATGCGCGTTCCTGCCGTCTTCGAGACGATCTCCTTGTCAGCTCCGCCGGGCGACGTCCTGGACGTTGCCCAGGCCCTGCTGCGCGCTACCTTGGACCTGCTTTGCCTTGCCCTTGGCTTGCTGCGACCTGTCGCCGGTCAACTTGCCGAGCCCTTCCTCGAGCTTGCCCTTGGCCTTGTTGATAGAGCCTTTGGTGCGTTCGCCGGTCATGACCGTATGCCTCCTGCTTGTGCAGCCATCTGCTGCGTGATCGAGCCGTAGTACCTCAGCGTGTTGGCCACAGTCCTTCGCCGCGGTCTGGGTGACCGTCCCGGCCCTCGTGCTGAGAATCGGTCGTTCTTGAACCGTTCACGCTGCCGATGTCCGCAGCACCGACGGTCAGAGGATTCGCAGCACCAAAACGACGATGACGACAATAACGATCACTCCGAGGACACTCATGGTGCAATCCTTCCGAGGCTCCGCAGATCGCTTCGCCTGGCTGACGATCGCACCTGTGTAACCATCTATAGCGTATGGTATCTGATGGAGTATGTCAACGACCACCTCGGCTCGACCTCGAGCCGGTCTAGTCCGGCGGACCCGCCACGACGTCGACGCACGGAGCCTGCGTGGGCAGAGGCCGCCGCTGCGGCAGCATCCCGCGGTTTCACGGCCGTGTCGCCGAAGGCCTCCTATGATCGGAGGCCGTTGAGGATTTGAACCTGCCTGTCCCACGTGCCGGATCGTGGTGCCGAGCCGGATCTCAGATGCCCTGGCCGGGGCGGCCTGAGACACCGCTCCCACGACCTCGACCAACGCTCCTTAGTGTTTGGGCGTTCGGATCTGGCCTGGCGGTACGTGGGGCGCGGCGGGCGAGGTCGCGATCGACTTCTTTGCCCCATGCAGCGGCCCCTGAATCGGTTCGCCGACGAGAGGACCGGCGCCTTGCACCGGCGGCTGGCCACTCTCGGCCGCCACCCCGGCGCCGAGCAGAATCGCGAGGCCGAGCGCTGCGACGGCGATGGACATGCGGATCGGTCGTGCCTCGAGCGCGTGGCCCAATCCGAGGCCTATCTCCAGACGCGCCTTCTCAATCAGCACCTCGCTGAGCGGTGTACGCGAGGGATCGCCCAGGGCGTAGCCGGTCGCGGATCCGTAGATCAGCACGCTCCAGCCGAGGAGCGCGGCCAGGACGAGGCCCACAACCGTGTAGCCTGCGACAGCGATGACTGCGACCGCCAGGACCACACCCGTCGTCGCCAGGATTGTCTCGATGGCGACCAGCCGCAGCTCGCCCACCGCCGGACGGCCCCTGAACTTGGACGTTCGCAGGAAGACGCCATGCTCCTGGGTCAGCCCTCTGGCACAGGCCAGGAAGATCACCCAGGACAGGCTCAGGTTCACCCGCAGCGCTCCCAGCGCCAGCCCCACCCCGGATCCCGAGACTGCGCGTGTCGCCCACAGATAGCGCAGCAGGTTGAGGACGATGAATGCGAGTGGGATCACCATGCCGATTGCCGACAGCCGTTGCACGACGAACGGCCGACCAGCCACTAAGCCGAGCCCGGCCCCGAAGATGAAGAGCGTGAAGCCGAACGTCAGTGCGTCGTTGAACCACCACAGGCTCCCGATGAGGTAGTCGTATCGTTGTCCGGCGGTCAGGCGGGACCGCCGGCTCCACGGCAGCAGCTTCCGCCAGTGGCGCCGCAGGATCTGGATCCCCCCGAAAGCCCAGCGGAAGCGTTGTTTGCGCAGCCCCTCGTAGGTGAGCGGCATGATCCCTCGGCCGAACGCCGTCGGGACGTATATAGAGTGATATCCGCGGGCGAGGATGCGCAGACTCGCATCGGCGTCCTCGGTGATGATCTCCTCGTCCCAACCACCGATCTCGTCCAGGACTGAGCGCCTGATCAGGCCCATCGTGCCGGCGAAGATGATTGCGTCCCGGTGCGCCCGGCTCACCATGCCTACCTTGAAGAAGTAGGCGAACCCGACGTAGCAAGCGCGGTAGTAAGAGCTCTCTTCCCACGCTCGGTAGTCCTGGGGCGTCTGCACGAATGCGGCCTTCGGATCGGTGAAGTACGAAACGGTTGCCCGCAGGAAGCCGGGATCGACGATGAAGTCGGCATCGATCACGCCCACGATCTCGACATCTGGGTCGAGGTGGACCCGACCCCAGTTGAGGGCCCCGGACTTGAAGCCGGGCCAACTCGGCAGGTGGACGAACTCGATGAGGTGATGAGCCTTGCGGAGCCGGGCGCACTCCGCCTCGAGCGGCCGCCAGCGCTTCTCTTCAGTAGTGTTGTTGTCGATCACCTGGATGCGAAGCGCCGGGTAATCGATCGCGACGAGCGAGCGGATGGTTTCGATAACGAGGTCCGGCGGCTCGTTGTAGGTGGCAACCTGGAGGCAGACGACCGGCCAGCGCGCCGGCGGCGCGGGCCGCGGCGGCACATCGTCCGGCGAACAGAGCGCATCCACCATCTCGAAGGCGGAAGCGAGGATCAGAACGGTCGCACCGAGTTCCAGAGCCAGCAGGACCGCGCCGAGAAGGGCGCTCTCGGGAGTCGCGCCGAGCAAGTAGGTCGCCCGGACCAGGTAGATGAGATAGACGCCCGTGGACGCGACCAGCCCGCCCCAGAAGATGGCGCCTCCGGCCCACCAGCGGGCGGGCCCGGCGAGACAGACGAGGATCACCAGGATGCCGACCTCGACCTCGGCGACTGCGTCGAGTCCTATCAGGCGGGCGAGCCCGGCGAGCACCACCCCGACGGCGAGTGCCATCGCAAGACGCGCGGCACGCCCAACGACAGCCGCTCGGCCAGTGAGTAGCAGTACGAGCGTCCCCGCGACAAACCAAAGAGCCGCACCCTGAAGCGCCGAGTCGATCGAAACCATGTCGATGGGCAAACCTTCTGTGTCAGGCTGACTTGAGGGGCGTCTAGTTCATTCCCCCCGGGGGACGAACTCCAGGATGACGGTGACGCCTACGCCGACGCGCCCCAATCATGAGGCCATGACTGCGGTCAAGTCAGCTGATACGCAGCGCCGAACGAAAACGCCTGGCTGTTGGGCCAGGCGCTGCTCAAGGCTGGATTGCTGCCTGCGCAAGAAGTGATGGGAATGGTCGGGGCGAGAGGATTTGAACCTCCCGGTCCCACCACTCGGATCATAGTTCCGGATCGCATCGCCGAGGCCCTCCGTGCGGTCGCGTGAGGCACCGACCGGACCGGCAGCGTCGCCGTGGCATGACGGGCTGACGTGCCGCATCGGCAGGTCGTGGCAGGCTAGACGTCCTTCCACTCCAGGACCGGCCCAAACGGCCCAACTGGCCCATCGGAACGCGAAAGAGCCTCCGCGGTGGGCCGTTTCACCAGCGCCGTGGGCCATACGGCGACGCATCGCCGCGGCGGCCAGGCATCTCGCATGAGGGCGGGGCATCTGCGCGGCGCACTGTCGCGGCCAGCGACGGCACGCCAACTGGACGTCCTTGCCGCGTATGTCGCGTCCGGCGGGTCGATCCCAGACGCGGCCGACCTGGTGGCCATCCGACCGAGCACCGCGAAGCGCCACCTCGCCGACCTGCGTGCCAAATCGGGTCTCTCCACCGAACAGCTGATCTACATCGGGAGGGCTGCCGGGTGGCTCGTTGTCCCGAGCCTTGAGCCTCGCTGAGCGGTTCGCGGCCCGGCTTGTTCGCATTGTCCGCGCGCACTCCCGGATCGACCGAGGTCGATACTCGGGCCGTTCAATGACACGATGAAATGGTCAGGGGCACTCAATCTATCGGTCCGTCCGGCACTGGCGGACGGTCATACGCCCGCCCGAGGATGGGCCTCAAGGTCGGGCCGCTTTGACACGCGGTTCCCTGGCTCCACGGCTGCCGACGCGTCCCGGTGTTTGGAGCCGAAGGCTTACGCCTCGGGTGGCTAGGAGCGAAATCCTGCGTCGCGCTCGTCGCGGTGGAGGGAGGTAGGGATATGGATGGACGCCTGTCAGGAGAGTCTCGCGTGCGATCCAAGCCCATCAGGTTTGGACAGCTCGTTGAGCTTCTGCTTAACGACCGTCTGGTGGTCAGATTCGCAGTCCTGTTCACGCTGGCGGCGGCCGCGTTCCTCATCTGTCAGGCGATCGCCTATCTGTGGCTGCCGCAGGGTCTCCTTCGCGGAGCCTCCATCGGAGTGGTCGTGGCGGGCAACGAAGCCGCCGGCAGCTTCATGATCGAGTGGGCACGCATCATCGCCTGGAACCTGCCGATCCTTATCCTCGTGTTCGTCGCGCCGAACCTCCTCCGCCTCGCCAGCGGGATTCCGCTGGGCTACTTGCCGGCCATCACGATGACCGCCTACATGGGGATCATCACCGGGACGAACTCCTTCACCATGGCCGCCGAGGTGGGCAAGATTGCCCCATCGCTGGAGTGGCTCGCCAATCCGGGCTTTTACGAGATCGCCGCGTTCGTGCTCGCTGCCGCCGCTACCTACGAAATCGCGAGGTGGCGAGTGGTCACAGTCGGTGGCAAAGAGTCGATTGTGAGGTTCCACCCCATCCATGGGGGATGGCACAGCCGACAGTTGTGGCTCGGTCTGATGGGGGCCGCGGCCGTCCTGCTGGCAGCGAATGCATGGGAGGCCCAACGCATCCTTGAGCTGTGATCGGGAGCTGTCTAGGCTCAGCACGCCTCTCCCGTCAGCGTCTCGGCCCGAAGCTCGGCGGTACTCCGACGCCGAGAGCTGCTCGCGCAGCGGTCGGAGCGCGCGTCTGCCGCGCGGGGATCGGACATGTCACCAGAACGGGCGCCGCATCGGCTCGGCTCCCTTGGTTCTGCTCGCCGTAGTGGTTGCGAAAGGAGACCGACATGACGAAGGAGCGCGCGGCAGGCGCAGGTGTCGCAGTTGGCGGCGGAATAGCGATTGGGGCCGCCCTTGGCATGCTCATCGGCCTGTTGCTGTCGGCCGACCTCTGGCTGATGGTCGGCGTCGGCGTTGTGGCTGGCCTGCTGATCGGTGCGATCGTCGATCTACAGAGGGCTCGCTGAAACCTGGAGGCACGCCGGAGCGATTTCGCCGGCGGAGGCACGGCCGTCGGGCTGAGTTGCTCGTCACCTCAACGACCTGCGTGCGCGGTCGGGCCTTACGACCGAGCAGCTTATCTACGCTGGGCGGGCCGGCGGTTGGCTCGTCGTGGCGAGCTTGGAGCCCCTCTAGCCAACCTTGACGTCGGCCGGGACCTGATTCACTCACCCTTCTCCACGACGACGATGACCTTGCCTTGAGCGTGACCCTGGTCCAGATACCGAAAGGCCTCAGCGGTCTCTCTCAGCGGATACGTTCGGTCGATGACAGGAGTAATCCGTCCGGCCTCGACCAGCTCAGTGAGAGTGATCAAGTCGTCCTGATTCGGTGTCGAGACGAACGGGCGTCCCTGCTGGCGCATGAACAATGACAGCAAGAACGCTTTGAAGACGTAGCCCATGCCAGCATGCCCACTGCTGGGTATGAGAGTCCCCCCGGGCTCGAGCACGCGCCTGTACTCCGCGAACGAGTGACTCGCCACGTTGTCGAGGATCAGGTCGTAGCGCGGCTCGCCCTGCGTGAAGTCCTCCTTGGTGTAGTCGATGATATGGTCCGCTCCGATCGATCGGACCGTGTCCACGTTCCCCGTGCTGCACACGCCGGTCACTTCCGCTCCGAGGACCTTGGCGATCTGCACCGCGAAGGTTCCCACGCCCCCCGACGCACCGTTGATCAGGACCTTCTGCCCGGGCTGCACCTTGCCGTGATCGCGAAGCGCCTGCAGAGCAGTCAGGGCCGACGTGGGCACGGCCGCGGCCTGCTCGAACGTCAGGTTGTGCGGCTTGTGGACGAGCTTGTCCTCTGCAGCACACGTGTATTCGGCGCACGCACGGCTGCACTCGCCGAACACCTCATCGCCCGGCTTGAAGCGCGTCACGTTCTTGCCGACCGCCTCGACGCGCCCCGCCAGATCGGCCCCCACGACGTAGTCCTTCTTCGGCTTGGGGAACCCGACGAACATCCTTATGGGGAAGGGCACGCCCCGCATGCCGAAGTAGTCACCGGCGGCAAGGGATGCCGCATGGACGCGCACCAGCACGTCGTCATCAGCGGCAACCGGCCTGTCGATCTCCTTGAATTCGAGCACGTCCGCCGAGCCGTAGCCGACTTGGACAACTGCCTTCATGGTGTTCCCCCGATTCCGTTCAAGATTCACCTTCTCCCGCTAGCCAATGAGTCTCAGCGGGCTGTTGGGCCCGCGGGGAGGCTGCGATCGCGGCCGCAACTATGCGACAACGACAACGACGTTCCCCAACTTCTGGCCGGTTTCGGCGTACCTGTGAGCTTCGACCATCTGCTCGAGCGGGAAGCGCCGATCGATGACCGGGTGCAGCCGTCCCGCTTCGACCAGGCCTCGCAGGTAGGCCAGGTCCTCGCTCGTTGGCCCCGATGCCGCGAACGACACCCGCTTCTTGCTCCCCCTCGACGCCCACCTGGCGCGAACGATCTGCAAGAAGCCCGGATTGGCCATGAGCAGCCATCCGTTCTCGGTCAGCAACCTCACCATGCGACCAGACGGTGTGTTGCGGACTACGTCGAAGATGACGTCGTAGGTCTCAGGGCTGTCGGTGAAGTCCTCCTGGGAGTAGTCGATGACGCGATCCGCGCCGATCGCGCGCAGCATCTCCAGCTTCGGCGCGCTGTCCACCGCGGTCACGTGCGCCCCTAGGACCTTGGCGAGTTGGACCGCGAACGTGCCGAAGCTCCCTCCCGCTCCGTTGACCAGGACCCTCTGTCCGCTCCGGACGTTCCCCTTCCGCAGGAACTCCAGGGCCTCGCCTCCCCCGTAGGGTACGGCCGCAGCCTCCTCGTAGCTCAGGTTCGCCGGCATCGTCGCGATTGCCCCGGTCTGGGGGTTCTCGCGCAGACAGATGTACTCCGCGTAAGCTCCCAGCCCGATACCCGTCGCCGCGAAGACCCTGTCACCCTTCCCGAACGACCTGACGTCCTTGCCTACCGTTTCGACGTCACCGGCAAGCTCCTGCCCGAGCACGGGTTGTCTTGGTCGGCGGATGCCGAACGCCAGCCGAATAGGCACCCAGATCCAGGGGGCGAAGTCGAATCTCCGCAGCTCGCAATCGGCCGCGCTGACCGTCGTGGCGCGGATTCGAACCAGCACTTCATTGTCCTTCGGAACGGGCCTCGGCACGTCCCTGAGTCGAAGAACATCCGGTGGTCCGTAGTCCGTGCACACGACTGCTCTCATGGGTCTCCGGTTCGTGCGTTCGCGTGTCAGAGCCTCCCGCGGTCGGGCCGAAGGTTGGCGTGCGCTGCCCGGGATGGCTAGAGGCATCGGTCGTGAACTGGTCGGGGGCGTTCACCGGCGCGGGCAGATGCGACGTCGCGACGCCATTCGACCACCGACTTCGAGTCTCGAGAAGTCAAGAGGGTGGGCGGTAGGTCGCCGGCGCCGGTCCCCTGTCGGCGCGAGGCTGCAGGGGCACCAGTGCAGCGCGAGCACGGCTCGACGTTGGCGCAGGAAGATCCCGTGCCGACGGAGGGAAAGTGCGTAAGACTGGTCGGGGCGAGAGGACTCAAGCGGACACTAAACGGGTGAAGACAAGGAGCGGACCGTGTGGTGCGCGGGGGCCACGGATCTCGGCTTGACGTGGTCTTGGGACCAGGCCGACGATGGCATCTCGCAACCAGGGAACCAAACGACCGCATCGTGTCAGGGAGCCGCTTGGGTAGGCGGCTCAGCGGATCGGCCAGAGTGGCGGCCCAGCCGCGCCTTCCCGTCGCAGCCAGTCGCGACGCCGCGGCGTGAGCTCGGCGGTCCCCTCTAGCCGCCGGTCTCATCCGGCCGCTATGGCGTCGACAGGATGCGGGTCCAGGTGGCGCCACCATCCGTCGTGGCCCAGAGGTAGGCCACAGTGTCAGCGGACTTGGTGCTTGCCCAGCCATCTGACGCGTTCAGGAAGTTGAAGTCTCTTACATCGCCCGAGAGACCAGCGTAGGTGACCTGCGTCCAGGTCAAGCCGCCGTCGCTGCTCCCGAACCACGGTGGTGTCTTGGTGCCGTCGTCCATCGGAGCGGTCAGCCAATGGTTCTCGTCGCGAGCCGCGAGCGGCAAGCCGAACGGCAGGCCGTAACGTTCGGTCGTGCTTTCGTCAGCGGAGGGCGTCCCCGCGATGGCCCAGGTCCGGCCCCCGTCTCTGCTTTCGACGATCGCGTTGACGCTCGTTCCGTCGTCCTTCACCCAGTAAGCGAGGGCGCGAAGGGTTCCGTTGGATTGGCGCTCCAGCAGCATTGGAACCTGGTAGGCGGACCCCTGGGCCTCGGGTGGCAGCGTGCCGGCCGCCCAGGTCCGGCCGCCGTCCAGAGTCACGTACAGCACAGGCCTCCCGAACCAGTCGTAGGCGTACCCGAGCAGGTTGTCCACGAACCTGACGCCCGGCATGCAGGGCATTGCCTTGGGCGCGGACCAGGTCACCCCACCGTCCACGGTAGAGAACCGCTCGCAGGTCCAATCTGCCAGCGTGGAAAGCGCGGCCTGGCCCGAGTCTATGGGGGGGCCACGGAACTCGAAGGCCTCGCCATGCAGTGGATCCCGGAAATGGAGGCTCCCCTGGAAGAAGCCCGACTGCGGCACAGTGTCGAAGGGGATCACCGAGGTCTGCCAAGTAAGGCCGCCATCGGAGGTCCGCCAGAGGGTGTGCTTCTGCGTTTGACCGCCAAGGGCGGGCCCGGGTCCATAGGAGCTCGTCCAGCCGTGGCTTGCGTCAACGAACTGAACCCCGCCCATCGCTATTTCCGTAAGCGGAAGCGGCACCGGCCGCGGCTCCGACCAGGTCTTGCCGCCATCCTCCGTCCACCGCAGATACGAGCTGGTGCGGCCCGTGTCGTCGGGGTCCAGGGCGTTGATTTCCACCCAGCCGGTGTTCGAGTCGAACCGACCCATGGCCACGATGTCCGGATTGCGCGAGACGGGAGTCAGGGGGACCCGCGTCGCTGTCCCGTGCGCCCCGGGCGCCGAATACAGTCCGCCCCGCAGATTCAGGAGGCCCGCGGCAGTCGCGACCGCCAGGACCACGGACAGAGCGACGAGCGCAGCCTTCATGGGTCGAACCAATAGGTGTCTTCCCGGAAGGCCGATTCGATCCCGGAACCGGCGGTCGGGCAGCCGTTCGATCGCCCGCTCCAGAGCCAGCGGGACGGCCGGACGAGCGGCCTGGCGGAAGAAGAGCCGCAGCTGGGTGTCCAGGTCCCGTTCCAGCCCGGGCTCCAGGCCGCGGTCGAAGTCAGGGGTATCGCTTCTCATCGAGCCACCTCCGGGTCTCGGTCCAGGCTCCGTCTGAGCTCAGTGAAGGCGTAGTGGAGTCGCGACTTGACCGTCCCGACCGGGATTCCGAGCCGATCGCCTATGTCTTCATTGGTGAGGTCGAGCATGTAGCGCATGACGACGACCTCACGGTGCTCGCCCGAGAGCTGAGCGATGGCTCGACCGATTGCCATGCGATCCAGGGAAGCGCGAAACGGATCGCCGGCCTGGGGCTCCTCGAACGCGCCGTCGAGCGGTACGAACCTGACCAGGCGCCGGCGACGCCGCTGGTCGCGGCAAACGTTGGCGACTATGCGCTGCAGCCACGGCCCGAACTGGCTATGGTCCCGGAGCGTCGGGTATGCCCGCCAGGCTCGCAGAACGGCTTCCTGGGCCGCGTCTTCGGCAGCGCTTGCATCGCAGAGCATGTAACCCGCCAGGCGATAGGCGCTCGCGAGCTCCGGTCTTAGCAGACGATCGAAGGAGTCGCGCTCGGTCTCGAGCCGCTCGATGGGTCCGTCGATCTCCATCGTCCCTCCTGCCGCGGGCTGGCTAACCTGCATGGCGTAGACCCCTGCTCTCACGATGCTAGACGAGCGACGGCACCGAAGGGTTCACCGCGGGTCGGATGATCTCGCCGCCGTGTCACCCCGCAGCCGCGGCCCTGACGTGTCCCCGCAGGGGTCGGTGGTCTGACGTGCGCCAGAGCATCCAGGTGCCCGGCTCTTGGCCTCTTGGACCAAACGAGGGGAAGACGCTCAGAATGCCGCTTGACGCCGCACCTTTGCGAAACCGTCGCCGACAGGCGACGATCGTGGTCGGGGCGAGAGGAGTCGGCCCGACACTATACGGGTGAAGGTTCTGAGCGGGTTTGAAGGCGCACTGTGGCGTCGCAACTCGGCTTGACGTACTTCCAGGACGGAGTGCTGATCAAGTGGTGTCGCTCGTGGACCGAGCGACAGGCCACATGAAGCACGAGAATGGGGGCCACCGAACTCGCGCTCCCGCGCAACCCCACGACTGGGTCGGGCGTCTGATACGGCGACGAGAAAGCGCAAGGAGGGGACGGTGCGAACGACTCGACCGGCAGCAGCCCTGATCAGTCTGGTGATGGCCGTTGCTGGGTGCGGCCCTTCTGCATCTACCACACCAAGCCCCGCGCCCCTGACAACCGCCGCGTCTTCGCCGTCGGCGCTGGCGTCCGCGCCGTCGCCCGTTCCAACCATCAGCCCCAGCGCTCCCCCGGCCGCTGCATTTCGGGAATGGACCCGGATCGACATACCCGATCCCGCGCCCGGCGTGTATGCGGGCGGAACGCCAACGGGCGTGGTCGCGTTCCACGGTACCTACGTCGCGACCGGCTCCGTCGGGGCAGCCTGCTGCGCCGCCGGCGACCCGTCGTTGAACTGGGGCGTCGTCTGGACGTCGAGCGACGGGCGTTCGTGGGCCCTCCGCGATCGCATTCCCGCCTTCGAGCACGCATCCCTGGACGGCTTGGTGACCGATGGAACGCGATTGCTTGCGGTCGGCACATACGCTGCTCCGATCCCCAATGAGCCCGGGGTGTCCGTGCCAGCGGTCTGGGTCTCGTCCGATGGCAGAACCTGGGTCCGTGCCGCCGACCCCGCCCCGTCATTCGTGACGGTCGGTCCGCATGGCCTCATCGGGGCCATCGTCAATCGTGATCCCGGCTTCGTCGGGTCCGCGCAGTTCGTCACCTCCACCGACGGACTGACCTGGACGAAGGTCTCCGCTGTCTTCCAGGCTGAGGTGCAGGGCCTCGCGGCTGCACCCGATGGATCCGCAATGGCCGTCGGCGCGGTGCCGGGCGGGCCACGCACCGGGGGGGGCACGACCACAGATATGGTCGTTTGGCGCAGCGCGGACGGGTCCAGCTGGACAGGGCCAGAGACGATCGCCCACGACGCGTTGCCGGACGCGGTCACAAGCGACGGGCACGGCTTCCTCGCGGTGGTCCACCTGTCCGCTTTACTGGCCAGTGGCTCGATCAGTTACGTGAGCCGGGTTTGGCGTTTCGTCGGAGGGGACGGGCCACAGGCGACGACGATCCCGCTGGGCGACGAGGAGGGGCTCACTGCCGTCTTCGTCGTCGGGGACAGGCTGCTCGCCGCGGGCTACACCTTGGTGGGTGGTGGCGTGGCCAACGCGATGGTGTGGGTCTCGATCGATACTGGCGCAACCTGGGGCCGTGTGGCGGATCAGCAGGCGTTCAGCGACATCAACAACGAGCTGGCCGGAATGGTCCAGACCCCGGGCGGGCTGCTG
Organism: Chloroflexota bacterium; assembly: GCA_003141455.1. Lineage (GTDB taxonomy): Bacteria > Chloroflexota > Limnocylindria > Limnocylindrales > CSP1-4 > Fen-1039. Next base: position 18,548 of record PLMA01000056.1, on the reverse strand, counting down.
GCCGTGGGGCGGCGCTGGGACAGCGCTAGTATGCACGCCCTTCCGGAGGTCTGGCTGGCTGGTCGCTAGAGCACCGGCCGCGAGTCGCGAACCTAGGCCCTTACCGCTGAGCGGCATATCTTGTGGTCTTCTGAGACAACGAGATAAGCACTAGAGGGCTAGGTCGGAGCCGTCTTCGGAGTGAAGCCAGCCTGCCGTACATGTCGGATCGGTGTGCCGCGATCGATTGCGGAGGCTTTGCCCGAGATGGCCGGCGCCATACATCGACGGCACAAGGAGGGCGCGTTGGTCATGGCGAAGGGCACGTTCACGGTCACCGGGGGCAGCGAGCACACAATTCGCGAGGCCCCGGGCGAGGTCAAGCTCACCCGCGTGAGCGGTACCCAGCGCTTCGGCGGCGGGATCGTCGGCGACGGATCGGTGGAGGCGACCGGCGGCCCCGTAGTCGCCTACGAGCTTGAATACGAGTTCGAGTAAGCAAATGTGTAGCCCCTCTTTCAGTTCGAGCGGCGCCGGCCGCCGCCGAGTTAGGCTAATGACCCCGCCCGGGAAAGGAGCGGGCGAATCGAGGAGGAGAGCGAGATGGCGGCGAGACGTGACCCGGTCGAGCCGGCCGCGCCGGTAGCGGTGCCGGCAGAACGTTTCGGCATCGCCTGGTCCGATCCGTCGGTGCGCCTGCTCGTCCTGGCCGCGTTCGTGGTCGCCCTCCTCTGGCTTGCCCGCGGCATCATCGGGCCCTTCGTCGTGGCCGGCGTCCTGGCGTACGCGTTCTCGCCGGTCGTCTCGGCGGTCCAGCGCCGGACTCGGCTGCCCAGGGTGGCGGTGATCGCGATCGGCTACCTCCTGCTCCTCGCGGCTGTCGGCGCCCTCGCCTTCATCGCGGCCGACAAGGCCGGCAAGGAACTGAGCGATCTCTCGTCCGGCGGAGGCGACGTCATCGGCTCCGCGCTTCACAAGCTGTTCGGCGACACGATCGTCGTTGCCGGGAACAGCTACTCCGTCGATTCGCTGGCGACGCAGATCAGGCAAGCCTTCCCGGGCTTCATCGACTCGCCGTCGAGCGCCGTCCAGGCGGCGGAGCGGGCCGTTGAGATCGGGCTCCAGGTCATCCTCTGCCTGATCATCACCTTCTATCTCCTCCTCGACGGGCATCGTTTCGGCCAGTTTGCCCTGCGGTTCCTCGACCGCGAGCAGCGAGCCGACGCCCTCCGGATCGCGCACCGGATCCACGTCGTCCTCGGGCGATGGCTGCGGGGCCAGCTGCTCCTGATCGCGCTGGTCTCGGTGGTCTTCTACGTGATCCTGGGTCCGGTAATGCACGTTCCATACGCGCTGGCGCTGGGCATCCTCAGCGGCGTCCTCGAGATCATTCCCCTGGTCGGACCGGTCGTGGCCGCGGCCCTGGCCGGAACCGTCACCTTCGCCACGCACGGCACGGACACGACGATCGTGGTCCTGGTCGTCTACTTCGTCGTCCGCCAGATCGAGGACCAGGTGGTCATGCCGCTGGTCATCGGCCGGGCGGTCCATCTCCACCCGGTCATCACGATCTTCGCCGTCCTGGTCGGGTTGAGCACCTGGGGAATCCTGGGCGGACTGCTCGGTGTCCCCGTCGCGGCGGCCCTCAACGTCACGCTCCACGAGCTATACCCGGAAGAGACGGGTCGTGACCTCGAAGGCATGGCGGAGAAGCGCGCGACGGAGAAGCCGCTCATAGAACCGAAGGTCCGATCCGGCCGCCTCAGGGCACGTCTGGGCACGACTATGGCCACGCGCACTCGCCCGGCGGCACCCGAACCGTCGGCGGCACCCCAACAGCCGGCCGTGCCCGAACCGCCGGCCGGCCCCGAGCCACCCGCCGGCGCCGAGCCACTCGCCGGTCCCGCCGCCGAAAGGCCGTGACCGAGCCGGTTCGCCTGCCGGCCGGCGCCGTCGTCCTCGGGCTGGACCTGGGCTCTGGCTGAGTTCGATTCACCCGTAAGTGGTCGGGGCGAGAGGATTCGAACCGACGATTCCCACATGCCGGATCGTGGTGCCAGAATGGATAGTGCGTGCCTTGGCATAGCGCTGTGCGGCCGGACGAGCCGGGAGCGCCGGAGGGGCTCGCGTGAGGGAGCTGGCCGTGCTTGACCATCCGATCATCAACCCGCTGAGCCCGGTCGATCAGGCCCTCATCGACATCCTCGCGGAGCGCTGGCTTCAGAGCGGTAAGTGGCCCGTCTTCGACTAGCGCCGAGCAAACAGACGCGGACTCTTCGGCCACACGCGGACGGTGCGGCGATTGCACCGGAGGACAAAAATGAGCACTGACCGCAGTCTCGAGATCGGTGGGATCTCGAAAAGATACGGGGAGACCGTCGCAGTACAGGAACTGGGCTTCGACGTCCATGCCGGCGAGTTGTTCGGGTTTGTCGGCCGCAACGGCGCGGGCAAGACCACCACGATGCGGATCGTGCTCGGAGTCCTCGCTCCCGACGCGGGCGAGGTGCGGTGGGATGGAAGGCCGCTCGACCTTGCGGCGCGCAGGCGGATCGGGTACATGCCCGAGGAGCGTGGGCTGTATCCGAAGATGCGACTGTCCGAGCAGCTGGCATACCTCGGCGAGCTTCACGGCATGAGCGGCTCGGAGGCCCGGGCCTCGGCCGTGCGCTGGCTTGACCGCTTCGGCCTGAAGGACAGGGCCAACGACGATCTCCAGGCGCTCAGCCTCGGCAACCAGCAACGGGTCCAGCTGGCCGCCGCGCTGGTCTTCGGTCCGGAAGTCCTCGTGCTCGACGAGCCGTTCGCCGGGCTCGACCCGGTCGCCGTCGACGTGATGGCGGACGTGCTCCGCGAACGGGCGGACGCAGGAGTCCCGGTCGTCTTCTCCAGCCACGAACTCGAGCTCGTCGAGCGGCTGTGCGACCGAGTGGGCATCATCGACCGGGGCCGGATGGTCGCCTGCGGCACCGTGGACGAGCTCCGCGCCGGGGGGCAGGAGCGCCGTTGGATCGACGTCCCCGGAGCCCCGGGCGACTGGGAAGCCGGCGTGCCGGGCGTCCGGCTCGTGCAGGCCGACGGCACGCGGCGGCTCTTCGAGCTGGATCCGGGCGTCGACGATCAGGCGCTGCTCCGGGCGGGGTTGAACACCGGACCGGTGCGCGAGTTCGAGCGCGTCGAGCCCACCCTCGGCGAGATCTTCCGGACGGTCATCGAGGAGGCCGCGGCATGAACGCGCGGTTCTTGAGTCTGGGCGGAACGCGCCGCCTGCCGACCATCGTCCTCGTCGCTCGCCGCGAGGTCCGCATGCGTCTGCGCTCGCGCGTCTTCGCTGGCGGCACCATCGTGATGGCCGCCCTCGTCGTGGTCGGCATCATTGCGGCGTCGCTGCTCGCCGGCAGGACCACGCCGGTGCGGGTCGGCTTCAGTGGCGGGTCGCAGGCGCTCGAGCGTTCGTTCACGGCAACTGCCGCGGCTCTTGGTGGGAACGTGACGGTCAGCGACATTGCCGACGTCACCGCCGGGAAGGCGCAGGTAACAGCGGGCACGCTCGACGTGCTCGTGANNCCCAAGGACAACGAGAACCTGTTCGCCGGGCTGGCCCTGGGCATCCTGCTCTTCATCGCGCTCGGCCAGTACGGGAACATGGTGGCTCAGGGCGTGGTCGAGGAGAAGGCGACGCGGATCATGGAAATCCTGCTCGCCACGATCCCGCCGAGCCGCCTGCTCGCGGGCAAGGTCATCGGGATCGGCCTTGTCGGTCTGCTGCAGCTCACGATCGTGGGCGCGGCCGCGCTCGTCGCGGTCCACGTGACCAACGTCGCCGCGATCCCGGCCTTCGGGGTGGAGGCGATCCTCGGCGATATCTTCTGGTTCCTGCTCGGCTTCCTCTTCTACGCCACCGCCTACGCCGCGGTCGCCTCCCTCGTCTCGCGCCAGGAGGAGGTCCAGAGCGCGGTCGCCCCGATCGGCATCCTCCTGATCGCGGGGTACCTGCTCGTGTACGCCGCGCTGCCGAATCCGAGTGGCCCCCTGGCCACGGTGTGCTCGTTGCTGCCGCCGTTCGCCCCCGTCCTCATGGCGGTGCGGATGGCGGCCAGCGACGTGCCGTTCTGGCAGGTCGGCCTGGCGGTGGCGCTGACCCTCGCATCCATCGGCGGCCTGACCTGGCTCGCCGGCCGCATGTATACCAATGCCGCCATGCGCATCGGCGCCCGGGTGCGGTTCATGGATGCGTTCCGTGGGTAACGCTCGCGGCTAGATCCAGTACGTTCAGGCTCCACATTGGGCCGATAGATCGGAGGAACAAGGCTATGTCTCGTGCGACGTCTCATCCACTCGCAACCCTGCTGGCGGTGGTCTCCGCGATCCTCATCGTGGTCGGCCGGGTCAACAAGGACATGTGGTGGGGCAACTGGGTCCTGGTCGCCGGATTCGCGGTCCTCGTGGTCGCAGGCGCCCTTGTGTTCCTTCCAAGGCGCTGATCGAAACGACCTCGTTTCGGGTCGGGGGAGTCCGGGACACCGGCCAGGCTCGCGAGGAGAGCCTTGTGCGCTTCCACCAGAGCGGCACCAGGCGGTGCCGCTCTGGTGGGCGACTTTACCCTGGATCTCGACGGCAGGTCGCGTCCGTGTCGAGATCAGTACTCGCCCTTGATAACGAAGAACGAACCCCGGATGGTGCCGGCCAGCTTGGACTTCTGCCTGGCGAACTTGAACCGCGTGGCGAGCTGGGCGGGAACTTCCATCCCGTCTGCGAGCTTGAACCCCACCGCCCTCTTGCCGGCGTCGTCGAGCGTGTACAGCACGTTGATCGACAGGCCGCTCTCGTAGAAGACGTAGGCCCACTTGATGTTCTCGACCTGGAAGACCGTCGCCTCGAGCGGGTGGGACGAGATGACGAGGTCGCGCTCCTCCCGAAGGATGCGGTGCACCCAGTCGATGGTCTCTTTGGCTTCGCTCGCCGGCTCGACCGTGAAGTCGTGGTCGTACTTGTTCTTGAAGTAGCGGGCCTCGTTCGCCCGGAGGCCGGCGAGTGCGGGAGCCACGGGAGATGACTCCAGGCCGAAGGTCGAGACGTTGGTGAAATCCACGATGTAGGACATGGCTCGCTCCTTGCGCCTCGGGGAGGCCTCCGACGTCGGGCACCCGTCGCGCACTCAACGCGGCAGTCGCATGGACCGTTCTTCCAGGCCGCGACGAGGGACTGCCGCGCAAAGTGGAATGTACCCGGTGGCGATGACAGGCGCTTCTCGAGGCACGAATGGAGATGGAGGCCGCAACGCTGGGGCCACCGCATCGTCGACGACCCGCGACTCGAGCGCGGACTTGGACGCCCGAGTAACCGTTCTTGCCCGCATGCATACCAAGCGCCTCACTGCCTACACGAGCCTCGGCTTCAACGTGGTCGGGAGGCGGTCGGCCCGGTCGTGACGGACCCCGGGCAGACTTAGGACTCAGCCAGTTGCGGTGTGGCGGCGTGAACGGCGGCGGCCCAACCTCGACCTGTGCCACTTGCGAGCGGGGGCCACCCTTTGGCCGTTAGGGTGGGCATGAACTACTCGAATGGTCGGGGCGAGAGGAGTCAAGCCGACACTATACGGGTGATCGTCCGAGATCCTTGTGCAGAGGCGGCCACGCGACGCGAGTCCGCCTGATCGGGCGGGAGTCGTTGGCCGTCCTGCCGTTCCGAAGCGACGTCCTCAGGACCCGCGACCGCGATCGGTGCGGAGCGAGTCCCATGCTGGTCTCTGGGCCGCCGTCAGCCGGGGTACTTGCTCGTGCCCTCGTGCGGATAGTAGGGGATGGGGCCGCTCTTTCCTTCTGGGGTCGGGCCGCTGCCCGCAATGAAGGCCTGATGGATCACGCTGCCATCTGGCTCCATGTCGTACTGGTAAGTCGCGTAGCCGGCCGGGTAGTCGGGTCCCGCCACCCAACTCTGGGATAGCGTGACGGTCCAGCCATACATCGGAGGAGTCCAGCCCGGCACGGGGTACGGAACCATCGATACCACCGTGCAAGTCACAGGTAGTGGAATCGTCAGCGGGCTGGTGCCGATGGTCTGCGTAATTTCCGCCTGCTGGCTTGCCCCGACCGTCGTCGAGAAGCAGTCCATTTCGTGGATGTGCTCGTCGTTGGCAAACCGCCTGTCATCCGCGTACAAGTTCATGAGCGCACTCTGCTGACGCTGTGCAAGCGACGGGGTCAGAGCGGGCGACGGCGGCTCTGACTGTGCGCCGGGTGTCTCTCCGGGACCCGGTCCTCCCCCGTTCGTCCGCGGGCCGGTCAGCCACGGAAGCGATACAACGCACAGCGTCAACACCGCAGCTATGCCGAGCACCCAGGCCAGACCAATCGGGCGTCCCCGCATCGGAAGCAGGTTCATGGCGACCGCACGCGGTCGCGCCCGTGGCGTTGCTTCGCCGGCCTCCAGTGCTCGCATCAAGTCGCGCAGGCGTTCGGGAGCGCGAATGCTCCGGTCGGCTCGCGCGATTTCGGCAAGACGGACGTCGATGTCCTGCTCGTTCATAGCCCATTCTCCCCATGGCGTTCGAGTTCGCGCCGGAGTGCCGCCAGCGCCGAGTGGAGGCGCGATTTGACGGTTCCTTCCGGCACTCGCATCCGGTCGGCAATCTCGGGGACCGTCAGCTCACCCCAGTAGCGCAGTGCGACCGCGACGCGTTGGTCTTCGTTGAGCACGTGCATGGCTCGGCCCACGACGTCACGCGCCAGCATTGCTACCAGGGGGTCCGCAACCCCGAAATCGATCGCCTCGCTTATGTCGCGGATCGGCTGCGACCGACGCTTGCGTAGCCGGCTCCGACACCCGTTGACAAGGATTCGCCAGAACCAGCCTTGTGCCGCTTCCGGGGTCCGCAATGTGTGCCAGGACACCCAGGCGCGTTCGAGAGCCTCCTGTATCGCATCCTCGGCTTCGGCGGAATTGCCCAGGATCCGGCCGGCGACCCGGTACGCGCGATCAAGTTCAATGCCGAGAATGGGAGCGAACCCGCCCTCGCGTTCCTCGGCCTTCGAGACCGTCTCGGGTCGAGCGACCTCATCTATCACATGTCCCTCCAGAAACACGATCCGCGGATTGTGACCCTTCACTAAGCAAAGACGCGAGGCGACCTCGAATCGTTCGGCGCTGTTTGAGAGTCACCGTTCCACCTTCGGAACACAGGCAACTGAGGACCCGCAGCCCAGACGCGGTCACCGGGCATAGTCATCGCGCAGGACGCCATGTGTGGCCGGGTCTTTCCGGCCGGTCGTCAGGACAATCGGCGCCACCCTTGCCCGAGGCAACGACGCAGGCGCGAGCCTGTCTGAAGAGGCTTCGGTTTCGGGACGCGCTCGGACAACGCGGAGCTGAACACGGAGTGGCCGCCCAACTACAGGCACGGTATCGGCGCACCGAAAGGAGTAGCGGCCACACTTTCCAACTGAGATACGAGATCGAGCCGGCGGCCGGGCTGTTGGTCGAGGTGGCGTAATCGGAGGCGCCGCCGGCCTGAACCCAAAGATGGTTGGGGATCACGCCTGGGACATGATCCCCGTTTGGTCGCCGTCTGGGGACGCCATCGCGGTCTGTCGGATGGACGATAGCGGGCCCGACGAAGCGACAATCGCCTTCCTCGACTTGAGGCCAAACAGGATCGCGGCCGAGGGTATGGTGCCGCTGTACTGGTGGCCCTAGGCGCGTTCGATCGAGGCTTGATCGGGCTGCGCGCCGGCTTGGGTAATAGAAGCGTCGGCGGCCCAGAATCGCATCCCGTCGCGCAAGTCCTCGCAGACCGTCCCGGACGGCTGCCTCATGACATGCCAGGCGATCGTCCCGTCGCCGATGCAGCCGGCGAGGTGAATCGCGAACGGCACCGCCAGATAGGCTCCAAACGGCAGCAGGCAGGCCAGGACGCCGAGCGGCGCGAGGACAGCCAGCGGTGCGAAGGCGATGATGAGGTATTGACGCCGGCCGAAGCGGTGACCGGGCGCAGTCGTGTAGAAGCCGGCCAGGATGCCCCCAATCTTGAGGACGCCGAACTCAGGCCTCGCTCCACATCTCATCATGACGATGCCGTGGACGCCCTCATGAATGCAGGCCAGGACGAGCACCAATGCCAGCCCAACGATCATGTCAGTCAAGTAGATCGTTGCCGAGCGCGGGAACTCACCGCGAAGAGCGACGCCGACGTAGACGGTCAGGCCGATGGCGACGATTGGGATGGAGAGGATCGCCCAAGCCAGGCAGGTAACGCCAGATGGCCTCCACTCCGAGAGCATGCCGTCCGGAAGCGCCGGCGTTTGGAGTTGCCCCGTCATACTCCACCTCATCGTTGCGCGATCCTGCTGGCCCGGATTCGTCGAGACGAGATTACCTGACGGCCCTGACGCCTTGCGGGCCCCCCAGGACAGTGCTGATGTCAGCGCCGCGCCCGTTGCTCGTCAAGTTCGGCCAGGCGGCTGCTGGATCTGGTTGGAGCGGAAGGAGTGGGAGCTGCGCTTTCCAACTGACCTACGAGATCGTGGCGCCCGGTTCAGTGGCAGCCGAAGTGGCGTAGTCCGTTGGGCTCCCCAGGGGCTTTGACCCTGCCGCTACGGGGCGCAGTCGCCGGGCGTGCCAGGTGAGGGTGAGGATTGCGGCGGGCCACCACCTGTTGGCATAATGTCGCCTGCCCAGACTAGGAGGCGGCCACAAGAGAGATCGACTCCTCCTATGCGGCCGGTGTGCCCGATATACCCGCCGGCATCGGTCGTGGTCGAAACCTGACCCGCGTCGACGTGCATAGACGTCAGCACTCGGCCGGATGGCGAGCGTACCTCCACGTCCCAAGGAAGGGGAGGGAGCGCAGCGTCGTCTATCGCAGGAACCTGGGCGCCGGGCGGATAGTCCGCGACGCGCTGGCCGTTCACGACGAGTGCGACGGCGACAGGGTCGTTCCCCCGCTGCACGCGCTCAGCATCATGGCAACCAGCACACCCAGGACCAATCGCATCGATCGAGCCCTCATGACCAATCTCCTGCGCAGTCTACGGCTGACGGGGCGTGAGGACACAACCAGGCCCATGGTCCAGCGCCCCGACAGGCCCGAGACTGGAACCCAAGAACGGCTAGCGGCGTCTGCCAGAGGCGCTACTTCGTCTGGGTCTACGGTAGCTGCTTGAGCACGCGCATTAGGTCAAGGCGTTCCCCGGTGTTGGCGTAGCCAGTGGGCCTTGCTCCCATCGCGGAGTCGGCCCACATAGCCTCGCCAGCGTGAAGGCGTGCCTGCTGATCGAGCCGTGGCCTACCTTCAGGCGCTCGGTGACGCCTGGCGGCTCGCCGAAGGCGGACCGGGGAGGGCGACGGTGGCGCGCTCGGTTTTCGAGCGGCTGGAAGCCTCAGGCTTCCGCGAACTGACGGTCCATCTGACGCAGGAGGCCCGCGCTCACGGGTTGGCGGCGGCCGTGCCGGCACGCGTCACGGGATCTGTTGGATGTGGTCGGGGCGAGAGGAGTCGCGCCGACCGGAGCGACCTGAATGTCCCATTGAGGCTTGAGTGCGAGCTTCTGGGTCGAGATCCCTGGCTCGGGAAGGCTGCTGGGTGAGGAGAGCCTGATCGCCCGGTTTCCGCTCCTCAACTACCGACGGCTCCGCATGAGGAGCCCGGTGGGGCTCGCACCCTCCCGACCTCGGGCTCAGGCGTCGGCGNNGTAGCAGGTCGCGGCGGCGGGGGCCCCGACCCGCGACTCGATCGGCCGCACGACCTCGATGACGCGCTTGCGATCCGCGATGAGGGCCTCCACCCGATCACCTGCGCGAACCTTGGTCGACGGCTTCGCCGGCAACCCGTTCACGAGGACGTGGCCGCCCTCGCACAGCCGCGTCGCGAGCGGGCGGGTCTTCACGAGGCGCACCGCGCACAGCCAGCGGTCGATGCGCGTCTCGTCGGCGGCGTTGGGATCAGTCACGCGATCCATGATCCCACGGGCCGAGGAGGCGTCGCGGCGCCACTGCCGCCTGTCGCGGCTCGGCGACGGCCGGACCGGGCTTCTCGCCCGGCAACAAGAAAGCCGGACCACTAAGGTCCGGCTCGAACGTGTCTCGCAGAACTGGTCGGGGCGAGAGGATTAGAGCCGACACACCGTCGCCATCTTTGCTGATCCCGGTCGCGAACATACCAAGCTACGTTGGTCGGGCTTGGAAGACGGCTTGAGGGCGTTCCTTCCAATCGCCAGTACAAGGTCGCGGCGGGCACGCAGGTCGCTGTCGTGCGAGCTCATCGGCGGAGGTCTCTGGTCTCGCGCGGCTGCCGGATGAAGGCCCGCGCTCGTGCCGCCGCCTCAAGACCCGCATTGCGCCAACTGGGGGGTGGTGGTGGCTCAGAGGTCCGAGCTGACGAATTGGGCATCCAGCGAACCCAGGCCGGGTGGCGGCGCCAGTGGGACAATCGACAACATGACGACTCTGCTGATCCTGAACGACCCGCCATACGGCACCGAGCGGTCATACAACGCCTTGCGACTGGCGCTCGCGCTGGCCAAGGTCGAAGGCACCGAGGTCCGGGTGTTCCTCATGGGTGACGCGATCGGATGCGCCAAGCGCGACCAGAAGACGCCCGACGGCTACTACAACCTCGAACGGATGCTCAAGGGCCTGGTCGCCAAGTCGATCCCGATCGGTGCATGTGGCACCTGCATGGACGCTCGGGGCTTCGGCGATGCGGAGCTGACCGAAGGCGTCCACCGCTCATCGATGGCCGAACTGGCCGCCTGGACCCTCGAATGCGACCGGGTCCTGGTCTTCTGAGGCGCGATCCGCCTAGACCTTTCGCCCGACAAGTCCGAAGTGGTATGGCGGCAGATCCACCACTCCCTCCTCGACCACGAAACCTGCCGTAGCCAGCCACCTGCGGCAGTCCGACGGGCTCGGGCGTATGTCGAGCGAGGGACCGCGGGGTGTGGGGCGATCGCTTACCCAGTGCATGACGGCTGCGGTACCGCCGGGCGCCAGAATCCTGTACGCTTCGCGCAAGAGTCGGTCGGGATGCTCGGCGTGGAGGATGTTGAAGAGCATCACGTAGCCGACGCTGGCGTCGGGTAAGCCGGTGCCTTCGACCATGAAATCCCGCAGGTGGAGCTGGACGTTGGTAAGGCCCGCGCTCTCCGCTTTAGAGCCGGTGGCTGCGATCATTTCGGGCTCGATGTCGAAGCCGTGGACCTTGCCCTCCATGAGGCTCGCGGCCGGAATAGTGAACGTCCCATAGCCACAGCCAAGATCGACAGCGCTCGATGTCCCCGGCGCAAGACCGAGTCGCGAGAGGATGCTCGACGGATCGAAGAATCGATCCCACATTTCCTCGCCGGGCATCCCGCTGTCACGGACCTTCATGTGGAGTTCCTCTCCCGTTTGGGGCTGGGCTTGCGTCGTCCAGTCGCGACAGTCCCTCGGGCTGGCGACACAGTCTGCGCTCTACCCAACGGAAGGCTACGGAACGGGCGCCTGGCGAAACCGCCCACGCCAGGAGTCGGGTCAAGGCCGAAGCTCGGCAGGCCGACACCACTAGCTGTGCGTTCTACTGCGCGCTTGTGGCAGGGGCGAACCCTCGGGCTCGGGCAGAGCGATGCCCCCTGGCGCCTCTGGCACCGTGGGCTCCCTTCTACGTCACGTGACCTCGGCTGTCGACAACGGCTTGCATCAAGAACTCGTCTGCCGTCGACATGACCTACCCGGCCGCGGACGTGCTCTGCGATCTGGGTACGACGCGGGCCGCCCTAATCCCGGGAGACAGCGCGAACAGCACGCTCGCAGCGGCGGTCATGGCGGCGATGCTGAGGAGCGTCACTCCGCCACCGAACGCATCGAGCAGGATTCCTCCGACCAGGAAGCCGACGGGCTGGATCCCGACGGAAATCGTCCGAGCGGTGCCGCCTACGCGACCAAGGATTTCGTCGGGTGAGTTCGAAGCCCGCACGGTTACGTAAGCCACAAGCACCACGGATTGGAATGCCCCGCTGGCGAAAGCGAGCAAGACCATGATCGGCAGAGACGCGGTCAAAGCGACCCCTGCGGTGGCCACCGCCACGGCCAGGTTGCCGAGGAGGAGCCGCTGCGCAACGTGTCCGGACATGCGCCGACCGCCCATCACGGCACCGACGAGCGTACCCAAGCTGTAGGCAGAGATGATGAATCCGAACGCCGCCGGGCCAAGCCCGCGGTTGATGGTGACGTAGAAAGTCACGGCCGGGATGACGGGCGCCGAGACAAGACTGATAGCGCTCCAGAACGCGACCACGTCGCGGAGAACCGGGTGGTGGGCTACGTACCGGACGCCCTCCGCCATCTCGTGCGCGAGGCTCGTTCCGGGCTGCGGTTCCGACTTCCGGAGTGGGCGCCGAATCAACACGAGGCTGACGGCCGACACGCCGAAGGAGGCCGCATCGATCGCGAGCGTCGGGCCCGCGCCGATCCGCCCCACGAGGAGCCCGGCGATCGCCGGACCGACGATGAAGCTGCCGCCGCCGATAGCCTCGAAGAAGCCGGTCGCTTTCCCGAGTTGTTGCCGACCGACCAGGTTGGGAATTGCGGCCGTCCAGCCCGCCATGAAGATCACCCGGCAGAAGTTGATCGGGAACGAGACCAGAAGGATCACCCCCATCACCGGCCACCCGAGGATCGAAGCGAGAGGGATCAAGGCCGTCAGGATGGCCCGGCCGGCGTCGGCCGACAGCATCATCCGGCGGCGGTCCCAACGGTCTGCGTACGCGCCGGCCGGAAGGCCGAACAAGAGGTCGGGCAAACGCTGCAGGACGCCGACTATCCCCATCTGCAGCCCCGACCCGGTGAGCGCCAGGACGAGGAGCGGCATCGTCGTCACATTGACGGCGTCACCGAGCGCCGAGATCCCCTGGCCAACCAGCACGATGCGGAAGTCGCGGTTCTTGCGCAGGCTAGCGTCCGGCATCTCCTCCGGTTCGGTGGGCAGGGACTCCACCGTCGGCTCGGGGATCGGGCCGCCGAGGATCTCACCCGGCTCATCGACGAGGTCGAGGGGCAGATCGATCGGAGCCGCTTGGGACATCTGGAGGTCCTCTGCAAATCGAAGGATGGCGGGCCGGCCGGTCATCGTATCGGGCACCGAGAGTCGACCGAGCCGTTCGCGCCATTTCGCCCACCAGGCGGGCGCACCGGTTCGATGGCCGGGGCAGCCGTCGAGACGGTCGATGCGTCGGCAGGCTTGGGCACCCGGCCGCTGGCGTTCCGGCAAGTGGGCGAGGGCCTTGCTTTTCAGGAGGAGTGCAGGATCCCATCTGGTAAAGTGAGTGAGTCGCTTATGTTTTGGTAGCTTTGAGTAGGTTATGAGTCGTCGGAAGCTCCTCGACAAAGACTGGGTCGGCCTATCGGAGGCCAGCGGACTGCTGGGTGTTTCCCCCGCAACGCTCCGTCGCTGGAGCGACGCCGGCCGCCTTCGGGTGTTTACCACGCCGGGAGGACATCGGCGGTTTTCGCGCGCGGCGCTGCAGCGCCTTCTGCCGGCCGATCGCTCGAGGCGTCCGTCGCTCGGCATGCCCGGGCTGACTCCCGTCCGGATCGCGCGTTCGTACCGTCGGGCGACACGCGAGGCCTCTGTGCAACTCCCTTGGCTAGTCGCCTTGACTGACGAGCAGCGAACTCGGTTTCGCGAACGCGGCCAGCTCCTGGCGAGCGGCCTACTCCGCTACCTCGACGCCGGTGGGCCGCAAACGGCCGGAGACACTTTGAGGGAGCTGTCGGTGTTTGCGGCGGAGGACGGGCGGGTCGCCGCGGAGATTGGCCTCTCGTTGAGCCAGACGGTGGAGAGTTTCCTCCGCTTCCGCTCCCCGTTCCTTCACGAGCTGGTCGTTGAGGCACGCAGGCGCGGCTTCGATACCAACGAAACTACGGATCTGATGGAGCAGGCCGAACGAGGGATCGACCAGCTTCTAGTGGCCACGATGACGGGCCACAGCGTCCGTTCGGTGCAGGCCCGGGGTCGGGACGGTGGAGCGTTGGCTTCGTTGGCCCACACCGCCGCCGAGCGTGCAGAGTGATGGCAGCTGAGTCGAGGCGCCTGGTTGCGCTCGTCACTCATGCTCGCCAGGTGCCGGCGGCGGAGCGCGAACTTTTCGGTATAAGCGTCCGGGATTGGTCCACCCGGCACGGTGGGTTCGTCATCGAAACCTGCCACCGCGTCGAGGCTTACGCGGTCCTCGAGCCCGACGAGGTAGTCGACGCCGAACAGCTGCCGGCGGGCGGCGTTCTGCAGGCCGACGAAACCGCGATTCGTCACGCCATAACCGTCGCGGTCGGACGGGATTCCGTCGTCGTCGGCGAAGATCAAATCCTTCACCAGGTCCGGGAGGCCCTGGCGCGTCCTCGGGAAAACGGTACGCTCGACCCGAGCCTGGATCGGCTGTTTGCCTTCGCCCTTCGCGCAGGCCGGCGGGCTCGCTCGTGGCGGCAGGGTCGTGCGCCGTCGCTGGCCGACCTGGCGATTGCGACGGTGGAGCAACGTGTCGGCCCGATCCGAGGCCGAGCTCTGCTCGTAGTTGGAGCCGGGCAGATGGGGGCACTCGCGGCCCAGGCAGGACGTGCGGCAGGGGCGACGGTTGCGATCGCAAGTCGGACGCAGACCCGGGCCGATTCACTCGCCCTTCGAGTGGGGGTGCAGGCGGTGCCATTCGACCCGGGCGGAGCGCTCGCCGAATTCACGGGAATTGTCGTTGCCTTGCGAGGTCGCTGGTCGATCTCGGCTGAGGCCGAGAATGCGCTCCGGGCGAGCGGGGCGGTCGTCGTCGACCTGTCGGTTCCGGCCGCGCTGGCGGAAGACCTCGCGGTCTCGCTAGGCTCGCGGCATATCTCCGCCGACGCCCTGGCTCTCGGTGAGGTCGCGGGTCAATCTGCACCCCAAGGCGAGCACGTGGTTCGCCTCGAGACTCTCATCGACGCCACCGCGGCCGAGTTCACGAGCTGGCTCGAAGCGCACGAGAATCGGGCGACCGCGGAGGCGCTCGCCGAGCGGGCCGACTCCGCTCGACAGGCCGAACTGGCCGAGTTGTGGCGCCGATTGCCGAGCTTGGATGCCGAATCGCGTGACGTAATCGAAGGCATGAGCCGACATCTCGCCGCGCGCCTGTTGCGCGAACCCCTGGAGCGACTCGGGCACGATCCAGATGGGCGCGCAGAGAGCCAGGTCCGAGAGTTGTTCGGCTTGTGAGCGACCGAGAGATCCTGATCGGCACCCGAGGCAGCGCGCTCGCACTGGCCCAAGCCCGACTGGTCGCCGCCGCCCTGGCGACCGCGGGTTGGCCCGCTCGCCTGGTGATCGTGGAGACGGAGGGCGACAGGCGCGTACCCGACATGGCCTGGGGCGAGGGAGCATTCGTGGCCGCAATCGAGCGGGCTCTTCTCGCAGGGCGCGTCGATCTCGCGGTCCACAGCGCCAAGGATGTTCCGACCGAGGAGGATCCACGTCTGCGGATTGGCGCGTTTCTTGCGCGAGCCGATCCACGCGACGTCCTCGTCGTCCGAGCTGATTCACGCGAGCATCGTCTCGACGATCTGGCGGCCGGGCGCCGGGTGGGCACCGACAGCCCGCGCCGAGTCGGCTTCGTTTTGGCGCGCCGGCCGGATCTGCTTGTCCACCCACTACATGGCAACGTGGACACGCGGCTCCGCCGCCTCGACGACGGCGAAACCGACGCCCTGGTTCTGGCAGCCGCCGGTCTCGACCGGCTCGGCCGCGCCGATCGCATCGCCGAGCGGCTGGACCTCGATGTCGTGCTGCCGGCGCCGGGCCAGGGCGCGATCGCGATCCAGATCCGCCGCGACGATGCCCGATTGGCTGACCTGACCGTTGCAATCGACGACCGTCCGACTCGTCTCGCAGTTGAGGCAGAGCGGGCGTTCCTGTTGGCGTCAGGCGGCGGCTGTCGCGCGCCGATCGGCGCACTGGCAACTGTCGACGGGGACGAGCTCGTTCTCGTTGGCGGGTACGTTCGGCCGGACGGCTCGGCCGTGGCCCGCGATCGCGTCCGTGGTCCGGCCGCCGACGGTCGGCAACTCGGCGCGGCTCTGGCGGGACTCCTCGGCGCGCGGCTTCCGGACATTGGGCGTGATGGCGACGCCCCGACCGGCGCCGCGACCGCGACGCGCCGTCCACGAGTGATCGTTGCCCGAGCCGCAGATCAAGCGGCGGAACTGATCGACTGTCTCGCCGCGTTTCAGATCGACGTCGTCTCCGTGCCGGCGATCGCGGTCGCGCAGATGCCGGCCGGGGGTGACCTGGACCGCGTTGCCCGTGACCTCGCGCGCTATCAGTGGGCCGTCGTGACGAGCGCTAACGGAGCCCGCGCGATCCACTCGGCCGCCGGCGGGCAGGCCGCCGCACCCGGGGCACCGCGATGGGCGGCGATCGGCGCTGCGACCCGGCGCGCCCTGGACGATGCGGGAATCGAGGTCGACTTCATACCGAGCCAGGCCGCCGCAACCGCCATCGCCGCGGAACTGCCCGCGAGACCCGGCGACCGCGTGCTTCTCCTTCGAGGTGACCTCGCGGACGGCGAGTTGCCGGATGCGCTTCGGGCCCGCGGGGTCGAGGTCGACGACGTCGTGGCCTACCGGACGGTCGAAGCACCGGACGCGTCCCGAGCGCTTCTACGCCGGGCAATCGAGGTCGGTCGGGTCGACGCGGTCCTGTTCACGAGCGGCTCCACGGTCCGGGGGCTGGTCGCGCTCGCCGCGACCGAGTCGCTCGTCGACGTCACGGCCATCCCGGCGATTTGCATCGGTCCGGAAACAGCCCTCGAAGCTCGCCGGCTCGGCTTTCACGTTCTCGCCGAAGCGCCGTCGCGCGGGGCCCAGGCCCTCGCTTCGGCAACCGCCCGGGCACTTGCCGCACAACCACAGGAGATCCGATGACGCCTGCTACAGAAGCGTCGACTCGTCCGGTGGCCGGCGTGGTCGACAATGCCCCGGTTCGTCTCCCGGTCCGGCCGCGCCGCCTCCGAAGGACCCCGGCCCTGAGAGCCCTCGTTCGCGAGACCCGCCTTCATCCGGCGATGCTGGTCGCGCCTCTGTTCGTTCGGCCCGGTTCCGGGATTCGTGAGCCGATCGAGTCGATGCCAGGGCAGGCTCGCCTCTCGCCGGACGTGGCCGCCGAGGAGGCGGCGCGCCTCGCGGATCTCGGCGTGGGCGGGATCATGCTCTTNNCGGACGGCAGCGTCGACAACGACGCGGCGCTGCGGCGCCTTGCGGAGATAGCGGTCAGTCAGGCGCGGGCCGGCGCCGACATGGTCGCCCCGAGCGCGATGATGGACGGCCAGGTGGCCGCGATCCGCACTGCTCTGGATGCTGCGGGCTTCGACCAGACCGCGATCATGGCCTATGCCGCCAAACACGCATCGGCGTTCTACGGCCCATTCCGAGAGGCGGCGGACAGCGCCCCCGCGTTCGGCGATCGGCGCGGATACCAGATGGATCCGGCCAACGGCCGCGAGGCAATGCACGAGATGGCACTCGACGTGGCCGAAGGGGCGGACATCCTGCTCGTCAAGCCTGCCCTCTCCGGACTCGATCTTGTTGCTGCGGCCAGGGCCCGGTTCGACCTGCCGATCGCCGCGTACCAGGTCTCGGGCGAATACGCGATGATCGCCGCGGCCGCCGAGCGAGGCTGGCTGGACGGACGCCGGGCTATGCTCGAGGCGGTGACGGCGATCGTGCGTGCCGGTGCGGGAATCGTCCTCACCTACGCAGCCGGCGACATCGCCACGTGGCTTCGGGACGAGCGATGAGCGGCGACGACCAGATCTACATCCAGGCCCTTGCGCTGGGGCTTGACCCGGCCTGGCGCCGCCTGCCGGACGCCGAGCGTCGCGACGACGGGCGCCTGTTCACCGCGGCCTACACGGCCGGAGACCGAGACGGCGTTCGCAGCATCACGTACTCCTCCGTCGGGCTGGAGGAGGGGGTCGACCTCCTGTTCTGGCGAATGGCGCCGACCGTGGAAGCGTTGGAGACGTCCGCCGCCGGCCTGCTGCGCGCGGGCCTCGGCCGGTGGCTCACCGTGCGTCACTCGTTCATCGGCCGGATCGGCCCTTCGCAGTACGTGAGAAAGCCCACCGAACAGGAGCAGTCGCTCTTCGACGGCGAACGCTCGCGCTACCTGATCGTCTATCCGTTCACGAAGAGCACCGAGTGGTACCTCCAGTCGCGCGAAGCTCGGCAGGGCATCATGAACGAGCACATTCGCGTCGGCCATGACTACCCGACGATCCGCCAGGCGCTGGCCTATTCGTTCGGGCTCGACAGCCAGGAATTCGTCGTCGCCTACGAGACCGACGATCTCGTCCCTTTCGGCGACCTCGTCCGTGCGCTGCGCAGCACCGAAAGCCGGCGTTCGACAGTGAGCGACACGCCAATCCTGCTCGGTATCCACCACTCGCTCGACGAGATCCTGCTGCTGCTGGGTGCCTCGTGACGGCGGACGCGCGCGCCGCCGACGCAGGCACCGACGCCCGGACACCGATGCTCGTCGCACGAGCGGAGGCGCTCTTTCCGGGCGGCGTCAACAGCCC
>PLMA01000062.1 GCA_003141455.1 Chloroflexota bacterium | reverse complement strand
GGCCATCATCGTCGAGAGCTGGGGCTGCCCGGAGATTGTGATCACTCACTCGCCCGGCGTGCTGGCACGGGTGAATGGCAAGACCTTCTACGAGAAGTTCTCCAACAAGAGCATGGTTGGCCGGACCGGACGGGGCGATACCACGTTCGCCGCCTACCTCTCCTACCGGCTGGAGCACGACCCGCTCGAATCGCTGAAGTTCGCGGCGGCGCTCGTCTCGATCAAGATGGAGACGCCCGGACCGTTCCAGGGAACGATGGAGGACGTCGCCCGGCGACTGCGCGAAGCGCACTCGTCCTGACGGTCTTTCCAGAGGCCGGCGACCGCACCTTGGCTCCCAGCCCTGCCTTCGTGATAACCTACGGCCAACCTTTCTAGCCGGCTCTGTGAGGCCGGCGTACCGGTCCAGAGAGGCCGGGGAGGAGATCCATGGTCGCCTGTAAGCAGAACCACCGAGCCCGCGAGGCCGGTGGCGTTTTTGTATGACGCCCCCGCGCCCTGTGGCGCAGTCGCAGCACCCCGTGAAGCAGCCGCCCTTCCCTCGCTCCAGCGCGGTCGTCGATCCACGGATCGGTGACTACGGGCCGGCTCTGCTTGCCCTGGAGGACGGGCGAATCTTCCCGGGCATCGCCTTCGGCGCGCTGTGCAGCGGGCAGGGCGATCTGGTCGTGAACACGAGCCAGACCGGCTACCAGGAGATCGCCACCGATCCTTCGTACGCGGGCCAGCTCGTGGTCATGACCTACCCGCTCATCGGAAACTACGGCCGGCTGCAGCCGGACGACCAGTCCGAGCGACCCTGGCTGCGCGGCCTGATCGTGGCCAATGCCACCGCGGCGGTGCTGGACGGCGCCCGCCAGCTCGCCACGATGCTGCGCGAGGCCGCGATCCCGGCCATCGCCGGCGTCGACACCAGGGCTCTGGCTCGACACCTCCGCGCCAACGGCTCCCTGCGAGCGATCGTGACCGCGCCCGGCCAGATCGACCCCGAGGAAGCGCGTGAGCTGGCCCGCAACGTGCCTCGCTGGGAAGACCAGGATTTCGTGGCGCTGGTCTCGCCGGAGCAGACCCGCGACGAGGGCGGTCCGTCCGAGGGCGGCCCGCTGGTAGCGATCCTGGACTTCGGCCTCAAGACGAACATCGTCCGCAGTCTGCGCAAACGCGGGGCTCGGGTGCGAGTGCTGCCTCACACGGCCACGGCCGCCGAGACTCTCGCTCCGGATGTCGACGGCGTCGTCTTCTCCCCGGGACCGGGCGACCCGGCCAGGCTGGACGGCCCCGTGGCGCTGGCCTGTGCCGCGATCGCCGACGGGCGCCCGCTGCTGGGAATCTGCCTGGGCCACCAGATCATCGGCCGGGCTGCCGGCGCGAACACGCGGCGGCTTCCGTTTGGCCACCACGCGGCGAACCACCCGGTGAAGGACCTGGAGACGGGCCTGGTCCAGGTCACGGCCCAGAACCACGAGGTCACGGTCATCGGCGACACGCTGCCGGAGAGCAGCGGCTTCGTGGTCAGCCAGATCGACCTCAACGACGGATCGGTGGAGGGGCTGCGCCACCGAACGCTGCCCATCGAGACGGTCCAATACCACCCCGAGGGAGGCCCGGGGCCACTTGATGCGCTGGCGGTCTTCGACCGCTTCATCTCGGCCGCGCGTGCCCGTCACGGCGGCGCGGCGCCCGAACCCACGGTCGGCAAGGCTGAGCCGGTCCACCTGGACACGGCTGAGCTCCAGCGACGGCTGCAGGGGATGGTCTGAGGAGAGTTTCGGCCATCCCCCAACCCTAGGGCGGACCAGTCGCCGCGCTAGCTCTCGCGCTTGCGCACCTGATACCGAATGACCGTCTTGGGTGCCTTCGCGGAGGGCGACGACTGGTACTCCTCCTCATGCGGGCCGGCGATCTCATATCCCTCGGCAGCGATGAAGTCGTGGAGCTGCTGGATCGTCGGGGTTTCCCCGGCGTAGGTGCCGATGTGGAGGATTTGCGCGACCGAGCCGTACTCCCACGTCTCGATGGTGACTGGGGTCTCGGGATCCTTCTGCAACAGTTCTGTCGTGCCCTCCGGAATCGGGATCGCCCAGGCTGCCTCCCATTTCTCGCGTGGGATCGTCATCCAATCGGGGCCCCCGAACCATCGCCCGCACGGAGGGCCGACCTTGTAGTCCACGCCCTGCTTCTTGAGCGAGAACTTCAGGGCATAGGTTGCGCCGTAGAGCGCGGGGAACACCCTCGAGGCGACGACGGTCGGATCGCCCACCGTGTGCACGACCGCCACCGTCACCGCGGGCATCTCCGCGAATTCGGGTACGAACGGCTTCATCTTCTTCGGCATCTGTCTCGCCTCACTCCTCTGCTCGAACCGCTTCACGAATCCGGCCACCCAATCGCGTCCCGACAGCAGCGAGTGCTCGCTGTAGTCGAAGACCTCGTCCACGAACCACTCCATCTCCCCGATGGAACGGCGCTTCTCCTTTAGCTCGCGCAAGCGCTCGTCCAGCGCGGCTTGGCACGCACGCGCCGCCTCGAGCGCGCGGTCCGTGGGAAGCCCTGGGAGGTTGGCCAGCCCGAGCAGGAACGGCATCTTCGCCTGCGGCAGGCTCAGTGCCGCCAGGCTCGCCTCCGTCCAGGCCGAGAACCCGTTGGCGGTAGGTGAGTAGACCCGGCGGGCCGGGCCTTTGCTCGCCGCGTCGTCGCTGTGTCCCTGGACCAGCCCCGCGCGCTCCATCTTGCCGAGCAGGTAGTAGATCGACGAGAACCCCACGTCGGTCCAGTCGCGCATGCCACGCTCGGCAATGACCTGCTCGACCTCGTATGCGTGGCGCGGGGTCTCGACGACCAGGCTCAGCACGGCAAGCTCCGCATTGGTCATCGGTGACAGCCTCCTCCAACTATTCTAGAGTGAGGATAGACCGGTGTCCAGGAGTGTTTGAGGACGGCTCTGGAGGCCCAATCAATCGATGTCTGGTGGTTGGTGGCCGGTGGTATTCTCGCGGCCGGGTTTTTCAAGGATCTTTCAGGAGGTGGGACTGTGAACACACGGGTTCGCGGTGCCAGATTGCCGCTTTCGGCTGGCATCGTGGTCACTCTGGCCATCGGCATGCTCGCTGCCGCGCCAATGGCACACGCCGCAGGTCCTGCGCCAGTCGACGCCGCATCGGGGCTGGGACTGACATGAATCAAGCTGAGATCAACGAGCGCGAGTGGAGCAACCCAGACAACTGGGGTAAGTGCTTTGGGTTCTATCACAGCGGGCTGGACAGTCGGATATGGGTTCACAAGCCGAAGCCCTGGATGGGGTCGTCGCTGAACCTGGCGCATCCACTCGGCAGGGTATTGGTCTTCCTCTTCCTGCTCCTGATGTGTCTGCTGGTGGTCGGGGCACCTCTTCTGGTTCTGCAGTTGCTCCACTAGCTGGTAGGGTGCGCAAGATGGCGACCAGGTCGACTGCCGGCACGATCGACGAGTACATAGCGAGGTTCCCGGCCGGGACTCAGAAGGTGCTGGCGGAGCTGCGAGCGCTCATCAGGGCGGCAGCGCCCGGCGCGACAGAGACGATCAGCTACGCGATACCCACGTTCGATCTGAATGGGCGCCACCTGGTGCATTTCGCGGGCTACGCGAGGCACATCGGCTTCTATCCGATCCCGAGCGGGATAGAGGCATTCAGCGAGGAGCTCAGGCCCTACAAGCAGGGGAAGGGCTCGGCCCAGTTCCCTCTGGACCAGCCGCTGCCGACTGACCTGATCCGCCGCATCGTCGAGTTCAGGGTCCGCGAGAACACGGGCGACCGATCGACCTAGCCGGCCCGGAAATCCAGCGCGGCCTGCCACGCGAGCTGGCGGCCGACCGGGACGGGAACGCGACCAGGCAGTCGCCGCTTCGCTCATCGGCGCATCCTGGCTGCAAGTGGACATCATTGATGGCGGCAAGGAAACCCGGCCGCGGCCTACAAGGGCTGAGCCGTGGATGAGAGCGGCGGCGGAGAGGGCCGCCCGGCCCCGGGCGGTCCCCCTTCCGCGCCTAACGACTGGACGTGTCGATCATGCAGCGCCAGAGCCCGGCGTTCCGCCGGGGAGGTCGTTGTCCCGGAGGCCGCCTACTGATGTGCTACCATGTGCTACATGGACGGTCGAGATGAGTGAAGGAGCGCAGCGCGCCCGAGTGGGGGTTCGAGAGCTGCGCCAGAACCTGTCCGTGTACCTTCGGCGAGTGGAGCGCGGCGAGACGCTCGACGTGACTGATCGGGGCCGAACGGTGGCTCGACTCGGACCGCTTCCTGCGGCGGAGTCGGGCGCGCTCGAGCGCCTGGTGGCAGAACACAGGGCTCGGCCTGCGGCCGGCGAGATCGGGGCCCTGCCGCAGCCGATCGAACTCGCGTCGGGCGGCTCGGTATCCGCCGCCCTGGTGCGCATGCGAGAGGACGAGCGTTGAGCGTCTACCTCGACTCGTCGGCCGTGGTAAAGCTGATCGTTCGGGAGCCGGAGAGCGAAGCTCTGCGGAGCTACCTGTCGTCGGCCGGACCGTTGGCGTCGAGCATCCTGACGACCGTCGAGGTGTCGCGGGCCGTGGGCCGGGTCGCCTCGGATTTGGGAGACGCTGTAGCCGCGGCGCTCGCGGCACTGACGATCATCGGCTTGGATGCGGCCATCGCGGCCAGAGGCGGCCAGCTCGGCCCGGCGGGCCTGCGCACGCTCGACGCGATCCATCTAGCCACCGCCCTGGAGCTGGCGGGCGACCTGGCGGCCTTCGTCTGCTACGACGAACGGCTCGCCTCCGCGGCTCGCGGCCTTGGCCTGGCGGTGGTCGCCCCGGCCTGACGAGCCGCCGGCGACCGGACATGCCTTCGGCCGGAAAGGACGGCCAGCAGCACGATGTGGTTCCGATCGGTTCAGCCCCCGAAATCCGCCACCACGGCCGGGCAGGGCAGAGGATTTCGCGCAGAAAGCGGCGATCCTGTCCGCCGAGGCAACGGCGACCGATTGGCCTTCGGCCGAAAGGAACGGCAGGCAGCCGTTGGACCGACGGCGGGCGCGCCCCGGCATTACCTCTGGAGTGCACTCGGAATCGCATTGACGCGGGTGACGGTTGCGTGCACAGTTGCGACACAATGGAGGCCACACTGTGAAGTTTGTAAGCGTCCGGGATCTCCGCGGGAGATCGGCCGAGATCTGGCGCGAGCTGCCCCAGGAACGAGAGATGGTCATTACGAGCAACGGGCGTCCCGTCGCCATCCTCGCCGCGGTTGGGGAGTCGAACGTGGAGGAGTCGCTGGCTGCGTTTCGCCGGGCCCGCGCAGTGGATACCGTGGCCTCGATGCAGGGCCGATCGGTCGCCCGCGGAGCTCAGAAGCTCAGCGAAGCGGAGATCGAGGCCGAAATCGCGGCCGCGCGCAAGGCCCGCCGGAGTTGAGGATCGTCCTCGACACCAACGTTCTGGTTTCGGGATTGCTCTCGCCCTTCGGCCCCCCCGGCGAAATCGTCCGACTCGTATCGACCGGATTGCTCAGTCTGTGCCTGGACGCGCGGATCGTCTCGGAGTATCGCGGCGTCCTGGCGAGGCGCAGGTTCGGCTTCGACCCCAATGCTGTCGCAACTCTTCTGGAGCACCTCGAGTCCAGCGGCGAGATGGTGGCATCCGAGCCGCTCGCGACTCGGCTGCCCGATCCGGACGATGAACCGTTTCTGGAGGTCGCCCTGGCCGCTCTGGCGGATGCCCTGGTAACCGGCAACCTGGGCCACTACCCGCCAGGCGCCCGTGCGGGCGCGGCAGTTCTTTCTCCGGCTGAGTTGGTGGAACGGTATCGGTCCGAACTCAGTGATTTCGAGGCGGCCTCATCTCCGTCCGCCGGTCGCGCGTAGAGGAAGTGATGCTCGAGCTTGTCCAGACTCTGGGGTCTGTCGGTTTACGCGCGCTCTCTGGAGACGTACAATTGCCATGGCATCTGTACGGCACAAGGATCGACCATGAACACCAAGCTGACCCTGCGCCTCGACGACGGACTCATCCGCAACGCGAAGCGCTATTCCAGCAAGTCGGGCAAGTCCGTTTCCCGGCTCGTCGCGGACTATTTTGCGCTCATCGATTCCGGTGAGGATGTCTCCGGTCCGGAAATCACGCCGCGGATCCGCTCGCTCATCGGCTCGCTCAAGGGCGCGGCGGCAACGGAAGAGGACTACCGCCAGCACCTCGAAGAGAAGTACCGGTGAAGGTGCTGTTCGACACCAACGTCGTCCTCGACGTCCTCCTGGAGAGGGAGCCCCACGTAGACGCCGCCGCACGGCTCTTCTCGCTCGTGGACAACGGGAACCTCGAAGGGTCGATTTGCGCTACCACAGCCACGACGGTGTTCTACATCGCGGCGAAGTCTTTCGGGTCCAAGCGTGCGCAGGCTCAGGTGCGAGATCTGCTGGGCTTGTTCGATGTCGCAACTGTCGATCGCGACGTGCTCACCCACGCGCTCAAGCTCGATTTTGCGGACTTCGAGGACGCGGTGTTGCACGAGGCCGCCTCGGCCGGGGGTATGTCGGCGATCGTCACCCGTGACCGCCAGGGTTTCGCGAACGCGACGCTCCCGGTCTTCGAGCCGCATGAGTTGCTGGCGGCAGTCGCTGCCGCGTCGGAGCAATGACGGAGTGGCACTCCTGCGGCACGAGCTCTGGCGGAAACTGACGGCCAGCAGATGCTCTGCCCGGCTGGGCCGACAGCCGGCTTTGAGTATCATCGCGGCGGTGGGACGACCCCACCGCCGAGCCGCTCGAATGGAGCCACCCTCGAATGAAGGTGTTCGTCAGCCATTGTTCGCAGGACGATAACAAGCGAATCGCGCTCGCTTCTGCCCTCGAAAAGAACGGGTTCGAGCCAGTAGTGGTAGTCGCCCGCCAGATGCCCGGGATGCCCCTGGTCGTAAAGGTGACGAGGGCGATCCAAGAGGCCGACACGTTCGTACCAATACTGACTAGTGCGTCGATTGCCAATCAATGGGTCAATCAGGAGATCGGCTATGCCCGGGGCATTGAGAAGCCCATTCTGCCCATTGTCGAGACGGCCATTCTTGGGTCTCTCAAGGGATTCGTGCACGCCCAGGACGACCTGCCCTTCACGTTCCAGGGCGTTACTGCGCGCCGGTCGAGCGAGGCATCGAACTTCCGGCGAGCCTACGCCCAGCTCATCCAGTATCTTCGGAGACAGGAGGGTTCCGAGTCCGCCGGTGGCCAATCGATGTCTTCATCGATCGCGCCGCGCCGTGCTAGGGCGGGCTCCGATTACACGACCACCGTCACATTCTCGGGGTCGGTAGAGAATGGATTCTTCGACAACTACGTGATCCACTCTGGGTCCAGCTTCACTAATTGGGACTGGGATCCGATCACGCTGCCTCACAGCTCCGGGCCGGGCACACTCAATGGCAACGTCTCCGTGTCTCGGAGCTATCGCCATTCGACCAAGGGCTGGCCGCTCGGCTGGTTCACTATCCATGTCCGCCTGTATTCCCACTCGGTCGGACCCAAGGCGGAGAGGGTCGTGGTCGCCGAGAATGTGCACTCTCTGGAGCTGTACTAGGGTCCCTCGCGGCCGGTCGGCCATGCTGACCTCCCCGAATGGGCGGAGGTTGTACGCGGCAAACTCCGGCGGCGGCTTCCCCAAGGATATGACCTTACTTTCTTCAATCGGAGCAGTCGGGGGGCATGGATCAGTCGCTAGGCCAAGGATTGTGACCCGGCGAGGGGATCTCGTGATACCCTTCCTCTAACCTTTGCGGCCGGTCCTGTGAGGCCGGCGTACCGGTCCAGAGAGGCCGGAAAAGGAGGTCCATGGTCGTCTGCAACGGGAACCACCGCGCCAATTTGGCCGGTGGCTTTTTTGTGTGAGAGAGCCGCCGTTGCCGCAGCCCGAAACACCGCAGCCCGAGCCCCCGCCCGCCGCGCCACCCGCCGCGCCGGCCTTGCGTGAGCGCGCGCCCAAGCCCAAGAGCGCGCTGATCATCGGCTCCGGGCCAGTCGTTATCGGCCAGGCGGCCGAGTTCGACTACGCCGGCACCCAAGCATGTCGCGCGCTGAGGGCCGAGGGCGTTCGGACGATCCTCGTCAACTCGAACCCGGCCACGATCATGACCGACGCCGAGGTGGCGGACGCCGTCTACCTCGAGCCGCTCACCGTGGAGGCGATCGAGCAGGTAATCGCCAAAGAGCGGCCGGAGGGGCTCCTCGCCGGGCTCGGTGGCCAGACGGCGCTCAACCTGGCCGTGGCCCTGGCCAAGGCCGGCGTCCTCGACAAGTACAACGTCCGGCTCATCGGCACGCCCCTGGAAGCGATCGAGATGGCCGAGGATCGCGAGAAGTTCCGCGACCTGCTCGACCGAATCGGCCAGCCGTACGCGCCCAG
>PLMA01000065.1 GCA_003141455.1 Chloroflexota bacterium | reverse complement strand
AAGCCCTAGAGGATCACCTTGCCCACTCCCAGGTAATAGTCCGGGAGTTCGGCGAAGAGTTGCTTCGGAAGAATTGGAGGTGAGAGGGTGACGAGCGATCTCATCGGCAATGGGCAGACGGCCCAAAACGGTTACGAGGCCGCGGCCGTCCAAGGAGCTGGCCCTCCAGAAACGCCGCTCCTGACAATTGAGGGCATCTGCAAGTCCTTTCCCGGAGTGCAGGCCCTGGGAGACGTGTCTCTCGTCATTGCCCCTGGCCAAGTTCACGCGATAGTCGGCGAGAATGGGGCAGGCAAGTCCACTCTGGTTCAGGTGATTTCCGGGGCGATTTCGCCAGATTCGGGACGGCTCCTGTTCGATGGCGATGAACTGCACGGTCTATCGCGCCAGGAAGCCACCCGCCTCGGTATTCGGCCTGTATATCAGCAGGACGTCATGGCCGAGAACCTGAGCGTTGCCGAGTGTATGTTCTTTGGAAAGCAGCCGAAACGCAGTTTCGGGCGAATCAACTGGCTCCAGATGAATCAGTGGGCGGCCAGCGCCCTGGAACCATTCCACGCCGACATTCGGCCGTCGGCCAAAGTCGGGTCGCTCTCCCTTGCTCAAAGAGAAATCGCATCCATGGCCTCGGCTATCACAGGGTCATTGAGGCTGCTGATACTCGATGAGCCGACGTCGCTTTTGACCCGCTCTGATACGGAGCGGCTGTTCGAGATTATCCGGCGACTCACCCAGAAAGGCGTCGCGGTCCTCTATATCACGCACCGTCTCGCCGAGGTATTCGAAATCGCAGATCGGGTCACCGTCTTGAAGGACGGACGAGTATCCGGCAGCCGTCCCATAGCGAAAGTGAGCCCTGCTGAACTCATCCGCCTCATGGTCGGCCGAGACCTGTCCTTTGAGCGCAAACCAGGGTCCACATCAACCGACGGCATCCCGGTGCTCGACGTCCGCAACCTCTGTTCCTCGCCTCGCGTGCACGATGTGTCTTTCGACGTGCGAAGAGGCGAGATTGTGTGTCTTGCTGGGCTCGTCGGCGCAGGCAGGACGGAGACCTGCGAGGCGATCTTCGGTGCTCGCCCGAGGAACGGCGGATCGGTTTGGATCAACGGCACGCCATCTGACCACCACTCACCGGCAGAGGCCATCGAGCGCGGCATGGCCATGGTGCCCGAGGACAGGTTGCAGTCAGGCTTGATCCCGAGAATGACCATCGTCCAGAACCTGGCCGTTTGTAACTTGGACCAGCTGTCGAAGCTAGGCCTAGTCGTCAATTCGAGGGCACGGCGGCTGGCCGAGACGTATATCCGCGAACTCCGCATCTCACCGCCAGACCCTAGCCGGAGAGTCGCCGAGTTGAGCGGGGGGAATCAACAGAAGGTCCTGCTCGCCAAGTGGCTCGCCCGTAAGCCCGAACTCCTGATCATTGACGAACCCACACGAGGGGTCGACGTTGGGGCGCGCGAGGACCTCCACCGCATCTTGAGAGAGAGCGCGAGTCAAGGGGCAGCAATCCTGGTGGTGTCATCTGACCTTCCGGAAGTGCTGTCGCTGGCGGACCGTATCATCGTGATCAGGGAGGGTCGCAACGTTGGGATGTTGAACGGCGCTGACGCAACGGAGGAGGAGGTTATTTGCCTTGCATCTGGTGAGCCTTACAACGTTCAAGGTGCAGCATGAATACTGAGACGGGTTCTCAGGGCCATACGGTCGGGCGATCTGGCATCGCTGGCCGCGCTCCATTGGCTGAAAGGCTCGCGCGACTTACCCGCGAGACTGCTCTATGGTTCCTCGAGTCGAGGCCGAGGCTTATCGCCCTGCTCATCATCGTCGTTGTACTTGCGATGGCCGCCCTTTACCCATCCACATTCCCCACGATGCCGAATGCCAAGGCTGTTCTTCTCAACACAACGAGGAACAGCATCATGGTCTGCGGCATGATGATGCTCCTGGCGGCCGGGGCGTTTGACCTGTCAGTTGGGAGTGTCTTGTCATTGGCAGGGATTGTCGCCGGCACCCTGTCGATCGGCCTCGGAGTGCCGGGGCCTATTGCCGCTCTATGCGCCCTTGCTACAGGCGCCGGCGCCGGGCTGATCAATGGCCTCTTGGTCACTCGTCTCCGGATCAATCCACTCATCGTGACTCTTGGCACGATGAGTGCCTTCCTTGGGCTCACGCAGCTCATCTCTGGCTCGGGAATCGACCGCTTGCCGGCGTCTCTTACGGTATTTGGACAAACGGTGCTATTCGGGTTCCAGTTGCCATTCTGGATTGCGATCACCGTTGTCCTTGTCTCGTGGTTCTTGATGAGCCAGACCGCCTACTTCAGGCAGCTGTATTTCATCGGCGGAAACGCTAAGGCGGCGAAACTCTCTGGCATTCGCAACGCGCGAGTGCTGACGGTCGCGTTCATGATCATGGGGACCCTTGCGGCACTAGCAGGAGTCCTCGACGCGGCACGGCTTAGTGGGGCAGATTCCACGGCAGGAGCCGGATCTGAATTGCAGATCGTCACGGCTGCCGTTCTGGGCGGTGCGAGCTTGGAAGGAGGCGAGGGAACTGTCTTGGGCGGTGTCCTAGGCGTCCTCTTCATCGCCTTGGTGCAGAACTCACTTCTGCACCTCGGCGTCGGGGTGTTTTGGCAGAACATCGTCACCGGAGTTGTGTTGATCATCGCTGTTGGGCTTGACAGCGTGACTCACCGAGAGAGTGCGTGACACTGTGGCCGATCACGGCCGTTATGGGCGCGGCGACGCGTTCAGCTTTCGCATCGGATCTTAGGGCATAGAAAGGGAGTGGATTCTGATGGCGACTCAACTGCGAGGGACTGGTCGTTGGATCGTGGTGGCGCTGGCAATCATGTCGATCGTTGTTGCCGGCTGCAACTCCTCAACGAATACGGCCGCCCCCAACTCGTCAACGAAGGTTGGCGGCGGGTCCAGCAACGAGTTGTATTACTGGATCTCTGCCTACACCACACTGCCGATTATTCAACGGGCCGATATTCCTGCCTTGTATTTGGCTGCGGGCGAACTCGGCGTTCAGGTAAAGATAGCGGGGCCGACTGACGGTAATGTGACAAGCGAGATTTCCACAACAGAACAGGTGTGTGCACTACATCCTGCCGGCGTGCTCTTGCATGGCTTCAATGGGTCGCAGGCCCCGTCAATCGCCGGATGCATCAGTGCCGGCGTGCCGGTCATCACCGTGGACGGCGATGTGCCTGGCTCGAACCGTCTGAGCTATATCGGGACGGCCTGGAGCGATGTTGGCACCGCACTCGCATTGGACCTCAAGGCTGCCCTGGGCAGCACGTGCGGACCCGTCGCCACATTGTCCGTCGTTGGCAAGACAAACAATGACGAGGCGACGGCGGCCTTCGCCGCTGCCCTTAAAGGATCTTGTCTTAACGTCGTGGCGAATGAGAATGACAAGGGCGTTGCCGCTACTGCAGCATCGCTGACCTCGCAGATCCTCGCCGCCCATCCTGATTTGGTGGGCATCGCGGGCGTCGACGCGAGCTCCGGTCAGGGTATTGTCCAGGGGCTCCGAGAGGGCGGCCAACTGGGCAAGGTGAAGGTTGTGACGATACAAGGTGCCGACGAGCTCTTCAGCCTCCTGAAGACCGGCGAGGTGTCCACCGTGCTCGTGCAGCAGCGCGCCATGTTCACGTATTGGGGCCTTCAGATGCTGTACTGGTACAACCACACCGCAGTGACGGTGAGCGGGTTCCCCAGGACGGTGGTCGCACCCGTTCCACCGCGCGTCATTACCGGCCTTCTGACGGTGACGAAGGACAATGTCGACTCGATGCTGGCATCGGCCTCGGCCTCGTCCACGCTCCCGTCCACGCTCCCGTCCTCGACGAAATAGAGTTCTCTGGATGGGCACAGGGAGGGCTACCTCGCCACGCTGGCAAGGTAGCCCTCCCGACTTGTCTCGCGTTCGTGTCGCGGACCATGGCCGTTGTCGTCGACGGGCTGCCAGTCATACAACGAACGGAGCGCCCGCTCCTCTTTGCACTCTAATACCCCACTCGATCGTGGGTGAGGGAGATCAGATGAGCTCCGAAAGCCTCACACCCTTGCTTCGTTCGAAGTCCATCGCGATCATTGGTGCGTCCAATACGCCAGGCAAGATCGGCTATCTCGTGCTGAAGAACCTTGTCGACGGCAAGTACCCCGGCCAGATCTACGCTATCAACAGCCGCGAATGCGGTGATGTGCTGGGCATCCGCTGCTATCGCTCGGTATTGGACGTGCCGGGAGAGATTGACGCGGCGATGCTGGTAGTGCCGGCAGCTCGAACGCTAGCGGTGGCCGAGGAATGCGGTCACAAGGGCGTCAAGGCGTTGATCGTAGTGGCGTCCGGCTACAGCGAGATTGGCCGCACGGACCTCGAAACGGATCTTGTGACGGTAGCACGACGTTACGGGATGCGCGTCCTGGGGCCGAACATAGTCGGCATCATGTCCAACTCCGACCATACGCACGCGTCGTTTGCACCATTCATGCCGCTCCCGGGCAGAGCCGCACTTGTTTCCCAGAGCGGCGCCCTCGTGATTGCGATGAGTGCCGCGAGCCACGTTCGCAATGTGGGCTTCGACAAGATGATATCGGTCGGCAACATGGCTGACGTCAATTTCGATGACTTGGTGCGGTGGCTCGATGAAGACGATCAGACGACGTCCATAGCGATCTATGTCGAGGGCTTTAAGAACGGTCGGCTGTTCCTTGAGACTGCACAGCGGGTGCACAAGCCCATCG
This sequence comes from Chloroflexota bacterium, assembly GCA_003141455.1. Taxonomy (GTDB): domain Bacteria; phylum Chloroflexota; class Limnocylindria; order Limnocylindrales; family CSP1-4; genus Fen-1039. The sequence continues at coordinate 54,540 of PLMA01000065.1, read as the reverse complement.
TGGTCCTTAAGGCGGGTATTTCGGCGCACGGATCCGTGGCGGCGCAATCACATACCGGCGCGATGGCTGGCACGGGCAAGATCTATGAGGCCGCGTTCCAACAAGCGGGTGTCGTCCGCGCCTCAGACCTCACCAACCTGTTCGACCGCACGCTCGCGCTCTCTCTGCAGCCACCGATGTCAGGGGACAACCTGATGGTGATATCGAACGGCGGTGGAGTCGGGGTCTTGGCGACAGATGCGGCTGAGCGCTGCGGCATCCCCCTGCACTTCGCGCCGAAGGACCTGCAGGCTTCGTTGCGCGCGTATCTGCCCGAGATCGGCACTGCGATGAATCCCGTCGACTTGACCGGGATGGGTGGTAGCCCCGAGTACTTTGCGACGGTGCGAACGGCATTGCAGCATCCCTGGGTACACGGTCTGGTCGTGCTCTTCTGTGATGTGGGGCGAGACGACCCGATGGAGATAGCCGCGACCATCAAGCGCGCGATGGACGATTCGGCCGTGGTAGACAAGCCTGTGACTCTGTCGTTCATTGGAGGCGCAGAGACCGAACGCGCGATCCGTTGGCTAGTCGGACAGGGTGTCCCTACCTACGGCGCGCCGGACACCGCCATAAACGGCATAGCGGCACTGCACGAATACGCACACAACGCCACTTTGGCCGCGGAGGTGTTTACGCGCTACAGCGACGTGGATGAGGCTGCCGCGCGGGCCATAATGGGGCAGGCGCGGACTGCGGGCCGGCTTCACCTCACCGAGGTCGAGTCGAAGCTAGTGTTCGCGGCTTACGGCTTGCCAGTCGTCGCCACCGATCTGGCGACGACCGAGGATGAGGCCGTCCGGCTGGCCGAGAAACGTGGATATCCGGTGGTGTTGAAGATCACGTCGCATGACATTCTGCACAAGTCGGACGCGGGGGGGGTAAAGGTCAACCTAAACAGCGCGGCTGACGTGAAAGCCGCGTATCGCACCATCCTTGCAAGCGCTCAAGCGTACAAAGCGGACGCGCGAATTGAAGGCATAGCAGTCCAGCAGATGGTGCCGTCTGGGGTCGAAGTCATCCTTGGTTCCGTCAACGACCCCGCATTCGGCCCCACGATGATGGTGGGCTTGGGCGGGATCTTCACGGAGATCCTGCAGGACGTGACCTATCGTGTCGCGCCGATCTCCCCGGGGCACGCGCAAGTAATGCTCGAGGAGCTTCAGGGCGCGCCGATCCTTACGGGCATTCGCGGCGCCGCTCCCTGCGACCGCACTGCGCTCGCGACAACGGTGAGCCGCTACTCGCAGATGATCATCGACCTGAGCGACGAGATCGCCGAGTCGGACGCAAACCCTGTGTTGGTGTATGCGGAAGGGCGGGGGTTGAAGGTTGTAGACGCAAGGATCATTCTGAACCGTCTTTGGACCCGTGGAGACTCCATCGCTTTGGAAGAAGAGGTGGCCCAGGAGCGCAAATGAGTGTCCGCCCAGCAATGGTCGCCGCGAAGCCGAGATGGAACCCGGCCACCATGTACAGGTCAACTGAGGTAACGCCGTCAGATATCGGGACGGTCACATATGTGAGACCGACAACGTCGCAGCCGGGGCCCAGTCGCTGCCGGAGGCAGGCCGCGGCTCGCGCCGTCAGTCCCGGTTTCCGTGAGGTTCGCCGGCGAGTTGTCATGACGTCCCATAGGCTTGGAGGCACCCATGAAGGCGCTTGTCGTCACCATCGACGTTAAGCCTGAGCATCGGGAGGCGTTCATCGAGGAGCTAATCAAGAACGCGGTCGGTTCCGAGGAGAGGGAACCCGGCTGCTTGGTGTTCAACGTGGCCCAGGATAGCGCCAATCCCGACGTTATGCATCTCTTCGAAGTCTACCGCGACCAGGAGGCCGTGGACATCCACATGAAGGCGCCCCACGTCCTGCGATTCCTCGAGGCGACAACGGACTGGATCGCCAGGCCAATCGGGGTCATCGATTGCGACACCGTGTACCCACGGCAGAGAGAGAAGAGTCCGGCTCGCTAGTGTGCCGAGTTCAAAAGGGCCCCGATAGATCGGGCCACGTCGGCGAGGGGTCTGGTCGGCCGAGTTGAGCGGCCGCGCGGTTGCTGATGCGACTAGCTCGAGGTGGCTATCGTCGGCGAGGCGCGCGCCGACGATCCGCCGATCGCGGACGCGGACTTCAGAGAACGGGAGCTGGCACCAGCGCGCTGCTCCGCCGCGTCGCCATGGCCCACATCGTGCTCAGATCCCGAACGGCGGGAAGCGCCCGATCCGCTGCGCCTTGATCCGACCTACTCGCAGGTATTCGCGGGCGGTCTCCGGGTCCACGCGCCGCTCGCGCGTCTCGGGCGCCCGGACGACATAGCCGATGCCGTCCTCTTCCTTCTCTAACCGATGTCGCGCTTCGTGTTACCGCGACCCGCGCGAGGTCGTTGAACGCGCCACCGCCCTAACCTCAGAACTTGGCACGCTCATCGAGCCTGGCATCGAGACCCTGGTCGCCCTGGCCCGTCGGGGCCTGGCCGAAGAGTCCGAATGGACCTACGTGTGCAAGGACGGCTCTCGCTTTGCCGCAGTGGTATTGACCACAGCCCTCCGCGACGCCGCCGGCCACTTCACAGGAGTCGTCGAGTCGGTCCGCGACATCACCGACAAGCGGCGTGCCGAGCAGGCCTTGCGCGAGAGCGAGGAGCGCTATCGCGCGCTGTACGCCAACATCCCGTCGATGTACTTCACCATCGATCCCACTGGGACCGTGCTCTCAGTAAACGCGTTTGGCGCGAGCCAGCTCGGCTACACGGAGGGCGAGCTCGTAGGCGGCTCGGTGCTCCGGATAATCCCGCGCGACCAGCAGGCCGAGGCGATCGCTCACCTGGCGGAGTGCGTTGCCCACCCCAGTGACGTGTTCAGCTGGGAGTCGCGCCGGGTTCGCAAGGACGGAAGCCTGCTCGACGTGAAGGAGACCGCCCGTGCGGTGCCGGACCAGCAGGGCGGGCTCATTGTGCTCGTCGTCTGCGAAGACATCACCGAGCGACATCTCCTTCAGCAGCAGCTGTTCATGGCCCAGAAGATGGAGGCGGTCGGTCGGCTTGCGGGCGGGGTAGCCCACGACTTCAACAACCTCTTGACCGCCATCCGGGGGTTCGCCGAGCTTCATCTTGCGGAGCACTCGCCCGGCGACCCGGGGCGGGAGGACGTGCTCGAGATCGAGCGCGCTGCCGAGCGCGCCGCTCAGCTGACGCAAAGGCTGCTCGCCTTCAGCCGTCGAGCAGACGTGCACCCGGTGGCTCTCGATCTGGCCGAAGTCGCAGGCGACGCGGTGGCCCTGCTGCGCCGCCTCGTCGGGGAGGACATTGACGTCCTGCTCGATTCCTCCACCGATGTCCTTTGTGTTCTCGCCGACCGGCTGCAGATCGATCAGGTCCTGCTCAACCTCGCCGCAAACGCCCGCGACGCCATGCCCGCGGGCGGCGCGCTACACCTCGCCGTGAAGCCAGCCATTCTCACCAAGACCTTCGTCAGAGCTCATCCAGGGTCGCAGATCGGCCGCCACGTCCTACTCGAGGTGTCCGATACAGGCGTCGGCATGGATGAAGCGACGCAGGCGCATCTCTTCGAGCCCTTCTTCACGACGAAGCCACCCGGCGAGGGCACCGGACTTGGGCTCGCGAGCGTGTATGGCATCGTCAAGCAGGCGGGGGGCTATATAGACGTCGAAAGCCGCCCGGGCGGTGGCAGCGTCTTCCGGGTCTACCTCCCGGCGCTCGATGGGGCCACGCCGGAGGCTCCGGCGAAGGCTGCGACTGCCAACACCAGAACGGACGCGACCGAAACGATCCTGCTGGTCGAGGACGAGCCTGCGGTGCGAATCTTCGCCCAGCGCGTGCTCGAGGATCATGGGTACCGCGTACTCGCCTTTGGCGATCCCGGCGTCGCACTCGACGCCGGGATAAGTGATCCAGGCGCGTTCGACGCACTCGTCACCGACGTCGTGATGCCGACCATGAGTGGCCCAACGCTAGCCGAGCGCATCGCCGCGATCCGCCCAGATCTGCCTGTCCTCTTCATGTCTGGCCACGGTGGCAACGTCCTCCCCGCCGGCGCACCACCGCCGCTCGCGAAACCGTTCAGCGCAGGCGACCTCGCCGATGCCGTCGGCGCGCTGTTCGCACGGAGCTGCAAACCGCCCCCATAAGGCTAGGCGCCCACGATGGTTTCATCGCGTTGCTGGAACTGTCCTGACGGTCACCCTCACACCGATTGCCAGGGCCTGAGGAGCGGCGGCTGCCCGTGCCGGCTCGTCCCTCCGTGTTTGACAGTCGTCCCAAGACGTCGGAGGTCAGAAACGAGGTCAGGGGGAGACTGGCGATCCATCCCTCTTGTCTCCCGCAGCTTGAGCACGTCGGGTCTGCTACTAGCCCTGAAGGCGACGCCGCCAGCTCGGTGGCCGAGTCTTCGGCGCCAGGGGGTACGCCCACAATCGGATCAGTGGAGGAGCCAACGTAGATCCTTCAGTCGATCCCAACTGGACAGCAACAGACTTCGCGCGGCTTAGCTAAGCGCGGGCGCTCGACTGTAGCCGTCAAAACCGAAGCGTTCCGCCTAGATCTTGGCCCATTCAATGCGGCGCTTGTCCCTCCACGGATGGGCCGCTAGCGTCGCCCGGGCAGATCGATCCCGAGAGGCGATTGCAGTCAATCGCCGGCAGACGCTTTCCTTCTCGAGCCAATAGCACAGGGCGCCGAACGCCGCGAGCCTGGCGGCAACGGGCGTCTGGACTTCTGCCTGGGCCGCCTCGCAGCCGCGTCTGGCAACAGCCAATTGGTCACCGGCTCCGGCCGGGTCTACGTAGCCCTTTCCCGCATCCGGCACAAGGCGACGTAGCAGATTCCGGTTCGCGTCAAACAGGTTGTGTGGGGATCGTTGCCTCAAACGGAATCCGAAGCGCGTCGTGCGCTTCGCCTTCCTTGCAGGCCCAGTAGAACTGCGCTCCGTTCTGTGCCGCCTTCTGAAGAGCCGGAGAAATGTCGAACGTGTCGCTGAAGCTGTAGCCGACGAGGAGCACGCTGCTGCCAGCCAGGCACGAGGCAAGCGAGTCGCACAACTCGCGGGCGTCTCGCCTTGCCAGAGCGGCCGGCGTCGTCCCAAGGCTTGCGGGATCTGAGATCGTCCCGTGCAGTTTGAGCAGGGCCGGTGAGCTCGGAGGAGCGAAGGACCCTTCCTGTGGAACGGCAACCTTGAAGCGGCCGCCCGATGCGTTCTCGAGCACTCGTCAAAGTTGGTAGTCACAACGAGCTTCTCCTTCGACTGCGCGGACAACGAGCCGAGGGCTAGGGATGCGGTCGCCAGATGGTTCGGGTTGTGGGGCGCGGAGACCGGCGTGACCATTTGGAGGTAGGTCGGAACGAAGGCCCCGGTATGGTCAGAGACTTGACCGAGGATCACCTCGAAGGGGACGTGGCTTCCCCAGCGACGATACCGAGCGCGTCCACGCGTACGCCGTGGCGCAGGCAACAGTGCTCCTTGTCCGGGGGGCCTCCAAACTCCACGCTTCCACGTCAACGGACGCTGTGGCTGAAGACGAACTGCCCTTCTAGCATGTCCGTCCCGCAGCAATTAAGAGATCCTGACGTCGTCTGGAGGGTCGACTGAGGATCTGGGTTCCTTCTGGCGTTTAGCCTGACACGAGTCCAGCACGGGCAAGAGCATCAGCGGCCCGAATCCCAAGCGCCTCCGGCGTCTGCTGGGCATACCGGCGGGTCGGCATCGTCGAGGAGTGGCCGAGGTAACGACTCACCTCCTCAAGGGGCATCCCGTTGTTGACCAGCAGGGTTGCCGTGGCATGGCGGATGCGGTGCGAGCCGAAGCATCGCAGGCTCCCGCCGCCAGCGTGGTAGCGGCGAGTCAGCATGAGCGAGACTGAATTCATCGTGAGCGGCCGCGGCTCACCGCCAGCGTGCGAGAGGAACAGCCAACCCGGATCATCGCTCGGCGTGCGGGAGGGCGGAAGGAAGGCGGCTCGTCCGCGCTCGAGGTAGGCTCGGATTGCGGTCGCGGTCCCCGGCTGGAGGGCCAGTTCGAGTGTCTTGCCGCCCTTGGCCCGGCGGAAGCGAATGACCGAGCGCTCGAAGTCCAAGTCATCGAGCCGGAGGAGCCGCACGCTTGAGTTGCGGGCGGCGGTCGTGACGAGGATTGAGACGATGGCCTGATCGCGCAGATCAAGAGGCTCATCACCGCCGCAGCCTCGTTCGAGAGCCCGCAAATCGTCAAGGGTGGCGCTCTTGGTCGGAGTCTCTTCTGATGGGAGTAGGGGATTGAGTGCCGCCCGACGCCGGGATCGACGGAACGGATTGAGCGCGAGCAAACCCTCATCGACCAGCCAGATGGCTAGTGAGCGCAACGGCCGCACATACGCATTGACGCTGTTCGCGGAGAGGGTCTGTACAGGACCGGCTTGTAAGGATCGCGCGAGAGCGTTCGGGGACCCACGCCAGACGCCACAGACCTTGGGCCGTGAGCGAAGGTCGGTCACGTAGTCGACGAGGGTCATGAAGTCGAGCGACTCCGTGGTCAGCGGCAGTTGATTGGCCTTGAGCCAGTCGAGGAGACGCGCGAAGTCGTCGGCGTGCTTGCGTCGGGTCACTCTTGACCAGGTCGAGCCGAACGTCGCCGTGTATTCGGCGATCAATGGCGCCAGAGCCACGGCCGGAAGGCTATCGCGCCCGTTCGGGCGTCGGAGGAATGCCGCACGTGAGGGGGTCTCGACACCGTCGTCCGTTCGCGCTAGCATGACGCTATATTACGTCAGCCCTGCGCTTCCAGCAACCATCGTTCAAGCTCAATCGACCTACCGGAGGACCGCGAAATGTCACAAGACGACGACGAGTTCCGAGTGGCAATCCGCGAGGTCCTCGATCGCTCCGGTCTCTCGATGCGGGCACTGAGTGCAGCCATGGGCCGCGATCCCGGATACATCGCTGCCCTGCTCGATCCATCTCGTCCGTCTCGCGCACGCCCGACACCGGCCGATCTTCTCGGCGCCTCGGACGCAACCGGCATCGCCTTCGTCGAATTGCTCGAGAGCCTGTGGGGGATACCGGCGTCACGCCTTTCGGGCGAACTCGCCTCACTCGGCGTGGGTCCGTCCCCCGATGGGCGTCTCGCCGGCCTGACCGACACCGAGAGGGCGAGCGTGACCGACTACGTCGCCTTCCTCGCCTCGCGGCATCGCCGACCTCGAGCCTCCGGTTCGTGAACTCCGCGCCCAGACCTAACGGCTCCCGCTTGTGAAGTAGAACTCGTTGCCGCCCAGATCGGCGCCGTAGACCGCGGCGTCGACGAGGTCGTCATGCTCGCCATTGGGGAAGGCGACCAGTTCAGCCTCGTAGTCCGCGAGACCGGCAGCACCGCGCAGGTGGAACACCTTGCCCGCCTCGTAGCGCGCCGCGAGGGTTCGCGCCCGCGCGACCTTGTCGCGGTCGGGATAGACCGGGCGGGCCGGTAGGGACGTTCTCGCGAGCATCTCCCGCACGAACGTCATCTGGTGCTGGGTCGCCTCGATGTTGAGGGCCACGATTGGTCTGGGGCCTGGTAGGGGAGGGCCGGCCATGCCGGCGAACCCCTCGGGCAGCAGAGCGCCCGGCCACAGGAGCCTGGGTCCCTCGGGTCGCCCGAACTCCGGTTGCACGCCGTACTCGCCCGAGTCGGTCCGCCCGGTCAGCCAGGCCCGATGGCCCTCCGCCAGTCGCTCGCGCCAGGTCCCGGCGAGATAGAGGTTATGGTCGGCGTCCTCCCACCACTCGACCGCTGCGGTGTAGTCGGAGCGTTCGGTGGCGGCGGCATTGAGATCCAGCCCGACCCGGCGCATGCCCCGCTCGGGCAACCGTTCGACGTAGCGGAACCATTCCCGACGGATGACATTGCCGCCCATGCCCGATGGGTCGTTCTGGTACTGGAGGTTGAACAGGGCGCTCCCCATCGCCGCGCGCTTGGCGGCAAGCTTCTCGGCCGGCCAGCGCTCGGGCCAGAGTGCCGCCCCGTCCTCGCTCAACGCCATTTCGGTGAAGAACGGAATTCCGCGATCGGCGAGGGCGCGGTACAGATCGTCCTCGTGCCAGCGGGTGCCCAGGAATAGGACGGTCGCGTCGGGGGTGAGCATGGGATCGATGACCGCGAGGTACCGATCCAGGGCCTTGGCGCGTCCGCGCTGGCTCGCATTCTCATCGGGTCCGACCAGGTCGTCGCACACGAGCACATCCGCCCGGGCCCCGGGCTTGAGGCTCAGGAGCGACCCGGCGCGCAGCGTGGCGTCCTTCTCGACATAAGCCTCGGCGCTCCGCACCGTCCATGCGGCCTCAGTCCAGCGTTCGCCTGCCACGCCCTCGCGCGCCCAGCCGAACACCTGGGCAAAGCGGGGTGAGGCGACTAGGCCGCGGATCGCCGTGCTGCGCTTGAGAGCGTCGGTCTCGCTCGCCGTCGTGATGAGCACCTTGACCCGCCCGCGCCGCTCACCGATGAGGCGGGCCACCATGTGGATGGCCGCGGTCGTCTTGGCATGGCCCCGCGGCAGCAGCACCCCGCAGGCTCCAGGCGAGTTCGCGTTGGCGAAGCGCACGAGACGGCGCAGGTGAGCCGGGTAGCGCAGACCCGAGACGTACTCGGCGAAGGCGACATCGTTCCTAGCCGCAGCCGCCCGCCAGGCGGCTGCCACCTGCCCGGCGGTGCCGGTATCGGGAGCGCTCATTCGGTCTCCTCGATGATGTTGGCTAGGTGGCGCATGCTCGCGGCCTGCTCGGCGGGCAGAAGTCCGTCGAACGGGTGGGCAGTGGCGTCGGTATCCACATTGCGCGAGTTCGCCCAACCCGTGCCGAAGCCCTCCAGGCGCGCGAGGCTATTGATCCCCCTGATCCGGTTGTTGGCGTAGCCGACCCCGAGCGTCGTGTCGCGATAGCGGGCCGAGGCGCTAGCCGCAGTACGGATCGCGTCCTTGAGGTTGGCCACGAGCTCGGCGAGATCGGCCTCGCGGTGCGCGGGGTCGCTGGTCTTCGCCCAGCCCTCTCTGATGTGCTTGAGGTGCGCCTGGACTTGGCGCAGTGAGAGCTCGACCGGCGTCGTGTTCTGGGCGCTCGCGAGCGCATCGCGGATCTCGAGCGGGCGCATGCCGCCACCGAGGTACAAGCTCTCGATCCGCTCGAGCAGTCGCAGTTCCTCGGCCATCGGCTTGCGCCCCCGAGCTGCCACCTAGCGGCCCCGCGCCCGCGCCGGGCCGCTCATGCAACCTCCTCGCGGACCGCTCGCTCCCCGGTGTATGTCTGCCAGCGCTCGATGGTGAGTTGGGCGAACTTCGGGTCGATCTCCATGGCGTAGCAGACCCTGCCCAACCGTTCGGCGGCAATCAGAGTCGTGCCCGAGCCGACGAACGGGTCGTAGACTGAGTCGGAGCCACGCAGGTGGTTGGCGATCGGGATCTCGGACAGGAGCACGGGCTTTTGGGTCGGATGGTCTAGGCGCTCCTCGGTAGATCCGGCGGCGACCATCTTGGGGGAGGGGATGCGCCAGATCGTGGCCTGGTTGCGCGCGCCAAAGAAGCCGACCTTCGAGCCCGGCTTTCGGACCACCCATGCGGGCTCGTGCGCCCAGTGATACCAGGAGCGTGACAACGCGAATAGCGTCTTGTCCCAGATGATCTGGCTCACGATATCGAAGCCGATACGCTCGAGACCGGCCGCGACCGCAGAGGCGTGGATCGCAGCGTGCCAGACATAGCCGACCTGCAGGGACGGTACCAGCGCAAAGGCCTCCGACCAGTCGACGCGGGTGTCACCCGCGAGGGTCGTCGTGCGGTGGCCGGCCCCTCGTCCGCCGCGGGGTCGCGGCCCGATAACGCCGTCGCGCCAGCTACCGTCGAGCGAAACGCCGTAGGGGGGATCGCACGACAGAAGCGTCGGTTCCGCGCCGGCGAGCAGACGGGCCACGTCGGCGGGGTCTAGGGCGTCCCCACAGAGAAGGGCATGTCGCCCCAGGCGCCAGCGCTCGCCGCGGCGGACGTAGAGCTCTTCGTCGGCGGGCGCCTCGGGGACGGTGTCGGGGTCACCTTTGCGTTCGGCCTCGGCGAGGACCCGAGCGACCAGCTCATCGATGTCCACCCGGCCGTATCCGGTTCCCGCGAGGTTGCCGGCTGCCGCCTGTTCCTCGAGAAGGGCAGCCAACAGAGCGTCGTCGTATGTGCCCAGGTCACTACATCTGTTATCAGCGAGCAAATACGAACTCGCGGTCGCATCGTCGAGATCGAGGAACGTTGCGGCCAGGTTCTCCCAGCCCAACGCGGCGGCGGCACGGCGCAAGTGGTTCCCGGCGACGACATAGCCTGTGCTTCGCTGCACGACCACCGGTCGCAACTGGCCGAAGCGGCGGAGGCTCTCGGTGATGGCTTCGAGATGACCATGACGTGGATTGCGTGGATGAAGTGTCAGGCTCCCGATGGGGACGACGAAGGCCCGAAGCTCGGGCGCGATCGTCTCGGGCGCGGCCGCCGGCGCGGCCCCGGCTTTCGAGGGGCCCGGGGCGCGTCCGGTGCGAGCGGGTGCGGCGGTAATCGTGGTGTCCATGGTTGTGGCTCCTTGCAGTCGGTTGGCGCAGCGCTTCTCACTCCTGGCCGTTTCAGCAGAGGAGATCGTTACAGGAAATTCACGGCCTGGCGATGGGCCGGCGTTCTACCCGGGCCACGAGGCCGATGCTCACTTTCCCGAGCCCACCCGGCAGTCGTGTGGGCGACCTGCTCGCCCGCACGGTGTGGCATGATCGAGCCGTGACGTACACCGGCTAGAAAGGCCCTCCGATCCGACCCCGCCGCTCCAGGCGTGGGCACTCAGGAGACCGAGCCGTGAAGCTCCAGCACCGTCACCGCCCCGCCAACCCGCCACTCGCAGCCAAGCTGGGTGTTGCGAAGGTCTACTTCGTCGACGAACCGCTCTGGTACCTGCGCCTGACGAGCCGCTTTCGGCTCAACTGGCGCCGCGAGCTGGCAACTGTGGCGATGGTGTTCGCGCTAGGCATCGCCCTGGGCATCCTGGTCGGGCACATCTAGCCGGACGCGCTCAACAAGCGCTTGCATGCCAGCACGCTGCTCGGCCGATGTCAATTTGCGGAAGGACGTGGAGGCATGCCATGCAGGCGCTTCTGTGCGGTGGGCTCGATGAGGAGGACGCACAGCGGCTCATCTTCGAGGTGCAGCGAGGCATTTCGGAGAGTCGCTCCCAGCTCGAGATGACGCCTCAGGTCAGGGCCTTCCGCGCTCGCCTGGTCGCCGACATTGGCGATGCCGAGGCCAGAGGCTGGTTCGTCGACTTCAGCCCGGAGTTCGTCGCCCCAACGCGCTAGCCCCGTGGATGAAGAGCGAGGGCAATGTGGAGTTGTGGTTGCATACGCAACTATTGTCCTAGGGACTGCCCCTTGGGGCTGAGCTCGTCCTGACCCCCCTCAATCGCGCTGTTTAGACAGCGTTAATGGGTCAAGAAGGGCTCGGGGTGGGTCGGGGAAGGGGCGGCATGATCCGCTTGGGAAGCAGACACTCTGCCAACTGAGTTACTCCCGCTTGGCGAGCAGGCGTAGTTATAGCAGATCGCGCGAGACGGGCGGAGGTGGGCTAGCGAAGGCCTTTTGGCCGCGCGGACATTCTGCGCAGGAGGCAAAGGCACTCGGTCTATCGGCCTTGTTCTGGTTCTGGCCGAGCGACGGGATGGCGCAACGCGCCTGAACCCATGGCGTCAGTTAGTGGGCGATGCCACGGCATGCCGGCAGCGACCTGCCGGTCGAGTTCACTGGCCGGGAGCGCGACCGGGGTGCCGCAGTTGACAGCCGGCTCTTTCCATCGCGTAAGCCCTGAACCGGCCAAGTGCGACCAGTCGAGACTTGTCACGTATCCAGTCGGCGATGATGGCTGCCGTGACACCGGTTGCCACCGACATGACGAACGCGTACACCGCCGGGATGTCGACGCCCCGGGACTCGATGGCGCCCTCGTAGCGGAGTGTCGTCCCTGGAGGGCCCGGGATCTCCATCCCCTGCGAGTAGCTGTTCCCGGCGAGCAGGCTCCGCATGTAGAGCATGTCGCGACTGGTGACCTCGATCTGCACGGGCGATACCTCTGGCAGTGGGCGGCTGGGCGGTTCGACGCGAGACTACTATGCGCGACGTGGACGCCAATCAGGCGGCCCGTCATAGCTGCAAGTAGGAGGCGCGATGCCGTCTCTAAAGAACTTCGCAGCACGGCTGCCGGGCGGCGCGGCTCGTGCTTGGGCACCGCTCTTGGGCGAGGCGACCGAGGCCAAGGGTGCCATCTATGCGCGCAACACTTGCCCGCACTGCTCGTCACGTCTGGTCAAGCTCCCGCTCAGGAGCATGAAGTGCCCTTCATGCCAGCAGCCCATCGTTCGGATTCGGGGTGACGACTACGTGGTGTACCTCCTTCGAGAGGAGGATGCCGGCCCGCTGCGCAAGGAGATGGACGAACACTGGGCCCTCACCCGCGGGTGGTCAGAGGCGGGCGGGCGGTGGGATCCCGAGGCCATCCGCCGGCTTCGGCGTGTCTGGATGGCCCGGTACGCTGCGCTTGGCCTTGGTGTGCGCGTGGTGGTTTGGGGGAGCGGCCCATGCGGCCCGTGCCGATCACTCAGCAAGACGGTCTTCGAGCCGGCGAAGGCTCCAGAGCTTCCCCTGAGGGAGTGCCGGAACACCTACTGCAACTGTCGCTACGAACCGGTTATCAAGGGTAGCCCCCGCCCACGGGTTGACGCCTGATCTGACAGCCTATGGTGCTCGGACATGGGCGGACGGGGGCGGATGGCGGGGCTTCACTCGTTGGCCGCCCTTCGCGTCAAGGACAAGCCGTAGCTGAGCGGCCCCCGCTAGCCTCGCCCTTGGCCCCGCCCCGCTGGTTGCCGACGATCCCGGCCGGTGCCGGCCAGTCGAGCGGCTGCGGCGGGGGCCAGCTATCGCCGAATGCATGTCCGTTGGCGAAATCGAGCCCGAGATCAGCGAGTGGTTGCGTGTGTTGGCAGCCGACTAGAGCCCGGCAGTTGGAAACGGGCGCACCGGCCCCCATTGCGGACACGATGACCACCTCGTGTCGGGTGCGGCGCCAGGCCCTGGGTCAAGCGGTTCAAGAAGTCGGGCCGCCACTACGGGGCAACGCGGCGCTCGGTGCAACCGAGAGTACGCCTACACTCAGGCTTGGTCGGCGAGTTCTGGTGTGCCAGACCGACCGCCGCATTTAGGAGAACGTCATGGCCAGAAAGAAGGACAAGAAGGCGCAGAAGGACAAGAAGGCGCAGAAGGACAAGCAGGCGNNCGCAGAAGGACAAGAAGGCGCAGTCCGCGAAGAGCGTCCCGGCCGCAGGCTGAGACGGAGAGCTATGAAGATCGAGCCAGGTCCGTGGCGTGAGGTCGGCGAGGTTCGCCTCGGACCCGACGGCAAGCTTCTTATGCCGGCTCCGGGTCCCGGGCCAGGCATCTACCGTTTTCGGCTCACCGGGGGCGGTGCACGGGGGTTGTACATCGGCGAGAGCGAAGACCTGGGCCGCCGGTTCGGGCAGTATCGGAACCCCGAACCCAGCCAGCGAACGAATAGCCGCATGAACGAGCGGATGCGGGCGCTTATCGCGGCGGGTGGCATCGTGGAGGTCGCGGTTGTCACGGAGGCGGTCCTGAGGGTCGCCGAGTGTCACGAACCATTGGATCTTGCGCACCGGACCGGCCGCCGCTTGGTCGAGGAGCACCTACTGGCCGAGGCGCGAGAAGCGGGCGCTGAGACCGTGGAGAACGTCAACTAGGGACACGATGCGCGGATGGTCGACGAGCTGCTGAGCCAGGGAGTCGTGCGGAGCACGAACAATCCCGTGGCGGACTACAGCGAGTACCTGACCGCACGAGCCTTCGGCCTGACGCTCGTCGCGTCCTCCTCGATCGGCTACGACGCGATCGGCGAGGACGACGTCCGTTACCAGGTCAAGGCTCGACGCCTGACGGCTCGAAACACGTCCCGTCAACTCGGTGTAGAGTGGCTCCAAGGAGATCGCACCTGCGCTTGATCCGCGCTTTTCAGAGGGCCAATCGATGGACGAACAGGACGTTCGTGAGCGTGCCGAGGCTCTCTGTGCTGCCCTCGTCGCCGGGGACATCGAGCGGGTGACCGAGGACTTCAGCAAGGAACTTCGACAGAATCTCGGAGAGGTGCTGGCCCTCCTGCCGCTCCCCTCGAACGAGGCGACCGTCGACTCGATCGACCGCGGCGGCGGCTCCGGCTACACCGTTGTCCTTCGGCTCGTCGGCGAGGCCGATGAGGTCCTGATCCAGACTCGCTGGAAGGAGCGCGACGGCCGGACGACGATCATCGAGGCGAGCCACCTGAGCAAGACGATGACGACCGCCCCGAGCGGCGAGGCAGAGGGCGCGGGCGAAGAGACGGTCTGATAGGTCCGCCATCTTTTCCTGCGGCGTCAGGTGAGCCTGCTCTGCTGGCTGAGCCTCCTCTTGGCCACTGCGGAACTGAACCCCTTGGCCGAGCGTCGTAGGGGTGACCGTTCGTGATCGGCCTGCTGCGGCCGGCGATCCGCTCTCCGGAGTCGATCCCCCAGCGCGGCGGCGTTTCCGGGCGAACCCGCCGTCGCGGCGGGCCTTCCGCTCGAGACGCCCGCCTGAGGCGACGCCGGATCCGGCCAACCCGCCTGTCCTTGACCGCGGACGACGCGCGCCGAAAGTCACATCAATCCGGCGCCGCCGGATCGATCGTCCTGAACTCCAGAGTCCGTCCCCATGACCATGCCCGAACCCCTGACCGTCCGTCTCGTCTCGAGCTACCTCGGTGCCTACGCCAGGCATCTCCGGACGTACGGCCACGTCACCGCCTGGATCGGTACGCCGACCCGTGACCAGGCCGAGAGCGTCCTCCTCGACCTCGCGGCCGAGCTTGGCGTCGAGCCCGAACAGCTCTCGATCGAGTGCCTCGGCGACGAGTTCGTTACCAGCTCAGTCACCTACCGTCTGGTGAAGTAGGGCCGGGGGCCGGGCGTGACGGGCATTCAAAGAGAAGCCATTTGTCACGCCCGTTGCGCGGGGCTACAGTCGCCCCGGGATCTGGGACTGCCCGATCACGCGGCAGCCCCGTCGAGCTCTCGGGCTCGGGTGACGCCGATGTCGTACGGACTGCTTCAACGGTGGCGCGCGTCGGCGCGCTCGCTGATCGTCGGCGGGCGGGACGGGCTCCCACGACGCACGTTCCGGTTCGCCGACATCGAGCGAGGCTGGCGCGTCCAGGACAGCGACGAAACGTCGCTCGGAACGGTTGTGAGCTCGGGCGAGATCCTGCTGACCGTATCCCGCGGCCTCCTGTCATCCACGCTGTACCTGCCACCCTCGGCGGTCGCCGAGGTCCACGAAGGCGTGGTCAGGTTGAACGTGACGTCTCGGTGGGTCGAGGCCCAGGGGTGGGATCGGGCCGGTAGCCGCAAATAGCGGTAACCCGCCGAGTCCTTACAGCTCACCGACCTGACGCGGCCGGCAGGGCCCCGCACGATGTTCGCGTAGTGGGCGCTGCTCAGGGATAGCGCAGCAGCGTTGGCTCCGGTCCCCGAGTGGCCCCCGCGAGGCTCCATGGCACGCCGGTTGCGCCAATGGGTATTTGTGGCACCCGGTTGGCGCTGCCGAGGCCATCACTGCCCGGCGGCCAGACGCCGGAGGCACCGTTGGGGACGGACTGGGACAAAGAAGCCCTCTCAGCGGAAGCTAACGGCCGAGTAGATCGACCCGAGGAACCGGCTCGGGACCGACGCGAGCCGCCGCGTGTCGCGGAAGCCGGCCTCCGCCGCCACCGCGGCCCAGGAGCGAAACGAGAGCGGGAAGGGGACCCACGGGTTGCCGTGGTCGGTGTCGTACTCGACGAGGACCAGACGACCAGCCGGGCGGAGGTAGCCGTGGATGAGGCGGAGGACGGCGAGCTTGTCGCGCTCGAAGTGCAGCGAGTTCGCCATCACGATCCCATCGNNCCGCACCTGAACCTCGAGGGCGCGGTTGTCCCGATCGACCGTGTGGATCGAGCCGCTCGGACCGAGAAGGTCGGCCAGGGCGAGGGTGAACGCTCCTTCACCCGACCCGAGGTCGGCCCAGATCTTCCCGCCCCCCAGGACGCCCTCCCGGATCAGCCTGACATGGTCGCGGTGGTCCATGGCGACCAGTCTGGCGCACGCGAGTCAACGTCGCGGCTGGCCCGTCGCGCTGTCGCACCGTCAAGCGGGCGGGACCGGGGCCTGCAAGGACGTCATCCTGTCTTCGGGTGTGGCATCCGGCGGCCGTAACGATAAGTAGATTTATGGTGATGTCCGGCCGGGCGTCGAGGCGGCTTCTGGACCGGCCCGTAGGCCGGTGACATTAGAGGTGGCACAGGTCCGTGCAGCCTTCGAGGAGGCTCCATCGTCGACGATCTGTCAGAGATCTTGATACCCGATGCCTCGGGGCCATGACCACGAGAAGGACACACTAATCACCGCAACAAGAACCCACCACGCACGCCCCGCGCGGCGTCGTCCGGGGTCCTCCTCGCCGCGCCGCCAAGCCCGCCGGAAACACCGTTTACGCGATAGACCCGACATCACCCCGCAGGGGGCCTGGCGTGCTGGGTTCATTCGTCGAGGAAGGTGCGGATCGCGTCAACGTAATGGCCCGGTTCTTCCCAGGAGAGCAGGTGTCCGGAGTGTTCGAAGACCTGCAGGTGGGC
Source organism: Chloroflexota bacterium (assembly GCA_003141455.1). Classification (GTDB taxonomy): domain Bacteria; phylum Chloroflexota; class Limnocylindria; order Limnocylindrales; family CSP1-4; genus Fen-1039. The sequence continues at coordinate 37,779 of PLMA01000065.1, read as the reverse complement.
GTGCGGCAGCAGGTGGGCGATCTGTTGGCCTTCCTCGGGTGGGTTCAGGATGTCGTGGCGCCCGCTGATCACCAGGGTCTCGACGTCGAGGTCGGGCAGTTGATCGCGGAAGTCGAAGTCGAGTACGGCGTTGTTGGCGGCCTCGAGTTGGCCGGCGGTCATGCCCAGCCCCAGGCTCTGCCGGGCGGCGATCCAGTCGAGGACGTGCTGGCGGACTGCCGCTGGTGTCTGTGGGGCGAACATGCGGGCGTTGAGCCACTGTTGCTGTTCTTCGCGGGACATGCCGCGTAGTTCGTCGGCGTGTTCGGCGAGGATGCGGGCCGAGGAGGAGGACGCTCCGTGGGCTTTGGCGACGACGAGGATCAGTTTGCTGACTCGGTCGGGGATGGCGAGCGTGAGGGCTTGGGCGATGTAGCTGCCCATCGACGCGCCCAGCACGGCGGTGCGCTGGACCCCGAGTGTGTCGAGCAGGCCGATCATGTCCTCGACGTGGTCGCGGAGCGTGAACGCGGCCGGGCGGGTGCTGCGCCCGTGGCCACGCATGTCGGGGGCGATGACGTGGTAGGTGTCGGCCAGTTGCTCGATCTCGTGGTGCTCGAAGGTTGCGTCGACGGTGACACCGTGGATCATCAGCAGCGGCTCGCCGGTCCCGGCTTGGGTGACGTGCAGGTCGATACCGTTCACCGGCAGGACCTGCTCAGTCCAGGCGATGCTCACGGTGGAGCCTCCTTTGAATCGGTAGGGGAGCCGAACGTGCCGCGGATGCAGACCACGAATCGGCCGTCCGGGGACACCTTCGGCTGCGCATACCAGGCATCGCCGTGAGTCAGAGACCGCCGCTCGCCCGACTCGACGTCGATCGCCACCAGGTCCTCGATGATCTTCGGCGACTCAGAATAGTCGACCCAGGTTGTGTAGAGCGTCTTACCGTCCGGTGAGAGGCCCAGTTGGGACTCGAGGAACGTAGCCGGAGCAACGGCACCAGTGAGGCCGCGGGGCTCGGGCTTGGTCTCAGGATCGGCTCCGTCCAGCGTCGCCGCAAAGAGCCGCCGGGTCCGCGGCCCCAACCATTCGTCCCAGTATCGAATCGGGTAGCTGTCGAATATGAGCGCCCCAACGCCGGCTTCCTTGCGCGCCTTGGCTCGTTCGGCCGGGCCCTCGAACCCTAAGTGGTTGCATATGCAATTATGTGCTAGGATGCCCCTATCGGCATGATCTAGCAGCAACGAAACGAGTCCGCGATGTCAAAGCCCACCCTCACTATCGTTATCGGCAGTACCCGCCCCGGTCGGGTCGGCCCCAAGTTCGCGACCTGGTTCCGTTCCCTGGCAATTGCGCATGATGGCTTCGACGTCGAGCTCGTCGATCTGGCCCAACTGAACCTGCCATTCCTGGACGAGCCGAGCCATCCACGCCTGCGCCAGTACGTCCACCAACACACCATCGACTGGAGCCGCACAGTCGAGCGCTCGGATGCCTTCGTCTTCGTCACGCCCGAATATAACTTCGGCTACAGCGCTGCGCTCAAGAACGCGATCGACTACCTCTCACAGGAATGGGCCGACAAGGCCGTCGGGTTCGTGAGCTATGGCGGCGTGGCCGGGGGAACGCGCGCGGTTCAGCAGCTCAAGCAGGTCGTGACTGCGCTCAAGATGATCCCGGTCGCCGAGTCGGTGAACCTTCCCTTCTTCACGCAGTTCATCGACGACTCCGGCACGGTGCAGCCCAACGACGTCATGACGCGCTCGGCCGACGCCATGCTCGACGAGTTGGCCCGGATTACGGCCCTCATCCGGCCGAAAGTGCCGGTGACGAGCGAGACTGGAGTCCTGGTCGGCTGACGGGATCGACGCCATCCGTAACCTCGGGACGGCCCGACAGACTCGGCCGCCCGATCGTCCTGGGCTGTTGACGATCTCGCGCGGTGCTCGCACCTTCAGCCGCGCGGCGTCGTAGGGCCGGAGCCCGCTAGACGTCCAGTAGCGCCCCTAGGATCTGCGGACGCAGCAGAATGTCACCGACCGTCCGGCGGGTGGTTCCGGTGCGGCCCGATTTCCCCTCACCGGCCCGCCGCCGAGTTCGCAGCACCAGCCAACCGCCGAGGACGGCACTTCCGATGACGGCCCGCAGCCCGGCCAGGAGGAGCGGTGCTGGGTTGGGAAGCGACGCCTTGATCAGGACGAAACACAACCCCCACACGATCGCGACGAGGATCGCCACGACCGCCGATCGGACGCTCATCCATTGAGCCTAATGCACGAGGTCGAGGATAGGTCAGCCCCAAGAGATCGTCGCGACTTCTCAGCGCTCGCTTATCTGGCTCTCGGATAGGTCTCATGTCCGCGCCGAAGAATGCGAGGACAAAAGTCACGAGAGGTACCGCCGATGTCACGTTTCACGCTCACGCGTCGCGGCGGCCTCGCTGCCGTCGAACGAACCGTGCGAGTCGTCGGCGGTCCGGGGCTCACGATGGTCGCGGTCTTCCTGCTTCGCGGTTCCAGCGGGCCAGCGGTCCTGGCCTGGGTCGGGTTCGCGCTTCTGGGTCTCGGCCTCGTCGCGACCGGCGCCGGCGGCTACTGCCCGCTCTATGCCCGCCTCGGATTCGGCCGGTCTCGCCTCATCGGCGGCCTTCGATACGGAAAGGATTGACCGTGGCACGACGCAAGGATCGGACGCGTCCCTCCCGAAACGCCGAAGCGAGGCGTAGCTCTACAGGTGCAGCGAGGACGCCGACGCTTTCCGCCAGTCTGCCCAGTCTCGTGGCGACGCAGGTTCAGGAGAACCCCAGCGCTGAACCCGAGGCGCTCGTCGTAAGCCACTGGTTCGACCCGGGTGAGGTCGGCGAGCCCTACGAGGCGACGATTCGGCTGAGCGGACGGCGGGCCGACGTTGCGGGCCGGCCGGGCCCGGCCGACACCTTCGTCCACGAGGACGCTATCGAGCGCGTCGTGCCAGGTACCGGCCCGATTTCGATCAGCTCCTGGATCTACGGGCTCAAGCCAGGCGTTTGGTCCGTTTCGGGTGAGCTGGTGAAGGCGAGCCGGGTTGCCGGCCGCGTTGCCGTGAGGCACGCCGAACCAGTGGCCCCCGCGGCTTGGTCGTGGCGTCACTGGTCCGTTCAGACCGCGTCTCCCGCGCCGATCAAGACACGCTGGGCGCTTGCCGCACCCCTGGCGCGAATCCCGGGGGTTCTCCCCGGAAGCTATACCGTGCTGTTTGCCGCAGGACTCATCGTGGCCCTGGCCTCGCAGCTGGCGATCCTCGCTAGCGAGCAAATCGCCATTCCTCGATCGATCTTCGTATCGCTTCTCGCGCTCAGCGCGGGCCTCCTGGGAGCAAAGCTCTGGTCCGCGGCGCTCCACCCCGGAGAGTCGCTCCTCAAGGGCGGCTGGGCCGTCGACGGCTTTCTCGTGACAGCGCCTCTCGTCGCAATCGTTGCGCTGGTCGCCTTCGGGCTGCCCGTTGGCGCCTATCTGGATGCGACCGCTCCGGGTCTATTCTTCGCCATCGCGATAGGGCGGCTCGGGTGCTTTCTTACCGGCTGCTGCGCGGGCAGGGTCAGCTCGTCCCGCTGGGCCATCTGGTCTTCCGACCGTCGGATCGGCGCCCGCAGGATACCAGCGCAACTCCTCGAGTCCGGCGCCGGCCTGCTGATAGGCACCGCCGCACTCCCGCTCACTCTTCTTCACCTTCGTGCGGTTCACGGCGCCGTATTTATCGTCGGCTTCGCGGTCTACTTCGTCGTCCGCCAGATACTCCTTCGGCTTCGCGAAGAAGCGCGTCGCTATTCCTGGCAGCGGAGTCCGCTCGTTCCGGACCATATGTAGGTGGGCGCGGGGCTCGACTCGGGCATCTTCTCAGCACACTCTCAGGTGCCGCTCACTGCCATCTCAGCCGCCGCGGGCAGCCTCTGGGTTGGCTCCGGGGGTCAGGGGCGTCCCAATAGCGGGACCCAACGGCCGCCTGCCGAAGATGTCGCCAGACCGCATTCGAGGCCCACATGACGCGCCGATCCACCTCAAAGTACCGAGCCGGTCGTTCATCGGCTGCGCGCCAGTCGATGGCCCCCGGGGCCGGACTGCCACGCTGGCTCCGGATCGGCGTGTTTGCCACGATCGCGATCGTTCTAGGGGTCGTTGCGGTCAGTCTCGTCATTGGCCGGCTGCAGCCACCGGGCACGCCGGAGGCGGGCGCCCTCCAGGTTCACGCCAGCATGGACGGCTTCGACCCCAACCAGTTGACTGTGAAGGCGGGTGAAGAGGTCAAGATCCAGCTCGCGAGCATGGACACGTCGATGCACAGTGACGGGGGTGGCTGGCATGAGTTCGCGATCGATGAGCTCAAGATCGATTGGAAGGTTGGACCCGAGAGCAGCCAGGTGTTCAGCTTCACGGCGCCCTCTACGCCCGGCACGTATGAGTTCTACTGCAACATCTGCTGCGGCGGCAAAGAGAACCCGTCGATGCAAGGGAAGCTGACGGTTACAGCCTGATGCAGGCCGTGACGCGCTCGTTCCTACCTCGTACCAGGCTGTTCTTGCTTATCACGGGCTTGGTCGTGGCCGCGTCGGCTGCCGCCATTCTCATCACCGCACCCCATGCTGCCGACCACGGGACTCTGACCACACTGAGCGTCCCGGCCATCATCGGCGCGGGCATCCTCGACGGCTTCAATCCCTGCGCCTTCGGGGTGCTCATTCTGTTCGCCACGTTCGCGCTCGGATTGGCGTCCCGTCAGTCGCTGGGCCTCGGAGGTTCTGATGGCGGGTCGAGCATCAAGGCGGCCAGCCGAACCGTTCTCGGTCTGGGAGCCTTCTTCGTCGCCGGCGTGCTGGTCACGTACTTCCTGCTGGGTCTTGGGTTGCTGACCGTGGTCGCCACATTCACCCACTTCGGCGGCAACCACCTTCCGAGCCGAATTGCCGCGCTCATCGCGATCGGACTCGGACTCTGGATGCTTCGCGACGTGCTTCTGCCAGACGTGTCGTGGAAGCTCGAGGCGCCTCACGCTCTGCACGGCCGAATGCGCGACTGGGCGCGCTCCACTTCGCGCCTCGCGCTCTTTGGCGGCGGCGTGCTCATCGGGCTCTGCACAGTGCCGTGCAGCGGCGCCGTCTACCTCGGTGTCGTCGCTCTCCTTTCGACCAACGGCACGGTGGGCGCGGGGCTGGGCGGGCTGATCTTGTACAACCTTGCCTATGTCACCCCCTTGCTGGTCCTGCTTGTTCTAGCAAGCCGGCCGGGCCTCATCAGGGTCATCAATCGGTGGCACCTCCAGCACGCCGGCGGAACCAAGTTGGTGCTCGCGATCGTCGTCCTGGCGATGGGCTTCGCGATCCTGGTCATGGTCTGAACCGAGCGCCCGCGCCAGGCAGACTGTTGGTTCTTGCGCGCCGATCAGCCTTCCGGTGAGCAAGACATCGAGCCCCAACTCCAGCCGGACGCAGCGTCGAGGTTCGGAAGGGTGACGTCGCCGGGCTCCGCGAGCGCCGACTCATCGCCCTCCCAGAGCCTGGAGAGACGACCGGCCAGATCGAGCAGCGCCAGATCCTCGGCTAGCTCGGAGTCGGCAACTGCGGGAAACGAGTTGCGGCGAGCTTCTACCTGAAGCGCGTGCGACCGCGGGGTCGTAGGCTTGGGTATGAATCAGTGCGGCCCTATGGCGGAATTTGCCTACCACGTAGCCGATCTGACCGACACCGCGCTCTCGCCACGGGCCAGGGAGACTAGAAATGCAATGGGTTACTCGTGAGCATCCGCACACGGACCGAGTTGCCTGTCCGTGGCTGATCCGCAAGTTTATCGAACCGGGCGCAGAGATCGTGTACGTCTCTGCCGATCAGGTTCTCCCATACGCCGAGCGCAACGGAGCTATCAGCTTCGACGCGAAGGGTGCGCGGTACACGCATCGTGACGGGCTTTGCTCATTCGAGGTGTTGGTTGACGAATACAGCATGGGCATGGACCCGGCCCTGGCGCTTATGGCCCGCGTAGTCCACGGTGCCGATGTATCCGATGACCGGGACGCCACGCCTCAATCCCGGGGCCTCCTTGCCCTCGCCGAGGGGTTCGCTCTCCTGGGGCTGCCCGATCAAGAACAGCTCGCCCTTGAACTCCCCGTATACGACGCCCTATACGCTTGGTGCCAGCGCGAGGTAGAGACAGCCTAGGTGGCGCCGAGCGCGTCGATGCCCACTACCCTAGGTCGCGACGGGCGGCTTCTGTTCGCCACCCGAGCCGTGCGTATGTTCGGCTACGGGCTGGCCTCGGTGGTGCTCGTCCTCTATCTCGCCGCTCTGGGCTTGCCTGACCACGTCATCGGGCTGCTGCTGACCCTGACACTGCTGGGCGATGCGGCGATCTCGCTCTGGTTGACGACGCACGCAGATAGGGTTGGGCGCCGCCGCGTGCTACTGGTTGGCGCGTTGCTGATGACCCTGGCAGGCCTCGGGTTCGCTTCGACGAGCGCCCTGCCGGTGCTGGTCCTCGCCGCGACCATCGGCGTGATCAGCCCTAGCGGCAACGAGGTCGGGCCATTCCTCGCCGTCGAGCAGGCTTCGCTATCCCAGACGATCGTGGATCGCGCCCGAACGCACGTGTTCGCGTGGTTCAACCTGACCGGCTCGTTCGCGACGGCTGCCGGTGCCCTGGTTGGTGGAGGGGTGGCAGGCGCGCTGATCGCCGGAGGTCGCGCGCCGATCGATGCCTACCGCGTGGTGATCGTCCTGTATGCCTTCCTGGGAGTGGTGCTCGCGTATCTGTTCTGGCAGGTCTCCGCGCGCGTGGAGGTTGCGCAGCCACCCGACGTGTCGATCGCCGGGCGGCTCGGACTGCATCGCTCGCGTGGAATCGTCGCCCGCCTTAGCGCCCTCTTCGCGCTCGATGCGTTCGGCGGGGGCCTGGTCGTCCAGAGCCTCGTCGCTTACTGGTTCCATCTCCGGTTCGGTGCCGATGTGGCGGTCCTCGGCGGCGTGTTCTTCGTCGCCAACCTTCTGGCCGGGATCTCCGCGCTTGCGGCTTCATGGATCGCGGACCGGATCGGCCTGGTGAGAACCATGGTCTTCACCCATCTGCCGTCGAATGTGCTGCTCGCCGCGGTGCCGCTGATGCCGACACTGCCGCTCGCGATCGTAGTGCTGCTGGCTAGATTCTCGATCAGCCAGATGGACGTTCCGACCCGCCAGTCCTACACGATGGCCGTAGTTGGTCTCGACGAGCGATCGGCCGCCGCGGGGGTAACCGGCATCGCTCGGAGCCTCGGCGCGTCGGTGTCACCCCTCATTGCTGCCCCGCTGTTCGGCGTGGCGAGCTTGGCGGCCCTGCCGTTCCTGCTGGCGGGCGGCCTCAAGATCACCTACGACGTGGCACTCTACCGCGCCTTCCGGTCAGTTCGACCGGAGCACGAGCTGGTCAGCTCGCCGCGCTCTGGTCGTGATGGCGCGTGAGGGCATGCGGGTCTTCGCCCGTATGGCCGCAGGGGTTCACGTGGATTAGGGCCGTGTCTAGCCGGCGGATCTCGTGAAGGAGGCTGTGACGGACTTCTTCCGCAACCCGGTGACCATCCGCGACCGATAAGTCGCAGTCAACCGTAATCGTGAGCGATGTTTCGAGGGCGTGCCCGAGCCAGCGGAGACGGACGCGACCGACATCCTGGACCTCGGGAACGGCCCGCGCCGTCTGCTCGACTTGCTCGACCAGCTCGGGCTCGACCGCATCCATAAGCCGTCCGAGCATTTGAGCGGTCGCCTCGCGCAGGACCACGAGAATGACAGCGGTAATCAGGAGCCCGACGATCGGGTCAGCGAGGGGATAGCCCGCCGCTACGCCGAGCGCCCCGCCGACCACCGCCAGTGACGTAAGTCCGTCGGTTCGAGCGTGGTAGCCGTCGGCGACGAGGGCGGCCGAGCCGATCGAACGCCCGACTCGGATGCGGTAGAGCGCCACTGCCTCATTGCCCAGGAACCCGACGAAGCCGGCGGCCATCACGATGGGAATGTTCGTGATTGGCTGAGGATTGATTAGCCGGCTCAATGACTCATACGAGGCGAGGATGGCCGAGGCAACGATCATGAGCAGGACGAACAGGCCGGCAAGGTCCTCGGCGCGGCGATAGCCGAAGGTGTAACGCCGGGTCGCCACCCTGGCGCCGAGCACGAACGCGATCCACAGCGGGATCGCGGTCAGAGCGTCCGAGAAGTTGTGAATCGTATCGGCGAGCAGTGCGACCGACCCTGACACGAGCACCACAGCCAGTTGCAGCACCGCGGTGATACCCAAGCCGAGGAGCGACAGCTTGAGCGCCTTGATGCCCCGGGCGTCACTCGTCAGGGCATCGTCGATCGAGTCGCCCGGATCGTGGCTGTGGCCGACCAGGGCGGCCACCAGTCGGGCGAGCCGGCCGTGCTCGTGCTCATGGTCGCCGTGGTCGTGATAGAGCCCGCTCATCCGTGTCTCGTTGCGATCGCCTTGGGAACACCATCATGCCGCACGGGGGTTAGGTCGTCCTGCCCACGGGGGACGTTTCTAGTCACAGACTCAGGCTCGGCTCATCGCTCTCTCAGGCTAGGGACCGAGGATCGAGTTAGCGACACCAATCGTCGAAGTTGAGCGCCGACATGGCGCAGACGGAGAACCATGGGCAGTGACGATTTCGGGGGCGGGCTCTGGATTCTCGTGGCAATCAACTCGATCGTCTTCATCGGGTTCGCGGCCACGTTCTTCCATCCACGCACCAAGCGCGACTGGAGGGTCATGGGCGCCTACTCGGCGTTCATCGTCGCCCTCTTCACCGAGATGTACGGGTTCCCTCTCACGATCTATGTGCTCTCGGGCTGGCTCGGATCTGCGTTTCCAGCACTGGCTCCGACCCATGCCGGCGGCCATCTCCTGAACGACCTCATTGGCTGGCAGGGCGACCCGCACCTGAGCCCATTCCACCTCGCCAGCTACCTCGTGATGGGCGCCGGCTTCCTGGTCCTTGGCAAGGCGTGGCCGGTGCTCTGGAGGGCCCAGCGAGAGCACCGCCTGGCGACGGGCGGACCCTACGGCTCAGTGCGGCACCCCCAGTACGTGGGCTTCCTCCTGATCATGGCCGGGTTCCTCCTCCAGTGGCCGACCCTGCTGACGCTCGCGATGTTCCCAGTCCTGGCATTCGCATACACGCGACTCGCGATTAGCGAGGAACGTGAGGTGCGGGCTCAGTTTGGTCCCGAATACGAGCTCTACACGGCCACCACGCCCCGCTTCATCCCCAACATCAGTTGGCGTCGGTCGCATCAGCCGGCGTGAGCTGTCCGACGCGGACATTCTCATCCGGTCCTCAGCTTGCGCTCACATGAGCCTCAGTGCGGCGGACGAGAGTTGACCAAGACGGTGGCCTCGTTGGCCACCCGATAGTCAGGAGCCACGTCCGATGCATGAGGACAAGCCAGATCTGCAATTCGAGGGCAGCGCCCGCCCCCTGCTGGTGGGCTTGCTCGCGGTCCAGATCTTCCTGGGCTACGAGTGGTTTATGTCGGGGCTCGCGAAGGTGCTGGCCGGCGACTTCGCGAGTGGTCTTGCGAACACTCTGTCCGATCAGACCAAGGATTTGACTGGCCCATACAAATCGTTTGTCGACAGCGTCGTCATCCCCAACGGACAGCTCTTCGGGTACCTCGTCATGGTCGGCGAGCTCGCGCTCGGCTTAGTCCTGATCGGAGCCGCCCTGCTCTGGGTGGCCCACTGGTCGCAGCTGGGCTTCACAGGGCGACAGGTAGTCCTCGGTCTCATCGTCCTCGGCGGCGTGATAGCGATCTTCATGAACATCAACTTCCACATCGCAGGCGGCGCGAGTCACCCCTGGTTGATCGCCGCCGATCCGAACGGCGAAGGCGTCGATCTGGACAGCCTGATGCCGATTATCCAGATCATCATCTCCGGCACAGCCTTCGTCTTCCTGCGCCGGCTCCGCTCCACGCGGACGGCAACTGCTCCACGACCTGCAGCGGTCTCGCCGGCCCGTTCTTAGCGTCTCTCTCTGCCAGCGCCGGCTTGGCGCCGCCCTCATCACCTCGAGGTACCGACCCATGGCCGCAACCGAGCACGACCATTCCGTGCATCAACAGACCCAGCGCGATGGAGGCACCAGGCAGCCCGCCCGACCCTCCTGGTTTCTCCCCGCTCTTGGGGCCGGAGCGGTCGGAATCGGGTTGGTCTTCGCGGGCGTGATTTCGGCGGCGACGCTCATCTATGGCGGAGTTATCGGCGGGATGCTCCTCATGCACGTCGGTCACGCGGGTCATGGCAGCCATGCATCCGCTATCGCTCCGGCCGCGGTGGACCCGAACGGATCGCCGCCCGACTCTGGCCGAAAGCCAAGTTCCCACTCATGCCACTAGACACCGGCAAGCGGCACCCTTCTCCCTGCTGGGTGCCGCTTGCCGACTCAGCCCGCTCTCATGTAACTCTCAGGTTCTGATGCCATGATTGGCGCAATGAGCGACACGGCACGCATCCTCGTTATCGACGACGACCCGAAGATCCGATCGGTCGTCCGGCGCGGCCTCGTGTATGAAGGCTTCCGGGTGACGGACGCTGGATCAGGCGAGGAAGGGCTGGACAAGGCTCGCGACCAGACGCCGGACCTCGTGGTGCTCGACGTGATGCTACCGGGCATCGACGGCCTCGAAGTTTGCCGTCGCCTCCGTGACGCCGGCGACGATGTCGCGATCCTGATGCTCACGGCACGCGACGAGGTCAAGGATCGCGTCGAGGGGCTCGAGACCGGCGCCGACGACTATCTCGTCAAGCCGTTCAGCTTCGAGGAACTCCTCGCCCGCGTTCGGGCGCTCCTCCGGCGGCGCCCCAACCCGGCGGGAGAGATTCTCCGGTTCGGTGACCTGCAGCTCGATGTCGACGCCCAGGAGGCGAGCCGTGCCGGCCGCTCGATCTCGCTCACAACGACCGAGTTCAACCTGCTGCTACTCCTGATGCGCCATCCGCGCAAGGTTATGACCCGCGACGTGATCATGGATCGGGTCTGGTCTTACGACTTCGGCGGCGAGTCAAACGTCCTCGAGGTTTACGTCAGGTATCTGCGCAACAAACTCGAAGCCACTGGCGAACCGCGCCTGATCCACACGGTCCGCGGGTCCGGCTACGTGCTCAAGGAGTGAACCTCTCCGTCCGGCGACTGCCGATCCGGACGCGCCTGGCCCTTATCTACACGGGGCTTCTGGTCGCTGCGCTGACCGTCTTCGGTGCCGGAGTCTTCCTGGTGCTCAGCGAACAGCTCCAGACCTCGTTCGACAGCAGCCTCATGGCAAACGCCCACCACGCCGCCGGCGCCTTCGCTCAGGACATCGGTGCGGACGGGCAGCTCCATCCGACCGCGCGACTGCTCGATCAGTTTGCCGCGACTGGCGGCCGAGTCGAGATTCTCGATCCGGCGGGCAAGCTCGTACTGGACTCGGCTCCGGCCGGAACGCAACTGTTGCCCATCCCTCCGAGTGATATAGCCCCGGGCGCTCATCCGCAAGATGTCCATGCGGCGCTCGCGGGCGGTGAGAGCTACCGACTCGTCGTCGAGCCGATCTTCGGCCCGGGCCAGGCGGTCGCTGGTTACGTCGTCTGGGCGGCCTCCACCCATGACCTGGATAACCTGCTCCGAACGGTCGCGCTGGTTCTCGTCATCGGCGCACTGCTTCTCACCGCGCTCGCCTTTGGCGCGGGCTGGCTACTCGCTCGCCGGGCCCTTGCGCCGGTCGCCGACGTGACCGACACAGCTAGGGCGATATCACTGTCGGGCGACTTCGGCGCGCGGGTCGAGGCGGTTGGCACGGGCGGCGATGAAGTATCGGAGCTGGCGGTCGCGTTCAACGAAATGCTCGCCGCCCTCGAGGAGAACCACCAAGCCCTGCAGCGCTTCCTCGGGGATGCGTCCCACGAGCTGCGCACGCCGCTCACGACGCTCCGGGCGAGCCTGGACCTGGCCGCCCGACCAGACTTGCCCGTCGGCGAGCGGGAGGCCCTGCTCGCCGACGCCCGGTCCGAGACCGAACGGATGGCGCGCCTGGTCGGCGACCTTCTCTCGCTTGCTCGGGCGGAATCCGGTGCCCGGCTTGAGGTGGCTCCTGTGGAGTTGGACGCGGTGCTGCTCGAAGCCGTTCGCCAGGCCGGTCCGGCCGCGGCGCATGTCCGCATGGAGGTCGACTCGATCGAACCCGTCGTCGTCCAGGGCGACCGCGACCGGCTGAAAGAGCTGCTTCTGATCGTGCTCGACAACGCAGGGCGCTATACGCCCGCCGGTGGCATCGTGACCGCCAGCCTTTTCCGTGAGGGTCTGAACGCCCAGGTCGAGATCTCGGACACGGGCATCGGTATCCGAGAGGAAGACCGCCCTCACGTTTTCGAGCGTCTCTACCGCGGGTCGGCAGCGCGCTCGCTTCGTCCTGCCGGCACCGGGCTCGGGTTGGCTATTGCCAGATGGATTGTCGAGGCGCATGCGGGCTCGATCACAGTCTCACCGCGCCCGTCAGGTGGCACGATCGTCTCAATTGAGCTTCCTGCCGCGGGTCGTTGAAGTCACGCTCCGGCGGTGCCGGGCGATTCCGCGGCGATCCGGCAATTCCGCCGCGCGCGCAGGACCTGGCGCCCGATGACAACGATCCCCAACGCGTTCATGCCGAGGCTTATGGCGATCAAGGGCGCTCGGTAGTCGTTCAGGAAGACGGCTGCGGCAGACAGACCTACTAGAGGTAGGACGTCGACGAGATGGTGGGCGCAGCACGCCAGCATCGCCGCGGTCCCGGCACCGGCACTCCCGGCCGTGAGGGCGCCGGACGCACGGTGTCGGGAATGGAGCGACCTGAGCTCCACGAAGAGCCCGACTTGTATGCCGAAGCCTGCGGCGATGGCTAGAACGAAAGGCAGATCCGCGCGTAGCTGGTTGATCGCGTGGTCGGGCCCCTGAGCGAGGCTGATCAGGACCAGGTACAGAAAGACGAGCGAGGCCGCCGCCATTGACCCCGTAGCTATGGGGCCCACCCGCCTTCGGTCGCAACGACCGCTCGCTAGGACAGGTTCCACTTGAAGTCTCTGGGTGAGTTGTCGCCCACCGCGGGCAGTTCGAGTTGGACCCAGCTCGCGCTCTCGAGGAACGCCGTCGAAGAAGGCCCAAAGGTGAGCTTGTCGTCGCGATGGTGTCCGGAGGATCCCCCCTGCGAGGCTGGACTCGAGAGTCGCTCCCCCCTGTCGTTGGTAAGCGTCGCCTTGGTCAGATCAACCGACCCGAGATCGATCATGTGGTTGTCCATCTGGACTTCGAACACCGCGCCAGCCGAGGGGCCGGCCCACGTGACTGCGATGGTGACCCCTGCGGCGTCGCTCGTTTGTGTCGCGCTTCCCGACAGGTGTGCCGAACTCGAGGTGCTCGAGCTCGCACTGACTGAGGCAGCCGCCCCGCCGGCGACGGGCGGAACCGATGGCGTGGCCGATGGTGCAGAACTGCACGCGGAGGCGAACGCCGCGATCGACACCAGAAGGAGCAGGGAATGCTTTTTTCTCATGCCGCGATGATGGCCGCAGAACATGAGTCCAGGCTTAAGGCAAGGTGAGGAAATGGCGAGAGCCGGCCCGCTTGGGCCGGCTCTCGGGGACGCGTTGGCGGGCCGGGGAGGGGGTACCACGGCCCGCCAATTGGAACGATCATGGTTGCCCCTGGCTTAGAAGGGCGTGAGCGCGAGATAAGAATCAACCCAGAAGTCAGCGGTCAATGGCTGGCTCGTCGCCGCCATGACGAAGTCCGAGTCGTGCCAGGAGTCCTCGGGAAGGCCCCGGAACGAAAGGCGCCGCTTGCTCGGGGTGCGGCTCGTAGCCGGCCAAATTGATCGCGGCCGCGATCACGGTCACGGACGTTACCGTGGCATCAAATCCGACGACCGCCGACTCCGATCCGAGATCCACCTTGACCGACTCCACGCCATCGACCTTTCGAACGGCTTTGGTGATGTGGGAGACGCACGACGTGCATGTCATCCCTTCGATCGGGAGGCGCACAAATTCGGCACTCACATGGCACCGCCGAGCGAGAGGAGGAGCCCAAAGCTCATGGCCATGACGCCGAGCGCCAGCACCGCCTTCACGACTGTGCCGTTCTTCTTGTTCCAGCGCCCGATCGTGCCGAGCACGCGTCGGTTCGACACGAAGAGCAGGAACAGCAGCAGAGGAAGTATGAACGCGACGTTGTAGAGCGCCAGGAGCGCGAGACCGACGATCCCGCCGCCGGATGCATGAAGCACGGCCGTCACCGAGAAATACATGGCACCCGAGCACGGGACCGTGCAGATGCCAACGAGGATCCCGGCCATCAGCATTCCGGCGAGTCCGCCGCGCTGCATCGCCTTGTTCATCCAGCCATGCGTGCCGGATGGAGCCGCCATCGTCGGGCCCCAGCCCGGCAAGAACACGTCCTTGAGCATCCAGACCGCCATTCCCAGCGCGAGCACTGCCGCGACGCGGGCCACGATGTGGTCGCGCCCGAAGCCCTCGAACAAGGTGAACAGGCCCAAGCCGAGCAGGAAGTAGGTGACGAATACGGCCCCGACGTAGAGCGAGCCGGCGCCCAACAGGGTGCGCCGAGCGAACGGTGTCGGCCGCCCGTCCGACGTGACCGCGTTCACGAGAGTGAGCGTGTAGGTCGCGAACAGCACCAGCAGGGCGTAGGCGCACGGGTTGAAGCCATCCGCGAAGCCCGAGCTGATGACGACCGGAGCCGTCAGCGTCCCGAACCTCGGCGAGGAGAAGCCCGGCCCGAGCAGCACGACAAGCGAGGCCGAGATCGCAATCGCACCGAGCCCGCCGAAGAGCAGGAGCGCAGCCTTCGGGATTCCCGCCGACTCGCCGATCGTCACCCAGGGATTGCCAGAAGTAGAGCCTGACATCGACTACGCCTCGACGTGGAGCGTGCCGTGCATCTTGGGGTTGTCCTTCCCACCGCAGCAGCTGTCGCACCAGAAGTCGTAGTCGCCCGGCGTCATCGGCGCCGTCAGCGTCACGGTCTTGCGGCTCTGGGCCGGGAGCTCCAGGCGCACGTTGAGCTTGTCCGAAACCAGCGTGTGAACGCCGTTGGTCAGGTGCATCGCGGCGTCCTGATTCCACCAGTCGAGGGTGAGCGTCTGACCTGGCTTGGCGTCGAGTGTGCTCGGGTTGAAACCGTCCATGCTGATGCCCACGGCAATCGCGCCGGCCACGGTCGTCTTGTCGCGCTGCCCCATGAACACACTGCCGGCGAGGTAGACGCCGCCACCGATGACGATGGCCGCAATTGCGAGGAACGCAGCGACCCGGAGCTTGCTGGGTTTCGTTCCGGCAGCCGGCTTGGCTGCTCGCCGAGGCTTGGCCGCCGGTATTTCGCCTGTGGCTAGTGCTCGTTCCTGCGCGCGTCTGGCGGCGCGGGTAGTCATGTGAGTTCTCCCTGGTGTGATCGGCGCGCAGAGCACCGGCTTGCTTTTGGACGCGTGCGCATGGTGTCACCGGTACCTGAGAGCGATATGAGAGCCGGTTCCTGGACAGGGCGGGGGCCGTCCGGGGCCGCGCAGTCCGCTTTCTGACCTGGCGCTCAGTCGGCCCTCAGCCAGGTCTCATGTTCGAGGCGCACGATCCGGTGACGAACCGCGCCGCAACCCGAAAGCCGAGACCCTCGATGAACGAAACCATCACCGCCGCCACAATCCGTTTCCCCGTCGAAGGCATGACCTGCGCCTCGTGCGTGAACCGCATCGAGCGATACCTGCGCAAGGCCGATGGAGTCATCGAGGCCACGGTCAACCTCGCGACCGAGACCGCGAGCGTCCGGTACGACTCGGCTCGCATCACTCCAGCCGGCCTCGGCCAGGCGGTCGAGGCCGCGGGTTACGAGCCGCGTCTCGACAAGGCGGAGCAGGGCGGAGGGATCGCCAACGACTTGGCGGCCGGCGTTGAACACGAGCCTCCGACGGGCCTCGCAGCGACGGGATATGCGGCTGCAGACTCACCCGCGGAGTCGCGAGAAGAGGCGACCTACGCCGAGCGCCACCTCGCCGAGACTCGCCGGCATCTCATCGTCGCGGCGCTCTTCACGGCCCCGCTCATCGTCGCCCTCGCGTCCATGACGATCGCGCCGTTCCTGCCGCGCTGGTTATCCAACCCATGGCTGGAGCTCGCGTTCGCAACGCCGGTTCAGTTCTACGCGGGGCGCGGCTTCTACACCGGAGCCTTCAAAGTCGCCCGCCATCGCGCCACCGACATGAACACCCTCATTGCCGTCGGAACCTCCGCCGCGTTCGCATACAGCGTCGCCGCGATCCTCTTCCCAGGTTTCTTTGAGGCCGCCGGTGTGGCCCGGAACGGCGAACTTCCGCTCTACTTCGACACGTCGTCGGCGATCATCACGCTGATCCTGCTCGGCCGGTTCCTCGAAGCCCGCGCGCGAAGCCACACCTCCGATGCGATCAAGAAGCTGATCGGCCTCGCGCCGCGGTCGGCTCGGGTCGTGCGGGACGGCGTCGAGCTCGACGTCGCGGTGGACGCGGTTGTCGTCGGGGACGTAGTTCGGGTCCGCCCCGGCGAGAAGGTGCCCGTGGACGGAGTCGTAGCCAACGGCTCCTCAAACGTCGACGAGAGCATGGTCACCGGCGAGAGCATGCCGGCCATCAAGGGTGCCGGCGACGAGGTCATCGGCGGCACGATGAACGGCTCAGGGTCGTTCACCTTCGAGGCGCGTCGAGTGGGGCGCGACACCGTGCTCGCCCAGATAGTCAGGCTCGTCCAGGACGCGCAAGGCAGCAAGGCGCCCATCCAGCGGCTCGCCGACGCAGTGACGGGCTACTTCGTCCCTGCGGTCCTGGGCGCGGCAGGGCTCACCTTCATCGTCTGGCTCCTCGCCGGACCGCAGCCGGCCTTCAACCTGGCCCTTCTGAACATGGTCGCGGTCTTGATCATCGCCTGCCCCTGCGCGCTGGGGCTGGCGACCCCCACCTCGATCATGGTCGGCACGGGCAAGGGCGCCGAGCACGGCATCCTGTTCCGTAACGCCGAAGCGCTCGAGCGCCTGCACCAGGTGAGGGTCGTAGTCCTCGACAAGACCGGCACCCTGACCGAGGGCCGGCCGCGCGTCACCGATATCGTGCGTGTCCCCGATGCGCCCAGCGAGATCGATGTCGTCACCCTGGCGGCGGCGGCAGAGCGCGGCTCCGAGCACCCGCTCGGTGAGGCGATCGTGCGCTACGCGTCAGACGAGCAGGCGCTCGTTCTTCCGGACGCGGTCGACTTCTCAACCGTTGGCGGCCAGGGCATCGCGGCCACGGTCGCGGGACGAAATGTCTTCGTCGGCCGGGCCGGCTACCTCGAAACGATGGGCATCGACCCCTCGCCGTTGGCCGCCGCCGCTGGCCAACTGGCTTCGGCCGGAAAGACTCCCGTCTATGTTGCGATCGACGGCAAGCTGGCAGCCGTGCTGGCCATTGCCGACACGCTCAAGCCGAGCTCGTCGGCCGCTGTCTCTGAGTTCCACCGGCTCGGGCTCGAGGTCGTAATGCTGACCGGCGACAACGCAACGACCGCCGCAGCAATCGCTCGCCAGGCGGGAGTCGACCGCGTACTCGCCGACGTCCGGCCCGACGAAAAGGCGGCCCAGATTCGACGGCTCCAGGCCGAGGGCAAGAAAGTCGCGATGGTTGGCGACGGCGTCAACGATGCGCCCGCCCTCGCCTCAGCCGACGTCGGAGTGGCGATCGGAACCGGGACGGACATCGCCATCGAGTCTGCCGGCGTGACACTCATGAGCGGCGATTTGCTAGGGCTTGTGACCGCTTTTGCCCTGTCCCGGGCGACGATGCGGAACATCAAGCAGAACCTGTTTTGGGCTTTTGCCTACAACGTCGCTCTCATCCCGCTGGCCGCCGGCGCCTTCTACCCGTTTGCCGGGATCCTCCTCGACCCGATCTTCGCCGCGGCGGCGATGGCTCTCTCGAGCGTGACCGTCGTCTCGAACGCGCTCCGCCTGCGAGGGTTCCGCCCGCCTCGGGGCGCTCGCGTGGCCGAGCACCTCCCGGCCGCGTCTCCAGCGGCTGCGGGCTGACCCGCCGAACGACTCTCAGCGGTTCGTTAGGTAGCTCTCACATGGGTCTCAGCCGGAGCCGTTGTACTGCTGACATGGGCACGACTACGACGCTTGTCGACGACACTTCGCGGGGTTCATTCGGATACATCGATGGACTGCCATCAACTGCCCGCCGCAACGTGCGCACGGCCGCGGCGGCTGGCGTCGGCGAGCAAACCGAAGCCGAGCCGCAGGTGGTAGACATCTGGGTCGATCGTGGATATCAGCCCGCGCAGTCCACGGCGATCGCTGATGCCCCGCTACGGCTCGTCTTCCACCGGCTCGATGCCGACCACTGCACGGAGCGGGTCGTCTTCTCCTCGCCGCACATCGAACGCCGGCTGGCCCCGAACGGGACGACCGTCGTCGACCTTCCCGGCCAGCCCCGAGGCACCGTCCGGTTCACCTGCGGCATGGGCCGCTATCGCGGCGAAATCGCCCTTGTTGAGCGTCGAACGACGGCGCATCCGCGCCGCTGGGTCGCTGGCTCGCTGGCTACCAGCGTGGCGGCGGCGACCGTGCTCGCAGGCATCGGGATTGTGTCTGTCGAGGTGGCCGCCGGCTTCGGCGCCCTCATCGCGGGTGCGACGGCTGTCCTGCTGGCCGCCCGGCGACCGGCCAGGCCCCATCCATTCCACCAGCGCTGATCAGGAGCCCAATGCCTTTCACAATCGACGTCAACCCCGTCATCGCCTCGTTCGGCGGTCTCGCAATCCGGTGGTACAGCCTGACGCTGCTGGCAGCGGCGGCGGTCGCGATCCTGGTGTTCACCTACGAAGCACGCCGCAAGAAACTCGATGGGCGCGCGGTCTCGGACGGCATCTGGTGGGTGGCTATCGCCGCGATCGTCGGCGGGCGTCTTCTCTACGAGCTCCAGGACGACCTGCCGATGCTCGGGGCAGACCCGCTGCACGTCTTCATGGTCTGGGAGGGCGGGCTCAGCTTCTACGGCGGCCTCATCGCCGCGATCGTCACGATCGCCGTATTCGCCAGGCTACGCGGGGTGCCGCTCTGGCCCGTGCTCGACGCTGCGGCGCCTGCGGCTGCCATCGGTCAGGCCATCGGCCACGTCGGCTGCCTGATCACCGGCGACTCGTTCGGTCTGCCGACGACGCTGCCCTGGGCCGTCGTCTACCGGAACTCTGCCGCGATGGCGCCTCTTGGCGTTCCCCTTCAGCCGACCCAGGCATACGAAGCGATCGCTCTTGGCCTTCTGTTCGCCGCGCTCTGGCTTGGCCGCCAACGACTCGCCGGCCTTGGCGCAGGCGCTCTGGCCGGCACCTACCTGGTAGGGGTCGCCGGCATCCGTTTCGCCCTCTTCTTCCTACGCGACGAACAGGCCGTCTTCTTCGGCCTCAAGACCGCCCAGGTCATCGGCCTCGGGCTCGCGCTTGGAGGCGCGGCAATCCTTGCAAACTTCGTCCGACAGCGCCTTGCCGCATCCGCATTCCCCACCAAGGAGATAGCACTGCCATGACCGTCCAGACAAGCGAACCAGTCGTTGCCACCCCCTCCTGCCACGGACACGGCTCGGCCCCGAGCGACACAATGGAGGCACACGCCCACTACGCCGACGGGCGCACCGATGCAAGCACCGGAACCAAGGCTTTCGGCGCGGTCCTTGCCCTGCCGCGCACGGCGAAGATCATTGGCAGCGCCGTCATCGGTTTGGGCGCTCTTCTCGCAGTCGGCGTGCCTCTCGCAACACTCACGCCGCTCATTTTCCTCGGCGGATGCTTGAGCATGCACCTCTTCATGGGCCACGGCATGAGCCACGGCGGAGAGCACGGCTCGCACTCCGCTGCCCCCACTGCGTCGGACACCGATTCGGCCGAAGGCACGTCTCCTCGATCGGGCGTCTGATGCTGGGCGTCCGAGACGACTTCGTCTTGATCGAATCGAGTAATCAGCCTGCGGGTGCGTGTGCCGTATGTGGCGAGTCAATCGGAGCGGGCGAAGGCATCACAGCGCTATGCGGCGGACGATTGCTCCGTTTCCGGTGCTCCGGCTGCCTCGCAAGCTTCCGCCGCGAACCCGGGCGCTATGTCGCGGCCAGCGACTACTGCTGTTCCACCGACCCGTGCACCGAATCGCCCGCGAGCGAATGGGCCATCTGACAATCGGGGGCGTCGGGTATGGCGAGCCTGGTGAGGACCCAATGACGGACGCCAGAAATGGCGGACCGGGCAACGCCATCGGTGTCGGTTCGATCATCGACCGAGTCACCCTCGGCACAGTCGGACTCTCGATAGCAGCCCTGGGCATGGACTCCGCCATCGAGGCACGCGATGGGCTGGAGATCATCTGGCTTGTGGCGGCCGCCGCCGGCCTGGCCTGCCTTCTTGCCTCAGTCCGCGGTCAGCGCCGACCGTTCACTCGTCTGGCCCGCCTCCTCCGACTGCCGCCGATGGCGTAGCAACGCTCCGCGAGCGCCTGGCGGAGCCTGCAGCCGCGACCGCAGCACGTGCGTCACGGCAGGGCGGTGATCGTCCCCCTCATGCCGGCCTCGTAGTGGCCGGTGGCGTGGCAGGCGAAGGCAAACGGCCCGGGCCCGTTGAAGGTGTAGGTAAGCGACTTCGTCTGCATCATCGCGATGTCGGCGACCTCGGGGGTGCCCGCCATGTCGGCCGCCACGTCGGACGCCGGTCCGACCATGAATTCATGGCTCCTCATGCCCATCGTCGTGACCTCGAAGGTGACAGTCTCGCCTGCTTTGACGGTCACGACATCGGGGTAGAAGCGCAGTGCGTTACTGGCGATGATGCGCACGACGCGGGGCGCTGAGGTCGTCCCCGCGACAAAGCCCGAAGAGCCCGGATCTGCAGCCGAGCTGACGTTGGCCGCGCCGAAGCCCATCATCCCGCCGGGACCAAAGCCCCACGGGCCAGCTTGGCTGGATGGCGACCCGGGGCTCGAGCCGAACGCTGCGCCGAGCGCGATGAGAAGTATGCCGGCGGCGGCGAGACTGACCCCGAGGACGGGGATTCGACGGTCGGTCACCATCAGTACCCCAACGTCTTCTTCGCTTGCTCGAAGTCCTGCTGGGTGATCTCTCCGCGGGCATATCGTTCGCGCAGGATGTCGAGTGCTGTCGGTCGCTCGGGCTCCCGGGTCGTGCCACGGTTGGCGGCACCGATGGCCCACACGATCAGGACCACGAAGCCGACCATTACGAGCAGGCCACCGAGCATCCAGATCCACCCGACGCCGCTGCCGTCGAAGCCGTATCCCATCATGGCGTCTCTCCTTGTGCTGGATTCGGACGGGCATTCCGCCCCGTCTGCGTCAGTCTGTGCGGCGCACCTCAAGGCAGAGCGCTGGTTCGCGTCAAGACTTGGTCAAGATAAGCTGGGCCCCGCCCCAGCTCCGAACCTCGTCGAGGCTGCGCAGAGTTCCGCCGGTCGACGTCGACATCGAAGTCGTGCGCGGTGACACCGGAACGACCGACGCCCCTTCCCGCTAGCCGACCGCCACTATCGCCGCCTGCCAAGCCGTAGTGGCGACCTTGGCGATGGAGGCCGCCGCAGGCGCTACATAGCCGGATGGTACGAGGGGTCGAGGAAGCGGGCCGGATCGTCTGAGAACTCGAGCTTGCAGCCGCGGCCGCAGAAGAAGTAGGTCTTGCCTTCGTACTCGGTCGAAAGGCCCTGAGCTCCGGCTTGCTCGGCTTCGACGGTCATGCCGCAGACCGGATCCGTAACCTTGCCTGGCTGTTCCGACATCTCGTGATGGTGGATCACGTGGATCTCCTTGATGCTTCTTGTTGCTCAACTTGATTGGTGGCGAGGGTCAGGTCGTGGCCTGCCCTGTCTCCGGCAGCTCGCCGAGGAACTCGGCCCTGCAGCCGCGCGAGCAGAAATGACAGGAGCAGGATTAGCATCACCGCGAGAGCGACGCCGGCGACGCTCAGCCCGAAGCGCGTCCGGTCGCGTGTGAGATTGCGGATGGCAAGCAGCACGGTCTAGCCCGCAATTGGATCGCCGGCGCGGAATCCCGCGGCGGTAATCGCGGCCCGCAGGCGCTCGGGTGACGTTCGGTATCCGTCGTAGCGGATGTAGGCGGTGTCGGTCGCCGGGTTCACCGCGGCCCCCAGGACTCCCAGCGTCCGCGCGAGGCGTCGCTCGAGTCCGATCGCTTCCGCGACGCAGCCGAGGTCCAGAAGCCTGATTCGGATCGTCCGCTCATCCATGGCGTCGAGCATGTGCCTGTCGGCTTAGGGGCATCTGAGCCGAAGCTGAGGACTGGGTGAGAGTCCGGCGCTTGGATCGCCGGCGGCGGGGCGACGGCGGAATCGGCGTGGGGTTCGGGGCGGGCGGAAGCGCCGAAGGCGATGGCGCCGGCTGCCCTGGGCTTGGGCTTGGGCTTGGGCTTGGGCTCGGTGGAGTCGGCGAGGGCCGCGGCGCAGTTGGGCCCGGGCTAGGGCTCGAGCTCTGGCCAGGAGTAGGAGTCAACTTGGCAGTGGGCGAGGGCGAAGGCGGAGGCGTGCCGGCAATCTGCAGCAACCCGTCCACCTTGGTATATCGAGAGGTCCATGTGTCGAGGTGGATGACTGTGCCGCTCTTGTCCACGACCGTGCGAGTCACGACCGTGTTGTATCCGTCCGTCGGGTATTCCGCCCGGTACGTCTTCTGGCCGGCCGGAAGGGACGGCACGTACTGGGTGCCGTCGGTGGCCTTGACGACGTTGCTCTTGACTCCGCCCGAGAAGGTCGTCGTGCGACCGATGGGCAAGCTCCACAGCTCGACGGTGATTACGCGCGTGCTGCGACCCGTCCACCAGCTGCGTATCACGATCGGGTTGTCTGTGTCATTCGTCCAGCGCATGTCCAGCGTCTGGGTGCCATTTGAGTAGACAGTGGCATCGAGGCCGACCGGGTAGCGATTCACGTAGTAGAAGTGTGCGTGCCGTTCGTCGATCTGGAGCCCGGCGCGAGCCGCGGCGTTGAAGAAGGTTGTCGACGCCGAGCAAATGCCGCCGCCTATCGCACCGGTGTGGTTGCTCTTGCCATCGAGGATTACCCCGCCCGGCCTGAAGCCGTGGGCCTCGTCAATCGGCACCGCATTGAGGAAGCTGAACTGTTGTCCGGGGCCGATCACCGTTCCGTTGAGCATCTCGGCCGGGATCTCGATATTCCTGCCGTTGCCATTGGATTCGCCGGGAAAGTAGGTCGTGCTCCACTGCCCAACTCGCACGAACCCGGCGAGACCCGGGTTTGCCACGAGTTTGACTGCGACGTCATCGACGACCACGGCCAGGTTCGCAACAGGGTTCGAGTTGCCCGACCCCAGACCGTCGAGGTACGACTCGACCGCCTGTGCCGTGGCGTCGACGTTGAGCGCCTTACCCGGCGTGCTTGCGGATAGGCCGTTGGGCAGGCCGTCTTTGTAGATGACCTTGGGCTCGACCGGATCGGCATCGACATCCTTCGCCAGCGACGCGACAAAGGTCTTGACCGAGGCCGGATCTACCGCCGAGGCGTAGGTTCCGCCGGCTCGGACGCCGAAAGTGATCCAGCTGTGGATCGTGGCTGCGTCGATCGTCCAGGTCTTGTCCCCGTTCGTCAGCGTCACCACGACGGCCATGTTGTCCGCGCCCTTCGCAGCGGCTGCTGCGTCCGCGTCCGAGACTCTCGGCTCTACGGTCGTGGACGAGCCGCCAATCTCGCGTTCGGCCGGCGCGCCGGGCGCAGACAATTGATCGATCACGCGCGCAGCGATGGCGGTCTCGTCGACTCCGTGTCCGGCGGCAGCCGGGAGAACCGTGTGACCAGTCCCGCTGATGACGACGGATGCGTCCCTTGGGGGTACCAGGCTAGCGCTCGTCACCCGCTGGAGGCTGGCTGCTAGAGCCTTCGGATCCAGCTTCACCATGACCGGGACGTCCGCGCCGACCACAACAGTCCGGATCGTCGCGGCAACGCTGGTGAGCGGGTCGTCCGCGCGGCCTTCCGCCAGGGCGGCATCCGCCATTGCGGCCGAATCTGGGCCGCGCCCGGCCTCCTGGTAGGTGATCGTTCCCGTGCCGCCCGGCGTGGTCAGGACGATCTTGCCCTGACGGAGGTACGCATAAGCTGAGTCGAGTCTGCCGATGGCTTCATCACGAGTCAGCCCCGAAAGGTCAACGGTCCCGACACGAACACCCGGCATGATCTTCCCGTCGTACAGCCGCGAGAGGCCGAATGCGACGGCGCCTACGACTAGGGTGGTCCCCAAGAGTCCCAGAACGAACCCGATGACGAAACGCCTCGAAAGAAGGGGCATCGAGGACGTGCGTAACCCGGCCTGTGATTTGGCCTTCCGTTGATCCTTCCAGTCGAATGCTGTCGCACTTGCGGATTCCAACGACTTTGATTCAGCTCCGCGTCGTGGATGTTTCCCTTCCCAACTCATCGTCCACACCGCCATCCTCGGCGGGTGCGTCCATCAGCCGGGCGATCGTGGTCTAGCGGGCACAATCGTTTCAGGGACTTGTCCATATCCGGAGGATCCGACGCGCGGCTTAGCAGCGTCTGAGCCACCGCTTAGCAGGGGCTGAGAGTCATGCGGCTCCGCCCGACCACGAACCGGGAAAGCGCAGCGTGCTCACTATGGCCAAGACCCTAGGAGCCCGGAGATCCCGGCGGTCAGGCGACCGGCAGCGCCACGGAAAAGGTTGAGCCAGTGCCGGGCCCATCCGAGTCAGCCCAAACATGGCCATCCATGGCGCTTGCGAGCGCCCGGGCGATCGCGAGGCCGATGCCCGAGCCTCCGAGCGCCCTTGACCGAGAGGGGTCGATGCGATAGAAGCGCTCGAACACTCTGGCACGCTGCTCCGGCGTGAGGCCGGGACCATGGTCGACGACCGCGAACTCGACGGCGTCCGCCACTCTTCTAGCCTGAAGGTGGACCGACGCCCCGTCCGGGCTGTAGCGGATCGCGTTGGCAAGATAGTTGCCGAGGATCTGGATGAGCCGGTCTCGGTCGGCACGGGCCATCAGACCCCCAGGAACGTCCGATTTGAGCGCGATCGCCCGAGCGGCGGCCTGGGGCGCGAATCGCTCGACCACATTGGCCACAACAACCGAGGCGTCGACGGCTTCGATCTTCAGCGGTAGCTGTCGGGCCTCCGCGCGCCACAGCTCCTGGAGGCCGTCGACCAACCGCGTCAGACGACCAGTCTCACGACGGAGAAGGCGCCAGGTCTCGTCGCTCGGCGCAATCACTCCGTCTTCGAGACCTTCGAGATAGCCGTCGAGGGTCGCGAGCGGCGTCCGCAATTCGTGCGCCACGTCGCCGACCAGCTCCAAGCGGCGTATTTCGTTGGCCTCGAGCGAGGCGCTCATAACATTGAAGCTCGTCGCAAGCTCGCCGATCTCCCCCGCCCCTGCGTCAGGGACACGCTCGGCATAGTGACCAGCGGCGATCCTGCGCGCGGCCCTGGCGAGGCGTGTGGCGGGCCCGGCTATGGCACCCGAGACCGCAAGGCTCACCGCTATCGACGCCGCCACCGCAATCAGACCCGCGGCGAGCAACGCGCTGCGCAGGGCATCGTCGAATGCGAGTCCTGTGGCCGAGTTCATCATCGCGCCCATAGCACTGTCGGATTGCATACCCATGGCGTGGGCAAAATAGCCGGGACCCACAAGGCTGACCCCGACGACGACTGTCCCAAGAGCCGCGAATGCAACGATGAGATTGGCCAGCAGCAGCCGGGCGCGAAGGGAGCGAAGCCAGCGGTTCATGACACGATCAGCCGGTATCCGACAGCCCGCACAGTCTCGATGAACCGCGGCGCGGAAGTGTCGTCACCGAGCTTGCGGCGCAGGTTCGCCACGTGGACGTCGACGAGGTGGTCGTCGGCGATGAACTCCTGTCCCCATACCAGGTCGAGCAAGGCTGCCCGGCTCAGCACTACTCCGGGGTCGCGCGCCAGCGCGGCGAGGATGCCGAACTCGGTTGCCGTCAGCTCGACGCTAGCCCCGTCTACCCGCACGTCGCGGCGAGGCTCGTCGATGGCGAGACCGACTGGGGCCGCGACTCGAGAGGTGGAGCGTGGTCGCCGGAGAACTGCCTTGATCCGAGCCACGAGCTCGCGCGGGCTGAACGGCTTGACCAGGTAGTCGTCCGCGCCGACCGACAGGCCGACGATCCGATCGATCTCCTCCGAGCGGGCCGTCAGCATCAGGATGTATGCATCGGAGAAGGTCCGAACCTGACGGCAGACCTCGATGCCGTCGATCCCAGGCAGCATCAAATCGAGCACGATCACGTCGGGCGCATCGGATCGCGCCCGCTCGACTGCGCTCGGGCCGTCGACTGCCACGTCGACCAACCAGCCCTCGCGGGCGAGGTAGCCGCGCACCAGTTCGACGATCGGAGGTTCGTCGTCGACGACCAGGATGCGAGCGGGCGAGGTGTCGGGCATCTACGCCTCCACCGCGGCTGCCCGAGTCGCCGAAACCTGATCCGGCCGGAGCTTGAGTCCGCGCAGCAACTGGGCGTTGGCGGCAACGATGATCGTGGAGGCACTCATGGCGATTGCGCCGACAGCCATCGGCAGGTCGAGACCCCACGGAACCAGGATCCCCGCGGCCACGGGGATTGCGAGCAGGTTGTAGCCGGTTGCCCACACCAGGTTCTGGACCATCTTGCGGTAGGTGGCGCGCGACAACTTGATCGCGCCGACGACGTCACGTGGGTCGCTGCGCACCAGGACGATGCCCGCCGACTCGATGGCGACGTCGGTCCCCGCACCGATGGCGATGCCGACGTCGGCGGTCGCGAGGGCCGGGGCGTCGTTGACCCCGTCCCCGACCATTGCCACCTTGCGGCCGCCTGCCTGGAAGCGCTTGACGGCTTCGGCCTTGTCCGACGGGAGAACTTGCGCCGCCACTTCGTCGATGCCGAGGCGGCGGGCCACGGAGTCGGCCACGGCCTGAGCATCGCCCGTGATCATGGCCACTTTGAGCCCCATGGCGTGGAGCTGGCTTATTGCTTCGGCCGATTCGGGACGGACCTCGTCTTCGACCGCCAGGGCTCCGATGACCTTGCCATCGGCCACGACGTGAAGAACGGTGCGACCTTCTCGGGCCCAGACCTCGGTTGCCGGATCTGCCGTCAGCCCAAGGTCGGCGAGCAGGCGTGGGCCACCGACTGCCACGTCTTGACCATCGACCTTCGCCCGGGCGCCGCGCCCGGCCAATGACTCAAAACCAGTGACTGTCACCGGCTCGACCCCGCGAGTCTTCGCGCCGGAGACGATCGCTCGCGCCAGCGGGTGCTCGGAGTCCGCCTCGACCGACGCTGCCAGGCGGAGAACCTCGGTCTCGTCGTTCCCGCTGACTGCAGTGAGCGCCGGCTGACCTTTCGTCAGCGTGCCCGTCTTGTCGAAGATCACGACGTCGAGATTGCGCGCCCGTTCGAGCGCGATTCGATTCTTGACGAGTAAGCCATTCCGGGCGCCGAGCGAAGTGCTAATGGCGATGACAAGGGGTATTGCGAGCCCGAGCGCATGCGGGCAAGCGATGACAAGGACTGTGGCGGTCCGAACCAGCGCGCCGGAACGATCTCCGTCGATCCACCAGAAGGCGAACGTGATCGCCCCCGCCGTGAGCGCGACATAGAACAGGATCGCGGCCGCACGATCAGCAAGCGCCTGAGCCCGTGAGCCGGACGCCTGGGCAGCGGCGACCATGCGCATGATCCCCGAGAGCGCCGTCTCCTCCCCAACGGCGGCTACGCGGACTCGCAAGCTGCCGCCAGCGACCACTGTGCCGGCCACAACCTTTGCGCTCGGCTCCTTGGCGACGGCTCGAGACTCGCCCGTGATCATCGACTCGTCCACGTCCGCCGAACCCTCGACGATCACTCCGTCGACGGGGACCCGTCCCCCAGGCCGGACCAATACGACATCGTCAACCGCAAGCGCGGCCATCGAGACGGTCTCGGTACCTGCGCCGGTCACGCGCTCGGCCGTGTCCGGCAGGAGTTCCGCAAGGGCCGCCAGGGCGCCTCGTGCCTGGGCAATCGAGCGCATCTCGAGCCAGTGTCCGAGCAGCATGATGACGATGAGAGACGACAGTTCCCACCAGATCTCGATGTCAAATAGGCGCAGCGTTCCGGCCCAGCTCGTGACGAAGGCGACCACGATCGCTAGCGAAATCAGCGTCATCATTGCGGGCTGCCGTCCGGCGAGCTCGCCAAGAGCGCCGCGCAGGAATACAAGGCCGCCGTACAGGAAGACGATCGTGCCAAGCGCTGGCGGGATCAGGTCTGAACCGGGGAATGTGGGAGCTACGTAGCCGAGCCACTTCTGCGGGTCGTGGCTCCAGAAGACGACGGGGACCGTCAGCGCGAAGCTCAGCCAGAACTTGTCGCGGAACATGGCCACCGAATGGCCGGCGTGACGGTCGTGGCCGGCGTGACCCGCGGTGGCCTCGTGACCGCCGGCATGCTCGGCGCTGCCGCCGGCCGGCGAGTGGCCCGCGTCATGGCCGTCATGGGTCGCCTGCGCCTCATGCGCGGCGGGGCGCATGTGGTCGTCACCGGTGTCCGGGGCGGTGTGGCTGCCATGACTGGCATGAGGGTTGTGATCGTGCTCGTTCATTGGCTGTCTTTCGGGCGATTCCTTGGGACCATTCTGGTCTGAATCGTCAACAGGCCGGCGAATTGGCCGACCTGCTAGCGGTTGTCGAGGGCTACCTGTCGCCCAGCGTCAGCCGACGACCGTGATCGTGCCGCGCATTCCGGCTTCGTAGTGCCCGGTGGCGTGGCATGCGTAGGCGTAGGGTCCGGAGCCATCGAAGGTGTAGGTGATCGACTTCGACTGCATCATGCCGATGTCGGCGACTTCCGGGGTGCCTACCTGATCGGCCGCAACTGCGTCGACCGAACCGACCATGAACTCGTGGACGAGCGGTCCCATGCTCGTGACGACGAACGTCACAGTCTCACCGCGGGCCACTGTAATCGTGGAGGGCGTGAAGGTGTAGCCGGGTCCCGCGAGCACCCGGACGGTGCGAGGCGAGATCGTAGTTCCCGGGACGAACCCGGCACTTCCGGGCTGAGGTGCAGCGCTCGCGACCGCGCCGCCCATCATGCTGGAGCCGTTGGTGCCGCCCATCATGCCGGAGCCGTTGGTGCCGCCCATCATGCCGGAGCCGTTGGTGCCGCCCATCATGCCGCCAGACGAAGGCAGGTGGCCCAATACCGCGGCGCCGAACGCGGCGGCACCCAGTGTGAGCGCGACGACTGCGACGGCGACAACAAGGCCGTTGGGAATGCGCATGCCTTTGAACATTCGATCGACTCCTATCGCTTGTCGAGCAAGATCGCGCGGGCTTGCTCGAATTCCTGTTGGTTGATCTCGCCGCGTGCAAAGCGAACCCGCAGGATTTCCATGGCGTCGGCTTCCACCGGATGGCTTGGGCTTCGGACGACCAGCCAGACCATTACCAGCAGGGCGGCGATCCAGACAACCATCCAGATCCAGCCTTCGGCTCCCCAGGACATCATCAGAACGCCTCCAGTTGATCTGGCCGGTGCGGTGACTGACCAGCACCTACCGAGACTATCTGGGGCCGAGCGGAAGTCCATGGAGGCCGCCTCAGGACTTGCTCAAGATTCGGTCAAGCCTCAGAGGTCGAGCGGCCGGAGTGCTGCTTCGTCGATCCGGCGGGCGGCCGTCTAGTGGCGCACGGTCAGCTTGCCACCAGTCCGGCTCGTGTGAGCGCGTCCGCGGCCCGAATGCCCAGGGCCTCCGGTGTTTGTTGGGCATACCGTCGGGTTGGCATCGTCGAGGAGTGGCCAAGGTAGCGGCTCACTTCTTCGAGGGGCATCCCGTTGTTGACCAGAAGCGTTGCTGTGGCATGGCGGATGCGATGGGAGCCAAAGCAGCGCAGGCTCCCGCCGCCGACGTGGTAGCGGCGGGTCAGCATGAGCGAGACCGAATTCATCGTGAGCGCCCGCGGCTCGCCGCCTGCGTGCGAAAGGAAGAGCCAGCCCGGATCGTTGTCAGGAGTGGGGGAGGATGGAAGGAAGGCGGCTCGTCCGCGCTCGAGGTAGGCGAGGATCGCGGTCGCGGTCCCCGGCTGAAGGGCGAGATGTAGGGTCTTGCCGCCCTTGGCTCGCCGGAAGCGGATGACCGAGCGCTCGAAGTCCAGGTCTTCGAGTCGCAGGAGCCGGACGCTCGAGTTGCGGGCGGCGGTCGTCACGAGGATCGAGACGATGGCCTGGTCGCGCAGATCAAGGGGACCCATATCAGAGTCTGGTGGACCGCGAGGCAGGCGTCACCGAGAGCGAGCAGAAACGCGAGGTGCGCCGGACCCGCGGGGGAGGCGAGGTAGAACGCGCCACCCGCTCGTAGGGGGACCAGGCGCAGGGCGGCGGCGACGAGCTCTCGGGTGCCCTCGATACCGAGATCGTCGTTGGCGATCGTCAACGCAGCCGCGGTCTTACCCGTGTAGGCAACCGAATACGGCGGGTCCGACCAGAGCAGGTCGACCGTATCTCCACCAACCAGGCGGGCAACGGCGGCGGGGTCCGTGGCATCGCCGCACAGCAATCGGTGGCGACCGAGGGCCCACAGATCGCCGGGTTCCACATAGAGATCGGCGGGCTCTGGCACCGGCGGTGCGGCGTCGGCATCGCGCGTGTCGGCGATCTGTGCGGCGGCAAGGATCGCTGCCACATCATCGGCGTCGTATCCGGTGGCGGCGAGGTTGGCCGCCGCCTCCTGCTCGGCGAGGATCGCTGCCAGGAGGGCGTCGTCGTAGCCGCCGAGGTCGGCGGTGCGATTGTCAGCCAGCATGAATGCTATGGCGGTGGCGTCATCGAGTTCTTCCACGTTGGCCGCGATCTCGCTCCAACCCAGGGCGCGGGCCGCCTTCAGCAAGTGATTGCCCGCGACGATGTATCGGGTGCTGGCCTGGACGACGATCGGCTTCTGCTGGCCAAAGCGGGCCAGGCTGGCTGCCACGGCGTCTACCACGCCGCGTCTGGGGTTGTTTGGATGGAGGGTGACGCTATCGATCGGCACGACGAGGCTGCGCAGCTGGGGGGCGATCTTGGCCTCGTGGGTTTGCCCGCCGACCCCGCCCGCGGGCAGAGTCGGCCGGGTTTGGGGGACGTCACGGCCTCGCCGGCGCGGGCTATGGCCCGCTCTTCGATGCGATTGCCGGGTGGAACCTGCAGTTGCGCTCATCGGATGATCTCCTCGGTTGTGGGCTTTTCTTCAAGTTTCGAAGGTCCGTCTATGGCGGTCTGATCTACGCGAGCGCTTGCTCCTAGCGGTTGCCCTCACCTACCGCTCGCGGGTTCATCGCTCCTCCACATCAAGCATCCGATAGGCGTCGATGAGACGACCGTCTACTCTTGAGCGCCCGGCGGCGTAAGCGGGTATGGACCGCGGGCGACGAACGGTCGAATGCGAGACCCAGCACCGGCAAGGTGTGGCATGATCGAGCCATGACGTGCACCGGCTAGAGAGGCCCTCCGATCCGACCCCGCCACAATCGGCTGGGCAAATCAGGAGACCGAGCCGTGAAGCTCCCGCACCGTCACCCCATCCCCGCTGACCCGAAAGCGCAGCTCGCCGCGGAGTTTGGGTTGGAGAAGGTCTTCTTTGCCGATGAGCCTCTCTGGTATCTGCGCTTGACGGCGCGGTTCCGGCTCACCTGGCGCCGAGAGCTGGCGACGGTCGCGACCGTGTTCGTGCTGGGCCTGGCCCTAGGCTTCCTGCTCGGGCGCCTTTAGCCTTGGCGCGCCCGGGAGCAGGCCCGCGACTGATGCCAGCGGTGGTGGTTCCTAATGAGGTCTGGCGTCGAAGAGGTGGAGGCGCGAATGTCGGCGCTTCTCTCTGCGGTGGGCTCGGCGCAGACGACGCGGAGCAGCGGCTTAGCCCACTCAGTTGTGGAATTGGGCTCCACCGACCAAACGTGGCCTGACCTTCTTACCATTCATTACTGCCGTGCTGGATTGAGACGGCAGGAACGGCAAGGCGGGTGGGTGACGGGGGGGAGGGAAAGCTGGGCTTCCGGCATTTCGGAAGGCTAGCCTTCCGAAAGCATCACGATCCGCTTGGGAAGCAGACACTCTGCCAACTGAGTTACTCCCGCTCGGGAGCAGGCACAAGTTATATCAGATCGCGCGAGAGGGGCGGAAGGGGGCTGGCAAGGGCCCTTCGGTCGGGCGGACATTCTGCGCAGGAGGCAAAGGCACTCGGTCTATCGGCCTTGTTCTGGTTCTGGCCGAGCGACGGGATGGCGCAACGCGCCTGAACCCATGGCGTCAGTTAGTGGGCGATGCCACGGCATGCCGGCAGCGACCTGCCGGTCGAGTTCACTGGCCGGGAGCGCGACCGGGGTGCCGCAGTTGACAGCCGGCTCTTTCCATCGCGTAAGCGCTGAACCGGCCCAGTCCGACCAGTCCAGCGGGGCACGTCGGGGAACCTGTACGCTTGGAGGACTGGCCGAGAAACCGGGCGTCGATAGGCCAGGCGCTCGATCCGCCGACACGAGGACCCCCGCCACGGTGTCAAAGGCAGGCTCGTTAGTGTGAGGAACCGATCGATGGATATCAACGCGGCGATCTTGGGGCGCCGGTCAGCTCGCGACTTCACGGCCCAGGCCGTGGATGACGATACTGTCCGGCGCCCCATCGATGCCGCCGTGCGGGCGCCGAGTGCCTCGAACGAGCAACCGTGGACTTTCACCGTGGTTCGCGATCAGGCTCTGCTCGACCGGGTTTCCGATGAAGCGAAGTCCTACCTCCTGGCGGCCCTGCCCGCCGGGCCAGAGTCAGACCGTCGCCGGGCGAGTCTCACCGACGACAGTTACCAGCTCTTCTACCATGCCCCGGCACTGATCGTGATCTCGGGGAGCTCCCAGAGTCCCTGGGTCGCCGAAGACTGCGCGCTGGCCGCCCAGAACCTGATGCTGGCTGCGTATTCAGTCGGGTTGGGAACCTGTTGGATCGGCCTCGCGCAGGGCTATCTCAATACGGCAAGTGGGAAGAACGCGCTCGGCCTACCAGCGGCGTGGGTTCCCGTCGCACCGATCATCGTCGGCTATCCGAAGGCAGAGATGCCGCCCGTCGCTCGAAAGGAGCCGGAGATCCGCTGGGTCGGCTGATCGCCGACCAGTCGCGTGGCTCGGCGCAACCGCTCCCGCTGAGCCCGGCCAGTGCTTGACGGTGACCGCGATCCCCGCCGTCAGTCGGGGAAGCCAGTCTGCTTTCAGCGTGTCTTCGAGAGCAACTGCATCGCGCTCGGTTTCACACTCGACCCACGCGACGGAGCAGGCGATGATCCGGACCTCCCAACTGACGCGTGTCTCTCAGTGACGCCCGAGTGCGGCAACTCGCCGGTGTTCGCTGTCATCGTTCTGATCTTCCTGCTGATCTCACCGCGCAGCAATGTCTAGGCGGCCGGGCCGATCTGAACCGACCGTGTCCCACGTGTACGTTGGCCCGAGGACGGTCGATTCGCTGCCATCCCCGGCCACCACGGCGTCCAGCGACCTTCAGGCGTCGTCCAGGATCCGGTCGGCCTTCCGGTCGATCTTCTGCTTCTGAGCGCCGGTGATCTTTCCTTCGCTCTCTTGCTGGGACGCGCGTGCCTTGGCATTGCGGGCGTGAGATTCGTCGGGCATCGGGTACTTGCGCTCGCCGGGTAGCCCGAAATTCGAGCTGGGCAGAGACTCTCGTTTCTTGGGACTCAGCTTGGCCACCTTGGTCACTCCTTTGACTAGTGCGCGTGCGCAGAAGCCGTCAGCGCTGGGATCGGCACCGGAATGGGCCTGCCTGGCAGGACTGGTCTCTCCTGCCTCGCTCCGTCGGCGTCGTCGGCGTGATCGTCTTCGCCCGCCGCGCACCAGACCAGGCCGGCGATGAGCATCAGGTGGTTCTTGGGAATGTGGACGACGTGCACGCTTCGAACACTCCTGACGCACTGATCGATGGGTGGCGCGATTGTACCCACACGGAATGTGAGGTCGCGCGCAGAGGTAGCAACCTGGCGCTGCACGGCTCGGGGTGCGCATTAATCAGAGCCCGTCTGGGTTCGCGATGGGCGCGTACGATAGCCTTGCTCAAGGCATGTCTTGGCACGCGAGGTGAACTCGTTGCGCCGTCGACTCGTGACCGACTGAGGGATTCGCCAGCGGCCACGGCTCCGCAACCGCGGGTCGTCCAATCCGCACCGCCACACGTCAGGAGGTCCAGATGCGCGTCGAACAACTTCCGTCAGTCGGGGAGGTGGTGTCCACCCTGGAGGCGCAGCGTCAGCGCCTTTCCGATGCGGATCTCGTGGGCGCCTCGAGGTCGGCGCTCGCGTCCGCTCGCGACGCGCTGCCCGATGGGTGGACCCGCCGTCGGCGGGCCAGTCGATGGCCATGGGTCGCGGTCGTGATCCTGGGGGCCACCATACTCGGCCTTGTGCTCATGGCTCCGGCCTTGCGGCGCTGGACGGCGTCAGTTTGGGGCTCGGGCCGAGTAATCGGCGTCATGAGGCACCCGACGCCGACGCCGGCGATGTCACCGGCCGATGAGACGGGCATCCTCGCCCATCCCGCCGAGCCGGCGCCAATGCCGATCTGAGATCGAGGAGAGAGGCCGGCGGATCGCCGGCCTCTCTCCATGTGGCTGTACTGGTGCCTCGCTGGGCCGAGGCCCGAGAGTCAGTTGACGAGGCTGGCCGGCCGAACCCCACGAGTCATCGCCGACCGCAACGTGAGCGCGACCGGGACCGCCGACAGGGCGAGGATCACCCGGGGGGCGCCCGCCAGCAGCAGACCGCTGCTCACGCCAAGCGCGAAGCCGAGCGCTGCGACGACACCCATGTCCGACAACTGGTTGACGTGATCCTGGGCATCGGCGAGCGCCTCGCGCGCGCTGTCCGCGACGGCCGGGACGCGATCGACGACCGCGCGGCCTCGGGCGACCAGCGTATCGGCGAACGTGGTCGTGTCGGTCCCATCCGGAACGTCATCCACGTCGATCTCGTCGGGTCGATTGTTGGCCATCGGTCACTCCTGCGCAGGGTCTTAGATCGGGCGATCTTCGTCGCGCCGCGGATAATGATGCGCCGATTCCCGTTGCCCCAAGCATCACAGTGTACGTGCTCTCCGCAACGACGCGGCGCCAAAAGAGCCTCGTGGCGACGGAGAGGTGAGACGGAGGCTGGGTGTTGAACCACGCTGTCCGACCGTCCGACCTACCTCGCGAGGATGTCGGCCGGGCATTGGCTCGACGCGAGGGTGATAGCCGCTGATTTGAGCGTGGCACGGGCGTGACCCTCAAGGGCAAGCCAGCACGGTCTTCCGATCGAGCGCGACACGATCAGGTCATGGTGTGGGCCCGGGCGCCAACGACATCCCCAACGCCATCGACCTCCAATCGGCCGTCTTCAACGGCCCCAATCCCTGGGCCGCCTATCGGGCGGGTTCGAGGAGCGCGCCGGCCGTAGGTCTGTGGATCGTTCATCCACGCGTGCGCCTACGATCAGGCGGATGTCCGCGAAGTCAAACCGCCTCGCCGCCGAGACCAGCCCCTACCTGCTCCAGCACGCCCACAACCCGGTCGATTGGTATCCGTGGGGACCCGAGGCGCTCGCGCGAGCGGTCCTTGCGGACCGACCGATCTTCCTGTCCATCGGCTACGCGGCATGCCACTGGTGCCATGTCATGGAGCGAGAGTCGTTCGAGGACGAGGAAACGGCTGCGGTTCTGAATGCCGGCTTCGTCTCGATCAAGGTCGACCGCGAGGAGCGGCCCGACCTGGACGCGGTCTACATGGCAGCGCTCCAGTCGATGACCGGTGGAGGCGGCTGGCCGATGAGTCTCTTCCTGACACCCGACGGTCGACCCTTCTACGGCGGCACTTACTACCCGCGAGATCCGAGATACGGCATGCCATCGTTCCGGCAGATCCTCGCGGCGGTGGAGAGGTCCTGGGGCGAGCGTCGGGCCGAGCTCGAGGCCGCAGCGGATCAGCTCGTCGATGAGCTAAGGCTGCGCTCGGCGGCCCTGGCCGAGGACTCGGAAGAAGTTTCCCGGCCTGTCCGTTCGCCGTCTGCTGCCTCTGACAGCGGCGTGGCGGTCGAGGTTGTGCTGCCGTCGGGCCTTCCGTCGAGCGATCGTCGCGGCGAAGTCGTAGCGGCGGCAATTGAGCGGCTCGTGGATGCGTTCGACTTCGAGCACGGCGGCTGGGCTGGCCCGCCGCGCTTCCCCCAGCCGGCGGTCATCGACTTGCTATTGCGACGAGCGCGCGTCGGCCCGGACGATCGGGTTCTGGGTACGGCCATGCGCGCCCTGGACGCCATGGCCGACGGTGGCATCCACGACCAGATCGGTGGCGGCTTCCACCGCTACGCGACCGACACCGACTGGCTTGTGCCGCACTTCGAGAAGATGCTCTACGACAACGCCCAGCTGGCGCGGGTCTACCTCCACGCCTACCAGCTCACCGGCGAGAGACGCTTCAGGGACGTGGTCGAGACGACGCTCGACTACATGGTCCGCGAGTTGCGCACTCGCGACGGGCTGTTCGCCGCCAGCCAGGATGCCGACACCGACGGGATCGAAGGTGGCACCTACGTGTGGACGCGCGATGAGGTCGCCGCCGTGCTTGATGGGGCGGTCGCGAAACCGGGGCCGGGGCCGCAGGCGGGCGACCCGGGTCTGGCCGCGCTGTTCGCGTCGGCTTACGGCGTCACCGCGGATGGCAATTGGGAGGGCCGCACGATCCTTTCCCGGGTGATGAGCGACGAGCAGGTCGCGGCCATGTACGGGCTCGCCCCGCAGACAGTCACCAGCCGGCTGGAACTGGCCCGCCGCCTGCTGTTGGAGCGGCGCGGGAGTCGGTCCCAGCCGGCGCTTGACGACAAGGCAGTGGCAGCCTGGAACGGCCTCGCCCTGGCCGCCTTTGCGGAGTCTATCCCGGTGCTTGACCGGCCGGATGATCTAGCCGTCGCCGAAAGACTCGCCGAAGCCGCGCTCCGTCTCCTGCGTGGCCCAGGCGGTCGGCTGGCGCGCTCGTTCCGGTCTGGTCGGACCACCGGGATAGCCGGTCTCGACGACTACGCCTGCCTCGCCGATGGTCTTGTTTCCCTCTACGAGGCCACGTTCGACGAGCGATGGCTGGTGGCCGCCTTCGAGCTGATCGGCGTCGTGGAACGGCAATTCGCAGACGCCGGCGGCGGTTGGTTCGACACAGCCACCGACGCGGAGCCGCTGATAGTCCGGCCGAAAGAGATCCAGGACGGAGCCACTCCGGCAGGCGGCGCCACGGCAGCCGCAGTCGTCCTTCGACTGGCCGAGCTGACCGGGGCGGCACACCTTCGCGACACCGCCGAGCGGGCCATCGGCCAGATAGAGCGGCGGGCAGTGCGATACCCGCGGGCCTTCGCGGCCTGGCTCGGGGCGCTCGACTTCGCGTCGGCGCGTGTGGCCCAGGTGGCCATCGTCGGCGAGCCAGAGGCGGCGGACACGCGGGCGCTGGTGGAGGTTGCACGGCGCGGCTTCCAGCCGTACAGGGTCCTGGCGCTCGGGGACCCCGAGTCGAGCACCCTGGATCTGCTGCACGGCCGTTTCGCAATGAGCGGCCGAGCTACCGCCTTCGTCTGTCGAGGTTTTGCCTGCCGTCGGCCCGTCACCGAGCCCGAGGAGCTGGCAGATGAGCTGGCCTGAAC
>PLMA01000051.1 GCA_003141455.1 Chloroflexota bacterium | reverse complement strand
TCGCACGAGTTCGAGCTGGTGGAAGCCTACCTCACGCCGGAGTCGCCCGCCGTCGGGATGACGCTCCTGCAGCTGCCGCTACCCACGGGCTGCGCGATCGTGGCGATCGTCCGTGACGACATTGCCCAGTCGGTGGATGCCGAGACGGTATTCCGGGCAGGGGACAAGGTGATCGCGACCGGTCGGCCCGAATGCGAGCCTGCACTCCACGGCGCACTGATCGGGGCGCTCCCCGGCCGCTAGTGTCCCGTCACGGAGAAAGCTAGATGTTTGGCGAGATCGCAGCTACGATGTTGCGCATGCCGAACCGTCCAGCACCCCCGTTGGTCGTCGATGAAGTCGAGCTCGCTGTGCTGCGGTCGATCGCCCGAGCCGGACGGACCGAGCAACGCCTGGCCACCCGGGCGCGGATCGTGCTGGCCGCCGCCGCCGGAGCACCGAACAACCGGATCGCGGCGGACGTGGGGGTGAGCCCCATGACTGTCCTGCTCTGGCGTCGTCGCTTCGAGCGCGGGCGCCTGGCCGGGCTGCGCGACGCGCCACGGCCCGGACGCGAGCGGCGCTACTCGCGGGAGGAGCGCGACCGGGTCATCGCCCTGACCCTCTCCCCGCCACCGGCCGGTCTCACCCATTGGAGCTCCCGCCGGCTCGCCCGGGAGGTCGCCATGAGCACCACGACCATCCTGCGGATCTGGGCCGAGGCGGGCTTGAAGCCCCACCGTACCGAGACCTTCAAGTTCAGCACCGACCCGGCGCTCGAAGCCAAGGTTCGCGACGTCGTCGGGCTCTACCTCGCGCCGCCCGAGCGGGCGATCGTGCTCTCGCTCGACGAGAAGACCCAGATCCAGGCGCTCGATCGGACCCAGCCGATGCTGCCCCTGCGGCCCGGGCAGGTGGAGCGCCACACCCACGACTACAAACGGAACGGCACGACCTGCCTCTTCGCGGCGCTTGAGGTGGGGACCGGCAAGGTCACGCAGCAGACGCGGGCCCGCCATCGGGGCGAGGACTTCCTGGCCTTTATGCGCCAGGTCGAGCGGGCCTATCCCGATGGCGAGCTGCACGTCGTCCTCGACAACGTGTCGACCCACAAGACGCCGGCCGTACAGGCTTGGCTGAAGTCGAACCCCCGGATCACCTTCCACTTCACCCCGACCTCGGCGTCCTGGATGAACCAGGTCGAGACGTGGTTCGGCATCCTCACCCGCGGGGCCATCCGGCGCGGCAGCTTCCGCTCGGTCAAGGAGCTGATCGCCATGATCGACGCCTTTACCCGCCAGTGGAACGACGGCTCCAGCCCGTTCACATGGGTCAAGACCGCCGACGAGATCCTCGCCAAGGCCGTCCGCAAGCGGCCAGCGATCAACGAATCGGGACACTAGCCGAGGCTGAGGTCGCGAAGGCCGGCCCCGAACCCGTTCCGGGATTGGACAGGGCCACGTTCGGCTGGTCCCACTGCACGATCACGGCCTGGGGCCTGGCCGGATCCGCTCGCACGGGCAGGGTCCCCTGCAGGCGGTTGAGCATGATGAGGGGAACGATCTCCTTCACCTTCGCGCGGTACGGACTGCGGCCCATGACGGTGACCAGGAGGTCCATCTCCACCTGTGGCTGGCCATTGATCAGCACCCCGGTCTGGCGCAGGCCCATGATCTGGCCCGTCCCCGCCACGCCCATTGCGCTGATCCGGTCGGTCGCGGCTGCGCGTCGAAGGACGATGGCCCCGATCACGAGGAGGACGAGACCGGTGGCGCCCAGGATCCCCGCCGTGATCAGCATCCCTGCGCGAGCGTCGGGCATTGTTCCCGACAGGAGCACGAAGCCGCCGGCCAGGGCGAGCTCGAAGAGCCCCACCAGGAGAAGGGCCCGGCCGAACCGCCGGCTC
This sequence comes from Chloroflexota bacterium, assembly GCA_003141455.1. GTDB lineage: Bacteria > Chloroflexota > Limnocylindria > Limnocylindrales > CSP1-4 > Fen-1039. The sequence goes on along the minus strand of PLMA01000051.1, from coordinate 789 downwards.
ATCGTCGAGCTTCGGTACATGAGTGCCTCCGTGGGCGGTATCGATGAGTGTTACGTCAGGATTCGGCGGCGATCTCCTCCGGCAGCCAGAACCAGCGCAGCCCCTCGAAGTCCGGGCCGACGTCGAGCGGGCCCCAGGCCCCGTCGGGCGGGGGTGGCGGGTCGGCCAGGATTCGCCGCGCCTCCGCCAGGTAGTCGGCCAGCCGGGACTCCGGCTCGCGGTGGCGGTGCGCTGCGTAGCGCATCACGCCCTCGTCGTAGCGGATCGCGCCCAGCGACAGCGGTGGCTCCATGACCCCGCCGCGGTGGCCCCACAGCCCGCTGACCGGGTCGAACCGGTACTCGGGGAGCAGTCGCCAGCCATCGGACGCCACGAGGTCGACCGCGTCGAGGATGTACGCGAAGACGGCCTCGCTGATGAAGTAGTTGAAGTTGACGCGGACCCAGCCCGGCTTGATCCCTTCGCAGCCGCGCGCGATCTCGCGCTCGAACGCACGGGAGTGCTCCAGGTCGATCCCCAGCAGGCGGTGGCCGTACGGCCCCGCGCAGGAGCAGCCACCCCGGGCCTGGACCCCGAACANNGCGTCTGCCCGTCGCCCTCTCCGTCGCCCTGCCGGTGGCGCACCACGAACGAGACGATCGACAGCCGGTCCGCGCGCGGGTTGCCCAGGATCTCGATGGCCGGGTTGGCCGACCAGCGGGCGATCGCGCGCTGGATGAACGACGCCTCGCGGCGCCGGATCGCCTCGACGCCGACCGCGTCCTTGAGCCCGAAGACGAGGCCGGCCCG
>PLMA01000010.1 GCA_003141455.1 Chloroflexota bacterium | reverse complement strand
CTGGCCGCGGGTTCCGTCCCGCCGGCCGCACAGAAGGCCCTCGCCCCCGTCGAGAACATGATCGGCGCCCTTGTCGCGATCACGATCGGCCTCGGGGTAGCGATCTCGGGCGCCGTCATCGTTTGGGGCGGCATCGAGAAGACGCTCGCGGGCGCGAACGCTGACGCCGAGCATCGGGCGCACAAGCGGATCGAGAACGGGATCCATGGCCTCGTCTGGATGTTTCTCGCCTCGGTCATCGTGGGCACGATCACCGCGCTCGCGGCCGCATACGGCCTGATCAGCCCCCCGTAGCAGTTGACGATGCTATGGCTGCGTCCCTCAGCCTCCAGACTCGCGTCGCCCAGCGGTTCAGGCTCGACCAGTTCAAGCCACGCCCCGTGCCGCGTGCGGTACTCGTCCCGCTCGCGCTTGGCCTGATCGGTTTCGCCCTCTGGCTCGCGGGCCATCTCGGAGCCAGCGCGACGCCCGCCCAGGCGCCAGCGCTCCCGGCCCCCTCGCTGACGAACACGGCCGGCCAGGGCGGCGGCATCCCGTTCATCGGCGACCCGATCCACGACCTCACGCTCTGGTACTCGAACATGATCAGCGACGCGTGCAAGGCGGACATCGACAACCTCAAGGGCACCTTTCTGACGCCGCTCGACCCGATGTCTGACCAGACGGTCACCCACCTCTATGGCCAGATCCTCCTGATCACGATCCCGCTCATAACCCTGGGCGGCATGATCCTGGGTTATCTCATCATGGTCAGCCGGACCACGGGCGAGTCGACCTACACCGTCCGCGCGGTGACGCCGCGCTTTGTCGTCGGCGCCACGCTGTCGGTCCTCGGGATCTTCCTAGTCTCGGTCCTCGCGCAGTTCGTCGCGGCAACAGACCTCGCGATGGTCCAGGTCTCGATCCCGGGCAACGCCGTGGGCGGGCCGGACGCCTGGCCGGCAGCGGGCGGAGTCTTCCAGGTCCTCCAGAACGCCGGCTTCGACTCGAACGTGAACCAGGGGCCGAACAACTGGAACACAGGAGCGTGGCTGTCGGCGGGCCTGCTCTCGGCGGTAGTCATGACACTCCTCCAGATGCTCGCCGTGGCCTTCGACGCCGTGGAGCGCCTCCTCGTCCTGGTCGGTCCGATCGCCTTGGCCGCCTACGCGATCCCTGCGACCGAACGGTTCACCAACGCCTGGCTCAAGCTGATGCTTGCACTCCTCGCGGTGCGCTTCGCCTGGACGATCACCTTCATCCTCTTCAGCCTCCAGACCATGCCGCACGTGGTGGCCGGTAACCCGCCGAGCGCCGGGGACACCAACGCCATGCTCGGGCTCGCTGCCGCGTGCGCGCTTCTCATGCTCCTGTTGCCCTTCGGCGTCATACCGATCGTGCTCAAAGGGCCGGACCCGTTGAGGGCGCCATGAGCGAAGAGCACGAGCTCGTCGAGGTGCCGGAGAACGCGATCCGTGACGACCCCATCGCGTTCGGATTGACGGCGCCGCAGCTCGGCCTTGCCGGCGCGGCAGCCGCGGTCGCGTTCGTCCTCAACCTCCTGCCGATCTGGCTGCCGCTGCGCCTGGGGCTCGCGATCCTCCTTGGGGCTCCGGTCTTCGGCGTGGCCGTGATTTCGATTCGTGGCGAGCCCGGGTACCGCTGGCTGTTGCGCTTCGTGAGATTCGCACGAAGCGAGCGGCGCTGGTTCGTTCCGAGCGCTGCGACAGCAGACCCGGCCACTGCGACATCCGACCCGTCAGATGCGCCCGACCTACCGCAACGGCCAGCTACACCTAATACTGACCAACCCGCTGCACTTTCCGTTCCGGAAGATGCCCCGGATACAGATCCCGCAGCGTTGCCTCGGGAGCGCAGCCCCATGGGGGAGAAGTCGGTCCGTCTGCGACTCGTGGCGGGCGACGCGGCCGAACCACCGGGTTCGGACGACCGGCCGCCAGATTCTCCGGTTGCCGACGCCCCCGCCCTCCCGCACCTCCTGCGCGGCCTCCGCCTCGTTTGCTTCATCTCGTTCGCGGGTGGCGTGGGCAAGACGACGCTCGCGGTCGAGACTGCGTCGCTCGTCGGCACGATCGGGCGATATGTGGCTGGCGACGGGTCCGAGGCGCCGGTCCGGGTCCTGCTCATCGACGCGGCTCGGTTCGCGCCAGCGGCAGCGATCCGCCTGGGCGTACCCCCCGCGGCTCTCGCGAGCGCCTGGGCGCCCGACGCCTGGCGCGAGGCCGACGCCGCCCGCCGGTTCGTTGTTGGAACTCGCCACGGCGTCGAGGTTCTGACACTGCCGCCGCATCCCCGCATGTCGGGTTTCGACGCCGTCTTCGAGAGCCGCGACAACGAGTTCGGGGCCCTCGGGGCTCAGACATTGCTCGATGCCGCCCATGCATCCGAGGTCGCACTGGTGGTGGCCGATCTCGGATCGGCGATCGACGAAGGCCACCGCTATCTGATCGAGCAGGCGGACCTCGTGTTGGGCGTGGTCCGCCCGACTACCGAATCGCTCGCCGACGCATATCGGCTGGCGGCGATGGTCCGCGGCCTTCACATGGGTCGCAAGCTTGCCCTGGTTGCGACCCAGGCGGACGACGACCGCGAGGCGGGCCAGATTGCGCGCGACGCTGGCCTCGATCTCCTGGCGGTGATCCCACGCGACCCGGCGTTCGACCGTGCCGCCGAATCCGGTGAACCCGCGTGGCGTCAGAAGCCCGAACTCCGCGCGGCTCTTCTACCGCTCGCCCGAATCGTGTGGCCCTTCTTGCCCGAGACCAACGGCCACCGCCGCGACCAGGTCGGACTGCTCAAAGGGCTTCTCGCCGGAGGCCGTCGATGAGCCGCGAGCCCGTTCCGATCATGGCCGCGGGGTCGGCGATCTCGGCGGCGACGATCGGTCGAGTCCGCCAGCAGCTCGTCGCCCGGGTGCCGGCAGAGATCCTCAATCCATTCGGTCGCACAGCCGACGACGAGCAGGCCCTTCGCGACGCGATCAAAGCCATCCTCGACGATCCGGAGCTCGAACTCTCGTCTACGCCGGCTCTCGTGGCAGCCGTCGAGGCGGCGGTCGTCGGACTCGGCGCCCTGCAGCCGCTCGTCGCGGATCCCGATATCTCCGACATCCTTGTGAACGGGCCCGACGCGGTGTTCGTCGAGCGGCGGGGCCGCCTGGAGTCGACGGACGTACGGCTGGGCAGCTCGCGCGAACTCATCGAGCTCTCGGAGCGGATCGCAGCCCTGGCCGGGCGCGAGCTCTCGGTTGCCCACCCGATCGTCGACGCGCGCATGGCGGATGGCTCGCGCGTGAACGCGGTCATCCCGCCGGTCGGCGGACCGTATCTATCGATCCGTAAGTTCAACCGGCTGCGACTCGATCTGCTGCCGGGCGGCCGGCACGGACGCGACTGGGTCACCGAGGGCGGGCTATCAATAGAGATGGCGGAGCTGCTGGCCAAGCTCGTCGGTGCCCGGGCAAACTTCCTGGTCGCGGGCGAGACCGGCGCCGGCAAGACGACGTTCGTGCGCTCGCTCACCGACCACTTCGATCCGAACGAGCGGGTCGGCGTCGTCGAGGACACGGCTGAGCTTGACCTCGACAACCCGAATCGCTTCAACCTTGAAACGCTCCATCATCACGACATCGCCGCCGGCGACGCCGAGAACCGGCTCCTCGACGTGGGCGATCTGGTCGCGAACGCGCTCCGGATGCGCCCCGATCGGCTCGTGGTGGGCGAGGTCCGCCTGCCCAAGGAAGCCTTCTATACGCTGCAGGCGCTCCACACAGGGCACGACGGATCGGCGACCACGGTCCATGCGAGCTCCGCCGAGGACGCGCTCTTCCGCATCGAGCTCCTCGCGCGCCAGAGCATGCATGACCTGAGTCTCGCCGACCTCCGCGCGTACATCGCGCGCGTCTTCGACGTCGTCGTGGTCCTGCGACGGCAGCGCTCTGGGCTGCGGATCGTCCGCCAACTCGCCGCACTCGACGGGGTCAAGCGCGACGGCGAGTACGCGCTCACCGAGCTCTTCGAAGCCCGCCTGGGCGCTGACAGCGCCCCGTCCTGGATCCGCCACGAAACCTGGAAACCCTCGGCGCGGCTGACCGCGCGCCTGGAAGCGGGGGAGGATGCGACGTGGAGTTGATAGGCGCGTTCGCGGCAGCGCTGGCGATGGGCTCTCTGATCCTCGCGCTCGCGCCGCGGAAGGCCGATCCTGGACCTCGCCTGGAGGCGAGCATCCGCGGCGTCGTTGCCCGCCGGTTGGAGCGATCGCGCGACGAGCTCGCGAAGGCGCGCCTCGCCCTGGAGCCGCGGACGTACGTGGCGCTTCAGGTTGCTGCACCTCTCGTTCTCGGCGCGCTGGGTCTGGTCCTGTCGGTGCCGCTGGCGGTTCTAGGTCTGATCATCGGCCTTCTCGCGCCACACTGGTACGTCCGTTATCTGACCGGTGTGGAGGCCAGAGCCGCGGCGGACGACGCGCCGCGTGTTCTCCGGGCGATGGTCAACCGGGCCGCCGCCGGCGGCGTCTATCCGGACCTGTTCGCGGCCGCGGCCGAAGCGGCACGCCACCGCTGGGTGAAGGCCGACTTCAACGAGGTCCTCGGCCGCTACTTTGCGAGCGAGGCGCCGGCCGAGGCGCTCGTCGAGATCAGGCGGCGCCAGGCGGGTCGAAACCTCGCACTGGTGTACGACGCGCTCATCGTCCTGACCCGCACCCACCAGCCGGTGTCCGCGGCCGCGGAGGTCCTGGGCGGCCTCGGCGAAGCCGCCCGCTCAAATCAACGTGTTGCCCGAAGCGCGGCCGCGGAGAGCCGTGGCTTGCGGGTGCAGGCAGGCTTCCTCGCCCTGGTCATACCAGGGCTCTTCGTGTACCTGCTCCTGGCCAATCACGCCCTGGTCGCGCCGGTGCTGGACACGAGCTTTGGCCGGTTCGTGCTGCTGCCGGTGGCCGCGTGCCTCGAGTTCGCGGGCGTCTGGCTCAGCTGGCGCGTGACGCGGATGGAGGTGTAGGCCGATGCTGCCTCTCGTTGGCGCTCTCGCGACCTCGGCCGCAGTCTTCAGCCTGCTCATGGCGATCTTCCTGCCAGCGATTGCCGTGCCCAAGCGTCTGGATGCGGTTCGCGCCGCGGCGCTGCCGCGCGAACGGTACGAGAAGCTCGTGAGCAGCGAGCGCCCGTGGTGGGAACGGGTCGTCGCTCCGGTCGCGGGAAGACTCGCGAGATCGATGCCGTCGCTCGCATCGCAGGTCAACGAGGCGACGATCGTTCGCGCCGGACTCGACCCCGCATCGGTGTCGCCCGCGGAGGTGTACGCGGCGAAGCTCGTGCTCGGTGGCGGGATCCTTCTCGCCGGCATCGCCCTCTCCGCAGTCGTGCCGATCCTCTTCCTGGTCGCTCTTCCCGCCGCGTTCGCCGGATACGTGTTCCCGACCGAGTATCTCGCCTACCGGACGCGCAAGCGCCAGGCCGAGCTTCTGCGCGAGCTGCCCGACTTCCTCGCCCTGGTTCGACCGCTCGCCGCAAAGTCCGGTCTCGAGCACGCCGTCGCCGAGGTCTCGGACGCCCTACACGAGGCGTCGGGTGGGAAGCATCTTCTCGCCGAGCAGGTGCGCTCCGCCGTCGCCGCATACGGGATCGGCTCCGACCTGTTCGACGCCTTGCGCGACATCGCTACGGCCGCGGATCTCGAAGCGCTCGACGAGCTGGCCGCATCGCTCGGGTCCGCCCGCCGCCTCGGCAAGGGCGTCGCCGACGTGCTCGCCGAGCACGAGCGCTCGTTGCGCGACGACGAACGAAACCGGCTTGTGGGCTCGGCCTCGATGGTTCAGCCCAAGCTCGCCGCGATCCTCGCAGGGATCTACCTGCCCGAGTTCGTGCTGCTCGTGATAGCGCCCCTCTTCATCGGGGCCATTGGAAGGATCTAAGGAGGTGATGGTGTCCATGCGAAAGAAGCTTGCTCGCCTCGGTTGGCGAACATGGCAGGTAATCCACGCCGACGAGCGGGGCCTGACGACGCTCGAATACATCATCGGCGCAGCGGTGATCCTGGTCGTTCTCGCCGCCGCGGTGACGGTCTGGAACAACGGACTCGCTGACAAGATCAATCAGCTCGTCTCGCAGCTCATGGGGACGTCATGAACCGCCGTGCGCGGCTCTGGCGTCGGCTGCGCGACGAGCGTGGACAGGCGACCTTAGAGGCCATCCTCGTCGTGCCGCTCGTCCTGGTGCCTGTGCTCTTCGGCGTCGTTACGTTCGGCGAGCTCGAGCACACCCGCCTGGTCCTCGACGCGGCCGCCGCAGCCGGCGCGCGGCAGGCCGCTGTGGACGGGCAGGACGACCAGGCCGTACGAGACAGGATCGCTCTCGAACTGCGCGACGGCGGACTCAATCCAGCGACGGCGTCGATCAGCGTGACGCCGGCGGTGGCCGCCTGGGGTGACCCGATCCAGGTCCATGTTTCCATCACAACGCATGCGTCGATCCCATTTCTGGGCGGATGGGACGTGCCGATNNGAGGACCTGCGCTCCCGGATCCGCGCCGATCTTGATATGGCAGCCTTGACCGCGACGCAGGCGCTCGATCCGACCGCACTCGCCGCGGGAGCGCCGCCACGCCTGTTGCCCGATCAGGCCGATCAGCTCGCCCGCCAGTATCTCGCCCAAAACCTCGCGGGGCTCGGGAGCATCCTCGCCGAGAGCCCTTCGGACGCGGCCGCATCGGCCGATGTCGTCGTCACGAACAGCGGCACCGATCCCATCACAGGCTCGGTCGTGACCGCGCCGACGGTGACGATCCGGCTCGCGGCGCCGGTTCATATCCAGCTGCTCAGCGTCGCGGGCCTCCCAACCACGATCTCGCTGACCCTCGTGGGGTCGGCAGCCGCGAGGACGTAACCGATGAACGAGAGGTATCGCTTGCCGTTTGTCGCTGCGGTTGCGGTGGCCGTATCTGCCGTGGTGGTGGCGGCTGTCATCGGCCTTGGCTCGACGGGTTCGAGCACGAAGAGCCCGGACTCGACTCGTTCGCCCTCAACGGCACCGACGGCAACGGCGATACCGACGCCGACGCCAACGGACCCGCGGTCGACCCCTGAAGGAGCGACGCGAGCCTTCTATGCGGCGTTCGCAAAGGCATGGAAGACCGACGATCCATCGCTCGTCGAGCCTTATGTGACTAGCAAGGAATCGAGCGCATATCTCACTGTTGCCGGATACCTCGGCGGTGCCCAGGGCGTCAACCGCGCCTCGATCATCACGATCGAGCGTCTCGACAACATGACCAGTCGGGTTGCTGGCGACACGGCGACCGTTGACTTCTATTACACGGAGGGCGGCTACGACATCAATCCGAGCACAGGAGCGGCATTGGAGTCCCCCACGGTTCTGGCGCCGGCACACATGACGGCGACCTTGAAGCGCGTCAACGGCCTCTGGCTCATGGACTCATACGTCGGTCACTCATGAAACGCCTTGCCGCCCTTGCGCTCACCGCCATTCTTCTCGCCGTCACTACCGGACAGGCGAACGCGCTGGGAGGCGGGCCAGTTGTTCTCAACGTGACGGACTGGACCTCGCCTGATGGTCATGCGTTCGTTGGGGTTCAGGCGAACGGCCAGTGGGCGTCGCCTTCGAGCTCCGGGTATTGCTCCGAGTGGGTTCTGAAGGCCGTCGTCGCGCCCAACGAGTGGGTGTATTGGGTCTGGGTTCATCAGGACGGCTGCTCAGGCCCCGTGATCAACTTCACCAATCCTCTGCAGGTGATCACCACGCCCGGCAAGCCGGGCATGGGGATCCACGCGAATACGGCCGCCGGCATGAGCCTGTATCTCGACGTCTCAGTCCAGCCGGACGCCGCGCCAGCAATGAGCCAGCGCACCGTCTCGGCCCAGCTGACTGCCGGATGGCTCCCCGCCCTCAACGGTGCGATCCAGGCTTACGTCGTCCAGGACTCGGTTCACGTCACGAGCTGGACCGTAAGGTTCGGCGACGACTCGACGGCGACGTTCCCGCCAGATCCGTCGAACCCGTTCGGACTCACAACGATGCACACATACGGGTCCGGCCAGTTCAACGTCGTCGCCATCGCGCACGTCTCTGGTCAGGCGTACGGCGCCTTCTTCGCGCCCAATGGGACCATATTCGAGCAACTCGTTCCCTTTGCGATCAACATCAGCAACACCGCGAGCGGGATAGGGGCGCCGATCGAGTACGTCCCGCCGGTTGTACGGGTCGCCGCGAGCCCGTCCGGAACGCTGCCTGATGGCACGATCATCGCGGCCGACGCCGGCGGGCACGCCCAGCTCTACTGGCCGCGCGGCCTCCACTGTTCGCTGTACGCCCGGGCAGACGTCATCACCGAGGGCTACGAACTCTCTGGCGGCATCGTCATCGCCGGGGCGAAGACGAAGCTCGTCGGCTACCACTACGACGCGGGCACGAACGACGCTGCCGATGCGACCCCAACGGGCAGCTACGGCCCCGCCGTGCCGATTGCGATCCAGTGGGATCGGCCGCTCCCGGGCACCGCGAGCTACCCCGTTCAACTAACCCTCGATCTGCAAACCACCTATGACAACGGGGCGGTGCGGACGAGCACCGTGTCCGGCACCGTCGGCGTGACGGTCATCTACTCAGCCGTGGACCAATAGAAGGAAAGGAGGCCCGCCGTGCGCGCCCGTCGAACTGCCTACATCGTGATCTTCGTGGTCGCCTGCCTCCTGGCGGGCGCGCTGTACTACCTGCAGGTGCCGCGCGCCTCGGTCGTTCGCGCCACAGCCGACATCCCCGCGATGACCCGGATCACGTCCGACATGGTCGAGCTGGTCAAGGTGGCGCCGGTCGACGTGTCCACCGATGCCGCGCAGTCGACGAATCAGGTCGTCGGACAGTACGCGGCGATGCCGATCCTTGCCGGTCAGGAGATCGACAAGCGGGCCCTCGATCAGACGCCGGGTCAACAGCAGTTCGGCTTTGGCGCCGCGCTCGACCCGGGCGACGTCGCGTTCGCGATCCCCATTTCCGATCCATCGCAGGCCGTGGGCGGGGCGCTCTCGCCGGGCGCCAAGGTCACAGTCGTTGCCGTGCCGAACACGCTCAAGAACGGCGTTCAGGCTTCTCCGGCTCCGACGTCGACCGTCCTCGGGACGAACCTGACGATCCTGGCCCTTCGCACGCCAAACGGGCAGACCTTCAGCGCTGCTCAGTCGGGTTCCGGGATCGCCGCGGTACCTCCGAAGCTCGGCAGCGTGGTCGTCGCGATACCGGCGAACCAGCTCTCGGACTTCGCAACGGCCGCCTTGAGTTCGACGTTCTACCTTGCGCTGTCGGTACCGGGAGGAACGGCCTCGACTTCCTGATCTGTCTATGGCTAGTGTCCGACCGTTCAGCCTCGGCTGCTTGGTTGGCTGGCGAAAGCGACAGGGCTCAGCCCAAGGTTGCAGCTGGCAGCAGGGGACTAATGCCGACCAGCCGCAGCTACTGACGTTCTGGTGCATTCAGCGACGGGTGGCCCATAACAGCGTGTGGTTCCTGAACGAATTGCCGGAGCTCGACCGGGCCACGCTGGACGCCCTGCGCCAGCCACTCGACGATGGCCAGGTGGCGATATCGCGTGTCGGTCGGGCCGCCGCGTAACCTTTGCGGTTCCAATTGCTCGCGGCCATGAACCCGTGCCCGTGCGAGTCGGAACTACACACGGGAACCGGTAGGTGACGACGGCCCGGACGGTCTTCTTGCCGTCGGGAGGCGTCTCCGTGTGGACGACGATCCCGACCAGGAGGCGGACGATCTCCTGGCGTTGCTCGTCGGTCAGGCCGGCGTCCAGGCGCGCTCGCACCTCGGCAAGGAGGTCACGGGCCTCTTGGGGCACGACCTCGGCGTATGGGGCCTCCAGCGCGGCCACACGGGCTTCCAGCTCGGTGCGCTCGCGGTTGATGCGATCGAGTTCGTCGTCGAGTTCGGGATCAGGGAGCCGTCCGCGGATGTTCAGGTTTAGTGCCTGCTTGCGCTGAGCTTCGAGTCCGTCGAGCGCCCTGCCCAGCGTAATGGCCTCGGCCTCGGCGATGGCACCCTGAGCCTCGCGTTCTCGGGCTGCGTCGAGCTCGTCCAGAACCTCACCTGGGTCGCGCAGGAAGCGCTCAATGTCGGCCCAGACCGCAGGCTCGATGCGGTCGGTGCGTAGGGAACAGCCCGGGCAGTGGCCCTCCAGCCCACGCTCGGCGATCTGTCCACCGCAGCGATACCAGCCGACATCCTTGCTCCAAGAGCCCACGTACGTGAGGTTGCAGATCCCGCATCTCATGACGCCGCGGAGAAGGTAGTGGCGAGGCGTGTTCTTGGCGCAGCGGCGGTTGCGGGCGAGAGTGGCCTGGGCCTCGTCCCACAGGGCAGGGGAGACCAGAGCTTCTATCGAACCTACGATGACCTCCCGGTCGCGCTTCTTGGTCCGTCGCCCATACGAGAGCTGGCCTTTGTAGATCGAGTTGGTGACCATGTTGCGGATGAGGCCGGCCCGCCAGATGGACTGGGTCTTTCTGGCTCGCACTCCGGTGCCTTCGCGAGCACAGGCGGTAGGAACACCCAGAGCGTTGAGTTCGGTCGCTACCCGCCTGCAGCTCCAGCCCTCTAGGGCGATCCAGTTGTAGATGCGGCGGATCAGCTCTGCGGCTGAAAGGTCGCCCCACATTGGCGCCTCGTCTGGAACCGGGCGGGCAGACCGCTTCGCGCCTTCGATCCTGTAGCCGAGCGCTGTGACGCCGCCTGTGTAGCGGCCCTCCCTGGCCGCGGTCTCCATGCCATCGGCGCTGCGCTCGTGAAACACCCGGTGCTCGTTCTGGGCGAGCGTGGCGAACAGGTCGAACATGAAGGGCGTCAGGCGTCCCTCGCGGAGCGTGACGACAGAGACATTGAGCCCTTCAAGCCGCCGGCCCGTTGCCGCGGTGTCGGCCAGGTTGCGGCCAAGGCGATCGAGTTTGTAGAGCCACAGCTCGTCGAACCGTCCGGCTTCGGCTGCAGCCAGGAGCGCTTGCCCGCCTGGTCGCTCGGCGAGTGGCCGGGTCCCTGATACGCCGTCGTCACTGAACCGGGCGACGATCTCGACGTCGGGTTCTCGCTCCAGCCAGCGGTCGAGTTGGTCAGTCTGGGTCTTGATGGTCTCGCGCTCGCGCTGGTCGTCGGAGCTGACCCTCTCGTACGTCGCCACCCGTCGGACCCCAGTTGCCACGGTCATCGGGCACCTCCCTGACCGCGATCCGGCAGCTGCCTCGGGAGGCCAAGCACCACCCGAAGGGCCGCCACCATCGCCGCAGGGTCAGGTGCACATACACGCTCTATGTCGAGGGGTCGTGCAAGTCGACGATCGCGCAGGCTGCCTGCGGGGCGAGAGCCTGTCCGGCTCTCCTCCTGGCGTGGTGTTGGCTGGGCGACTTGTTTCATGGCTCGAGGCCATGGTCGGACGGGGGCCTGCCCGATGGTAGAGGGTGTCTTTTCCACACCCCATGAAGACCTTGTAGATTTCACCCCCCTGGGCTAGCGAGACTAGAGCAAGGATCGGTTCTCTTGGAGGAGACGCCACAGCCGAACTGGCTGGCCGGCATCGAGAGGTAGTTCGAGTGCGAGGAGCCGTTTGACTTCACGAATGTGGCGATTGAGTTCGGACGAACGCTCCTGGGGGTCGGCGGAGTGCGGAAAGGCGATCGGGAGGAGGTCCTTGGGCGCGACTTTGCGAAGTTCCCTCTCGACGTACCAGTTCACCCAGCGCCTGAGCTTGTCGCGCCCACCCTCCCGTGGTCGGCCGTCGGGGTAGAACCCGCTGTGGTTTGGGACTCGTCCGCGAGGAATTCGGGCTGCGGTGTGCCTGTCGATGATGGCGTCGCAGATGGCTGCCCAGGTGCCGACAAGCCCATGAAGAACCTCCGGATCGTCGCCGGGCTCAAGCTCCGAGACGAAGCTGGCGTGGAGGGCAAACGGCCACAGGCGGTGGTGGCCGGTCTCCTCTCGCGCCCAGCCCCGTCTTTCGGCGGCGTGCTCGACGAGCAGGGCAAAGAGTTCGATCCAGTCGGGAGTCCGGGTTGCCCAGTCTGGGGGCTCCTCTTCCGGAAGGATGGCGGCGAGCAACCCATCGAACGGACCTCTTGTCATCCACGAATGACGTTCAAGCTCATGTCGCGCAAGACGCACTTTCTCTCGGGCGTAAGCGAGGCTTGGATCGGCGAGAGTGCATCCTCGGAGGTCCTCACCGTCGAGGGCATGACGGAAGTCCGCTGCGGCCACGAGGAACTCAGCCAACCACGGACCTTGCCATTCGAGCCCGTACTCCGCGATCAGCACCGCGATTGAGTCCTGTACCACGAGAGGGCTAACGAGCGCTCGACGCGAAAGGTCCTCAACCGCCCAGGCGACAGGCTCGTGCGGCGGATTGGCAACCGCGTCACGGACTGTGTGGGTGGCCGCCGGGGCCAGGCTGTCGAGCGTAGAGACGACGGGTGGTTCGCGGAGCAAGCGCTCGAGGAATGCGGCGCGCGTGACGCCGGCCTTGACCTGCTCTCCGTGTGTTTGCGGCGTTGGATGGCTTGCGTCTACTTGTGGCTCGCGTGCGCTGGCCGTCACATCATCCCCATCGTCGTAGCCGAGCCAGGAGCTTCTGGACGCAATCCTGAATTGCCCTCCCAGCGTCACACTCGAAGGTAATCCTACGGCGTGGCGGGCCGATGATCCGGCTCCCTCGCGCGGGCCCGTGTGAAGCAGTTGGGCCGGGACGCCTGCGGCAGCTCCCTCGTCGGCTCGCTCGCCATCGTCCGGCATCGGCTCGGTCACAGAGCGGAGCCCGACCCAGACCGACCCTAGCAGGGCCCAGTTATCTGGGGCTTATCTCGGGTACGTCCCAGATATGGGTGGCGACAGTTGCAGCCCGCTTTTAGACTGTGCCGTATGGCCGCTCGCCTTTGGTGAGCCGGTCCCGTGGGCTCCCGTCATCCTCCCCCTCGGATGGCGGGAGCCTCTTCTTCGTTCGTTTCTACAGCCCGATCGCCTCGGCCACCTCGCGCCAAGCCCGATCCTCCTGACCCTCCAGCCGGCGAAGGTAGACCGTCGTCACCGCCAAGGACGAATGATCGAGGAACGCACTGACGGCCTCGATCGACTCACCGGCGTCGCGGCGGAGCTTGGCGGCGGTATGCCTCAAGACGTGGATGCCGGTCGGTCCCAGGCCAGCGAGCCGCAGGTACCGGCGGAAGCGGGCGTAGAAGGTCCCGCTCGTGACTCCCTGGGGGCGTGCAGCGGCCTGCCAGAGGGATTCCTCGGGACCCATCACGGCCAGCTCCTTGCCGACATCAGCGAGGCTGGCGCAGATCGCCTCGTAGGCAGGGTGGGGGAGTTCCCGACGCCCCCTCTTGCCGCCCTTGCCCCGGTAGGCGTAGAAGCAGGTCTCGCCTTCCAGGCTCAGGTCTCCTGCCCGAAGATCGATGACCTCGGTGCGCCTCCGGCCGGTCAGGACGAAAGTCAGCAGGATGGCCCGGTCACGGCGGCCGGCGATGCTGTCGGGGACGACGGCCAGGAGTCGCCTAACCTCGTCGGCGGAGTAGCCACGGGCAGTGGACTGGACGCTCCTGGGGCGCTCGACGGCGTCGCATGGGTTGCTGAGGGCCAGGCCCATCCGGATCAAGAAGCGGAAGCAGCTCGACAGGCAGGCGATCCGGGCCCCGACCGTTGTGGACGATGGCGTCCGGCCAGACTTGCCGATCCCGTGGACCCAGGCGAGCACGTCGGCTGGCTTGACCCGATCGGGCGTCAAGCTGCGCTCTGCGAAGAACGGCCAGAGCATGCGGCTGTACGACTCGACCGTCCGTCGGGAGCCTGAGCGGTTGCCCTTCTCGACGAGGAAGGCATATAGGGCCTGGTCCCAGGCTGAGGGGTCTCCGCTGGTTAGGGCGGGCAAGGGTTGAGGGTTCATCGTGAGGGCCTCGGGTGCGAAGTGGTCGCTCACATCACTCACTCGGTCGTGCCCAGAAAGCAACACCATGACCAAATGGTGGCCGGCCGTCGAGTTGCCCGGGTCTATGCTGGGGAGGCTTACCGCATCGATGACGAGGAGGTGGTGTCACGATGGCCCGAAGCCCTAGATGGGAGAACGCGGAACGACCGAGCTTGGGGGACCTTGCCTGGGCCAGGGCCACCTTCGAGGCCGTCGAGCCACGGGATCTCTTCTACAGACTCGCCACGTACCTGATGAGTGAGGCAGACAGGAAGGACCGTGCCTTCTCGAAGGCTGAAGCGCTGGCGGTGCTGTTGCAGACCTGGAACCGAAGCTACTACCAGCGCCTCAAGATCCCATTCGATGCGGCCCACTTCGCCGCCATCGAGCAACTGCTCGATGCACACGCGGACGAGCTACCCCGCTACCGCGCGCGCTCGATCGAGTCCCTGGTGCCATCGGACGAGCCTCGCATCAGGAGCCTGTACAGCGAGTTCGCCGCAGTGCTCGGCCAGACCGGTGCCTCAAAGGCGCTCCACATGCTGGCTCCGCGCTTTTTCCCGCTATGGGATGGCCCAATCGCCGCGCAGGCCTACGGACTCTACACACGCGATGACCGCGACTACTGGCGTCTCGTGCGTACCACGGCCGTACAAGTCAAGAGCGTCGGCGGGGAAGCAGCTCTAGGCCGCAACCCGATCAAGGCCATCGACGAGTACAACTACTGTCGCTACACGCTGGGCAAGTCTCCAGTTCCGAAGATCGATCCGCAGTAGGCCGGCAAGTCACTATCGCGGCATCGTGTCGGGCGTGGATTGGCGTTCACTTACTCGTGTTCCGAATGGTTCCGCAGAGGGCTAGACTCAGGCCAGCACTTTCGGTCAGCACCTGCCGAATGACAGTGGCGCCGAGGATGGCGGAGGGCCTCTAGCATGCTAGCTGTCGTCTTTGTGGTCGGTGCAATCGTGGGCTGGGCCGTCTCGGGCTCGCCGCTTGGCGCACTCGGGCTAGGGGTCGCGGCCGGCGTAGGGGTCTTCGTCCTGCAATATGCCGTCGGATCCAAGTCGGTGCGGGAGGCCAAGATTGCCGTCCCTGTCGACCTTGCCGCACCAGTCCCAGCCAGTCTTATGCCGGACTCGTATGCCGCGCTCCCGCTCGCGTCGAGAAACGCCATCGTGGTTCGCCTGGTTGCACAAGCCAGTGGCCGTTCGATAGATGACGTGACCGAGCTTCTGCCAGACTTGATGGGACGCACCAGGGTTCAGACAGAGGCTAAGCTCCGGGCTACTCAATCTCTGATGGGGAGTTCCTCATCAGCGGGCGTTGATCGCGCCGCCGCGGCGGCGGTCTGCGGCGGAGAAGTGAAGCTTGCCGCACGGGCATCTCTTCCCACGAGCGACCGAATCCGCGCCGTAGTCGAGCGAAACATGGGTGCTGTCGTCGACGAGGAGACGATGACGAAAGCGACGCTGACAGCCAGGCTTCCACGAATTGACCGTTCCATCGCAGAGTTGATCGACGACGCGGTCACCGGTCGAGCCAACCTCGCCTTCGTGGTCGGGACCATCCGAAAGGTAGGCGAGTTCAACGCCCGGGAGATGGCCAAGATCCGCTGAGCTCGTTCCTCTCTCGAGACCTGTGGCGGTCCCTGTCGCTAGTGGTTGGTGGTAATCGAGCACCATCACCCGATCGTGGCGGAAGGTCGGGGCGAGAGGACTTGAGGCCGAGATAACAAGCGAGCCCGACGCTGCCATTCGGGCGGCTGACCGCGAGGCCAGACCTGGCCGTCGCCCGGCACGCACTCGCGTGATCGCCCCCTAGGCTGGCGGCCTGACGACCATTCGGGCGGATCGAATGAGCCACGCTTCCCCGCCTGACTGCAAGAGCGGCTTGACCGAATCTTGATGGAGACCTGAGGCGGGCTCAATGGACGTCTGATGCTCCTGGCCTAAACTGGGGGTCGTGCCAGTGATGCAACTGGTCGAAGGATCGGTGGCGTTTTCGATGATGTCATGGGGATTCGATAGCTTCGGCTGGCGGTGGCTCGCCTGGGCTGACTTTCGGGGGTTCGTGACGGAGGCTCGACCATGATGGGATATGGCTTTGACGGCGGCGGGCTCGGGTGGTTCTGGATGCTCGGCGGTTTGCTCGTGATGATCGGCGTGGTGGTCCTGATCGTGTGGGCCGTCGGTGCCGTGAGCCGTGGCGGCACGAGCCGGGAGCCCGAGCGACCGACGGCGCTCGACATCCTGCGCGAACGATATGCCCGCGGGGAGATCACCCAGCAGGAGTTCGAGCAAGCGAAGAAGACGCTGGGGTACTGATCGTGACCGACCGTCGACTCCCCGCTCTCGGGGTCGGTCTTGCCGCCGCCGGCATGGCCCTCATGGCGCTCAGTGTCGCGTTCGGCTCCGGACTCGGCTCGCCGCCCCGCCAAGCTGCCCCCTGGGGCTTTGGCCCCGGCGGGATGATGGGCTTCGGCGCGGCCAACGTGGGCGCAGCCCCCGATCCGGGCTCGCCTGGCTTCGTCGCGGGGACGACCTCCGCGCCCCGCGTCGTGCGCATCGTCGCGAGCGACGCACTCCGCTTCTACCCCGACATCGTGACGGTCAAGGCGGGCGAGACGATCACCTTCGAGGTCACGGCCATGGGGATGAGGAGCCACGAGTTCATGGTCGGGCCGACGGCCGAGGTGGCAGCCGACACGGCCGGTACCCCCGAGGTCGCCGACATCGCGATGATGCAGACGAAGTCGCTTACCTACACGTTCAACGGGCCCGGGCCGTTTGCCTTCGCCTGCCACGCCCCCGGCCACTACGAGGCCGGCATGCGCGGGACGATCACCGTCGTCGGCTGATCGTCGAAGTGGCCGGGTGACCCTCAAGCTCTCTATGGGCCAGCACGATGGATAATCCGACCATGACAACACTGCTGATCCTCAACGACCCACCCTACGGCACCGAACGGTCCTACAACGCCCTCCGGCTTGCGCTCGCGCTCGCCAAGGTCGAAGGTACCGAGGTAGGTGTATTCCTGATGGGCGACGCAATCGGCTGCGCCAAGCGCGACCAGAAGACACCCGAGGGCTACTACAACCTCGAACGGATGCTCAAGGGGCTGGCCGCCAAGTCGATCCCAATCGGCGCCTGCGGCACTTGCATGGACGCCCGCGGCCTCGCCGAGGCCGAGCTAACCGACGGCGTCCGCCGATCCTCGATGGCCGAGTTGGCCAGCTGGACCCTAGAGAGCGAGCGAGTCTTGGTCTTCTAGGAGCCGAGTCATCTTCCCTGGAGCGTCCCAATGAACCAGATCTACCTCGACTACAACGCCAGCACGCCTATCGATCCCCGGGTTGCCGCGGCAATGCGCCCGCTCCTCGACGGCCCATTTGCCAACCCGTCGGCGACTCACGCCGGTGGGCGGGCCGCTCGCGCGATCGTTGAGCACGCGCGCACCCAGGTCGCGGCGCTGCTCGGCTGCGACCCCGACGAGGTCGTGTTCACCAGTGGTGGCAGTGAGGCCAACAACCTGGCTCTGAAGGGCGCTTACCGCGCCCTGCGCGAGCGGGGCGACCACATCGTCTCGACTACGGTCGAGCACCCGGCAATCGTCGAGCCGGCCCGGTTCCTGGAGCGTCTCGGCGCCCGGGTGACGTTCGTCGGCGTGGACCGGACGGGTCGGGTCGACCCGGACGACGTGCGCCGCGCGATTACGCCCAAGACGATCCTCGTGAGCGTCATGCACGCCAACAATGAGGTCGGGACGATCGAGCCGATCGAAGAGATCGCCCGCATCGCGCGGGAGCACGGCGTCCTGATGCACACCGATGCCGCCCAGAGCGTGGGCAAGATCCCCACCCGGGTCGACGATCTCGGCGTCGATCTACTCTCTATCGCGGGCCACAAGCTCTACGCCCCCAAGGGCATCGGGGCGCTCTACATTCGCCGCGGCGTGCGCCTCGAACCGCTCATCCACGGCGCGAGCCACGAAAGCGGCCGTCGGGCGGGGACCGAGAGTGCGCTCCTTACAGCCGCCCTCGGCGCCGCCTGCGAGCTTGCCGCCGACCTCGCCCCGCTGGCCGAGGTCCGCCGGCTGCGGGACCTCTTCTGGGACCTGCTGCGCGCCCGTCTGGGAGAGCACGTGGTTCTCAACGGCCACCTGGTGGAGCGCCTGCCGAACACCCTGAACGTTTCGGTCGTGGGGCGGATCGGATCGGACATCCTTGCCGCGCTCGACGGAGTCGCGGCCTCAACGGGCTCCGCCTGCCACTCTGGCTCAGTCGACCTCTCGCCCGTGCTGCGGGCCATGGGTGTGCCGCCGGAGGAGGGCATGGGGGCTCTGCGTTTCAGTCTCGGTCGCGGAACGACGGAGGCCGAGATTCGCGAGGTGGCCGAGCGTCTGACGCGAGTCGTCGAGACGTTGCCAGCCGTTCCGGTTCCTAACGCCTGACTTGGCCCTCCCGGACACAGTGCCCGGCTCACGGCCAAACCTCTAGGTCGCCGGCAGGGGATCGGTGGGTCCGGCCGGGAGAGTCGCGTCGTCCGGAGTGGTCGGTGAGCCTTCCGGGTGATGGTTCACCCACCAGTGCCGAATGACGATGGCCCCGATTGCGGTTGCGGCGGCGCCCAAGCCGACGAGCTGTGCGGTCGCAAAACCGAAGACGGTCCAGTTCCAACCGCTGCGAAGGGTTTCGAGCAGGCTCCGCTCCGCACCGTACCAGACGAAGTAGATGAGGCCGACGTCGCCCGCGATCAGGAGGCGGCGGTGCGCTGTGAAGCGGCGCCACAGGAAGAGCATTACCCCGACGCCAATCAAGCTCAGCATCGACTCGTAGAAGAAGAGCGGGATGAAGTGCTGGCCCAGGGTCGCGGTCGGGTCAGAACCGGCCGGGCAGGCGAATTCGGCGACGCGGTACTGGCACTGGATGGCGATGCCCCATGGCAGATTCGTCGGCGGACCGTAGAGCTCCTGGTTCATGAAGTTACCCCAGCGGCCGACTGCCTGGGCCAGGAGAACGCACGGCACGATGACGTCGGCCCAGCGCCAGAACGACAGATGGTGGCGTCGCGTGTACCAGATGATCGCGAGCATGCCGGTGAAGAGGCCGCCGTATATGCCGAGCCCGCTGTAGGGCGGCAGCACGATCTGGGTGAGGTGGTTCTGGTAATAGACCCACTGGTCGATGACGTGATAAGCCCGACCTCCGATCAAAGCCGCAATCGCGGCGATGATCAGGCCGTCGGCGATGATGTCGGTCCGTTCGCCACGTTGGCGCGCAAGGCGAAATGCGAGCCAGGTGCCGGCGACGATGGCGGCTACATACGCAATGCCGTACCAGCGGATCTCGAGTGGCCCGACTGCCAGGGCAACCGGATTGGGCGTGAAGTCGATCATGGTCGGCACAGTCTACTTGGCCACCCAGCCGGGTCCGGCCGTTGAGTGGATCGTCGGTGCGGCCGCCGGAACCTGCGCCCTCGCCTGCGAGGCCCTGACGGGCCTGCCCAAAGGCCGCTCCACGAGCGAGACGATAGACTCCGCTCGTGCTGCTTCACACTCATTCCGCGGCTCGCGCGAACGCCAGACGCCTGCTCGCGGTCCTCGGCCTCTCGCTCTCAATCCTCACGATCGAGGTAGTCGGCGGCTTGGCCTCCAACAGCCTCGCCCTATTAGCCGACGCCGCTCACGTCTTGACCGACGTTGCGGGCATCGGCCTCGCGCTGATGGCCATCCGGATTGGGTCGCGTCCAGCGAGCGCTGAGCGCACCTACGGATACCTCCGCCTCGAAATCCTCGCGGCTGTGGCAAATGCGGTCCTCTTGTTCGGAGTGGCTGGGTTCATCCTGTACGAGGCATGGCGTCGGCTCTCGGAGCCGCCACAAGTCGTCTCAGGACTCATGCTCGGCGTGGCCCTTATCGGCCTCCTGATCAACTGCGTCTCGATGTGGCTGCTGCGCGACGCTCAAGCCAAGAGCCTCAACATGCGCGCCGCGTACCTCGAAGTCATGGGTGACCTCGTCGGATCGGCTGCCGTCATCGTTGCTGCCGTGGCCATCGCGGTCACCGGCTGGGCCGGTGCCGATGCCATAGCTTCGGTGGCCATCGCCATGCTCATCCTGCCGCGAGTTTGGGGCCTTCTCCGCGACTCGACCGATGTTCTCCTTGAGGCGACACCGAAGGGCGTGAACATGGACGAGATCCGTGCCCATATCCTCGGCGCTCCGGGCATTGCCGATGTCCACGACCTCCACGCTTGGACGATTACCTCAGGCGTGAATGTTGTGTCGGCGCACGTGGTCCTTGAGTCGGACGCGGATGGCGCCGCCGCGCTCGAATTCCTCTGCGAGTGCCTGTCGGGACATTTCGACATCGAGCATTCGACGTTTCAGCTTGAGTCCAGCGACCGACGAAGGCTCGAAACGGCCGCGCACGGTTGATCGAATGAGGTCGGAAGTCGCTGAGGAGTAGGACCTCCGACCGAATCTGCTGGATCGCGGTGCGAAGTTGACAGCCTGTGACCGACGCTATGGCTTGATCGTGGCCGCCCGAGCCTGGTCAGGCGGAGCGATCCCATCTCCGTCTCCCCGAGCGCTTCGTCAGGCGGCCACCGGACCGCGCCGCCGGCCAGTCGAGCGGTCGCGTCGGGCGTGCGTTGCGCAAGCAAGAGTTTAGGATTGGCGGTGCAGCCCGAGCTGGCTGCCGAGAGCGGTGCGCGGACACTCCATTCTTCGCGCAGACAATGGTGGCGAAGATGCGCCGGCTGGCAATCCTGGTCATAGCCCTCGGGTTAGTCGGGTGCAGCGCAGGCCCGGCATCATCTACCTCGCTGGATCGCACCGGATACCAGACCGCAGTCTGCGGGGCGATCGCGGGATTGGGCGACAATCGGGCGGACTTCCAGATTTTCGTGAGCGACACATCGACGTTCGAGGCTGCCACAGCAGCCCTGAAACGAATGCAGGATCGGACCCAGACTGCCGTCGATCGCCTCGATGCGGCGGTGGCTTGGGTGCCTGGCACCGACGTGGCGCGGCGTCTTGCCGCGAATCAGCGCGAGTTGGTAAGCATCCTCGGAGACTTCGACGCTGCCATCAAGAGCGACAACCCTGATGCGGGGTGGGCCGCGGCACGGTCGCGCTATGAGGCTTGGTACAACGGCTCCATTCCGGCATTGTCGACGGCCGCGGCGGAGTTGCAGGGGCTGAGCGTCTCGTGCACGTGATCCGCAAGATTCACATGGCGGACCCGCTAGGCTGCGTCAGGCCGGCGCCACCAGTCGCCAACGATCCTGGCGCGGCCCTAGCTCGTTAGCTGCGGCGGAGTAGGCGCCGACCCGAACTTCTCCTGCCGCCACGATGACCACATCGTCGGTGGTGTCGAAAGTCAGCGCGCTAGAAGGAAATGCGGTAGCTGACGTGACCGCCGGCCTGCTGCCGCAAGACCCTGCCAGAATGGGTGGCGAGTGGACGCAACGCAGGCGAAACACCGAGACGGGCGGGAGGTGAGTCGATGCCGACCCAGGACGATGGTTACTTGGACAAGAGCCCTGACGCGGGGCGCATCGGCAAGGCTGTCGAATACCTGGTGGCGGCGTCCTGCATTCTGGCAAGCGACGCCAAGCTGAATGTCTCAACGTCCATGATTGACGACGAGGGCGTGGACTTGGTCTTCCACCGACGTGGCAGCAGCGCCACGCTCGCGGCCCAGGTCAAGGCGAGGCGTACGACCGGGAAGGGCGTCCAACGCGGCAGGTTCATGGCGGGAGTACGTCAGCAGACCTTTCGGCCAAGGGACGGCCTGTACATGTTGTTCGTGGTTGCGAATGCCGAGCGGGCGACATTCGAGCAGGTCTGGCTGATCCCAAGCCGCGACTTTGCGGAGAAGGCCAGGCCCGCGGGCCGTCTTGCCCGTCTTCGCTTCAGTGCGTCGACGGCTCCTGACTCGCACGATCAGTGGCGGCCCTATCGCCTCGAGCGCGAGGAGCTGGCACGCAAGATCCTGGAGATCCTTGGGGAAAGCGATGGACGCTAGACATTCCCCGTACACACGGGACCGGGTTTAGCCGTCCGGTGGGCGCGCTGAGGAATGCCGATGGCTCCTCATCGCGTCAGTTCCAGATGCCTCAGAGGGCTACTGACGGTCAGGGGTAGGCGACCGCGAATTGAGGCGTCGGCAAGCTGACGTCGTTCAGCCGAGTTGGTATGTCACGGTCAGGGTTCCGGTCTTGGGAGCGAAGACGCCGAACATGGCGGCGCCGACAACGCCTCGCTTCCCCTCGTCCCAGCTCTGGGAGATCACGCGGTAGCCCTGGGCTCCCAGAACCTTTGCATCGGCCGCGAACTTCTTCGCCGCGTCAGCTTGACCTTTGCCCTCGTACGTTCTGACGACTATCGGATCCACTGGCGTCTCCATCCTACTGACTCAAGCCTGCGTGCGGACTGATCTCACCATCCACTCGGGGCAAGAGGGCGGGCAGTAGAGGTAGCAGTTTCACGCGCCCCGCCGGCTCCCAGCCTCGGGACCCCACCGTGCGGCGAACAGAGCCGAACGGCTCGTGGCGACAGTGGATCGGCTGTCGAGCTCGGCGTTTGCGACCTTCCGGCACAGCAAGGGACGGACTGGACGTAGTCACGCCACAACCGGAACGCGCAATGTAACGCTCACGGCTTGGGTGTCTGGTGTCCCCTGGGGGGTGTTCCAGTAGGCTACGCTTCGTTGAGCGGCCACACGCGAGACGGATGTCAGCCGTGCACCCACCAATCAAGACTCGGCCCATCGGCTGGTGACGTGAAATCATGATCCTAAGACGCGAGGCGGGAGCGAGGATCGTGCTAAGTGACGTTGAGCCTCTCAAGCCGAAGAAGGCGGATTCGGGGGAGTCTTCGAGCCCGCCGACATCTAGACGCGTTCGCCCGGAGTACAGGGTGGCCGGTCTGCCGGGATGGGGTTTCGGCCCGATCCGCCCGTACAGCGGCGACCCAAAGCAGATTGACTTCGACCCCCCTGTCGAGTACTCGACCGGGAACGGGCGGCATTACTGGGTGTTCCGCGACCTGGTGTACTCGACGACCGAGACGTTGACGGCTGCCGACGTGAAAGCCCTAGCGCTTGAAGCGGAGAACAAGGTGAAGGCTCGCCTCTCACGAGCGCGCGCGCTGATGGCTCAGGTCGATGTCTTGGAACATGGCGGACGAGAGCCGATCCCTGACGATGTCAAGATGTTCGTGTGGCAGCGCGACGGGGGGAAGTGCGTACGCTGCGGCAGCAACCGTAACCTTGAGTACGCCCACATCATTCCGGTGTCTATGGGCGGCGCGAACACGGCGCGAAACCTGCAGCTCCTGTGCGAGGGGTGCAACCGAGCGAAAGCCGGTTCGTTGGTGTAGTCGGCAAAGGGTGCCTGGGTGCTGACGGGAGAGCCAGACCTGGTAATGATGGACGGCCGGGACCATCAGCGACGCGACTGGCTGATAGCGCCGCCACGATGCGCGGTTAGTGCACGCGGCAAGTCGCTGCGGTCCTCCTTGGTGCCCATGCAGTGTCAGTTGAGCCGCGCAACCGCCACCAGGCAGTAGCCAGTGCCCCAGTCGGACGCGCAGTGTAGTGCGCAGGAGGACGAGGCCCCCGACGCGGCCGGTCTTGCTGTCACGACGTAGCCGACTAGCGGAGCGGGGGCCACGACGGGAGCCTAGCGGGAGCCGCTTATCTGGGGCTTATCTGTGACCTACACTGGCCCGGGCATCCCGCCCTTGGCCTTAGAAAGGGGGCTCAGGCAATGGCGCTCATCGAGGTGGTCGCGCCGGATCTCCGTGACATGCTCGGCCTCTTCCCGACAAGCTCGGATAGCCAGGCCGACACGCCGCTCAAAGCCTTCATCGCTCTAAACCGGCTCAGGGGATCGGACCTACCTGGACCCGAGGGAACGACCGTGCGCTACGAGGGCATGATCGAGTTCAGAGGGGCTGACATTCCGCCCGTGCTCCAGTTCTTGATGGATGCGGGATCGCAGGTGTCGGCAGGTTTGATCGTTGCCTGGATCGTCGGTCATTTCCGCGGTCGAACGTCGAAGGTCACGATCAACCGCCGCGAGGTCAATCTCGACGATGAGGGCAACGTGCGCCGGATCGTCGAGGAGGAGATCACGACTCGGAGAGGGTAGAGTCGCTCGAGGCGGGAACATGGCCTTCACCCAGCAGATCGGAGGGAGATTGGGCGATGCCAGAGCCGACATGGACCAGGGTTGAGGCTCCGATCCTGGCCGCGATTGCGGACTTCAAGCCGCGAGTGGGCAAGCCGGGAATGTGGAGCACGGACATTCCAGACGAGACCGGGCTCGAGTACGGAGAGATCACCACCGCCCTCCGGCGGCTGGAGGCGGCTGGGTATGTCACCGGCCAGCGTCTCACCAAAGGGGCCGACGTCACGTTCGTGGGCCTCCAGCTCACGGAGAAGGGCCTCCGAGCCTCGGGAGTCTGGCCGTCCGACGATCCGTTCGAGGATCTTGTTCGGGTGCTCGAGGAGCACATCGCGAAGGAGCCCGACGAGGAGAAGGTCGGGCGCCTGCGCCGGCTGTTGAGCGCAGTCCGCGATGTTGGCCGCGATCTAGGGGTGGGCGTCTTGACCGAGGTGTTCACGCGGCAACTTCCCAGGTAGAGAGTGAGGTTCTTGCGATGGCAGACAAGCCGAAGGTCAGGCTCCAGCTGATCCAGGACCGTCGCAGCCTGGGCCAAAGGATGCTCTCCAGGATCCGGGGCCGGATACAGGGCGAACCTCCAGGCGTCCCGGAGGAGGCGAGTCAGTGGTGGTTCATGTTGGGATGGGTGATGCGGGGTTGCGCCGCCGGCCTACCGGACGACGAAGACCAAGTCGAAGCTGCGTTCGCTGAGTTCGCCCTCGCGACGGGTGAGTCCAAGCAGTTACGGTCCGACGCATGACACTCGATCAGGGCATCGCCGCGGTCCTGGCCGCAGTCGTGGGCGGCGTGATCACTTTGGGCATCAGTGAGTGGGGCCGCAGGCAGCAGCGGGAGGCGGATGAGCGGCGGTCGCAACAGGAGTGGGCCCATCAGCTCAAGCTCAACGACGACCGAACCCGACATGAGGACGACGCTCGACGGGAGCAGTGGCAGAGAGACGAGAGGTTGGCCGCCGAGAACCGGTCACGCGAGTCGGAACTCAGACGCATCGCCGCGACTCGAGCTATGTGCTTGCAGTGTCTCGACAATCTTCTTGAGGCGGTCGTCCACGACACCGCGGACGTAGCGACAACGTTCTCCTGGAGCTTCAGCAGGTTTCCTGACGCGGATCTGTCTCTTCTCGGGACTCCGCGCGCCCAAGTCGCATACGCCTCGCACTCCCTGGAGCTGTTGAACGCGCACGGGAGCAAGGACCTGTCGCCAGCGGTCCGCCGGGCCTACGCAGCAGGTACCGAGGCAGTGATGACTGCCCTGCGAGAACAAGAGGACCGACTCAACACGGGCGAACCCGCGCTTCGATGCGCCCAGGTCAAGCTAAGCCAGGTCCCGGCCGACATGCTGAACGATCCAGGAGTGGCCCGACTCTGGATCGAGATCACGCGCGGCATCTTCGCCGACACGTCGGCCAGCGAGTGAGGGCTAATCAGACGATCTACGGCGGGCGCCTCCACGCTCAGATGAGCCGCGAAAGCGCGTCCAGTCAGGCGATGTACGGCCAGTTAGGAGCGCCCGGCCAGGAGCCGCTCAACCTCAGCGATGGCCTCCTGCACGGCGGTCCTGCCAGACGTCCCAGGACGACGGGATCGGGCCACGCCGGGTACTCGGTCACTCACTTTTAGGGGCACATTGGGTCTGGAGCCCAAGTGGCGTCGCCGCCTTCCCCGTGAGCAGGTCGAGAAGACTGGGGGACGTCGGCTGCGACGTTCGTCGCGCGTACTGGGCCCGGTAGATCGAGCCCGGTGGCACGCCGACGACGGATGCGTTCGTGTCGGTGCAGGACAGCAGGTACACAATTCCGTCGCTGCGTCCGAGCTCAAGGTACAAGCCGGACGGAACCCCGGCGGTTGGGTCCAGGGTGTACTCCGCGACTGGAACGTCCCTGTACTGCAAGGCGGAGAGGATCGTCCCGGCAAGGAGACAACAAATGAGGATCGGCCACGTCCACCAGACGTGCAGGCTTCCGTGCTTTCGGTAGATCAGTACCAGCCAGACCAGCGTGACGGTCAGAAGGGTCGGGACGAATAGGCCAGTCAAGAACGGGCCGGTCAGGAACATAGCGACCAGGATCAGAAACAAGCCCACGGCAATGGCGAGGAGACTGACAATCCTGACCCAGAACAGCTTGATGTGTCGGTGGTGCCGGTGCTTGGAAGGCCTCGCCAGCCGTCGGACTTGAAATAGCCCTCCCACGTAGGCGGGCAGAGCGAACAAGGCCGGAACAATGCCGACCACGGTGAGATCGCCCAATGATTGGGCCGCTGCCAGGTGCATCCACCCCGGGCTGCCGATCCGCCCACAAAGCAGGAAAGCGATCGAGCGTGTCAAGAAGCCGCACACCGGGAGAGCCACCGCGGTCACTGCTGCCAGCTTCGCAGCGAGCTCTAGGAGAGCGCGCTCGGATGGCGTCTCCACCTGAGTCGAGCCAATCCCCTCAGCCTCAACCAATTCGCTGGTCAACTTCACTCCCCCTCGTGGCTCCAACACGCACCGCGGATCGCCTGTGCACTCAGAGAATAAGCGGGTGAGCGTCGTGGAGAGAGCCAAGGGAGCGACTAGCCCACCTGCCTGGTTCGGTCCTGAACGCGGCTGCTGCCCGGGTCTGACGCTACCGGGAGAGGTGCCCAGAGGCGACAGCGGCCAGCGGAGAACTGCTCAGCCCGGAACGGTGGTCGGCAGTCGTGACAGGGAGGGATCGGGCCACGGCCGCCACGACGGCGCCAGGCGTTGCGGGCAGACAACCAGGCGCGCCATTCGACGTCATCGAAGCAGGGAGGGCGGGGGTCGTCACTCATGGCAAGGGTCGGGGCCGGCCCACAGCGCAGAGCCGGCCCCGATAGTCAGCACTAGTGCCTGGTGGAGTCGCTCAGCGCGTAGTCGTGTGGTTCCGTGGCTGTCAGTCGAACCGGGGCACGATGTTCGCGTCGTGTGCGAGCCGCCGGCCCCATTGTGTGAAGCCCCAGTCTGTACACTCCGGCTACGGGTAGAACCCGGAGCAGGAGGGCAAGGTGCCGACCCCGGCTGAGTTCGTGGCGAAGTGGCAGGGCAACACGCGGACCGAGCGGGCTGCGGCGCAAGAACACTTCATCGACCTGTGCCGGATGCTCGGCCAACCCACGCCCAACGATGCGGACCCTACCGGTGAGTGGTACGCCTTCGAGAAGGGGGCTGGCAAGGCCGAAGGCGGCGACGGCTGGGCCGACGTCTGGATGCGCGACCACTTCGCCTGGGAGTACAAGGGCAAGCG
>PLMA01000012.1 GCA_003141455.1 Chloroflexota bacterium | reverse complement strand
GGACGGCGACAAGGCGCCGAGCTGACTACCCCGCGGAGCCCAGCCAGCCGGGCAGCTCTTTGGCGAGCGTCGCCAGCGGCAACGAGCCGTGACCGAGGACCGCGTCGTGGAAGGCTCGCAGGTCGAACGCCGGCCCGAGACGTGCCGCAGCCTCTTGCCGGAGCCGCTCGATCTCGCGTTGGCCCACCTTGTAGGTAAGGGCCTGGGCCGGCAGGCAGATGTAGCGGTCCGTCTCGATGACCGTGTCGGTCTCCGAGATCCCGGCCTCCAGGAGCTGCGCGATCGACCGGTCACGGGTCCATCGGAAGGCGTGGATGCCGGTGTCCACGATCAGACGCGCCGCCCTCAACGCCTGCCCGTCGAGCATGCCGAACCGCTCTCCGGAATCGAGGTAAAGGCCCATCTCGTCGGCCAGACGTTCGGAGTAGAGTCCCCAGCCCTCGACGTAGGCCGTCCCCGCCATACGGGCCCCCAGGCGCCGGAACGCATTCAGGCTCGGATGCTCGCTCTGGAGCGCGATCTGGAAGTGGTGGCCCGGGACCGCCTCGTGGAAGCTCGTGCTGGCGAGGCCGACGTAGCTGCGGCTGGGCAGGTCGTACGTGTTCACGTAGAAGACGCCGGGCCGGCTGTTGTCGATTGCGGGAGGGTAGTAGTAGGCAGCCGGTGCGTCTTCCTCTTTGTACCGCTCGACCGCCCGGACCTCGCAGGCCGCTCTCGGCAGCCGGCCGAAATAAGCGGGGGCCGCCGCGAGAGCCCGCTCGATCTGGCCGCGGGCGTGGTCCAGCAGCTCCTCCACAGAGGCTGGGGCGGCGCCGGGGCGGCTCTGCAGCGCCGCGCGGGCTGCCCTTGTGTCGTCGCCGAAACCGAGATCCCGGGAGATGACCCGCCGCTCGCCCTCGATGGCTTCCAGCTCTTCCAGGCCGCGCCGATGCAGCTCGCCCGCGTCGATGTCGAGCGACGTCCAGGCCCGAATCTGGGTCCGGTATATCTGCTCGCCGTTGGGCGCGGACCACAGCCCAGGCTCCTGTCGGGAAGCCTCGCGGTATGCACCGAGCAGCGCTTCGAGGAAGGCCCGATCGGCCGGCCGGACGTACTTGCCGATGGCGACGACGAGCCGCTCGCGATCGGCTTCTGTGGGCACGGAGAGGGTCGTGGCCACCGGCGACTGCGCGTCGGGCAGGGCCAGCAGCCGCTCCAGCTGGCTGATGACACGCTCGGTCACGATGCGCGCGGCCGTCAGTCCACCGGCCAGGCCTTCTCGAACCAGCTCGGCGTTGGCCGCCATGAAGCGCGGGTAGTCGGCCAGCCGCGTCAGGAACAGCTCGAACTTCTCGGGCGTGTCGGTCTTCTGGAAAGCCGCCAGCATGGGCAGGATCGTCTGCGGACCGTCCATCTGGTCGACCACCTTCAGTCGGTCGACTCTCTGGCCCTGCTGCTCCAGCTCGACCTCGCAGATCACCCGCAAGATGTCGAGCGTGATGCACTCCTCGAGCGGGAGGCCCGAGGTCTCGGCCGGCTCGGCCTCGATGGCGTCCGCGGATGCCAGCGTGGCGGTGAAGAGCGATCGGGCCTTCTCCCGGCCGGCCGGCCCAGGGTCGTCCAGCCTATCCAGACCCTGCTCGTAGCCGAGCACCGTGGCGGTGACCGGAGAGAGATCGAGAAGGCCGTTCCAGAATCGATCCGCCAGCGCGTTGACCGCGTCGGCAGCGTTGCTGACCTCGCCCACCGGAACCCTCCAGGTGACTCGCCAGCGGCCGGGCGCAGCGCGTCGTCCGGCGAGGGCTGTTGGGTCCAGGGTACCCGAACCGCGTCAGGAACCGAAGAGCGGCAGCTGCTCCCCCGCCGTGTCGGCGAGCGCGTCGAGACCCAGGTACGGCTCCAGTTCGCCCAGCAACGGGTCCGTCCGCGCGGCGAAGGCCGCCAGGTGGTTCCACTTGAAGAAATGCCAGTTGCGCTCCTCGATCGCCCGCCGCAGAAGCGGCGAACGGGCCATCTTGAACTTCACCAGCTCAGCCCGCTCCGCTGGTAGGACGATGAACCGAACGACCTTGTCGTCGATCGGGTACCGGGCGTGGTGGACGAGGACCGGCTCGGTTAGCATGGCCGTCCACTCGACCTCGAAGAGGAAGGTTGCCTGGCGGCGAATGTACCAGGCGCAATCCACTCGATCCAGCTCGCCGTCGGGGGCCCAGGTGATGAGCGGCAGATGGACGGCTCGTTCGGCGTCGTCCAGCCAGTCCGAGAGCTGTCGGCCGAGGACTCGATGGGTCTGCTGGCGTTTCCCGATCCAGACCCGCATGCCCAGTCGGTGGCCCAGATCGGCGAGCGTGGCGACTACGGCGTCGTGGTCGGCCGTTCGCCTCTCCAACTGATCCGAGCCGACGACCGCGTCGGGCGTGCTCGTGGGGGCGATGTAGCTGCGCAGGCAGGCTTCTATGAGAGCCCCGTCCGGCAGGTCCGGGCTCTTGAAGAGGGCCGTCACACGCTCCATGGCGGCACGCTCTGTGAAGCGGCTGCCCGAGGAGAGAAGCGAGAAGACGGCCCACTCGGTTCGGTCCGCGATGGGCTGCGAAGCGACCGAGCGGTCCTCTTCTGAGGCGAGCCAGAACTGCCCCGGCTCGATCTGGCGGATGCGCCGGTTGTTGGGACGATCGAGCTCGGTGCGGATCACTTCCAGCAACTCATCCACAACACCGGACGCGGCTGCTGCGCTACCTTCGAGCGGCGTGGCCGAGGCACGCTCCGGCACGGTGCGATCGGTGGGCCGATTGGTTGCGCGCTCCGAGGCGCGCTCGGCAGCCCGGCCTCGTGGCCCCGCTCCGCCACGAACGCCGGCCATGTCGCCACCTACGGCCAGCCCGTCGGCTACGAAGCCGCCCACGGACGAATCGTCGATCCAGGCCGACCAGCCGTCGTCGGCATGCGGTGGACGTAGCGAGCGGGCCAGGCGGGCGAGCTGGCCCGATCGATCGAGCCCGATCAGGAGGTCCCCCAGCATGTGCTCGAAAGAGGCCGGCTCCCCGCGAGCCTTGAGCATCGCCACGGCCGTTTCGGTCACTGTCTGAGCCGCCACGCCGGCGCGAAACGGCCCTTCGTCGAGCTTCTCCGGAGGGGCGAATATGCCCCGACCCCGGATTGTTCCGGGATCTCCGGCCCCGCCGGCTACCGGAGGCAGCGGCCTATTGGCGCGGGTTCGGGGACCTGGAGCTACCACGCCCGTCGGCGGCACGCAGATGACGATCCCTGCGCTCGAATCGACGCCGAGGTGAAGCCGCGCGTCAATCAGGCGACAGCCGGCCGCCGCCACCCCGATGGCTGCCGCGACCAGAGTGGCCGGCTGATCGTCGTCCAGCAGGATCACGGCTCGGCCGTTGTTCGAGAGAGCAGGCGATGCGATGGCAAGGGAGCGGCCCAGGCTGCGGGCGAGTTCGTACGCCTCCGCCCCGGGCGATGCCTTCTGCGCGGGCCGGAAGAGCGAGTCGTAGGGCAGCAAGGAGACGGCACCCGCCCCGAAGAGCCACCCCGTGCCGTGGTAGGAGACGGCGAGCCGTTCGGGCGTCAAGTGAAGGGGTGCCTGGCCGAGAACGAGCCTGACCCGTGAGGGCGAGCCGGAATGAGCCATCCGCTCGCCGTGGAGACCCAGCCGGCGCAGGGCGGCAGGCGTGGACTCGATCAGCGTCACGTTGGGGGTGCCGCTCTCGAGTGCTGCCAGATCGTCTCCGAGCCGCGCCGCCGCCGCCCTGGGAGTCCCCGCCTCGAGCTTCCCGATGAAGGTCTTGACCAGCTTCAGCCCGTCCTCGAAGGCCAGCCACGGATGGCGCTCGCGCCACTCGCGCGTGGTCGGGACCTTGACCGCGCCGTTGGAGATCCGGATTGGCGCCGGCCTGCCGCGTGAGGCGTTGAGGCGGCTGGCGAGGATCACGGCGTGCAGCAAGGCGAGCCGCAGGGTGGCGGTGAGCGCGCCAGCTCTCTCCTCACCGTCGATCCGCGTCAGGATGGCGTGCAGCCCCGCGAGCTGGCGAGGCGTGTGCAGGTCGATCAACTGGTCGACCAGCGGGTGCGTCGGCCGTGGCGCCGGGAAACGGCGGCGCATGATCTCGCGGACCTCACCGCTGGACGAGATCGACCTGGCCAGCTTCAGGTCCGCGTGCGTGGGCTCGGCCACTTGAAGCTCCGGCCCGCCGGACTCCTCGTGGCACGTCGCGCATCGATACTCGCGAGCCACGGCCCGAAGCAACGCCTCCGGCGTGATCGCCCAGGTGGGCAATGAGCCGGCGGCCGCCGGAGCGGAACTCGCCCCGCGGCCGGCCTTGGCTGCGGCGGCCGGTCCGGCAAGCGGCTCCCAGACCATGGCGTCCAGGACGATAGGGTGGCCACACTTGGGGCATTTGCTGGCATACATGGAGTCGATGGTCCGCCGTACCAGCGACCCGGACAGAGGGGCCGCAGCGATCGCCAGGGCGGCGGCATCGATCTGGCGCAGGTCGGGCGGCCGGAGGACGACCTCAGCCAGCAGACGGGTCAGAGGCCAGGCCTCGAAGTCGGCGGCGCGGCGCTGCTCCGCTATGGCAGCTCGGGCGACCCACCCACCTCGGCCGGTCAGATCGAGGACGACGTCGCCCGGTTTCGTCCAGGCTTCGATCTCGGCTACGAGGTCCTCCGCCGCGGCGGGTGGCGCGAGCCGCTCGAAGACGGGCAGGGACGGAACGGTATCCAGTCGTTGCTCGGGATTGGTGGCTGCGCGCCCGACCATGGGTCAATTGTGACAGACGGGCCCCAAGGCGAGGCGCCGCTGCAACGGGGACGCCGACATTACGACCTGGTGGCCGCGGTCGCGGGTCGGGGCTTGCGAAGGCCTACGGCTCTTCGAGCTCGTCCGTCTCGTCTTCGAAAGCTTCTTCGCCGGTGACCTGGGCCGGCAGGACTCGATCGAGATCCTCGATCTCGTCGTCCTCTTCGTCTTCCTCGAGGTCTTCTTCGATGAGTTCCTCTTCGCGCAGCAGGGTGCCCTTGGTGTAGGGCCGCAGGTCCGAGGAGCGGGCGGCGGTTGGGAAGCTGACCTTGCCGTAGTTGCGCGGGTCCTGGAAGATCTCGCGGATCACGATACGGACGTCACGGTCGCCCAGCGAGGTGATCCCGGCCAAATACTTGTTGCCG
The DNA here is from genome assembly GCA_003141455.1 of Chloroflexota bacterium. GTDB lineage: Bacteria > Chloroflexota > Limnocylindria > Limnocylindrales > CSP1-4 > Fen-1039. Next base: position 24,577 of record PLMA01000012.1, on the reverse strand, counting down.
TCGGCCAGAAGCTTGAGCAAGCGGGCGGCCACGCGCGGTTCCACGATCCCGATGCGCGTCCCGTTGGCTTCGGCGAAGAGCCGGCTGCCGTCCGGAATCAGCTCCACGGCGTCGCCGGGGTTGACATGGGCCAGGGTTCGCGGCGCCGCCAGGTCGGTCAGCATCGCGAAGCCGGTCTTCCCGGTCTCCTCCACGAAGATCGCCACCGGTGCCTTGTCTGCCTTCTCGGCGGCCACGGTCTTCTCGCCGGCTTCGCTCATCAGGACGCGCAGCCGCTCGATGTTCCTCTCGGCGATGCGGTTCGTGGGATCCAGTGCCAGCGCCACCTGGTAATGCTCGCGCGCCTCACCCAGCTCGCCCTGCTCCCAGAACGCCTTGGCGAGGCGGTTCTCAGCTTCCGCGTCCGCGCCCATCTCCAGGATCTTGCGGTTGGTGTCGGCTGCGTCGGCCCAGAGTCCCTGGGCGGCATAGGCGATCGCCTGCTCCACCAGCTGACGCTTGATCCGGACGGCGTTGCCGCCGGTGCCCTTTTCGATCTCGGGGAAGGCCAAGGATCGGGTCCCTTTCGTAAGCTGAGCCAGACCGGCGCGGTGAGCGGCGAGACGGCGGCAATCGCCGACCCGCGGAAGGCACGCCCATCCCACGGGGGACGCCGGCCCGGACAATGCTTTTAGCATCCAGGGGCGGGACTGTCAACGCAGGCGGGTTTCTGCCCGCGTCTTGCCCTGGCCCGCGAGGTGGCGTCGTGGCGCCGGGCGTAGCGCGTCGTGGCGCCGGGCGTAGCGCGTCGTGGCGCCGGATGCCGCTACCTGACCAGCAAGCCCCACACGACGGCCAGGGCCCCTGCCAGACCCAGCACCGCGGCCTCCTGCAGCAGGCGGCGGTTGTACAGGACCGGCTCCGGCGACTCGCGCACGACCGTCACCACGTAGGCCACGAGGGTAAGCAGCGCCGGACCGAATAGGCGCGGAAGCGCCAGAGCGCGCAGCAAGGCACCGGCGACTCCCACCGGGACAGCGTATTGGCCGACGGCCAGCACACGGACGATCCGGTCGAACCGCGAGGTGCAGGATATCGACGCTATTCGGTAGCCCACGAAGCCGCCGACGAGGACATCGAGCGCGACAGTGGCGGCGAACGCGGGCCCGCTGAGTGGCCCGCCGGCGCCGGCCAGGCCGCCCGGAACGAGGCCTCCGATGGCGGTGAAGGCGACGAACGCGAGGCCCAAGGAAGTCGCCCTCACGGCAACCGGCCGTGGGTGAGGCGGCACCTCCGGTCCGGTCTCGATGGGTTCGGCGACTATCTGAGCAAGGTCGAACTCGGCCCGCCGCCTGGGCCGCAGGCGGACCGCCGGGGACGGGGCCGCGAACGTGGCCGCGGACATGGCTGCCGCGGCGGCGTCGGTATCTGCCGCGGCCGGAGCCAGCTCCAGGCCGGCGACCCAGGTCACCGCCGCCCAGCCGGCAAGGAAGACCGCGCCCAGCCACGGCCCCGGCTCCACCAGGCGGGCGATCCCGACGATCGAGACTGCGGCCAGGGCCGGGAGAACGAGCGGGATGAGCGGCATCCGCCACGGCCGTGCCTCTCCGAGGAGGTTGCCCATTCCGAGTGCCGCCACCGCGGCGACGAGGACCGTGGCGCCGGCCGCCGGAGTGGGATCGACGAAGTGGACGAGGACGCCGAGGGTGGCGACGATCAACCCGAGCTCACGGGCTCTGCTGCGTTGGTGCATTCGGGCATGGTACGCAACCGAGCCCAATGTCGGGCGGCCGGGGCCGCCGCGACGCGTGGCGGCGACTTGGCTCAAACGCGTCCCGGCTTGCCGGCGGCCCATTCGATGAGCGCGGCCCGCGACCTGGCGTTCACGATCCGATCCGGCCCGAGCCAGGCACGGCGGGCCATCGCGATACCCCACCGGAGGTTGTCCAGCTCCTCGGTTCGGTGGGCGTCCGAGTCGATCGCGAAGACGCACCCGATCTCCGCTGCGCGGCGCGCCCGAACGTCCGAAAGGTCCAGGCGCTCGTCCGAGCCGTTGAGCTCGAGGGCGGTGCCGGTCCGTGCGGCCTCTCCATATACGGTGTCCCAGTCCAGGTCGAGGTCCTCGCGAGATCCGACATACCGGCCGGCCGGATGAGCGATGACGTCCACGTGAGGGCTTCGGATCGCCGCCAGCGTCCGGGCGGTCAGCTGCTCGCGGCTCTGACGCCGGGCCACGTGCACGGAGCCGACGACCAGGTCGTATGTCGCCAGCAATTCGTCCGGATAGTCCAGTGTGGCGTCCGCCCGAACCTCCAGCTCGCAGCCATGCAGGAGCCGGAATCCCTCCGGCGCCGTCTCCGGCGGCGCTGTGCCGGCCTCCTCCTCGCGAGCAAACCGCTCGTTGAGCGCGGCGACGATCCGCCGTTGCCGCTCCACGCGCTCGAGGTCGAGGCCTCGGGCGATGGCGAGGCTGACGGTGTGGTCCGTCAGAACCAGATAGGCATACCCGCGACGCCGGGCCGATTCGGCCATCTGCTCGATCGCGTGCACTCCGTCCGACCAATCGGAATGACTGTGGCAATCGCCGCGCAGGTCGGCCCGAACCACAAGCCGGGGCAGCTGCCCGGCAAGCGCCGCTTCGATCTCGCCTCGGTCCTCCCGCAGCTCGGGCTCGATGAAAGGCAGCCCCAGGAAGCCGTACGCCTCCGCTTCGTTCGGGAAGACTCGCAGGTCGGCGGCGTCTCCCGTTGCGGGCTCTCCGTCGTCGCCCAGCCGGAGGTACCCCTTCTCCGAGAGGCTCCAGCCACGGTCCCGCGCCATGCCGCGGAGCCGGACGTTGTGCTCCTTGGACCCCGTGAAATGGATCAGGTACGTGCCCGCCTCGCCGGGAGGCATGACCATCAGGTCAACCTGCGGTCCTCGCAGCAGCCGGACGGCCGCCTTGTGCGGCCCTTTCGCGATCACCGACTCGACCGAAGGCAGCCCGACGAACCGGTCGACGAGTTCGAGCGGCTGGTCCGTCTCGGCCAGCAGATCCAGGTCGCCGACCGTCTCGCGGCGTCGACGGAACGATCCGGCCGGCTGGATCGTTCGCAGTCCGGGCGCCTCCGCAAGCTCGGCCAGCAGAGTCTCCACGATCGCCTCGGCCTGGCCGAGGCGCATCCGGTCCTTGCGATTCTCGAGAGTCGCGATCCCGGCCAGGACCTGCTCCTCGGTCTTCTCGGACATGCCCCGCAGGCCACGCAGCGTTCCGGCCTCGGCCGCCCGCCGGAGATCGTCGAGGGTCTCGACGCCAAGCTCGTCGCGCAGCTGCTTGACGGTCCGCGGCCCCACGCCGGGGATCCCCAGCAGCGCCACCAGGCTCGGGGGCACTTCCTCGCGGAGGCGTTCGTAGAAGGCCAGGCGGCCGGTCCGGGCGAGCTCCTCGATCTTCTTGGCTATCGCCTCGCCGACGCCGGCAATGCGCGGGGGATTGCCCTCTCGGTACGCACGTGCGACCTCGACTGGCGAATGGGCGATGGCGTCGGCGGCCCGGTGGTAGGCGACGGTCTTGAAGACGAGCTCGCCCTTGACCTCGAGCATGTCGCCGATCTCGTGGAAGATGCGCGCCAGCTCGCTGTTGGAGAGAGGGACCTGAGCGGACTCGAGATCGTCCATCACCGGAATGTTAGCCGGGGCGCCGCCCGAATCGGGCGAAATCGCTCCTGGATTGCGCGCGCCCGGACGCTGGGGCTACCTCTCCACTTCGGATAGCCACGCTTCCACCACGCGATCCCGGCCGGTGCGCTTGGCCGCGTAGAGGGCCTGGTCGGCGCGCTCCACGATGCCGTCTATCGTCTCGCCCTCATTCTCGCCCGACGCCACGCCCACCGACACGGTTACTCGCTCCGTCACGCCGGCCTCCGTCAGATCCAGGTCGCGAACGCTCTGTCTGATCCGATCCCCTATCTCCAGAGCGACGCCGGCCGAAGGATTTCGAAGCAGGACCACGAACTCCTCGCCACCGAACCGGACCGGGACATCCTCCTCGCGCACGGAGACCTGGATGGCGTTGGCGATGGCCCGCAGCGCCACGTCGCCCACCTGGTGCCCGTACTGGTCGTTCAGACGCTTGAAGTAGTCCACGTCCACTGCCAGGATGGCGACTCTGTCCGTGGACCGCCGGCGGCTGGCCAGGAGCTTGCAGTACTCGTCGAAGTAGCGGCGGTTCGGCAGCTGTGTGAGCTGGTCCGTCCGCGCTTCCGATTCGGCCGCTTGGAACGAGTACACACGTGCCAGGGCCGCCGAGGTCTCGAATGCGGCGCTCCTGAGCAACCTGACTGCCGAGTCCGGCCAGACCTCGCCGGTTCGGCGCGACAGCACGATCGCGCCCGCGACAGACTGGCCCGCCTGGAGCGGGGCCGCCAGCATGTTGCGCAGGCCGTATGCGTCACGCAGCCGGTCGGCAATCCGATTGGCAACTTCTTGTGCCTCCGCCTCGTTCTGCACGAACGCCGGAGCGCGCGATCGCGATCGGACGTTGCGGCGCAAGTCGTCGTCGACGCCCGTCCCTTGGGAGCCATGGTCGTGATCGTCCAGCCACACGGCCTCGGGTTCGCCGGCGAAGATCCGGAGTGGTGTATGGCTCGAGGGTGGGTGCGGGACCTGGCGCACATTCCATGTTTCGGCCGGCTCGATCTGGCGCACCGGCATGACCGTGTTGGAAGTCGGAGCGCCCGGCAGCATCGAAACGAAGGTCACGTCAAGTACGATGCCACCGGGGCGAAGCCTGACGACGGCGACATGGTCGGCCTCGGTTGCCGCACCGAGCTCGTGGACGATCGCTTCCACCACGGCATCCGGTGAGACCGATCGGGACAGGGCCCGCACGATTCGACTGAAGCTCTCCGCCTCGGAGTGGCGTCGCTCGACGAACATGCCGGCGGCACGGGCGTTCATGACCGCCGAGGTGACGAGCGCCGAGATGGCCACGGCCAGGGCGAGGTCCACAGCGCCGGTTTGGCCCTCGAAGAACTCGAACGCGGACCGCCCAACCAGCATGACAACGGAGAGGCCAAGCAGCAGCCACGTCAGAAGAACGCGCGGTTGCGTCCCGACCGGCCGTTTGCCGGCCGATTCCGGCGGAATGGGCGCGTTCATCTTGAAAGGATGCCCCCAAGGCGCACTTTGTCTACGTCCGGAATCAGACACATGTTGGCTAACAGAGACCCCAATTTCCGGATCGGAGCTGCCCCAGCCCCGATGCCCCGGCATCGTTGACCCACCGGCTGGGCGCGGGCTAAACTCCGAACTGCTGAGAGGGTCAGTGTTCGCGCGCCCTCGATGATCGTCAAGTCCCGCTTTCGGAGGATCTCTCCCTCAGTGGAGCCCGGACCTAGTACCTCCGGCGCACGTTGCGCCAACATCCTCCCCGGGGTCCCCTCCGCCCGCTAAGCGGTCGCGCCATCAGGCGCGCGCCACCGACGGGCGGCCGGACCCCCGCCCCAGAGACGCGCTGTCGAGGTGGCACATGCTCTACCTGAGCCAGGCGATTGGCCGACCCGTGCGCGATCAGGCCGGAGAGCCGATCGGGACAGTAGCCGACCTGATCGTCGCAATCGGCGATCGCTACCCGCCCGTGACCGGCATCGTGGTCAAGACCAATGGTCGCCAGATCTTCCTCCAATGGAGTTCGGTGGCCTCTCTGGACGCAAGCGGCGCCGTTCTGAGCACCACCGCGATCGACATCAGCAAGTTCCAGCAACGACCCAACGAGATCGGTCTCAGGCAGGACTTGATGGACCGCCAGATCGTGGACATCGACGGCCGTAAAGTCGTCCGAGTCAACGACCTGCGGCTCGACGAAGTCGAGGGAGCCCTGCATCTGGTTGCCGTGGACGTGGGAGCGTCGGGCCTGCTCCGCCGGCTCGGTCTCGAGGGGTCGTGGCGGACGATCGCCCGAGGCCTGCACCGCGAGGTCCCGGAGCGCTATATCGATTGGGAGGATGTGGACCCGGTCGAGCGCACGATCGCCAGCGTCAAGCTGAGAGTTCCGCACAAGGGCCTGGCCGAGCTCCATCCGGCTGACCTGGCCACGATCATTGATCAGCTGAGCCGCAGCGACCGCGTGGGCGTCATCACGTCCCTCGACGATGAGGTCGCAGCCGACGCCATCGGCGAGATGGAACCGGAGACTCAGGCCGACATCCTGGAGGACCTCGAGCCCGGGCGAGCGGCCGACATCCTGGAGGAGATGGACCCCGATGAGGCCGCCGACCTGGTGGCGGACCTTTCCGAGGAGACTCGCGAGGAGCTTCTCGGTCTGATGGAGAAGGACGAGGCCGAGGAAGTCCAGGAGCTGATGACCTACGCCGAGGACACGGCCGGCGGCATCATGACCACCGAGTACGTGGCCGTCCCTGCAACGCTGACCGCCGCCGAGACGATCGACAAGCTGCGCGAACTCGAACCCATTGCCGAGACGATCTACTACGTCTACGTGACCGACGATGCCAACCGGCTGGTGGGCGTGCTGTCGTTGCGCGACCTGATCGTGGCCAAGCCGGACACGCGCATCTCCACGTTCATGCTGGAAGAACCGGTGGTCGTGCGGACCGACGCCAGTCAGGAGGACGTGACCGAGGTCGTGGCCCGCTACAACTTGCTGGCTGTGCCTGTCGTTGACGCCGAAGGGCGCCTCGAGGGGATCGTTACCGTCGACGACGCGATGGACACCCTGCTGCCTCAGCCGTCCTGGCGGCGACTGCCCCGTATCTTCGGCCGCGGCGGCTCTGAACGGTGAGGTCGCCGGTCCTGAGCCTGACTCCGCGGGCCGTAAACCGGGTCCGTCTTGCGGCCGTCCTGGGCGTCCTGGGCCCGGGCCTCGTCAGCGGCTTCGCCGACAACGACGCGGGCGGGATCTCCACGTACTCGGTTGCCGGCGTGAAGTACGGCTACGACCTGCTGTGGGTTCTGCTGGCCAGCCAGATCGTCCTCTTCTTCACTCAGGAAGTGGGCGCGCGGCTCGGACTCGCCACCGGCCAGGGTCTGGCAGGGCTCGTCCGCGAGCGCTACGGCGTGCGGTGGGCCACTTTCATGATCAGCACCATGCTCGTGGCCAACGTCGGCTCGATCATCGCCGAATTCGCGGGTTGCAGCGCGGCCCTGGGGATCTTCGGCTGGCCAACCTGGGCCAGCGCGCTGCTCGCCGCCACGGTAGTGATGCTCCTTCTGACTCGCGGCAACTACAGCAAGGTTCAGTACCTCTTCGTCGCCGTGGGCATCGGCGTCTCCCTCGCCTACTTCATCTCGGCGCTTCTGGCTCATCCGGACTGGGGCCGCGCTGCCAACTCGCTCGTCGTGCCCCACCTGGCCTCCTCGCCCGCGTACTGGGCCGCCGTCGTGGCCACGGTCGGGACCACGATCACGCCCTGGGGTCAGGCATTCATCCAGTCCTATGTCGCGGACAAGCGTCTGGGACCCGAGGACCTCGTCGGCGAGCGGCTGGACGTGGGCCTGGGTGCGCTTCTCACGAACCTGATCGCCGGGTTCATCGTTGTGGCGTGCGCAGCCACGCTGTTCTCGACCGGGCAGACGAATGTGGCGGACGTGCCGGCGATCGCGAGAGCGCTGGAGCCGCTCGCCGGAACGGCCGCGCTGTATCTCTTCGCGGTGGGCCTGCTGGCCGCCTCGTTCCTTGGGCTTGGCGTCGTTCCGTTGACGAGCGCCTACGCCACGTGCGAGGCATTCGGCTGGGAGACCGGCGTGGACTGGCGGTGGCGCGAGGCTCCGGCCTTCTACGGCCTGCTGACCTTCTTTGTGGTCGTGGCGGCTCTGTTCGTCCTGGTCGTCCCGCCGAACGACTTGATCCAGGTAATGGTCTCGGCCCAGGTCGTCAACTGTCTCCTGCTGCCCTTCGTGCTCGTATTCGTCATGCGGCTTTCGATGGACAGGCAGTTGATGGGTCCACTCGCCAGTGGCCGGTTCCTGCTCGCGGTGGGCTGGCTGGGAACCGCGCTGCTGATCGTGCTTTCGCTGACTCTCGTCGCCACCTCCGTCCTGGGGCTGTAGCGCACCGGGGAGGGTCCACGCGACCTCGCTCCCCCGCCCGCCGGGGCAACGCGTCGACCGGGCTACCGGTGCCGTCCGACGAGAGCTCTGCGGTCCGCTACGGCCGGGATTGCGCCTGCGTGGTGGGCTTGTGCCCCTCGTCTGGCAGGCCGCGATCCAGGAGGCCTCGGATGAATCCCAGGCCATAGGCGGCGTGGACGACTGGGAAGACCAGGACCGTCCGCCGGGTGCTGGCGCCGTGCTCACCCGCCATCTTGTGACCCGTGTAGATCGCGATCGCGCAATAGGCGATAGCCGCGCCGGCGGTGGGAATGGCCATCGGGCGCCAGATGACCGAGGCCACTACCCCCAGGGCCGCCCCGGCAATCGCAAGCGACGGAATCGCGTGGTGCACTCTCAGGTAGGCGGGCAGGCCCAGCCTTGCCACGGCCACTTTCCACCTGCCATACCGGAAATACTGGCGAAAGAGCCCGCCCAGCGTCTCCCGGGGCCGATACATCACCTCGACGCCGGGGTCGTACCAGACCAGGCCACCGGCGGCGCGAATGCGGGCATTGAACTCGTCGTCCTCGTTGCAGGCCAGGTCAGTGTTGAAGCCGCCCAGCCTCTCGAACATGAGCCTGGCTATGAAGCCCGGAAAGGCCGAGTCCGCGGGGCCCACCTCCGCGCCATGATGCTGGATGCTGGAGCCCACGCCGAACGGGCAGGACGTGGCCGCGGCAATGGCCCGACCCCAGGACGATCGCGCCACCTTTCGTACTCTCGCGCCCACGTTCGCCGCCCCGGTGACGTGGGCGGTGGCCACCATTCGATCGAGGTAATCGTCGGGCAACCAGGTGTGCGCGCTGACTATGGCCAGATGCTCGCCTCGAGCCTGGCGCGCCAGCATGTTCAGGCCCGGGCTCATGGTCCGGACCTTGTTTTGGTAGATGTGAATGTCGAGCCCGACCGGGAATATGACCGGGTCGACCGGCCGGTCCGATCCGTCGGCTATGAGGATCTCGAAACGGCTGCGCGGGTAAGTCTGGCGCGCCAGCGATGCCAGACACTCGATCAGTTCCTCCGACTCACCGCGAACCGGCAGAAGGACGGAGATGAAAGGGCGACGCGACAACGACGAGGCCTTCAACTCCTTGGTTTCCTGGGCGAGCCGGGCGCGTGGGTGAGCGGGAGCACGATGAGATACGACCTCGGATTGGCGGCCGGCGGTCAGGAACCGCGGCCCCTCCAATCTTCGTGGTGCGTCGGCGTCAACAAGCCCGTGCTCCTCGCCGACGCCACGTGCCCCCTGGCTCATCGCCGCGCTCCGTCCCTCGCATGCGCCCGTCCTCTTCGCACTCTGCTAGAGGCCCAGCGCAGGGTCGCGCCAGTATATTCGCTGGCCGCACCCGTGGCCCGGCCTCTCTACAATGGCCCGATGCGCCCGCTCCGGATCACGATGCTCCTGTACGGGGAGATAGAGCACGACTCCCGCGTCCGGCGCGAGATGAGCACGCTGGTCGAGCTGGGCCACGAGGTCACCGTGGCCACCCTGTACGGCAAATCCCGCCCGCCGTTCGAGCTGGACGGCGCGCGAATCGTGCCTCTTCGTCCGGCCCACCGGGGTCTTCTGCCCGGCGCCGAGAGCCCCTTCCTGGGCGATCGCAAGAGGGGCCGGATCGGCCGCCTCGCGGCTCGTGGCCGCTGGGCAGCAAGCTATGCCACGACCTTCCAGTACTGGCGCCGGGCGGCCGGCCGTCAGCTGCCGCCCGCGGACGTCTGGCACGGCCACGATCTGCTGGGCTTGCTCGCCGCACGCGATATGCAGCGACGGCACGGAGGCGGGCTGGTGCATGACAGCCACGAACTCTTCCTCGAGGCCGGCTCCGCGGCGCGACTCCCCTCACCCGTCCGGAAGCTGCTCTTCAGGATGGAGCGCGGCGCCAGCCGCAAGGCCGACGCCGTCATCACCGTGAACACATCCATCGCCGACGAGCTCGATCGCCGCTACGGCGTGCAGCCCGTCGTGGTGATGAACTGCCCGCCACTGGGGCCCGCGCGCAAGAAGGGCAAGCTGCGGGACCACCTGGGCCTCGGGTCCAGACCGGTGGTTCTCTTCCACGGCGCGCTCAGCGCCGGGCGCGGGGTGGAGCAGCTCGTCGATTCGCTGCCGCTCCTGCCGGCGGAGGCGGCCGTGGTCTTGCTCGGTTACGGAGAGCTGACCGCTCCCTACTCCGCGCTTTCGGCACAGGCCTCGCACCGAGGCCGGCTCTTCGTGGTGCCGGCAGTGCCGATCGCCGATCTGCCCGACTGGATCTGCGACGCCGACGTGGGCGTAATCGCGTTCCAGCCGGTCGACCGCAACAACGTCCTCGGCACGCCCAACAAGCTCTTCGAATACCTGGAGGCCGGCGTGCCGATGGTCGTGAGCGACTTCCCGGAGATGCGCCGGCTCGTGGACGAGACGGGCGCCGGGATAGCCCGTGACACCTCGACGCCCGGGTCGCTGGCCGCTGCGGTTCGCGAGCTGCTCGACGAGCCTAAGTCCGAGCGCAAGTCCCGTAAGCTGCGCGCTCGCCGGGCGGCGGAGACCACATACAACTGGGCGGTCCAGTCGCAGAAGCTGGTCGCGGTCTACGACCGACTGAACGAGAGATACGGGACGAACGGCTCGTCCACGCGGTAGCCTTCAAGCCATCCACCACCGCTCCGGAAGGATCCGTGGACACCCACACACCCGCGCCGACCGAGAAGGAGCCGCTGACGATCGGCATCGTCGGCGATCAGTCGAGCGTCCACATCGAGCGCTGGTCCACGGCCCTCCGGGGCAGGGGCTACACCGTCGTTCCGATAGACCTCTCCGGGCACGGTCGCTCTCCAATTCGACGCGTGGGAGCGTTCCTCGACCTGAGGCGGGCGATGGCCGCCGTGGCTCACACCAGACACGGACTCGTCGCCATCCACGGGGTCTCGGATGGCGTCCTCGCCACGGGGATGCGCGGCCTGCACCCCATCGTCCTCCATGCCTGGGGCAACGACGTCACCGCCGAACCTTCCGGCTTGCGCGGACGACTACGAGGCCGCCAGTTGCGGGCTCTCTTTCGAGCCGCCGACGAGACTACCGCCACCAGCCGGTTCCTCGCCGATGTCGTGGCGCGGCGATTCGGGGTGGACGCGGAGGTGATCCCTTTCGGGATCGACACCGAGAAGTTCCGGCCGGCGGACGGGGCGCGCCGCCCCGGGCCCGTGCGCATCGGCTTCGTGAAGTGGGGACTGGGCGTCAAGTACGGGCCGGATCTCCTGGTCGAGGCCCTGGGCCAGCTCCCGGCCGGTGTGGACTACGAGGTCACGATCGCCGGCGACGGGGATCTCCGCCCGATGCTCGAAGCACGACTGGGCGAGCTGAGCCTGACGGCCAGGGTGCGGTTCGTCGGCCGCCTGCCGAACAGCGAGGTGGCGTCCCTCCTGTCGGAGCTGGACATATTCGCCATGCCCTCCCGCCGCGAGGAATGGGGCGTCGCGGCAGCCGAAGCTTCGGCGAGCGGCCTGCCGGTGGTGGCGACGACCGTCGGCGGCATCCCCGAGATCGTGGTCGACGGTGAGACCGGGCTCCTGGTTCCGCCGGAGGATCCGGCGGCGCTGGCTCGGGCCCTGGAGCGGCTGATCGCCGACCCCGGACTGCGCTCGCGGCTGGGCACGGCGGGCCGGCGCAGGATCCACGATCTCTACCGCTGGGAGCGGTGCGTAGACCGGATGGAACTGGTCTATCGCCGTGCCGTCGAAGCGAGACCGCCGGCCGGCCGGGCGGGTGCCGGCCGGGCGGGTGCCGGCTAAGACTCCACGGCCGTGCTCGGCACATCGTCACGCAACACGACGATCGCACCGAGAATCAGGCCGAAGTACAGCACGTCGGTGTTCATGTAGCGGTAGGCGCGATATAGGTCGGTCCCGAACAGGGTCGCCACGATCATGAACGCAACCAGAGACAGACCGAAGGCAAGTGCCAGCAGCCTGGCGAGATCCCGCGTGGATCTCCACAGGCGCCAGGCCCTCAAGAGAGCCGCCGCGACGACGAGAGCCAGGAGAATCGCGAGGGGCAGGCCGTACTCGGCCGCCACGCCGGGGAGCATGTCATGGGGCGACTGGAGGGCTTCCTTCGCCTGCGACTCGTGATAAGGCCCCGCGTATTCGACGCCGAAGAGACCCGGCCCAACGCCCAGGATGGGGTGGTCGATGGTCATGGCGATCGCGGCTTTTGTCGCCAGGTAGCGGCCGGTGATCGATATCTCACCCTCCGGTGAGTTGGGGTTGAACGAGTCCTGGCGGTCGTTCGCCGGCGGGGTCGTCGACGTGGTCGAATTGCCGGTGGCGACGGCGATCAGCTCGCCATACGGCAGCACAAGTGCCGAGGCCAGGACGACGGCGACCAGGGCCACGCCTCGTCCGCGCCGGGTAGCAGGCACCGCGAGGGCCAGCCCCACGAGTACGACCAGCGCGGCTATCCACGCGCTCTTGGAGTACGTCAGGTAGGTCACCAGGAGCACGAGCGCGAGAACGAGAGTCGCAGCGAGTCGGACCCCAAGCTCGAGTCTGGGACCGCGCTCCGGTCGCGCGGGATCCGGAACCCGCCCTATCAGAGCCGCGATCGAGCCGGCGGCGCGTTCCACGGCCGAAACGCACGCAGCGGGGCGCACGATCGCGACCGCGATGAAAGGTATTGCCATGACCAGGATTCCACCGAGGATCCCGACGTTGAAGTAGGTGATCCTTCCAAGCTCGGCACGCAGAGTCTGGAAATCGCCGAACGAGTGGACGATGGTCAGCATCCGAACAAGGCTGACGGCTCCGGCAAGGGCGGCCGAGAGGGCCATCGTGAGACCCAGGGCCAGCAGCCCGCGAGCGGTCGGCCTCATGGCGATCAGGAGCAGGCCGGCGACGACGGGCTCGACGACGCCGTGCATGGTTATTGGTATGCCGGTCGACAGATCGGGCGAAACCGCGGTGGAGATGATCGCGAGCAGCACGATGGCGCCGCCGATCGCGAATGGCACGGCTGCCGGCCGGGGTCCAGACACGACCGGGCCTTCGACGACCCGCCGCCGGCGGAGGCCCAGCAGGAAGGCGCAGACGAGCGTGGCCAGAATCACCGTCGACGGCGTCACCTGGATCCAGCCAATGAAGGGACCGAGCCGGGCGGCCGTGAAGAACGGCATGGCCACGATCCAGGCCAGCAGGGCCGGCCAAGGCCGCAAAGCCGAGAGGGCGGCCAGGAGCACGCCCAGCCCCATCACCCCGACTGCCGCGGCGACCGGGACGTGGAGGCCGCTGCGTTGGTAGTCCCGCGGCAGACATACGGCCGCGGCCGCCACCGCCGCGATCACCACCAGGGCCACGACCGCCCTGTCGGGCCTCTCGGCCAGGAGCCAGTCGCGGATACCGGCGGAGGCCCGGCGGAGGAGGTCGGTCATGGGCCGATGGTACCCGACGCCGGAATGGCGCCGCTCCGGCGCCGCGGCCCGGGGGCCGCGCGATGGGCGGGGCGCGGTGAGCCTGGCCCCGGACGTGGGCCGAATCCGACTTGTATAGTTTGGTCCGCTCTCGGCCCGGCACTGAGCATGCCAGCCTCGACTTCCCCACTCCCGAAGATCCGCGGAGAAACCCCCGGCTGATGACGATCGACCCACCGGATCCGCTGACGATCGCGATCGTCGGCGACCAGCACAGCATCCACGTTCGCCGCTGGTCGGAAGCGCTCGCCGAACGTGGGATCCGCATCGTTTCGGTCGACCTGGCGAGACGCGGCCGGCCCGCCCCGATCGTCGCGGCCGAGCTGGCACGAGCCCGCTGGCGTCTCGGTCGCCTGTCGCGCCGACCCGGCACGGTCGTGGCGGTCCATTACCTGCACGGCGGCCTCGTCGCTACGGCCCTGCGAGGCCTGCACCCCGTGGTGCTCCATGCCTGGGGCACCGACGTGACCGCCGTCCGACGAGGGCCGCTCGGGCGGTTCCATTACCGGCAGCTGGCCGCCCTGCTCCGGCGCGCCGACGCCGTGACCGCCACCGGCGAGTTCCTGGCATCCGTGACGCTTCGTCGGTTCGGAGTGAAGGCGGCCGTCGTGCCGTTCGGCATCGACACGTCGCTGTTCCACCCGGCGGCTGACCACACCATGGGATCGGCCGGCGCCGGCGAGGAGCCACTGCGCATCGGATTCGTCAAGTGGCTCGAACCCAAGTACGGAGCCCAGGACCTCGTCGAGGCGTTGGGGCTGCTGGCCGACCTGCCGTTCGACGCGACGCTGGTCGGAGACGGATCTCTCCGCGAGTCGCTGGAGGCGCGCGTTCGCGAGCTCGGCCTGGCACAGCGCGTGCACTTCCTCGGCCGGCGGCCTCACTCGGAGATCCCGGACCTGCTGCGCGGCTTCGACCTCCTGGCGATGCCATCACACCAGGAAGCGTGGGGCGTCGCAGCGGCAGAGGCGAGCTCGACGGCTATACCGGTGGTGGCGACGCGGATCGGCGGAATACCGGAGGTCGTGGTCGACGGCGAGACGGGTCTGCTGGTCCCGTCACAGGATCCACCCGCGCTCGCGGCGGCGATCCGGCGCCTCGCCGGCGACCGCGATCTGCGCCACCGGCTGGGTCGAGCCGGTCGCGAACGAGTGGAGTCGCTCTTCGACTGGCAGCGGTGCGTCGATCTCATGGTCGGCGTCTATCGCGAAGCCGCCGCCGGCCGCTCGCGACCGCGCTGAAGGCCCGGGCTACCTACCCGGACGCGACCTTCCCGTCGACGCGCGCACCCGGGTCACACCGCTCGCCAGGCCGTTCCTCAGGCGGGCGAACTCGGCCGCGCGCGGCAGAACGAACGCGAGCGGCGACACTCTCGCCATCCGGCTGGCCAGTACCAGCAGGATGGAGGCATGGCACGTATACGAGATCAGCGAACTCGCCGACGCTCCAACGATCCCCCAGCGCGGGATGAGGATCAGGTTGGCCACGATGTTGAGCGTCAGGGCGACGACGGCCGCGACCGCGGTGGGCAGAGGCCTGCCGACGCCTGCGGTGTAAGAGGCCAGGACCTTGGAGAGGCTCAGCGAGATGATGCCGGGCATGATCACCACGAGGGCGGGGAACGCCGGCTTGAAGTCAGGCAGAAGCAGCCAGATGGCCACGAATGCGGCCGGGATGATTGCCGCGGCCGCCAGGGTGGTAGCGAGCATCGTGAACCGAGAGACGGCAGGCGCGAACCGGTCCGCCTCATGCCGCTCCGATGACGAGATCGCCGGGTAGAGCATGGCGCTGATCGCGTCGGGAACGTAGAAGGTCATCTCCGCCAGGCGGACGGCGATGCCGTAGTAGCCGAGGAGTGTCGCGTCGCCGAGCAGCCAGCTGAGGAGCAGGACATCGGCCCGGTAGTTGAAGAAGCTCATTACGTTCTGCGGGTACAACCGGATCCCGTAGCTCATGAACTCTCTGGCGGAGACAGATGGACCGATGGCTCCCTCAGGTCGCCGGGCAAGGCGGCGGACCTGGACGACAGCAGCCAGCGCGCCCGCACAACTGGCAACCAGATAGCCTGCGACGGCTCCCGGAACCCCGAGGGGGAATACGCCGACCAGGAGGAGCGTGAGTATCAGCATCAAGGCCGCCTGAGCGACCTGGATCCCGTTGAAGGCCCGGTTGTGGCCGCGGGTGTACAGAATCCCGGCGGCAAACTGCATGATCAGCTGGCACGGCAACGCGATGAGGACGACGCGGAGCAGGTCGTCGGACGTCGTAACCTGGCTGCCGCTCAATCCCCGAAGCACGGAGTCCCGCAGGAGGGGCAGGGCGATGATCGCCGCCGCCGCAAGGACCACAGAGATCGCGACGGTGAGACCGAGCGCCATTCGCTCCAGGGAGACGACGGACCTGCCCCTGCCGGCCATGTAGGTCATGGCTGCGGGCATCCCCAACTGCCCGACGGCGAACAGCACGCCGATCCACGTCAGGAGCAGTCCGAACTCGCCGTAAGGGGCCGCGCCGAGCAGCCGGGCGATGAGGAAGAGAGTGGCGGCCCCAAGCACGAACTGGGCGATCTTCGTGGCGAAGACCTGGGCCACCCGTCCGGCGAAAAGCGACTTGTCGTTCGCCCAGCCCAAACGCTCGACCGGCGCGATCCCACCGGGCGCAGTCGTGTCCGGCTGGGCCGGTTCGGCGGGTGACGGCATTGGCCGAATATACAGGTTCCGGAAGGAGGCCCCGGCCCGTCCGCACCCGGGCGCGGCGTCCTCACTCGCGGAGCGAGCCAGACGCCGACCGAGTAGGATCGAAGACGATGAGAGTCCGAGAGCACCCGCGGACGACCGCACGCATCCCGATCCATGCCTGATTCGCTCCAACGCGTCGCCGGCCTGGTTCTGGCCGTCCTGACCGGACCGCTGCTCATCGCCTTGGGGCTGGCTGTGCGCCTCGAGACTCCCGGTCCCGTCATCTTCCGCGCCTCTCGGATGGGTCGCGGCGGACGGCCCTTCGAGTGCCTCAAGCTCCGGACTATGCGGGCGGATCGATGCGACGCCGGCCCCGGAGTGACGACCGGCCGCGACGCTCGGGTCACCCGCGTCGGCGGCCTGCTCCGGCATTTCCGGCTCGACGAGCTTCCCCAGCTCTGGAACGTGGCCAGGGGTCAGATGCGGTTGGTCGGTCCGCGGCCCGAGGACCCGCGCTACGTCGACTTCGACCTGCCGCTGCACTGCGAAGTCTTTACCGAGCCTCCGGGGATCGCGGGCCTCACCCAGCTCGTGTACGCGGACGAGGGCCGCCTCCTCGACGATACGGCGGATCCCGACGGCTACTACCGCGAGACGATCCTGCCGCGCAAGCTTGCCATCGACGCCGCCTACCTGCGGAACCGCTCGGTCAAGCTCGACCTATGGATCCTGGCTCAGACACCGCGGGCGCTCCTGGGCCGCAAGATCCACCTGCCGGCCAAGGTCGAGGGCTCGATCGAGGAGTCGACCGATGCGTGACTTCGTGCTGAGGGGACGCCACCTCTTCATCTACGACGTGGCCGTGACGACGATCGCAATCGTGCTGGCCTTCCTGCTCCGATTCGATCTGTCGAACTTCGGCACGAACCTGTCGACGGCGATGCCCGCGGCTCTCCTACCGCTCGTGGTCATGCCGGCGGTCTTCGTCGTCTTCGGCCTGTATCGCCGTGAGTGGCGCTATGCCTCTGTCCAGGAGATGTACCTCGTCGTCTTCGCCGTCCTGGTCGGGACGGTTGTCTCGGTCGTCGCCTTCCTGGGCCTGGTCTTCGTCGACTTCGCCGGTACGCCGGGCTACCCGCGGTCCGTCTTCGCCCTCGAGGCTCTTCTCGAGATCGCGTTCGTCGGCGGCGGACGCTTCGCCGTCCGGGCCAGTCTCGAACGACGCGGCCTCTCCGGCGGCACCGACGAGGAACTCGGCCTCGTGCCGACGATCGTCTACGGGGCCGGGGAAACGGGCGCAACGGTGGCTCGCGTGGCCGCGCGCGACCCTGCTGCCCATCTCAACGTCGTCGGCTTCATCGACGACGACCCGATCAAGCACGGCTCTCGATTGCTCGGCAAGCGCGTCTTTGGCGGTCTCGACGCGCTGGCAAAGGCGGCTCACGCTACCCACGCCCGACAGCTGCTGGTCGCCATGCCGACCGCCTCCGGAGTGGCCGTCCGGCGCGCCTTCGAACGCGGGCAGGAACTGGGCCTGGAGGTCCGGACCGTTCCTCACCCGCGCGAGCTTCTCGGCGGTGAGACGCTGACGCACCGCATCCGCCGGGTCAGCGTGGACGACCTGCTGCGCCGCGAGCCGGTCGACATCGACACCGACGCCGTGGCCGGCTACCTCAACGGCATGAGCGTCCTCGTGACCGGCGGCGGGGGTTCCATCGGCAGCGAGCTGGTCCGCCAGATCCTCGCCGTGGGCCCGCGCCTGATCACCGTGGTCGACAACCACGAGGAAGCGCTGTGGTCGATCGAGCGCGAGCTGGCCGAACGCATCGCCGGTAATCCAGGCGTTTCATTCGAGCCCGTCCTGGCGGACGTCCGGTCGCCCGAGGCTGTAGACGCCGTCATCGGCCGGGCACGGCCGGAAGTCATATTCCACGCCGCGGCCCTCAAGCACGTCCCGATCGTCGAGCTCTCCCCCGCCGAGGGGGTAATGACCAACGTGATCGGCTCGGGCAACGTCATCTCGGCCTGCGAACGGCTTGGCGTGAAGCGGTTGGTGCTCATCTCCACCGACAAGGCCGTGGAGCCGATCGGTGCCATGGGGGCGACCAAGCGGCTGGCGGAGCTGCTGACCGTGGCCAGCGCCCGCCGAACAGGCCGGCCGTACGTGGCCGTGAGGTTCGGAAACGTCCTGGGCTCGAGCGGCAGCGTCATCCCAACGTTCCAGCGCCAGCTAGAGCAGGGCCGCCCGCTGACGATCACCCACGCCGACGCCACGCGCTTCTTCATGACGATCCCCGAGGCCGTCAGCCTGATCCTGCAAGCCGGGGCAACGGCCGTCGGCGGCGACATCTACATCCTGGATATGGGCCAGCCGGTAAAGATCGTGGACCTGGCCCGGGACCTCATCCGCCTTTCCGGCCTGGACGTGGAGCGGGTCCCGATCGTCTACACGGGCTTGCGAGCCGGCGAGCGCCTGCACGAAGCCCTCTTCTACGACCACGAGACGACGGAGCGCACGGGCCACGAATCGATCATGCGCGTTCGAGCCGACGCCGTGGGCCCGATCGGCAAGCCCCTCGACTCGCTCCTGTCCGAGCTGGAGCCGGCCGCACGCCGGCACGACGATACCCAGGTTCGCGAGATCCTCGGCAGGGTCTCCGCGCTGGGCACGCCACGTGCTCCGGCCAGCCCCGGGGCGCCGGCAGCAGCCGCGGTCGACCGGGAAGCACCCGAGGCGGCCCGGAACGCAAGCCCCACGGCCGACGCATGAGCGACGAGACCGGACCCGCGATCCCTCACCCCGGAGGAGCCTCCGCGTCGCGCAGGATCCCGTTCCATCGCCCCTCGATTGGGATCGCCGAGCGCGAAGCCGTGATGGAGGTGCTCGACTCGCGCTGGCTGACCACCGGACAGAAGTCCGTGGCGTTCGAGGAAGCCGTCCGAGACCGCGTCCGATCCGCGCACGCGGTCGCGGTCAACTCGGCCACGGCCGCTCTCCATCTGATCCTGGAGGCGCTGGGGATCCACTCCGGCGACGAAGTGATCGTCCCCACCTACACCTTCGCCGCCTGCGGGGAGGTGTGCCGCTACCTGGACGCCCGGCCCCGTCTGGCGGACGTAGACCCGGTCACGTTCGATCTGACCGCCGAGACGATCGAACCGCAGCTCCGGCCGGAGACCAAGGCGATCATGGTCGTCCACTACGGGGGGCGACTGGCGAATATGGAGCCGATCCTGGAGCTGGCCCGGAGCCGCGGCCTGGCGGTCATCGAGGATGCCGCGCACGCGTTGCCGTGCAGCCGGTCCGGCCGCGCGGCCGGGACGTGGGGCACGGCCGGAGCCCTAAGCTTCTACGCCACCAAGACGGTCACCACCGGCGAGGGCGGGATGATCCTCACCGACTCGGCGGAGATCGCCGACCGGGCCCGCTTGATGCGTCTCCACGGTATGAGCCGCGACGCCTGGAAGCGCTACTCCGGCGGCGGCAGCTGGTATTACGAGATCGAAGACGCCGGCTTTAAATACAACCTGACGGACCTCGCGGCGGCCATCGGACTGGTCCAGCTGGACCGGGCCGAGGCCATGCGCACGGAACGAGAGCGGGTTGCCAGGCGCTATGGCCGTGCCATCGAGGCGGCCGGGATCGGCGAACTGGTCGAGCTCCCGGCCGTGCCCGGCCCGGACGAGGTGCACGCCTGGCACCTCTATCCGCTGAGGTTGAACTTGGACCGAGTGGGCCTGACCCGGGCCGAGACGATCGACCAGTTGGCCGAGGCGGGAATCGGGACGAGCGTGCACTTCATCCCGCTCCATCTGCATCCCTACTACCGCCGGACCTACGGCTATGCCCCCGCGGATCTACCGGTGGCCGCGCGCGAGTACGAGCGGGAGATCTCGATGCCGATCTACCCGGACCTCACGAACGGTGACGTCGACTACGTCGTGGAGCGGCTGGCCGCGATCCTGCGGCCGCGCTAGATCGAACGGACCGGGCTCGCCCCTCCGCTGCGCTGCGGGCTCTGCTTACGTCCCGCAAGTAGCGGGAGGGTCGGCCTTGCCCGACCAGAGGCTTTCCTGGCCGAACATCTGCCTCGAGAGGTCGGCGACCTTGTCGTAATGGAGGCAGGAAGCCCCAGAACTCAGGTAGCCCCAGAAATACTCCCCGTCGAGCACGACCTGCTTGATGTTGCCGCTGGGCACGTCCTGGCCGATGGCGACGTAGTCAGCCACCTTGTCCGCCGGGAAAGTGGTCGTAACGCTCGACGCCAGGGTGTCTATCAATGTCGGGAGGTTCAGCAGCTGGCCGGGCTCAGCCATCTTGTGGAGCAGCGCGATCAGGACCTGCTGCTGCCGGCCCTGTCTGCTGTAGTCGTTCTGGCCGGCACTGTGACGTGACCTGACGTACGCCAGGGCGTGCCTGCCGTCAAGGTGCTGTGGCCCGGCTGGAAGGGAGAAGCCATAGGGCGACCCGTCCATCCAGTCGTAACCGGGCCACGACCCGGAAGCGCAGTCGCAGATCGCGCTCGGGTTGTCGACATCGATTCCGCCCACCATGTCAACCATCTTCACGAACGCGCCCAGATCCATGACGGCGTAGTAGTCGATTTGGATGCCAACGAGGTATTGCACCTCGTTGACCAGGGTTATGTACGGGCTGTCGGGCGACCTGAATCCGGCGTGAACGTCCGTCGGCAGGGCGTTGATCCTCATCCAGTCCGGAGCCTTGCCTCCGAAGTAGAGCGGGAAGTTCGAAATGTCGCGAGGGACGCTGACCATCTGGACCGAGTTCGTCTTGGGGTCATAGCTCACGACCATGATGGAGTCGTAGAGATTCTCTCCCCGGCTCGGTGACGAGTCGACGCCGTTGAAGAGGATGGTCACTCGGCTGTCGGGTGGCGGCGGAACCACCGAAGGCAGGGCATCAACCGACGGTCCCGGCGTCTCACCGGGAGCCAGGGTCGGAGTTACCAGGTCGACCAGGTTGGGGTTGTCGGGATTGAACGCCTTCGATCCGGCGTTGTACGTCACCCAAAGCATGTAGCCGGCGGCGCTGTGGCTGACTACGATGGCCGCGACCAGCGCCGCCAGCACAGCTCGCTCGAGCGTACGCCGCGTACCGAGCGCCTCGCCGGCGACGAATGCGTGCGCGACCGCGACGACGCGCCACGTTCCGAGCAGAACGACGATCACGAAGGCGGCGAGAGCGAAGCGTGGACTGACGAACCGCGTCCCAAAGACCAAGAAGCCCTGGCGCATCTGGTAGATCACGACCAGCAGAACCAGCGCCGCGGGCACGGCAAAGGCGATCGCCTGGCGACGCCTGCCGGCGTAGAGCTGCCCGAGGCCGGGCCACAGGAAAGACAGCAAGGCGGCCAATGATCGCGGACGTCCCGGAGTCGGCGCTCCGGGACGCCAAAAAGACAGGAAGGCGGCCCGTGATCGCGAGCGCCAGCTACCCCTCGGAGTCGGTGATGCCGTTTCCAAAACGATGGGACTCTAGCACACAACGGCCCGAGGACAGCGGTTGCGTCCATGGCCGGCACGAGCGATACTCGGTCTTCGGGCCGGGGTGGACTCGAGTGCCCGGGAGGAAAGGAAAAGAATGATCCGCCGCTACGCAGCTGTGTTCCGCTTGACCCTGGCGGCGGCCGACGCGGTTCTCGCGCTGCTGGTCGTCTGGGGTGCCGTGACCTTCCGATCCGGCCAGGCGTCGGCGCGGCCGTTGGACGTGTCGACTTCGCTGCCGGACACGAGCCTCGCGATCGCGGTCTTCGTCGGCATCTGGATCGCCGTTCTGTGGATGCACGGCCTGTACCGCAGCCGGGCTCGTCTCACCAACCGTGGCGAGGTCATGGTGGTTCTGCGAGCCACGCTCGTGCAGATCGTGATCACGCTGAGCCTTCTGTATCTCTTCAAGCTGCCGGACGTCAGCCGGCTGCTCTTGATCGTTGTCTTCCCGGCGCTCGCCGTCGCGGCGATCGGGATCCGGATCGCCATCAGGGAGATCCTGGTGCTCGCCCGAGACCACGGTCGGAACGTTCGCTACATGCTCGTTCTGGGGGCGAACACGAGGGCAAAAGCCTTCGCCGATCTCGTCGAGAGCCACGCCGAGCTCGGCCTGGTGGTCATCGGTCACCTGAGGGCGGATGCGGCCGATACGGGCGGCACCCCGGTCCGGCCGGTGCTGGGCATGATCGACGATCTCGAGGAGATCCTCCACACCCAGATCGTCGACGAGGTGGCTATCTGCCTGCCGTTCTCCATGGAGGAGCTCATCGAGCAAGCGGCCTTCCTGTGCGAACAGGAGGGCAAGGTGGTCAGGATGCCACTTGCGCCCGTGGAGCGCGTCCTGACTGCAGGCCGCCTCGAGACCATCGACGGTGTAGGCGTCTACTCATTGGCCAACGGCCCCGACCGCGCGGTGAGCCTGCTGTTCAAGCGACTTCTCGACATTGCCGGATCGGCCCTCCTTCTCGTCGTACTATCCCCGCTTCTCGCTCTTCTGGCAGTCCTGGTCAAGTCCGATTCGCCGGGCCCGGCGCTCTTCCGTCAGGAGCGTGTTGGGTTGCACGGGCGCAGTTTCCAGGTGTTGAAGTTCCGAAGCATGTGCTCCGATGCCGAGGAGCAGCTGGAGCAACTGAGCGAGCACAACCAGATCAGGGGCCACGCCTTCAAGCTGGATCAAGATCCGCGGACCACGCGTGTCGGACGCTTCCTTCGCCGGTGCTCGCTCGACGAGCTGCCGCAGTTGTGGAACGTGCTTCGAGGCGAGATGAGCCTGGTGGGCCCACGCCCTCCCCTGCCAAGCGAGGTCGCCAACTACGACGTGTGGCATCGGCGCCGGTTGTCGATGAAGCCCGGCATGACCGGCCTCTGGCAGGTCGATGGGCGGAACGAGCAGGAGTTCGACCGGTGGGTCGAGACGGACCTCGAGTACATCGACTCCTGGTCACTCTGGCTCGACTTCAAGATCATGGCCCGAACCGTACCGGCAGTTCTGGCCGGCACGGGTCGGTAGGCTCACTGCCCCGACTCCACGAGCGAAGGGCCGCTCCGTCTCTCGATCGCGGCTCGTAGCTCTGGCCGCGCCGCCCCGGACGTCCGCCCTGTCTCGCCAGATCCGGCTTTGGGAGCGCCCGTGTCCGCTGCTAAGCTTCCGTCCGTGACTTCCGATTCCTTCCCCGGTCCAGGCCTCGTACCAGGGCGGCTGAGGCGGATGGCCCGGCGGCTTGTGAGACGGTCTGAGGTTTCGCAAGCTGGGCTGAGGCAGTTCCTCAAAGAGATGGACGGCCGTCCACGAGTGGAATTGCCTCTCGAGGCTCCCCGGACACTCGCGGTGGTGGTTCCGTGCTTCAGCCACGCGGCATATCTGCCCGACTTGCTCGAAAGCATCGTCGCCCAGACTCGTCAGCCCGACGAGGTGATCTTCGTCGACGACGCTTCCCCGGACGCCACGAGCGAGATCGTGAGGGCGTTTGTCGCCGCTCACCAGGAGTCGGGCGACTGTCGGTTCGTGGTCCTAGTCAACGACCTAAACATGGGTCAGGCGGCCAGCCTGAACCGAGGGATCTCAGCGGCCTCGAGCGAGCTGATCATGATCGCCAACGACGACGACTACCTGATGCATGACGCCGTCGAGTCGATGCTGGCTCTCTTTGGACAGAATCGCCACGTGGCATTGATCGGAGCTCACAGCATCCACATCGTGGGCCACGAGATGCTGGCCGCCGCCCCCAAGCGCAGCGCCGCCTACGGGCCCCCGGGACTACCTCTCATCGTCCACAGGCCTGAGGAGGTCCGCGGTTATCGGAAATACAACGACCTCAACATGACCCACTCCGGCTCGTGCTTCTTGAAGGCGGCGTGGGAAGCCGTCGGCGGATACCGTGTCGCCAAGGAGCAGCGAGTCGTGCCTTTCTCGGATCGGGATTTTCAGCTGCGGATCAATGCCATGTGGCCGGTCGCGGTTGCGTACGAGACGCCGTTCTCGTTCTGGCGAAGGGACGCCAGCGTAGATGGAGGACTCAATTCCTGAGGACTCGGGAGTCGCGCCATTGCCGCTCGACCTGCGATGTTCCCAGTGTCGGCCACGCTGGCTCTTAGGGGCCGAAATACCCCGTCACGTCGAAGATGACGTGAGCGATAGGACCCGGAGCCGGGGCGACGAAGGTGACGCTCAGAGCACCTCCGCCCAGAGCCACCGTTACACCGTTGGCTCGGTCGTCACCTACCGGGAAGTTCAGAGTCGAACTCGTGGGATCGTTGGTCGGGCTGGGGCCGATGAACAGGTAGCCGTTGCTCGTCTGGGAGGTCACGGTCAGGTTGCCTGTCACAGCTATCGCATTGGACGGGACGCCACCGCGGCCGGTAACCCCGAACGTACGC
>PLMA01000038.1 GCA_003141455.1 Chloroflexota bacterium | reverse complement strand
AACCAGCCGAGCCAGAACCCCGGCAACTGCGGCCATCCGAGCCAGAACCCCGGCAATCGGCCCTCCGACCATCCCAATGCCTCCAGCAATCCCGGAAACGGTGGTAGGCCAACCCAGGACTCCAAACCGACTGCCAGGGCTCACCCCTAGGGCAAGCTCGACCTGGGCTCGACACAGCGCCACGCCCTCTGAACCGCACCGACGTGCCGCACCATTTGTGGAGCGCAGGAGTTAGCGATATTCTCCGGGCCAGTTCGATCGCGATCGTCACGTGATGCGTCATTCGGGCGCATATTGCCGAGACGTAACGATCCAGGCCGGGTGGGGTTTGGATAGGGTGGACGGGTCCGAGGCCGAAAGGCCTCCATTTTGGACTTGCCCACGGCCCGGCTGGATCGCGACCCCGCAGGCATGCGATCTTTCCTGGGAAGACTACGGAGGACCGAGCAGACCATGAGAGCGACCAGGCGCGCGGCATCGAGCGCCGCCGACAAGAAGGCCACCGCCGCGTCGCAGCCGGTCGCCCGAGCCGCGACACCCTCGGCCCCGCGGGCGCCGCGAGTTCAGACCGCCGCCGTTGACATCGCCACGACTGCGGCCCGTCCACGCGTCGGCCGCCGCCTCGCCCGCCCTTCCGACGACTGCGAACACGAGGGACTGCTCAAGGGCAAGAAGGCCCTCGTCTTCGGCGTCGCGAACGACCACTCGATCGCTTGGGGGATCGCCAAAGCGCTGCACGACCAGGGAGCGAAGGTCGGCTTCAGCTCGATGGCGTCGCTGATCAAGCGGCGAGTTCGGCCGCTGGCGGCGTCGATCGGCTCCACCTTCGTGGAAGGCTGCGACGTCCGAGACGACGACGAGATCCGGCGCGTCTTCGAGCGCTGGCATGCCCGAGAAGGCAATCTGGACATCCTCGTCCATGCCGTCGCCTACGCCGAGAAGGAAGACCTCGCCGGCCACTTCGCCGACACCAGCCGGGACGGGTTCCACACCGCCTTCGACATCAGCGTGTACTCACTGATCGCGATGGCCCGGGAGGCCCGCCCGTACATGGGCCCGGGCTCGTCCATCATCACGCTCACCTACTACGGAGCCGAGAAGGTCGTGCCTCACTACAACGTCATGGGCGTGGCCAAGGCGGCCCTCGAGGCGTCGACGAGGTATCTCGCGGCCGACCTGGGTCCCAGCGGAATCCGAGTCAATGCCATCAGCGCCGGGCCGGTTCGGACCCTCTCCGCACACGGAATCGCCGGCTTCAAGCTGATGTACGGCGCGTTCGCGGACGTGACTCCGCTTCGCACGCATATCACCATCGAGGACGTGGCCGGCACGGCCGTCTATCTCGCCAGCGATCTCTCCGGCAAGACCACGGGCGAAACGATCTACGTCGACGGCGGCTTCAACATCCTGGGGCTGCCGGTAGCCGAATAGTCCGAAGCGGCCGAGCGGCCCCTCGCCCGGAAACGGAGCCACACGACGAGGATGCCGAGCGCGATCAGGGCGCCGGCGGCGTCGATGCCCACGTCGACCGGAGAGGGATGGCGTCCCCCCGTGAAGGATTGGTGGAATTCGTCGCTGCCTGCGTAGGCGGCGGTCAGCAGCCAGCTCCAGAACACCGGGCGGCCGATCTGCGCAGAGGTCAGGGCGCGCCACAGCAGCACGGCCAGCACCCCAAAGACGAACATGTGCCCGGCTTTGCGGACCACGAAATCCAGCGAGTCCGCCTCGGCGAACCTCAGGTTCGGCTGCGCTGAGAAGGCGAAGATGAGGGCGGCCCAAAGCACGACGGGCAGCCACTCAACGAGCAAGGTACGGAGAGCCGGCGTGAGGGTGCGCACCCGGGCATGTTAGCGACGCCGTCCGGACAACGAGCTACTTCGACCTCAGTCGGCGCCGCCGGACAGCTCGAATCGCATGAGGCGCCATGTGGCGAGAACCAGCGCGGATACGACCACCACGACCGACAACACGACCGCGGTCTCCGGCGGGAGCCGCGCCGGCTCGCGACCCAGCTGGACGAACCAGTCACCCGCTCCGAGCGCGTACTGCCGGATCGAGAGGTTGGCGATGCCGGGCAGCATTGACGAGAGCAGACCCTCCCAGATCAGCGTGTAGCCGATCCCGATGACCAGAGCTCGTCGCGTGAACATGCTGACCGCCACGAAGACAGCGACGTAGCACAGCCCACCGACGACCGTCGCGCCCACATACGCCTCCGTTGCGCGCACGCCCACCTCGCCAGCCGGGATCACTTCCACCAGCGCCCCCGCCAGTATCGATCCGACCGTGAGCAGGAGCGTGAGCGCCGCAGCGGCCATCGCCTTGGACAGAACCACGGCCCAGCGCGGCAGCGGCTTGGCCAGCAGGTACAGCGCAGTCCCTTCATCCAGCTCGGCGCCGAACGCACCCGTGCCGAAGAGGACCGCGGTGAGCGGCAGGACGATGGCTATGAGAACGCCATCGAAGACGGAGTTGCTGAACCTCTGGACGTCGATCCGGTCGAACAGGCGGAAGACCAGGGCGAGAAGCAGCGGCAGCGCGGCCAGCAGCAGCAGGAGGAGGGTGCGCCTGCGGCCAAGCAGCTGCCTGACCGTGACGCGGAAGATCTCGGGCAGCGCCAGGATCGGGTTTCTAGGCGAACCGTGGATCATCGATGCACCAGATAGTCGAACACGCTTTCGAGCGATTCGTCAGCCGGCGAGACTTCGATCAAGCGCACTCCGGCGCGCAGGCTGGCCTCCGCGATGATTCGTCGGAAAGCAGAGAGGTGAGCGGTCTGCACCGACACGGCGTTCTGCTGCAGCTCTACAGCGAAGACGGCCGGATGGGCGATCAGAATCGTCGCCAGCCTGCGGTCGTCGCTGGAACGGATCGTGATCATGTGCGGGCGATCGGTCATGAGCGCCCGGATCGCCCGGAAGTCGCCCGACGCGGCAAGCCGGCCCGCCACCATCACGAGGATCTCAGTACCGATACGTTCCACCTCCTCGAGAATGTGCGAGGAGAAGAGGATCGTCCGGCCCGCGGCCGCCATCTCGCCCAACAGATCCATCATGGCCAGCCGCTGGCGAGGATCCATGCCGTTGAACGGCTCGTCGAGGAGCAGCACTTGCGGGTCGTGGACCAATGCGCCCGCCACCTTGGCTCGCTGGCGCATGCCCTTCGAGTACGTGCCGATGGCGCGATCCGCGGCGTCCTGGAGCCCAACGCGCTCGATCGCGACCCGGGAAGCGGCGTCGGCGTCGCGCATGCCCTGGAGCCGGGCGTTGAAGCGTACGTATTCGAAACCGGTCAGGAAGCCATAGACCGATTCGCGCTCGGGAACCAGCCCGATCCGGCGGTAGACGGAAGGATCCCGGCTTGGGCTGAGACCAAGTACGCGGACGGTGCCGGCCGAAGGTGCCAGGAAGCCGGCCAGCATGTGGAGCAAGGTCGTCTTGCCCGCTCCGTTCGGCCCGAGAAGCCCGGTGATTCCCGGCCCGAGGCTGAACGTGATGTCGTTGACGGCGACCACGTTGCCATACCACCGGGCCACGTTGACTAGCTCGATTGCCGGAGCCTGCGCGGCGATGTCGACGGCAGGAGAGTTCGCCACAGGCGCGGTAGTCATGCCGCGATCCTCCTGTAGCGCCAGGCGAGGATCCCGGTGAAGAGCAGCGTGCTGACGAGACCGGCGAGAACGTAGGCACCGGCGCCGATGCTCGACGGGAAATCCGGAGGTATTGGAGTGCCGAAGAACCAATCGGTGGCCCGACTCAATCCGGTGTTCGGTGTGATCAGGGGGAGATAGTCGACCCACTTGGCTCCGGCTTCATGACCAATGCCGTAGATGACGAGCGGCACGAACTCCACAAGCAGGAAGTACGCGAGCACGCCGACGGCCGCGTAGGCTCGCCTCGGCGAGTAGGAGGAGAGCGCCAGCGCGATCGACGCCACGCTCGCCGCGATGAGGAGGTTCGAAGGGATGCTGGGCAGCGCCTTGGGCCATTCGCTCCCGATTGCCTTGAACGCATCCGCGGACATGAGGATGTCGCCGATGAAGAGCGCGATCACCGGAACCATCAGAACCAGGAAGAGCGCCGTGGCCAGCGACAGTAGCCTGGCCATCGCATAGTCGAACCTGTCGATGGCCCTGGTGAAGTACAGAGGCAGGACCTGGTAGCGCTGATCTCGGCACACGACTTCGGGCGCCTGGGCGATCAGGAACAGCACTATGAACGTGCCGATGCCTGCGAAGTAGTTGGCATAGTTGGGCAGATCCGCCGGATTCGTTGCGCCCGTGGCGATGGAATTCGAGATGATCGACGAGAAAGCCAGCACGATGACCGCAGGCAAGGCATAAAGGCCGGCCAGGATGAACGGAGCGGCCTTCGCGCTCGTGGGCCGCCCGAAGCCCCAAATGCCTCGCAGGCTATCCACGTACAGTGACCAGGCCGCGAACCACCGGCCACGACGCTTGCCCTCGTAGTGGCGATAGCCCAGGTCGTAGATGCTGCCGGCCGGAGAGCTGGCGGCGGGATTGCCGGCGCTCACTGGACACCTCCGGCGGACGGGGCGTCGTCGCGGAAAATGTCCTCCAGGCGCCGCCTCTCCTGCTGGATCCGCACGAGCGGAAGACTGAGTTCCGCCACGGAATCTCGGATCGCGTCGTACAGGCTCTCGTCCTCCAGCGCGAGCAGGACGCAGGCACCGTCCTGCCGGGCCTGGAAACCGCGCCCGGCAAGGGCGGCGGCCAGTCGGTCGGCGCCCTCCTCGACCTCGACGGCCAGCACGGGCGTCCGCTGGGTGAAGGTCGAAATCGGGGCCGACTGGAGCAAGCGGCCCGCATCGATGGCCAGCAGGTAGGTGCACACCTGCTCGATCTCGCCCAGCAGGTGCGACGCCACGACGACCGAGATGCCGAAATCGGTGCCGGTACGCTTGATCAGGTCCAGCATCTCGTCGCGGCCGGTGGGATCCAGGCCGTTCGTCGGCTCGTCGAGCAGCAGCAACTTGGGATCGTGAGCCAGGGCTTGAGCCAGCTTGACGCGCTGTTTCATGCCGGTGGAGTAGCCGCCGATCTGCCGGTAGCGCTCCTCGTACAAGCCCACGTGGCGCAGCACCTCGGCGGTCCTCTCGCGGGCGGCGGTCCGCGGCAGTCCGGAGATTCGGGCCATGTGAGTGACGAACTCGGTCGCACCCACGTCGGGCGGAAGGCAGTCGTGTTCGGGCATGTAGCCCACGACCTTGCGGATCTCGCCGGCCTCGGTACCGATGTCCATGCCCAGAACCGATGCGCTGCCGCTCGTAGGCGCCAACAGGCCGAGCAGGATCTTGAGCAGCGTGCTCTTGCCGGCCCCGTTCGCTCCTACTAGGCCGATGACGCCCGGTTCCACGCGCAGGTCGAGACCGGCCAGCGCCTTGACCGGTCCGTAATCCTTGGTGAGACTCGCGGTCTCTATGAGCGACATCAGACTGGCTCATGCCCCCTGAGAGAGTCGAGAGGCCATGATACCCGGCCGAGGCGGTGCGCGCTCCGTAGCTTGCCAGGCCGGGGCTAGGCGCGCTCCGCCTCAGGTTTTCGGGCTCCGCGTGCCCATCGCCCGACCTACACTGGCGCCACGATGGAAGAACGAAACGTGGCCCGTCATCTCGGCGGTGCCGAGCTCTGGGCGCGCTTGGACGGCACAGCCGGGCGGACTGGTCTCGTCTCGCTGCCGAACGAGCCGCAAGCCCGGACTGCCAACGTGGCAACGGAGATGGCGCGCCGGCCGGCCGGCCCGGATCTGCCCGCCGTGGCCTTCGTCTCCGGCTGGGAGGACGGCGAGCCATTCTGTGCGACGATCTGCTCCACCGACGTGGGCGTCGAGTTTTGCCGACGCTGTTCGGAGGGACTCGCGGCGCGCGTACTAGCCACGGGGCGCGCCGCCCACGACCGCTGCCAGGCGGGCGGCCGGCTTCTCGGCTTCCCGGCCCCACGGGGATCGCGCGTCACTGCGGCGATCATGCGGGTCGGCCCGCCCAAGCCCCGAGACGCGGCCACCGTCGCCGACAGAACGCGAGTCGCGCCGGAGGCCCTGCGACGGGCCGCCCGTCAGTCGCCGCCCCCGAACGGTCGGGCGGCCCTCGAGGCGGCGCGCATACTGCGGGACCCCGCCCTGCTCCTGGAGTGGCAGATTCAGCAGCGGTTGCGCGGCTCCGACTGGCGGCGGACGGCGACTGCGGCCCTGGCGCAGATCGTGGCCACGGCGGAGGAGTTCTACGAGCTGTACCGCGACTCTCTGCGGCAGCGCCGCGAACTCGAGCGCAACCAACGGCGCCTGGACCGCCTGGCTCGCCAGATCCTCCGGGCAAGCGAGTTCGAGCGAGCGCGCATCGCCCACCAGATCCACGACACGGCTGCGCAGTCGATGGTGAGCGCTTTCCGCTTCCTCGACGCCGCGCGAGCGCTCGCCACGCAGCATCCCGGTGAGTCGGTGGAGAGCTATCTCGAGTCCGCCTCGGACCGCCTCGTCGTTGCCATCAAGGAGGTCCGCACGGTCCTGGCCGATCTGGTCCCGCCGGGCATCGAAGAACTCGGCCTCGCCCACGCCATCAGCACCCGGATGTCGGCACTCGCGGCAGAGTCGGGCATGGACATGACATTCGAAGGCGATCTTCCGCGACTCGATGACTGGGTCGAGCAGGCGCTCTACGGAATGAGCGTCGAGGCGCTGACGAACGCCGTGAGGCACTCGCAGGCCCGCTCCGTTCGCGCCGAGCTCAAGGTGACGCGGGGACGAGCGATCGTGACTGTGCAGGACGACGGCCAGGGGTTCGATCCGGCAGCGGCGGAGCGCCGGCGAGCCCGCGGCGGCCTGGGCCTGCTCGGCATCAACAGACAGGCGCGCTGGCTCGGCGGAGCCGCCTCGGTCCGGAGCCGGCCCGGCTCCGGAACCGTGGTCAGAATCTCGATACCGATCGCCCGGCATGTGAGCACCCGAGCAGGCCGCGCATCATGACGGAAAGCGGAGGGCAGAACGTGAACGAGCGCACGCGCGTACTCCTCATCGACGATCACGAGATGGCTCGCCGCGGTCTCCGTGCGATGCTCTCCGCGGCCGACTGGATAGAAGTCGTCGGCGAGGGCGATTCCTGCCAGACCGGCCTGAGTCTCGCGCAGAGTCTCCAGCCCGACGTGGTCATGCTCGACATCCGCATGCCCGGAATGGATGGGCTGGCCTGCCTGGAGAGACTCAAGGCGGCCAACTCGCGGATCGCCGTCATTATCGTGACCCTGTACGACGATCACCACTACGTGCTGGAGGCGATCCGTCGCGGCGCCTCGGGCTACCTCCTCAAGGATGCGAGCACCGCGGAGGTCATTCAGACGCTCCGTAGCGTGGCAGACGGCCAGCTGGCGGTGGAACCGCAGCTGCTGCGGGAGGCCCTGGCGACACGGGGCCAAGCCGCACAGTCGGGCGAATCGGCCCGCCAACGAGCCGAGCAGTACGCCCTGACACCGCGCGAGCACGACGTCCTCCTCCTCGTCGCCGAGGGCCTGACCAACAAGGAGATCGGTGGCCGCCTCTCGATCACCGAGGACACGGTGAAGAAGCACGTCCAGAACATCATCTGGAAGCTGCGAGCTGTGGACCGAACGCAGGCCGCCATCATGGCCTTCAAGCTCGGTCTCCTCGAT
This sequence comes from Chloroflexota bacterium, assembly GCA_003141455.1. Classification (GTDB taxonomy): domain Bacteria; phylum Chloroflexota; class Limnocylindria; order Limnocylindrales; family CSP1-4; genus Fen-1039. Next base: position 106,397 of record PLMA01000038.1, on the reverse strand, counting down.
CCATCCGCCTGAGTCGCTCGGCCTCCCGCGCCGAAGGCTCCACGAGCCGTCATGAGGCGCAACGGCCTCTCGTACTGTTCAAGTCGCGCCCTCGCCCGACCGATGCCCCCGACCAGAGAACGGTTGTGCCTGCCGCGGCAAGCGGCGCTGAGGACTTTGTACGTGGCTCGCCAAACCACTGCCCACGAAAGCGGCACCCCGTGACAACATTGGCTCTATCGGAAGCCGGCGAGACCGTCGTCGCGAGCACGTTCTCGCGGGCGATGCAGCGGGCCGGCGAGGCTCTGGCCTCGATGAGCGGTCAGGCCATCGTAGTCAAGACGCCCATGCTCCGTCGCTGCTCGGCCGCCGACGTCGTCGCCATGGCCGGCGGTCCGGAAGCCGTGGTCGCGGCCGTATACGTCGGCGTCAAGGGCTCGCTCCAGGGCCACGCCCTGCTGCTTCTCTCGCCCACCGATGCCCACCGCCTGGCCCAGATCCTTCTGACGGGCCTGCTCGGACCCGGCGAGTCGCCGGCGGGGGCCCCGAGCGATCCGTTGATCTTCGATGAGCTCGAGCTCTCCGCCGTGCAGGAGGCAGGCAACGTCACGATCTCGGCCTTCCTCAACGAGCTCGGAATGCATCTCCACGAGCCGGTCCAGCCGACCCCGCCGCAAATCGTGATCGAGATGGCCGGCGCCATCCTCGACGGGGTCCTGATGGACCTGATGAGCACCGTCGACCAGGTGCTCGCCGCCAGAACCACCTTCACTGAAGGCGGCCGCGAGATCGACGGAACGCTCCTCGTGCTGCCCCGCCCCGACAGTCTCCCGGTCCTACTGGATGCCCTCGGAGCGATCGGCATATGACCGCCACCGTAACGCCGACGTTGCTGGTCGCGAGCATCGGCGAGATGGTCTTCAGCTCCAGCCCCGACTCGAGCCTGGTCGCCTACGGACTGGGTTCGTGCGTCGCGCTGGCGGCGTGGGATCCAAGCAGCCGGGTCGGCGGGCTCGCACATTTCATGCTGCCGAGCGGGCCGTCGAACGGCAGCGGACCGGTCAAGTTCATCGACGGCGGCCTCGACAACTTCCTCAAGGCCCTCGAGGCCAGAGGAGCCGCGTCGAGTCGCATCATCCTGAAGGCCGCGGGCGCCGCTTCGATGCTGGCGATCGGCGGCGGACTCGCCATCGGCACACGAAATGCGGAAATGATGCAGGCCGGCCTCGCTGAGCGCGGCCTCCGTCTGACCGCCGGTGCGCTCGGAGGCACCGCCGGCCGAACCGTCCAGCTCGAGGTCGGAGACGGCCGATTCATCGTCAAGAGCCTGTCAACAATCACCGAGCTGTAGCAGCACAAGCATCAGGAGCACCTCGCGATGGCCAAAATCCTCGTCGTCGACGACGCAGCCTTTATGCGTCTACGCGCGGCCAAGCTACTCGCCGAGGCCGGCCATGAGGTCATCGAGGCCGAGAATGGACGGCTGGCCGTCGAAACCTACCTGCGCGAGCGACCGGATTGCGTCCTCATGGACATCACGATGCCCGAGATGGATGGTCTGGAGGCACTTGCCGCGATACGCCTGCAGGACCCCCAGGCGCGAGTCGCCATGCTGACAGCGTTGGGCCAGCAATCGATAGTGATGGACGCGATCAAGCGCGGCGCCCGCGATTTCGTGGTGAAGCCGTTTGCCCCGGGCCGCGTCCTGGCCGCCGTCAACAGACTCCTGGTCGCATAGCGCACCCGGCCGCCACCATGGCCCGAACCCGCGTCCTGATCGTGGACGACTCGGCGTTCTTGCGGCATACCCTCAGCCGCCTGTTGAGCGGGATCCCCTCGCTCGAACTCGTGGGCGCCGCGTCAAACGGCGAGGAGGGCCTGCAGCTCGCCCGCGAACTCCGACCCGACGTCATCACCCTCGACGTCGAGATGGCCGTCCTCGATGGGCTGGCCATGCTCAAGCGGCTCATGATCGAGACGCCGACTCGCGTGGTCATGCTGTCGAGCAGAACGACCGCAAACGCCAGGCTGACCCTCGACGCCCTCGAGAACGGGGCGATCGACTTCGTCCCCAAGCCCTCCGGCCCTCTCTCCCTCGACATCGCCCTGGTGGGCGACGAGCTCGTTCGGAAGATCGAGGCCGCCGCCGCAATGACCGAAGCCGCGTTCCTGCGGCACTGCCAGATTGCGGTCAACAACCTGACTCGGGCCAAGCCCAACGCCCGGATCGCCACGCCGGCCGCAATCCGGCCGCCGGACGCGGGAGCGGCTACGCGGCTCTGCGATCTCCCGGCCACCGAGGCTGCCAGCCGGCGTCGTAATACACCGCGCATCGCCGCTCGACGACTCGTCGTGGTGGCGTCTTCGACCGGCGGTCCGAGCGCCCTGAACGTCCTGGTCAGGGGCCTGCCCTCGACCCTGGGCGCAGCGGTTGCCATCGTCCAGCACATGCCGGCCGGCTTCACCGCATCGCTTGCAGCTCGCCTGGACTCAGCAGGGACGCTTCGCTGCTCCGAAGCCACGTCGGAGGACATGCTGGTCGAGGGCGAGATTCTCGTCGCGCCCGGAGATCGCCACATGATCAGCACCTCTAACGGCCACATCCGGCTCGTTCGCTTGCTTCCCATCAACGGCGTGCGGCCGGCTGCGGACGTGACCCTCCAGTCGGTCGCTCCGATCTGGCGCGACCGGCTGCTGTGCGTGGTCCTGACCGGGATGGGCGTCGACGCAAGAGACGGTGCCCGTGCCGTGAAACTCTACGGGGGCAGGGTCATCGCCCAGGACGCCGCGACGGCAACGATCTACGGGATGCCCGGAGCCGTGACCGCGGCAGGCCTGGCGGACCAGGTCCTGCCACTGGACCAGATCGCGTCCTCGGTGGCGGCGTGGAGTGCCGCCGACGAGCAGGAATCAACCGAGCCGCAGCCGGCCCCCAAGGACCGAACCACGGCCACGGTTCACCGCTCCGCTATCGCTTCCTGAGCGCCTTACCCAGACGCGAATCGCGCCGATAACTACTACGAGAGTCCGCAGCCGGACCGCGTCCGGCGTGACGTAAGGAGGAACGTGCAATGGCCGACGAGCCCACGTCCAGCGGCAGCGGCCAGTCCGGCGAGCTGCAGATAGTCGTCTGCGAGCTCGCGGACGAGCACTACGGCCTGGATATCGCGAGGGTCTTCGAGATCATCCGGCACCAGCCGATCACCCCGGTCCCGCGAGCGCCAAGCTTCGTGAAGGGCGTGATCAACCTCCGCGGCCGGATCATCCCGGTCGTCGACTTGCGGGCGAGATTCGGGATGCCCGAGGTCGAGCCGACCAAGGAGACTCGGATCGTGGTCGCGGAGAGCCCCTCCACCAGAGTCGGGCTCATCGTCGACGGCGTCTCGGAGGTGCTCCTCGTGCCCGCGGACGCGATAGAGCAGACGCCGGCGGTCGCCTCCGGTGCGGACGCCGAGTACCTGCGAGGCATCGCAAAGCTCGGCGGCCGGCTCGTCCTGCTCCTCGACCTGGACGGCCTGTTCGGAGCCGAAGAGCGGACGGCACTCGCCGGAGCCGCGTAGAACCATGCGCCTGACCTTCGATCTGCAACCGGGCGACGACCGTCTCTTCACCGACGAGTCACTCGAGCAGATCGGGCAAATCGAGCGGGGTCTGCTCGAGCTCGAGCACGGCCTGGATCCGGGTGTGGTGAACGAGGTCTTCCGGGCCGCGCACACCCTGAAGGGCTCCGCCGCCATGATCGGCCACCGCCGCATGGCCGAACTGACACATGCCATGGAGGACCTCTTCGGAGCATTCCGCAGTGGCACGCTGCGCGACCTCAAGCCATTTGCCGACGTCCTCCTGACCACCATCGACGTGCTTCGAACCCTGGTCGCGGAGGTTCGGCAGGGATCGGCCCTAACCGACGCGCCGGAATCGCTGACCGGCCGGCTGCGCGAGCTACTGTCCACGGCCACGGCAGCACCGGGGCGTGGGGTGCCCGAGCCGAACGACCGAGTCGCGCTGCCAGCCGACGAGGCGGGCGTTTCCGATTCGACCTTCGCGCCACTCATTCGCCGACTCCTCTGGGAGGCGCCCGGCGGCTACGAGCCACGCTCGCTGGTCGTCTGTCGGATCGACCCGATGAGTGAATGGCAGGCCGTCCGGCTCCTCCAGCTGGTCATCGAGTGCGAGGAGATGGGCATTCTCATCGCCTCGGCGCCGGACCGCCGGGAGATCGAGAGCGAGCTAGGGTCCACGCTCCTGGCGATGCTGGTCCGCGGCCGCCCGCTCGAGCTCTCCGAGATGCGCGCGCGCCTCGGGGCGATCGAGGAAGTCGTGGAAGTCGAGGTGGTTGCCGCACCGGCCGACGCCCCGGGTGGGGCGGCCACGGATGCCCCCATCGACTCTCCCTTCGCAGGCGGGCGGGCGGAAGGGGCCGCGAGTTCGCCCAGTATCGAGGTGTACCGTCCCCAGGACCCCATCCCGGTCCCGGGCATTGAGCGGATTGCGCGTGCATCCATCGCGGGTGACCAGCTCAAGCTGGCCCAGCAGACGATCCGCATCGACGTCACCCGGCTCGACGAGTTGATGGACCTCGTCGGCGAGCTGGTCGTCCACAAGACGCGCCTTGCCCAGAGCGCTCAGGAGCTTGCCGCTCGCCTGGGCGACGACCCTCTTGCCCGCCGAGCGGACGAGGACGCCCAGCAGTTCGCCCGCATCGCCAGCCAGCTTCAGGATCAGGCCACCGGCCTGCGCATGCTGCCGATCGATACGGTCTTCAACCGTTTCCCGCGCGTCGTGCGCGACATCAATTCCCAGCTGCACAAGGAGGTCCAGCTCATCATCGAGGGCAAGGAGACCGAGCTAGACCGATCCGTGCTCGAGGTAGTGGGCGATCCGCTCAGCCACCTGGTTCGCAACGCGCTGGACCACGGCATCGAGCCTCCCGAGGAGCGTCGCGCCCTCGGCAAGCCGTTGCCGGCGACCGTCCGCCTGGCGGCTCGCCACGCCGACGGTCGGATCCTCATCACCGTCGAGGACGATGGGCGCGGCATGGACCCCGCCGCCCTGAGGCAGGCAGCGATCGACAAGGGAATGATGAGCCGCGAGGCGGCCGAGAACCTGACCGACGCCGAATCCCTGCGAATCATCTTCGCGCCGGGCTTCTCCACATCCAAGTTCGTCAGCGAGGTATCGGGCCGCGGCGTGGGGCTGGACGTGGTCCGCAACAACATCGAGAACCTCGGTGGCTGGGTCGACGTCAGCAGCGTCCCCGGCGAAGGGACACGCATCTCGCTGTCGCTCCCGCTGACGCTCGCCATCATCGGCGCCCTGCTGGTCCGGTCGGGGCCACGCGTTTGTGCGCTGCCGTTGACCGGCGTCGTCGAGACGCTTCGAATCGAACCTGGGTCGCTCGGCCGCGTGCGCGGCCACAACGTCCTCAGCCTGCGCGATCGGGTCATCCCGGTCGAGCGACTGGACGGCGCCCTGGGCGATCCGCCGAGACCGCTCGAGACCGACGATCGCGGCTTCGTCAACCTGGTCGTTGTGCGCTCGCGAAACGCAGAGATGGCGCTGGCCGTGGACGCCTTCGTGGGCCAGCACGAGATCGTCCTCAAGTCGCTCAGCAGGCTTACCGGCGAGCGGATGGGCCTGGCCGGGGCCACGGTCCTGGCCGACGGGACGGTCGGCCTGGTGGTCGACATCGCGGCTCTGATCGAACGATCGACCTCGAACAGCGTCCCGGCGGCACGGCCGACCGCGCGCGTCGCCTGAGCGGTCGCTCCCAGCCGGCCGTCTGAGGATCTTCGTCAGGTCGGCGCCCGTCAGGTCGTCAACTTCTCTCGCCGGCGCGCCGATACCTTCAGGGTGGAGACCCTGCCGCGACCTAGACCGCCCCTGGTGCTGCCTCCGTTCGCACCGATCCCCGAACTGGATATGGTCGCGTACGAACGGATGGCCCGAGAGGTTCATCTCCTGCTCGGCATCGACCTTAGCCGGTACAGGCCGGCCCAGGTCTGGCGGCGGGTGAACGGTTTCGCGGCTGCCAGAGGCATGCTTGACGCCGACGAGTTGGTCATCAGGGTTCGCGAGGACGTGGCCCTGCGTCAGGCGTTCCTGGACATGCTCACGATCAACGTCAGCGAGTTCTTTCGGAACCCGGAGGCCTGGGACGCCCTGGCCGAGCAACACCTGCGGCCGGTGTTCCGCAGCCAGGCCTCGGTGAGAATCTGGAGTGCCGGCTGCTCGCTCGGCTTCGAGCCGTTCAGCATTGCGATGCTCGCCCGCGAGATCGCGCCCTTCGCGGGAGTGGAGATCCTGGCGACCGATGTCGACGAAACGAGCCTGTCGAAGGCCCGAAAGGCCACCTTCACTGAGGCTCAGATGGCGGGCGTCTCGCCGACGCGGCAGAGGCGGTTCTTCCGGCGCATTGATGGCAAGTGGCAAGTTCGGCCGGAGATCCTCGCGCCGGTCACGTTCCGCCGCCAGGATCTGGTGACCGATCCGTGCGAGGGTCCGTTCGATCTCGTCGTCTGCCGGAACGTGGTCATCTACTTCACCGAGCAGGCCAAGACGGACTTGTACGGCCGATTCCACGATTGCCTCCGGCCGGGCGGGGTCCTCTTCCTCGGCGCAACCGAAGTGATCCCGAACGCACGATCGTTCGGCCTCTTGCCGGCAGGATCGACCTTCTACAAACGACCCTGACGCTATAGGCGACCCTGACACGCCGCAGGTCCGGGGTGACTGGAGTCCTGCCCAAGACCATGCAAATGCCGCATATACGGCGATCCATTGGTGGGATACCTTCGCTGCATATGTTGCATCCAGGCACACAACCCTCCGTGAGTTGCCGTTCGCAGTCCGTACTAATCGTGGATGACGATGAGTACGTGTTGGGTACTTTGGAGGCGGCGCTGCGCGGGCTGCGCGTTCATCTGCTGACGGCGCGCACCGCGGCGGAAGGCGAGGCGCTCGCTCTGCAGCACCGTCCCCTGCTCGCGATCGTCGACGTCGGTCTGCCGGACCGCAACGGCTACCGGCTCGCCGCCGACCTGCGGATGGCCCCTTCGCTGGCCGGAATGCGGATCCTCATCCTGACCGGCCAGTCACCGGACGAGGTGGCCGCCCGGAACTCCGGAGTCAACGGTCTGATCCAGAAGCCGTTCCGGCTGCATCACTTCCTTGATCTGGTCCGGGATCAGCTCGACAATCGCGAACGCGACGAGGCCCTCGTGCCGGCGGTACTGGTGGGCAGCGTTCCAGCCCGAGCGCGCTAGCCTCGAGCTTCGAGCATCCTCCAGGCAATCACGTCCGCCCTGACGATGTACGTGCCCTCGGCGATCCGCCGCCTGGCGGCCGCCACTTTGTCGGCCCGTACGTCGGGAGTGGCCATAGCGGCCTTGAGCGCCAGCCGAACCTCTCGGCTTCGCGCCGGCGACCAGAGAACGGACTGCGGCTTGTCGGGTCTGATGGCTCTGTCCTCTTGGGTGTCCCCTTAGGAATCGGCCGGTACCGTCGGGACTTGACCGCGTAGAGGGGCCATTCCTTCATCGATTCGACGTATCTGTTGCATGGAAGCGACAGAGCCGCGCGTGGAGCAGGGACTCGGGTTCGCGTCGGGCTAGAAGCAGCCCAGGGTCACGAGCGGGCGCGCCGCCGGCCCAAGCGAACGGCCACGTCCGCGTCCACGATCCGACCCCTCAGGGCAAGGACGGCCTCAGTGTGGATCTGGCAGACGCGGGACTCGGTGACGCCCAGGACCTGGCCGATCTCCTTGAAGGTCATCTCGTCCTGGTAGTAGAGGGCGAGGACCATGCGCGCCCGCTCGCCGAGCCGTCCGATCTCGTGGACAAGCGTAACGATGGCGTCGCGTCGCGTCGCCTCCGCGGCCGGATCCACGGCATTGTGGTCAGGGACGCTATCGGCCAGGACGGTCGACTCGTCGTCAGCTTCTCGAGACTCCCCTTCGTCGAGCGACACCGTGACGATCGAAGCAGCCTGGAGTCGCTCCCTGTACCGGATCAGCGAGAGGTCCAACTTGTCGGCGATCTCCACCTCGGTCGGCGACCTGCCCAGCTCGTGCTGCAGATCGCGGATAGCGCCCTGGATCGCGCGCGCCGCCTCCCGGCCGGCCCGGCCGACCGTGTCGAGGGCACGCACCGCGTCAAGAATGGAGCCCCGAATGCGCAGGATCGCGTACGACTCGAACGAGGCCGCGGCCTCGGGTCGGTATCCGTCGATGGCCCGTAACAGACCGAGCACGCCCGCCTGCATGGCGTCTTCGTGGTCGAACAGGCCGGGTACGGAGACGCCCAGGCGGCCCACCACGTACTTCACGAGGTGCAGGTAGCGCCTAACCAGCTCGTCCCGGCTCAGCTCTGGGTCAAGCACCAAGGTCGCGCGACCGGCTGCCTTGTGATCCGCTGCTGGATAGCTGGCGATTGCCATCGAGACGATCCTTGCGATGCCTGCGTGTCTGGCGAACGGTCCATCGGCAGGGGCCGGATGGGACTCGTCCTCCGATCTGCACGTAAGCATCCGGCCGGAACAGGTGCGTTGGTATTCCCGGTGCGAGCACGCCGTTCGTGGAGGGACCGTCGCCGCGAATGCGGGCGGAGGTACTAAGCAGCCGGCAGTAGGCCGCCCATGCCGCGGTCGAAGATGCCCGACTTGCGGTGCTCTGTGTGTGGGCTGTTCAGTATTGACTGAACCGCACGAACTCACTACTATCCGGCGAAAGCCTCGTCGCGCCGTGCCGGCCGGCCGCGCGCAGAGGCGTCTTCCTGGAGCCACCGAAGATGAACGACATCTGGGATCGAGGTCGCGATAGGCGCGGCACTCGCATATCGGCAGAGCGCTTCGTCGAGGAGATCGGGCTCGTCTTCGATTCTCTGCACCTCCCTCGCATGGCGGGCCGCGTGCTCGGCGCGATCCTTCTCGGCCCGGCCGACGGTCTCACGGCCGCGGAACTGGCGGAGACTCTGCAAGCGAGCAAGGGTTCGATCAGCAACATGACCCAGCTCCTGATCCACTACCGCTTCATCGCCCGGACCGTCCGGGCCGGTGATAGGCGGGATCGCTTCGTGCTCAAATCCGGCGCGTGGGCCCGGATGATCATGTGGCGGGTCGAGCTCCTGCAGCGACTTCAGGAGCTGGCCGCCGACGGGCTGGAACTTCTCGGCCCTGAGGGAAACCCCGAGCCGCTGCAGGAGGTGCGCGACATGTACGCATTTCTGGAACGTGAGCTGCCCCGTCTGTTCGATCGGTGGGAAGAAGAACGCCTGACGGTTCGAAAGGAGGCCCCCTGATGACGGCCGCCATAGAGACTGAGAAGCTCACCAAGTACTACGGCCGCTCACGCGGGATCATCGACATCGACCTGACGGTCGAGAGCGGGCAGATCTTCGGCTTCCTGGGCCCCAACGGAGCGGGCAAGTCGACCACGATCCGGCTCCTGCTGGATCTGATACGGCCGTCGAGCGGGCACGCGCGAGTCCTGGGGCTCGACATCCACCACGATCGGCTGGCCATAGACCGGCGGGTGAGCTACGTCCCCGGCGAACTCTCCCTTTACTCCGAACTGACCGGGGGTCAGCTCCTTACCTACCTCGGGAACCTCCACGGCTCGATCGACGCGATCTACCGCGACAAGCTGATCGAGCGCGTCGAGCTCGATCCGACCAAGCGCATCAAGAGCCTGTCTCGTGGGAACAAGCAGAAGGTCGGTCTCGTCGCCGCTTTCATGATCCGACCTGAGCTGATCATCCTCGACGAGCCCACCGCAGGCCTCGATCCCTTCGTCCAACTCGAATTCGAGCACCTCTGCGAGGAGACCCGCTCCGAGGGCCGCACCGTCTTCATCTCGTCACATCAACTGCCCGAGGTCGAGCACCTGTGCGACCGGGTCGGCATCATCCGCGAGGGTCGCCTGCTCGCGGTCGAGTCGATCGCCGATCTCAAGCAGCGGGCACTGCGCCGCCTCGAGATCGACTTCGGCGGCTCCGTCCCGGCCGGTGCGTTCGTCGGTCTGCCCGGCATCCGCGACATGAACGTCCATGACGGCATCCTCAATTGCACGGTCATGGGCAGCGTTGACGCGCTGATCAAGGCCGCGGCGCGCTACGAAGTCCGCAACGTGCGCAGCATCGAGACCAGCCTCGAAGAGATCTTCATGGCCTACTACGGATCGGGCGATGGAATCGCTGCCGCTGCCGGCGCCGGGGAGGCCAGCCATGTTGCTGCGTAACGTATTCACCAAGACGATCCGCGACCTCCGCTGGCCGACCTTCTGGGTCGCGCTGGGGATGGGTGCCATGACCGGCTACTTCGCCCTTCTCTTCCCCACCTACTCCAAGATCATGGACATGAACGCGCTGCTGGAGAAGATGGGGCCGATGGCCAAGATCTTTGGGTCCTCGATAGGAGACGCCAGCACCCTGATCGGGTTTCTTCACTTCGAGCTGTTCTCGATGATGCTTCCGGCAGGGATGATCGCCTTCGCCGCGGGTCTTGCCAGCGGCTTCACGGCCGGAGAGGAATCGCGTGGCACGATCGACGTGCTGCTCTCCTACCCCGTCCCGCGCAGGCGGCTCGTCCTCGAGAAGTCCCTTGCCATCCTGATCGCCTGCTTCGTCATTGCGGCCGCGACCGGCCTCTTCGCCGTGGTGGGCGCAGCCCTCAGCGCCAGCGAGCTGCCGGTCGGCCCGCTCAGCGCGGCTCTGGCGCTGGTCGTGCTGCTGAGCCTCGCCTTCGGAGCCATCGCGCTGGCGATCTCGGCGGCAACCGGGAACCGTGGCGCCGCGATCGGAGTCACCGTCGCGCTGATGATCGCCATGTACCTGATCGACGCGCTGGCGAACATCGTCGACGGCCTCAACACGATCCGCCCGCTCTCCCTGTTCAAGTACTACGCGGGTCACGACCCTCTCAGGTACGGCATGGACCTCGGCGACACCGCCGTCCTGGTGTCCGTGACGGCCGTCTTCCTGGTCATCGCCCTGGTGGCCTTCGAGCGGCGCGACCTGGCTGCGTAGCCGTTCCTGGACCAAACTCGAAGAGCGGTCGCCGGGAGGCGGCCGCTCTTCGATTCCCGGGCCGTCCGACTTGGACGGTTGCATTGAGTAGCAGATGACTTATCGTTTACCGCGGCGGCCGCAGACTACGCCGACAAGGATCGGCGCCGGTGCCGGATCGACGACGGAGATCGGGTGCAAGACAGGGTGGCGCTGGGAACCCGACACGAAACCCGCGCGGGCGACTTCGCCGGGTATCTGCGACGCAACCTCTCGACCGCCTACCGGCTGGCCGCGATGGCCCTGGACGACCCGATCGCGGCGCAGAGCGTCGTCTATGACGCGGCGATGGCGGCCTGGCGCGATGGCAGCGAGTGGCCTGCGTCAGCCCTGGACCGCGCCTTCCGGCGACGACTGGAAGCCGGCTGTCGAAAGGCTCTGAGGTCGATCGACCGCGAAGCCGGCACGACCCCAGGCGCGACGTCCGGCGAGGCGGCCGCCGAGGCGGTCGGCGGTCAGGCGGAACGACTGGCAGCAGCGCTACTTTCCTTGGGCCCGAACGACCGGCTGGCGCTCGCCAGGAGCTACGGCCTGGCGCAGGAATCGCCTCGGCCGGGGCGGAGGTTGCTGGGTCGAGGCTCGCCCGGTCGATACTCGCCGGGAGTGCCGGAGCGGCTTCGCACCAGGCTCGCCGAGCTCCAAGGGGGCGACGGACCGGCCGAGACGCCACTCCTTGAGACTCGCCTACGAGCCATCTACGCATCCCGCGATCCCGGCGAAGAGGCGCCGCTGGCGCTGCGCCTGCGGCTCCAGCGGGGCCTCAGCGATTCCGAGGCTGCGGCTGCGCAGCGAGACGAGATTGCCCGAGCCTCCGGCTGGGGATTCGCCATCAACACCTTCCTGGCGGTCCTGGTGTTGACGATCGCGGTGGCGCTCCTCAGCGTGACCGACCTTCGGACGAGCCGGGGCGCGGCCGCCAACCCGCTCGGAGGCCCCACCACTCCGCTCACGATCACTTCGGTCTCGGTCCTGCAGAGCGGAATCGACGGGCCGGGCGTTCACGTGGCCGCGACCAATGACTCGCTCGTGGCCACTTTCCAGGGCTCGAGTGACTGGCATCCGGAAGCCCGCCAGTGCCTGCCCGACGTGACGGGGGTCATCAATTCGACCGGTCAGGCTCAGTGGCTCGGCGCGCAGGTCGGACACGTCGAGTCGATCGCGGGCGACCCTTCGTCCAGCAGCGTCTACGCCTCGGGACTCGGTGCCTACTGCGACCTCGGTCGCCATTCGAGCGGAGACGGTGGAGCCACCTGGGCAGCCGGCCCCCTGCCTCCTGGAGCGACCGGCAGCCCGTCCTGGCTCGCCTTCGACCCGGTGCGGTCCGGGACTCTCCTCGCGGCCGGCGACGGCAGGCTCTTCCTCAGCCGCGACGCCGGCAGGACCTGGTCAAGCAGCCCGGAAGCGGTGACTCCCATCGGTTTCGACAACACGGGGCATCTCCTTGGATGGGGGCCCGGAGTGCTCTTCGAGTCGCTCGACGACGGCTCGTCCTGGGAGCGGATCGGCGCAGGCCCGGCCGCTCAGCCCACGGCCGGCGCGGCCATCACCGGCGGCGTTCTCCTGGGCGAGCCGGATGGGATGTGGTGGTTCCCTCTCGACGGCTCGCCGAGCCTGGTCCGGTCCGGCACGGTCTTCTCCATTGCACCGGCCGGGGACGGGGGCGTAGCCGCAGGCAGCGACGCGCTCGGCCATCTATGGCTCGGTGCGTTCTCCCTGGCCGCCAAGGATTCGCCGTTCCGGGTCTCTTCGCTGCCGCCGGAACTCGCCTCGCTGACGGTCACCGGCGGGCAGGTCGCGGCCAATTCGAACGGTCTTGTGCTCGCGTTGTCGGGGCCCAGGTCGGCCATCGCCGTAGGCACGTTCGCTCGCTGACTCTCTCGGCGGCGCCCCGGTCTGGCGGCAGACGAACGCGGGCAGGATGAGGAGTCTTGCGGAACCGTCCTTCGCTTCGTCCCGCTCCGACGCGTCTTCCATCGACCACCGCAGCTCGTCCTTGGGGGTACTCTTCCGGTCGGGGATTCGTCAGGGCTAGGCCATCGCGGAGGTACAGTGCGCGTTTCGATCGGGATCGACCTGGGTTCATCGAGGGTGAAGCTGCTGGCGCTCGATGAGGCGGGAGAAAGCCTCGGTGTGACCTTGGCCGCCTACGCCACTGAGTCGCGTCGAGTCGGGTATGCCGAACAGAACCCGGACCGCTGGTGGGACGCGGTGCGCCAGGCGATGTCCGAACTGCTCTCCCGGCCCGCCATGCAAGGCGCGGACGTCGAGGCCATCGGCCTGACCGGCCAGATGCACGGTGCGGTCTTCCTCGATGACGCGCTCCTCCCGATTCGGCCGGCTCTGATCTGGTCGGATGCCCGTGCGGAGGCGGAGGCGACGGAGATCGAGAACCGGATCCCGCGCGACGAGCTCGTGGCCATCACCGGGAACCGTTCGAACGTGAGCTTCACGGCCCCGAAGATCATGTGGGTCTCCCGCCACGAACCGGAGGTCATGGCCAGGGCGCGGTGGATTGTGCAGCCCAAGGATGCCCTGCGAGCGCGCCTGACCGGCGAGGTAGGCGGCGACGTCTCGGACGCCTCGGCCACTCTGCTCTTCGACCTGCGGGCACGGGCCTGGTCCGACGACCTCTGCAGCCGGCTGGAGATCGATCGAGACAAGCTGGCTCCCCTCTCCGAATCGGAGGCCACTGGCGGATATCTGCGAGACGATGCCGCCCGGGCCCTGGACCTTCCGGCCGGGATTCGCGTGGCCGTCGGCGGCGCCGATGCCCCGGCCGCGGCACTGGGATTGGGCCTGGCCAGCGAGGCGGATTCGCACGGCGCCGTCCTGATCTCTCTCGGGACCGGCGGCCAGGTGCTGGCGCCCGTCTCGGAGCCGAAGGTCGATGCGGCAGGACGGCTCCATGGGCTGTGCCACGTGGTGCCGGGGCAGTGGTGCGTCATGGCCGCGATCCTCTCGGCCGCGGCCTCCCTGGACTGGGTGGTGCGCCTTCTGCACCCGGACGACCCGAACGGCGCCCGCGAGCTGTTGGCCGCCGCGGCCACCGTTCCGGCGGGGAGCGACGGGCTGCTCTTCCTGCCCTACTTGCGTGGCGAGCGGACGCCGCATTTCGACCCGGCGGCGCGTGGAGCCCTGGTGGGGCTGCGAATGAGGCACGGTCCCGCGGAGGTGACCCGAGCGGTACTGGAGGGAGTGGCGCTGGCCCTGGCCGAGGGCCTGGACCTTATGCGTGGCATCGGCGTGGCGCCGAAGGCGGGCGTGGTGGCCGGCGGCGGTGTGAACAAGCTGTGGCAGCAGATCATCGCCGACGTGCTGGACATGCCCGTCGCGCTCGGGGCCACGGAACACGCCTCGGCTCGTGGCGCCGCTCTCCTGGGCGCCGTGGCCGCGGGGATCGTCCCCTCCTCCACCCAGGGAACGCTGCCACTCCCCGCCAACACACGGGTCATGGAACCCGATCCGGATCGGGTGCGCCTCTACGCGGAGATGGCCGGCCCCTACCGCGAGCTCTACGGCCGCCTGCCGCGCCTGTAGCCCGGTCGCACCGGCCGTCTACCAGCGCTGGTGGACCAGCGGCTTGATCCGCTCCGCGTACATCCGCTCGATCCGCTCCATCGTCGGTGATGGGATCGCGGCCAGGCTGGCGGCTGCGGCGTTGGCTCGGGCCTGCTCTGTCGTCTTGGCGCCCGGGATGGCCGCGGTGACGCCGTCGAACATCAGAATCCAGCGCAGGGCCATCTGGGCCATCGTCGCCCCCTCGGGCACGAGGCTTCGCAGCTCTTCCACGAATGCCAGGCCGGTCTCGTAGTCGACTCCGGAGAAGGTCTCGCCCACGTCGAAGGACTCGCCGTGGCGGTTGTACTGTCGGTGGTCCGAGGGATCGAAGGTCGTCGCCTTGCTCATCTTGCCGGTCAGCAGGCCCGATGCCAGCGGCACTCGAGCCAGGACGCCCACGTCGCGCCGCTTCGCCTCGACCAGGAAGCGTTCGGCCGGCCGCTGGCGGACGATGTTGAAGATGATCTGCACCGTCGCCACTCCGGGGAACTCGATCGCCTTGAGCGCCTCCTCCACCCTCTCGACGCTGACGCCGTAGTTGGCGATGACGCCGGCCTTCACAAGTTCGTCGAGGGCCTCGAAGTGCTCCGGGCTGTAGTAGATGCTCGGGTGAAGGCAGTGGAGCTGGACCAGGTCCAGGCGCTCTACGCCCAGGTTGTCGCGGCTCCTCTCGGTCCACGCGCGGAACGCCTCGGGCGTGTAGTTCTTCATCTCCACAGGCACCCGCCGGCCCATCTTGGTGGCCACGAAGAACTTCTCGCCGCTGCGTTCCCGTAGGAAACGGCCGATCACCTTCTCGCTCCGGCCGTCGCCGTAGACGTCGGCAGTGTCGATCAGGGTTACTCCCGCGTCGGCGGCAGCGTGAAGGGCGCGCATGCTGTCCGTGTCGTCCACGTTGCCCCAGTCCGCGCCGATAGCCCACCCGCCAAAGCCGATCGCGCTGACGTCCCGTCCGGTCTTGCCAAGCTTGCGATACAGCACCGTCGCCACTCCTCTCGTCGGCCGGTCGACACAGCGCAGGCCGGACGTGCGGCCATGCCGACCGCTCAGAACGCGGTGCGGTCGGCGGCCGGACCTGTCACAGAGTAGCCCGCCGCGAGCCCGAACACACTCGGCGGCGCGTCCACGTTCGCAGAGCGGCGGCCGATTCGCCGCGGACGGGGCCGATAGGCCCCTTCGGTCAAGCTGCCCTGGAGCGCTTGGAGGATCGTGGGCTCGCGACGACGCTGGGCGCCGGACCGGCGTCGCCGGACGCCGCTGCGGCGTCGCCGTCTCCCTCGCTCCACGTGAGCTTGAAGTGGGCCGTGGAGCCCTCGAGTTCCCGGGCGATGTCGGTGAGCTCCAAGGCCGCCTCGTTCACTTCCTCGGCCTGCTGCGACACCATGCCCGTGGAGGCGGCCACAGCTTCGGCTGAGGCAGCGTTCTCCTCGCTGATGGCAGCGACGCTCTCGACGATGTCGAGCGTCTCGCGGATGCTGGCAGAGGCCATCTGGGATCTCTCCATGTTGGCTCTGACGACGACTGAGACCCGCTCGATCGCCGCGGTCAGGTCGTCCATGACGTTGGCCACGGTCCGATTGGCGTCGGCCATCTCGCTGGTCTGGCGCTGCGTCGTCACGGCCGACTCGAGCAGCTCATCGAGCGCCTCGCCCGAATGGTGGGCCATCGACGACCCGTCGTGGACCTTCTGCATGGCTACGTCCATGGCTTCCGCGGCGCGTCGGGCGGTGGCCTGAACCGTGGCGATGATGGCGCTGATCTCCTTGGTGGCCGCAGCCGATTTCTCGGCCAGCTTTCGGATCTCGCTGGCAACTACCGCGAAGCCCTTGCCCTGATCTCCGGCCCGAGCCGCCTCGATGGCGGCATTCAGGGCGAGCAGGTTGGTCTGAGCGGCGATGTCCTCGATGGTGTCGACGATCTCGCCGATCTGCTGGGCCCGAGAGTTCGTCTCCTCGATGGTCGCCGCCGAGGAGTCGACGGCGCTCTCGATCGACTTCATCTGCGCCAGCGTCTGGCGGACGGCCTCCGAACCGCTCTCGGCTGTGGCGCGTGCCTGGATGGTGGCGGCGACGACTGACTCTGAACTCGATCCGGCGAGCTGGACGGCTTCGGCGATATGGGTTGCGGCCTGCGACAAGCTCTCGGCGGCCTCCGCCTGTTCGCGGGCGCCGGTCGCGATGGCGTCGACCGACTCCGTGATGTGCTCGATGCTGGCATTGGCCCTGTTCATGGCCCCCGCTTCGCTGGTGGCTGCCTGGGCCATCTGCGAGATGTTCTCGGCGATCTGGCGCGTCGCCGCACCCGAGGATTGAGCGGAGGTGGCGAGGCCGCTGCTGACGGACATCAGCTTCTGGGCACGGTGGTGGAGAGTAGTCATGAGACCGCGCAGGCTGGACAGTTCGGAGTTGAAGGTCGCGACCGGGACCCCTCTGGCGACCGCGTAGTTGATGCTCGCCACGAGGCCGGTGTCGTTGATGGGAGTGGCGATGGCGTCGTAGCCCTGCTCGACGAGCTTCTCGATTGCCGCGGCGCGAATTGCCAGATCGAAGGCTCCGTCCGGCTCGGGGACGATCCACTCCACCTCTGCGTTGTACGGCTTCAACTCGGTCGCGGCGGCGTGAGTACCGACCCGGACGTCATCCCAGAAGACGGCATCCTCGATTCCCAGGACGGCGATGCGCAGCGGACGCGCGGACACGCGCATCGGCTTGGGGCGCCGCTCCGCCATGGCCGGCGATTCGATGATCCCCTTGCCGGCTTGCCAGTACTGGTTGCAGTCGGCAGCTGTGACGAGGTCCATTGAGGTCAGCATCCGCGACTCCGACGGCAGCCAGCCGGCGGCCAGATGGTTGAACAGATAGATGACCGTGTCGTGGCCCTGCGCGTACGGGTCCTGACCGGAGACGGCCGAGATGACGCCCTTGACCACATACGGCATCGCCTCGTTGACGATGTCGTGACAGATGAGCGTTAGCTTGCCCGCAAGTCCCGCGTCGGCGACGGCCCACGCCGCCCCGGCACCTACAACCGTGAGGTACAAGCCGGCGAGCCGCGGGTACTTCTTGAGCATCGGGGCGACCGCGGCCCGCATCTCGGCCGCCGGATACGGACTCTCCATGGACTGGACGATTTCGATGCCGGGGTAGTGCTCGTGGAGGACGCCTTCGAAGCCCTTGCGCCGCAGCTCCAGGCCCGCATGTTCGAAGGAGGAGGTTACGATCAGGACCTGGCCCTTGCCGATTGCCCGACCCATCGCCTCGCCGCACACCTGACCCTGCACGTACCCGTCCGGGCCGACGTAGAACAGGCGCTGGCAGGCTTCGTCGGTGGTGCTGTTGAGGCTCGACGCACTCTCACCGAGCCTGGCCATGATCTCCCCGATACCTTCGCCCAAGCGGCTCACCTCGGCCGTGCCGGAGACGGAAACGGGCTTCGTGCGCAGCTCCAGCCGACGGGTCAGGTCGCCCTCGGCGACGGCCGCCAGCACGTCGGACAGGGCGGCGGCGTCCGTCCCCGCGAGATCCTCGGTGGCCGCGGCCAGCTGGGCGAGCGGGCGCGCAACGGAGAACACGTAGACCACCCAGGTCACGCCCCAGCCGACCGCCAGGCCGAAGCCGAGCACGACGAACGGGGTGGCTGCCGCAGCCGACCCTATGACGAAGGCGAGGCCGGCCAGGGCGGCACACACGAGTGCGAGCCCCAGCCCCAGGTAGATCCCCCAGCGAACGAGCAGATGACGCCAGGCGATGAGTCGTGACACGAAGTTGTCGCTTTCCATGCCAGATCCTTGGGCCTTGAGTCTTTCAGACCGACCGATGATCCGGGCCGGACGACGCGGTAGGCGTCGCGCGGCCGTGCTCTCCGAACACGGAGCCAGCAAGGTGGGTATCGGCGCAAGTCAGTCTATCTTCACCCCTTCTTTGAGTCGCGGGATTCCACGCGTGCGATGCCTCCCGCTCTCACGCTCTGCGCCACCCCCAGCTTTCGGGTCCGGGCCGATCGTCAGCCTCCGCCCGCAGTCCGGGTGGCCAGCTCCAGGAATCGGCACAGGGCATTGGCGAGGTGCATCTGGCGGGGCGTGCGGGCACGGACGCGGACGAGGGCCGGACTCGCTACCAGGGCGGCCAAACAACGAGCCCGGGAAGTGGCCACGTTGAGCCGGTTCAGGCTGTAGAGGAACTCCATGCCGCGCGGCGCGTCTTCCGGGCTGGAGGTGGCCATGGAGTAGATCGATACGGGCGCCTCCTGGCCCTGGAACTTGTCGACGGTTCCAACGCGGGCCTGCGGTAGGACTCGAGCGATCTCGGCGACCTGGGCGTTGTACGGCGCGACGACGAGCACGTCGTCCCAGGTGAGGCAATGGACGGCGCCTTCGGCATCCGTCCACGACCCGCCGCCCTCGACAAGCTCGCGGACCAGCCGCGCCACGGCCGCCGCCTCCTCCGCCGACGCGTTGGCGTTGCCCTCGTGAGCGACCGACACGAACCTGACGCCCGTGCCGGAGAGCGACCCATACCCCGCCAGCTCTTGCCGCGCCAGCCATTCCTCGGACGCGAGGCGGCCCTCGTAGAAGGCCTCCGAGGTGAACCGGCACAGGTCCGGGTGGAGTCGCCGCGTACGGGCCAGGAACAGGCCCCGGCCCGGCGGCATGGTCGATTCGCCCGCCAGGATATGACCCAAGGCCGAAGCCTCGGCGCCGGGCGGATGAGTGCCCTGGAGTGGCTGGTCCAGCTGCTGCGGGTCGCCGAGAAGGACCAGGCTCCGAGCGGCCGGTGAGACCGCCACGGCGTTGGCGAGCGACAGCTGGCCCGCCTCGTCAACCACGAGCACATCCACGGCCCCGGCGAAGTCCGGGCGCGACCACAGCCAGCTCGTGCCGCCGACCACGTTCACGTCGCCGCCCTCGAGCGCCGCGAGCAGCTTGCCGTAGCTGTCGAACGGCTCGGCCGCGTCCGAAGCGCAATCGCCCGACCTGTCTGTCTTCTGGCCGATTCGCACGGCGACGCCGCGATCGGCGGCGCGCGCGGCCGCCGAGTCCAGCAAGTGGCCGATGACGCGATGGCTGTTGGCCGTCACGCCGACCCGCTGGCCCTGACGGACCAGCTCGACGACCACCTCCGCGCCGAGATACGTCTTGCCCGAGCCTGGCGGTCCCTGGACCGCCAGGCAGCCGGCGTCGAGTCCGGGCGCGACTCGAATGGCGGCCTGCAGCGGCGTTTCGCCGGGACGGCAGAGCGGCTCGCCACCGGCGATACGCGGCGGGCGCCGGAGAAGCAGCTCGACGGCGGCGGCGTACGGTCCCGGGCCGTCCATCCCGTGCTCGGCCGTCCATTCGCCGATCCGCAGCAGGCTTTCGCGCAGCGGCGCCGGGTCTACGTACTCGAACGGGACGAGCGACGTGGGATGCGGGCCATCGGTCCTGGGACCTCGCTTCAAGTCGAGGGTCCCGGCGGCCCCGTCGATCGCCACGACGCTCCCCGGTGACCGGCCCGTGGCGGGGTCACGCACATCACTCCCGACCTCGATGGCATGCTCCTGCTCTGGGAAGCTGTAGCGGTAGACGATCGAGCGGTCCATCTCCCCGACCCGCTCCACCAGCCGGAGCCTCCCGATCGGCTCGCTCTCGGCGATCCGCTCCTCGTCCGTCAGATCGTTCATCAGGTGGAAGAAGCGCCACCAGAACGATTTCTCTTCGCGCCGATGCCAGCTGAGCAGCTGAGCCAGCAGCCACCGGCCGTGCTCCTCCGGAGACCGTTGAGCGGGGTCCTCGGGGACTCCCGCCGACAGCCTATCCGCCACCTCGGCCACGTGCTGCAGCCGATCCGATAGCTCCGGCTGAGGCTCGGGTTCACCCGGATCGGGCCGCGGCATCGCCTCGCCGATCCGTGCGGCCAACTCGGTCCGACGCTCTTCGAGCCAGTCGCGCAGACGCCAGTTCGAGAGGCAATCGTCGCGGTTGTAGCCTTCGATCCCCCGCAGAATCGGGTCCGTTCGAGGCGATCGGGCCGGCGCCGAACCGGTCTCCGACTCGGCCAGCCACCGCTCGAACTCGACGATGCTCGAGCCGGCGTCGCGCAGCTCCACCTCGCGCTCCAGGCCGTAGAGCGGTTCGAGCTTCTTGATCGAATAGCTCTCGACCGAGGCCCGGAGCCCTTGCCGGACCGCGCGGAACAGGTCCACGAAGACGTCGCCGCGCAGCAGCCGGTCCACATCCTCCTCGCGCGTGGCATGGCGTCCCATGAGCCGGCCGGCCGCCGTGGGCTCGTACGCGGCGTAGTGATAGACGTGGATCGCCGGATCCTTGGCCAGCCGGTCCATCATCAGGTCGATCGTCTGCTCGAAGGCGCGCTTCTCGGCCTCCGGGGTGACGTGCCCGGCCTCGTCGACGCCCCAGAAGGCGTGGAACGTGGGCTCGCCGTCCGGGCCGGTCAGCCCCGGTTCCAGGATCCCGAACAGGTACTCCACGCCGTCGTCGAGAGCGAAAGGGTCGCCTTCGATGTCGAAGAACAGGTCCCCCGGCCGCGGCTGGGGGAGACTCGTCAGGCCGCGGTTCGGCTCGAGCCTCCCGTCGCCCAGGCGGGCCGGCGGCAGAAGCTCGTAGATCGTCTTGCCCGCTTCCTCGCCGCGGACCTGGATGGCGGCCTGGTCGCGGGCCGTGGCCAGCGCCGCGCTTCCCACGCCGTCAAGCGGCTCCGGCAGTGGCAGTTCCAGGGCCGCCAGTCCGCGCCGGGTGGCCACGCCACTGCCCTTGAGGGCGCGGCGCAGCCGGGTCGGGGCCCCGGCAACGAGCGCGAGGTCGTCGTCCGCCCGGCGACGCGCCTGGCATACCAGATTCCAGCGGCACACGTCGCAATGCTCCACGGGCTCCGGGTACGTGGCCGCGGGAGGATAGACGGCGGCCGCTCCCCCGTCGGCCCGGACCCGAGCCTCGAACGCGGCCTTGACGGTCCTGTAGTAGGCCATGTAGTCGGCGACCCGGTGCCGCTCCACCGATCGCGCGCTGCCACCCAGGGCCACGTGCATCCATTCCGGCTCGACGCCCTGGATCCCCGTCAGCTGCTCTACGTATGAGCAGATCTGGAGTAGCGCCGAGGCCTTCACGTGGCGGGCCAGCTTGGTGTCCACGACCTCGTAGCTCCACTCCCCGAGAGCGCTCGGTCGCGGCACCCGGAGCAGGAAGTCCGCCAGCCCAAGCCACCGGCCGTCGAAGAACGTGGCCTGGTAGATCGCGTCGTCGCCACGTCGGATCGCCGCCTCAGTCGCCGCCGCGGCCGCCGACAGCCCCGCCAGGCGTTCGGAGGCCGGCGCATCGTGGTTGCCCGGGTCGATCCGCGTCACGGCCCGCCCGCCGGCCTCCAGGCCGGCCAGGTATCGAGCCTCATGCTCGAGGCCGCGCTTGGCTATCAGATCGATCTCAGGATCGAGCCTGGTAGGTCGCTCCACCAGGCCCGCCATCGCGGCCAGCTCCAAGCCAACGAGGTGCTCGCAGGCCAGGAAACCGACCAGATCGGTCGCGGCGAACACGGGTTGACCGCCGATGAGCTGCATCGCCGTCCACCTTAGCAAGAGGCTGTGCCATCTCGCGTGTCACTCCGGCCGATTGCCCCGGATCCGTTCGCGCGCCGCCGTGCGCGCGCGCCTCTCCGATATGTGGCACGCTCCGGGTATCAGCCCAGCACCTGGTCCCTATCCATGACCGAGCCCGTCACAACTCGTCCCTCATACCGCGCGCTTCTTGGCGTGCCCTCCTTGTGGCGCGTCCTGCTGGCCATGCAGATCGCCCGCATCGCGCAGTCGATGGTCAGCATCGTTGTCATCCTGTTCGCCCTGCAGCGCTACAACTCGCCACAGCTCGCCGGCGCGGTGGCTTTCGCCAGCATCGCTCCCGGGATGTTGATCAGCCCGATCGCCGGAGCGCTGCTCGATCGCCACGGCCGGGTCCGGTTCATCATCCTGGACTACGGGGTTGCGGCGACCTCGATGCTGGTGGTCGCCGGGTTCTCGCTGGCATCGGCCCTGCCGGCGTGGCTTCTGGTCACCATCGCCGCGGTCTCCTCGCTTACCGGTCCCTTGAGCAGCAGCGGCCTCCGCAGCCTCTTCCCGCTGATGGTTCCGGAGCCGTTGTGGGAGCGCGTCAACGCGGTCGACTCCAACGGCTGGGTTCTGGCAACGGTCGTCGGCGCGCCTTTCGGCGCCGTCTTCGCCCAGCTGCTCGGCTTTGAGACGGCTATGGCGATCATCGCCGTGGCGTATCTCGCGGCCGCGATAGTGATGATCGGCGCGCCCGACCCGCGTACGGACGTGGCTTCGACCGGCAATCTCCTCCGTGACGCCTGGCTGGGTCTCGTCTACACCTGGAACAACAGGACCCTTCGGGCGCTGGCCATCTCGCTTTCGACGATGAACCTGGCCGGCGGCATGATCCAGATCGTCGTGCCCGTGCTGATCTTGAAGCACCTGGGCCTGGGCCAGGACACGGTCGGTTACATGTTCGGGCTGATGGGAGCCTTCGGAGTCGTTTCGGCGTTCCTCTCGGGCCGCATCAGGACCGAAGGACGGGAGAGGCGCATGATCCTGATCCCGGCCGTGGGCTTCACCCTGGCGACGGCAGTTCTGCTGTGGCCGGGGAGCCTGGTTCCGATTGCCCTCTCGATGGCAGCCGGTGGGCTGCTCAACGGCCCAATGGACATCGCCATGTTCACGCTGCGCCAGCGCCGGACGGACCCGGCCTGGATGGGCCGCGCCTTCACGGTCTCGATGAATCTCAACTTCTCGGGTTTCCCGATAGGAGCGGCGCTGGCCGGGGCCATGCTCGCGATCTGGCCGGTTGAGGTAGCGATCGCCTTCGGCGTCGCCGCCAACGGTCTGGGCGCGCTTCTCGGCTACGTTCTGATCCCTCGGGGAGACGACGACGCGGTATCAACCGCGACGACCGCGCCGGCGAGTGCCGGGTCGGTATAGAGAAGGGGCCGGGCATTCGCCCGGCCCCTGGTTCCTCAGTGGACGCGCCCGCTATGGCACGAAGTAGCCGGTGACATCGAAGATGGCGTGGGCAGTGGGGCCGCTGCTCGGCGCCACGAAGGTGATCGAGAGGATACCTCCTCCACCGAGGGCGACGGTCACCGCGTTGGCTCGATCGTCACCGACCGGGAAGTTGAGAGTCGAGCTAGTCGGGTTGTTCGTGGCGACCGGACCGATGAAGAGGTAACCCGAGCTGGTCTGGCCGGTCACGGTCAGGTTGCCGGTGACGGCGATGGCACCTGCGGGTACGCCGCCGACGGTGAAGGTTCGGGCGACATGGTTGGTGAAGGGGCCACCGAGACCACCGGTGCCGTTGCGGGTATCGAGGACTCTGGTGGGGGTCAGCGGGACGTAGGTGGCGCCGCTCATATCGGGGGTGAAGTAACCCGTGACATCGAAGATGGCGTGAGCCGACGGTCCATTGCTCGGGGCCACGAAGGTGATCGAGAGGGTGCCTCCGCCACCCAGAGCCACGGTCACCGCGTTGGCTCGGTCATCACCGACCGGGAAGTTGAGAGTCGAGCTGCCCGGGTTGTCCGTGGCGACAGGGCCGATGGAGAAGTAGCCACTGGAGGTCTGGCCGGTCACGGTCAGGTTGCCGGTAACGGCGATGGCACCTGCGGGTACGCCGCCGACCGTGAACGTTCGGGCGGCATGGTTGGTGAAGGGACCCGACAGACCACCAGTACCGTTTCGGGTATCGAGGACGCGGGTCGGGGTGATGGCGTGGTATGTGGCGCCGCTGCGTGGGGCAACGGGCGTGACTGCCGCCGATGGATCGGACTCGGGCCCATCACCCACGCCGTTGGTGGCATGGACGGTGAAGGTGTAGGCCTGGCCGTTGGTGAGTCCCGACACGGTGCAGCTCAGAGCCCCGCTCGTGGTGCAGTTCTTGCCGCCAGGTGAGCTGGTGACCCGGTAGCCGGTGATGGCGCTGCCGCCGTTGCTGGCAGGAGCGGTCCAGGAGACCAGGGCCGAGGCGTTGCCCGCCGTCGCGGTCACACCCGTCGGCTTGCCGGGAACGGTCGCAGCCGGGCCGACCGCGAAGGATTGCTGCACCTGGATCGCCGCGTTCCAGTTCGTGTCGACGCCCTGATTGGCATCGATCTTGCAGGTGCCCACCGCGGTGAAGCTGACCACGCTGCCGGCAATCGAGCAGATGGAGCCGGCGCTGGCGTCGATCGAGAAGACGATGGCCGCCGGGGAGGGAGATGTAGCGGTCACGGTATAGGTCGCGCCGCTCACAACGGCGGAGCTCGGCGCGGTGCTGGTGAAAGTGATGACCGGCGTGGCTTTGGTGATGACGCCGGTCGTGTTGTTGGTCAGGATGATCGAGTAGTTGGTGGCGCTGCCGCTCGTGAAGTTGATCGCCGGGATGAGGGTCAGAGCGGTGCCGACGTCCTTGAAAGCGTAGGTTTCAGTCAACGCCGCCGCGTCGCCCGAGGCGAGGGTGCCCACTGTGTAGGTCGGGAGGGCCGCCGCGCTCGTGGTGCCGTCGTAGATCTTCGTGTTCGTCGCGGCGCTGACCGTGAGGCCGAGGGCGGTGATGTTCGCGGTCGTGGTCGGCTGGATCAGGGTGTAGTTGCCCGCCTGGGCGCCGCCGAGTGAGAGCCCGGAGACGGCCACGGGCACGCCGGTGCCGACGTTGGCACTGGCGAACGTGCCGGCAGCCGTGCCCGTCAGGGTGACGGCGTCGGGCGAGATCACGCCGACCAGGGCGCCGGTGCCGGTGATGGCTGCCGTGCTGCCACGGTCGTAGACCTTGTTGGAAGCGGTGAGGCCGCTGACCGTGAGGCCCTTGGCCGTGATGTTGATGTACACCGTCACGTGGCCGCCCCCGTAGTTGGGGTCGGCCGGGGTGAAGAGGACGTCCAGGGCCTGGTGGTTACCGGCACCAAGGACGGTACCTGCGGGCGGGGTGTAGTCGAACGTACCGGTGATGGGCGTGCCACCCGCAATGGCCGTGGCATTGAGCTGGGTGCTGCTGAGTGGCGTGCCGTAGGTGATGGCGGCGGGATTGGGCCACGTGATGACCGTCGTGGGCGAGGTCACGTCGATGTACACCGTGGCGGTCGCGCTCGCGTAGTTGTGGTTGTCCGGGGTGAAATTGACATCCAGGGCCTGGTGGTTGCCGGCACCAAGGACGGTACCTGCGTCCGGGGCGTAGTCGAACGTGCCGAAGATGGGCGTGCTGCCCGCACTGGCCGTGGCGTTGAGCTGGGTGCTGCTGAGTTCCGTGCCGTAGGTGATGGCGGCTGGATTGGACCACGTGATGACCGTCGTGGGCGAGGTCACGTCGATGTACACCGTGGCGGTCGCGTCCGCGTAGCCGGGGTTGTCCGGGGTGAAGAGAACATGCAGGGGCTGGCCGTTGCCGGTACCAAGGACGGTACCTGCGGGCGGGGTGTAGACGAAGTCGCCCAGAACACTGGCCGTGGCGTTGAGCTGGGTGCCGCCGAGCGGCATGCCGTAGATGATGGCTGCGGGGTTGGACCAGGTGATGGTCGTGACGTGAAGCATCTGGACGTTGGTCCCGGGCGCGTCGGCGTCTGCAGGCACCGGCGTGCAGATGCCCTGATCGGTCGTGAAGTTGCCAGGAGCGCCGTTCAGGTAGCAGCCGTCGACGTAGGTCCCAGTGTCTTCACGGAACGAAACCGTGTAGTCGTCGTCTGGCACGACAGCCAGCACATAGGTCCCGTCGCTGTTCGTGCGGGTCCCAACGCTTGACGTGCTCGAGCTGGCGGCGACATTGATGCTCGCGAGAGGCGCGCCATTGAGTCCGGCGACGGTGCCTTTGATGGCCACGCCGAGCGGCATCGAAACGTTCTCGACGCCCACGTTGGAGCCTGACACAGGCACCGGCGTACAGGCGCCCCAATCGGTCGTGAAGTGGCTGTCGGAGATGTCGGAGTCGTAGCAGCCAGTGAGGTGGTGGCCGGAGTTGTCGCTGAAGTTCAGGGTGTAGTAGCCGTTTGGCGGGACCATAAGTGAGTAGAACCCGTCGGCGTCAGTTTGGATCCCAACGCCCGTGGTGCCGACCTGGATGCCCACGAGCGCCGGCGTTCCGTCGGGTCCGTAGACGTGGCCGCTGATGTGTACGCCGAGGGTCATCGTGACGTTGATCGGGGCCACGTCCGAGTCTGCCACCGGCACCGGCGTGCAGGTGCCCTGACCGGTCGTGAAGTCGCCAGGAGCGCCGCTCAGGTAGCAGCCGTTGACGTAGGTCCCGGATTTGTCGTGGAAGTTCAGGGTGTAGGTGCCTGACGGGACCAAAATCGAGTAGGTCCCGCCGGCGTCCGTGTCGAACCCGAAGCTGAAGCTGCCCGCGTTGGCGTTGACGTTGACGTTCGCCAGCGGGCCACCGGGTCCGGAGACGGTGCCGGTGATGTGGTGGCCGAGCGGCATCGTGACGTCGATCCCCGTCACGCTCAGGTCTGTCACCGTCACGTGGTCGCAGGCGTTCTGACCGTTCGCGTAATGGCCGGGAGAGCTGCTGGCGTAGCAGCCATCGGGGTGGGCCAAACTAAAGTCGTGGAACCAGATCGTGTAGGTTCCAGGCAGGACCGTAAGCGAGTAGTTGCCGTTGCTGTCCGTGTTGGCCCAGGCGCCGTTGCCGGCGTTGGCGTTGGCGTTCGTCAGCGGTAGCCCGTCGGGTCCGGTGATCCTGCCGCTGATGTGCAGGCCGCTCGGCATCGTGACGTTGATCGAACCCACGTCGGACGTGGTCACCGACACCGACGTGCAGGTGCCCGGATTGGTCGTGAAGTTGCCAGTAGCGCCGCTCAAGTAGCAGCCGTTGACGTAGGTCCCGCTGTTGTCGTGGAACGAGATCGTGTAGTCGCCGGGCAGAACCGCGATCGAGTAGGCCCCGTTGCTGTTCGTGTTGGCCCCGGTGTTGGAGTTGCCCGGGCCGTTGGCGTTGACACTGATGTTCGCCAGCGGGCCGCTGGGTCCGGAGACGGTGCCGGTGATGCGGTGACCGAGGGTCATCGAGACGTCGTAGGGGCCCACGTTGGACGTGGTCACATGCACCGACGTGCAGGTGCCCTGATTGGTCGTGAAGTCGCCGGTAGCGCCGCTCAAGTAGCAGCCGTCGAGGTGGGCACCGTTGTTCTCGTGGAAATGCAGCGTGTAGTCGCCGGACGGGACCGGGATCGAGTAGGCCCCGTCGCTGTCCGTGTTGGCCCCGGTGTTGGAGTTGCCCGGGCCCTTGGCGTTGACCCAGATGCCCACGAGCGCCGGCGTTCCGTCGGGTCCATAGACGTGGCCGACGATGTGCAAGCCGGTTGACATCGTGACGTTGATCGAACCCACGTTGGACGTGATCACCGGCACCGACGTGCAGGTGCTCTGATTGGTCGTGAAGTTGCCAGGAGCGCCGCTCAAGTAGCAGCCGCTGAGGTGGTGGCCGGAGTTGTCGTTGAACTGGAGGGTGTAGTCGCCGGGCACGAACGCGATCGAGTAGGCCCCGTTGTTGTCCGTGTTGGCCCAGGCGCCATTGCTGGCGTTGACGTTGATGTTCGCCAGTGGTTGCGCGCCGGCTCCGGTGACGACGCCGGCGATATGCAGGCCGAGCGGTAGCTGAACGTCCTTGCCAGTCACGTCGGACGACTCCACCGTCACCGGCGTGCAGGCGTTCTCATAGGGCGTGAAGCCGCTGTCCGAGTAGCAGCCCTGCGCGTACGTAGAACTGTTGTCATTGAACCACAGCTTGTACGTGCCAGGCGAGGCCGCGATCGCATAAGTCCCGTCGCTGGCGGTGTTGGTCCAAGTCTCGAACGTGCCCGTCCTGGCCCGAACGCCGATGTTCGCGAGCGGCCCATTGGGTCCGGTGACGGTGCCGCTGATGGCCACGGCAGGCGGCATCCAGACGTCCTTACCGGTCACGTTCGAGCCTGCCACATGCACCGACGTGCAGAGGTTCTGCTGACCGGTCGTGAAGTTGGTGGGAGGGTTGTTGGAGTCATAGCAGCCGCTGAAGTGGTGGCCGAAGTTGTCGTTGAACTGGAGGATGTAGTCGCCGTTTGGGACCGTCAGTGAGTAGAACCCGGTGTTGTCCGTGTCGGCCGGGAAGCCGAAGCTGCCCGCGTTCGCGTTGATGTGGACGGTCGTGAGCGGCGTTGTTCCGTCGGGTCCGAAGACGTGGCCGGTGATGTGCACGCCGGTTGACATCGAGACGTCGTAGGGGCCCACCGGGGACGTGATCACAGGCACCGGCGTGCAGGCGCCCGGATCGGCCGTGAAGTGGCTCCCGGAGACGTTGGAGTCGTAGCAGCCGTTGACGTAGTCGCCGGAGTTTTCGTTGAACTGCAGCGTGTAGCTACCGTTTGGCGGGACCGCCAGCGTGTAGTGTCCGTCGGGGTCCGTGTTGGCCCCAGCGCCCTGAGGGGCTCCGAAGTAGTCGACCCAGACGGTCCCGAGGGGCGCGTCATTGAGTCCGTAAACGTGACCGCTGATCTGCACGCCGAGCGGCATCGAGACGTTGATCGGGCCCACGTCCAAGCCTGCCACAGGCACCGGTGTGCAGGAGTTCTGCTGGTCGGTCGTGAAGTGGCTATCGGAGATGTTGGAGTCATAGCAGCCGTTGAGGTAGTGGCCGGAGTTGTCGTTGAACTGCAGGGTGTAGTCGCCGTTTGGCGCGACCGTCAGCGAGTAGTACCCGTCGCCGTCCGTGTTGTTCCCAGCGCCGAAACTGGGCGAGTTGGCGTTGACGTTGACGTTCTCCAGGGGCGTCGTTCCGTCGGGTCCGAAGACGTGGCCGGTGATGCGCATGCCGAGCGGCATCTGGGCGTCGATCCCGGTCGCGTCGCCGGGGCCTACCGTTACGGTCGTGCAGGCGTTCCAATCGATCGTGAAGCCGGTGGCGCCATGGCAGCCGTTGAGGTAGGTCCCAGTCCCAGAGTTGTCATTGAACCAGACCATATAGTCGCCGGGCAGGACCGCGATCGAGTAGTCGCCGTTGCTGTCCGTATCGGCCCAGGCGCCGTTGCTTGCGCTGGCGTTGGCCTGCGTCAGCGGCGGCGTCCCACCGGGCCCGGTGATCCTGCCTGTGATGTGCATGCCCAGCGGTAGCCGAACGTCCTTGCCAGTCACGTCAGACGACCCCACCGTCACCGGCGTGCAGGAGCTCTCATCGGCGACAAAGCCGCCGCTGGCAGTGCTGGAGTAGCAGCCCTGCGCGTAGGTCGAGCTGTTGTCCCGGAACCACAGTTTGTAGTCGCCGGGCGTGGCCCGGAACGAGTACTGGCCGTTGCCGTCTGTGCTGGTCCAGATTTCGGAGTTGTCGGTCTTCCTGGCCCTGACGTCGACGTTCGCCACTGGATTCCCGTCGGGATCCGTGACTGTGCCGCTCAGGAGAGGGGCGTCCCAGAAGGCCTGGATGCCGGCGAGATAGGCGTCAAGGTCCTGGCTGGGGTTGCTGAGGAAGTTCTGGAGGAAGGGCTGGATTCCGTTCCAGCCGCCGAAGTCCGGCCGCGTGTCGCGGTCAAGGAACTGGGCGATCTCGTTCGAGGCCTGGATGATCGCGTACTCGTCCAGCTGATACTGCGTGTAGCCGCTGGTGACGGCGTCCTTGGCCACTGAGACGTTGCCCAAGGCGGAGCTGATGTAGTGGGACTGGGCGGCGCCGGTCGCCGCGCATGCGAGGATCGCCTTGGCGCCGGCGGCGTTGGCAGTATTGGTGCTCATCATCAGGCCGTCGCTCGGACCGTCGATCCCTTTCTCGACGTCGTATTGATTGCCGAACAGCGGGAACGGGAACATGCCGAGGTCGTTGGCATCCAGGGTGGAGACGAGGTCAGAAAAATAGGGCACGAAGCTCCCCTGGAAGTACATCCCGGCCGAGCCGTCGGACAGGGTGTGCGCGGCACCGATCCAGTCCTGATTGGTCGCGTTTGGGTCCGAGTACGGGAGAAGCTGCGCCCATTCCTGGAATACGGCCTTGACCTTCGGGTCGGTCCAGTGCTCCTGGCCGGCCAGGAGGCGCTCGTGGAAAGCCTTGCCGTTCATCCGCATGTCCAGGATGTCGAAGGTGCCCATTGCCGGCCAGCCGTCCTTGTCGCCGGACGCGAAGGGGATAAGGCTATCGGTCTGCATTTGCGCTGCGAGCGCCATGAGATCGGCGAAGGTGGTCGGGACCGAGTAACCCTTCGCGGCGAAGAGGCTCTTCTTGTACATGACGACCCACGGGTCGGCCCCGATTAGGATCGAGTACTGCTGTCCGCCGATGGTCGCGACCGCCTTCAAGGCGCTCGTGTAGTTGGCCGTGACCGAGGTGCCCCAGACGTCGCTGATCGAGGCCACGAGGCCCTCGCTCACCAGGGAATTCGCCTGGTAACCCGGGGTCAAGGTGAAGATGTCGTCCGGGGTGCCCTTCAGGTAGCCCTCGACGTTCTTGCCATCGAATGCATTGACCACCACCGTCTGACTGGTCTGCGTACCGCAGTAGGCCATCATGGCCTCGAAGCCGGTCTCCTGGTCACCGGAGTAGTTGGACCCGACAGTTATCGGGCCGACCGCGGCGACCGGCTGAGCGAACGGAACGGCCCAGACGAAGGCACTGGTCAGCAGGACCACGGACGGTGCGAGACGGAGTAGCGTCGCGAACGGTCGGCGCGATGGGCTGCTCGCGCGGCCCTCTCGCCGCCTCCCCTCGAAGTAAGTCGCGTGGAAGCTGACTAGAGACCGTACGAATGACTTCACCGAACCCCACTCCTATCCCAAGGCGGCCAGCCCTACGCCGCATCCGGCGATCTGACTGAGCCCATGCCATCGGAAGGCCGGAACAGAAGAGCCGCCCCAGCCCGCCTTGTGCTCGCCAGCGGTGACGGATTCCCCCCATTCCAGCAAGCGCGCGAATTGTACTCCCGCGACCTACCCGAAATGACAGCCCCGACCCGCGATGTGAGCCCGTCCCGGAGTGAACGGCGCCGTCGACACGAATGGCTCCGCACTATCCCTCTCGTCTGTGGAAAGCGCCGGTGCTCGGCCGCAACACAGTCGGAGGCCGGACTCGACGCCCGGCCTCTTCAGTGCTGGCTGGATTGGGTTCGACCCGTCAGGAAGCGGCCGGCGCGGCCCTGTCGGCCCCTTCTTCTTGCCGACCGAAGAGGAGGCTCGTTCGTACCTTGGCATCCTCGACGAGCGAGTACACGACCGGCACGACGATGAGCGTCAGGAAGGTCGAGGTGAAGAGCCCGCCGATCACGACCGTGGCCAGCTCCGAGGCGATGATCTCGCCTTCGGAGAGACCGAGTGCGAGCGGCATCAGAGCCAGCATGGTCGCGATCGCCGTCATCAGGATCGGCCGGACTCTCGTTCGTCCGCCCTGCATCAGCGCGTCGTACATTGGCATGCCGCGCCGCCGATGCTGCTCGACGAGATCCAGCAGCACGATGGCGTTGGTGACGACGATTCCGATCAGCATCAGGAACCCGATGAGGGCGCTGATGCCGATGGCCCGCTGCGTCACGAAGAGCGCCGGGAAGGCGCCGATCGTGGCCAGAGGCAGGCTGAACATGATGACGAGCGGGTCGATCAGCGAGTTGAAGACCAGGACCATGACCAGGTAGACGAGCAGGATCGCCACGGCCATCGAGAGGAACAGACCGCCGAACGCGGTGTTCATCTGCTCGGTCACGCCCGACAGCGTCACGGTCACGTTCGGCAGCTTGCCCGCCGCCTGGAGGTTGTCGATCGCCTTCTGAATCTCCGTCGAGACGCCGCCTGTGTCCTTGCTGGTCGTGTCGGCTGAGATGGTCGCGGCGGGCGACTGGTCGACCCGGCTGACGCGCGCCTGGTTGTCGACGGGTGTCACCGTGGCGATGGCGCCGAGCGGCATCCTGCCCGCGCCGACCGGCATCTGGGCAAGGGTATCGGGCGTCAGGTTCGCAGCGAGCTGGAGGTAGACATCGGTCGGGGCGCCGCCGAAGCTGACCGTGCCGGCCTTGGTGCCCACCAGAGCGTTGTGCACCTCGGTCTGGATGCCGACAGTGCTCGTGCCGTCAAGGATGGCCTTGTTCGGATCGACGTCGATGTTGTACTGGATCGTCTTGGCGGTGAGGTCGCTCTTGACGTTGAGCAGGTCGCCCATCTGCGTGAGCTCGGCCACAACGGCGGTCGTCGCGTTCGCGACGTCGGTGGGGTTCGCCCCGCTGACGACGACGCTGATCGAGCTGCCGCCCATCAGGCTCTGCTGGGCGACCTGAATCTGCCAGCCTGCAGGCGCGAGCTTGCTCATGTCGGCAGACAACTTCTGCTGCTCGGAGTCGAGGTTGGTGCTGCTGTCCAGGCCGACGACGATCGACGCGGAGTTCGCGGAGCCGCCGGTAAAGGCAGCCGCGAGCGCGCTCAAGCCAGTGTCGGCTTCGCCGGGGACAGTCGTTTCGATGAGCTTGACTTCCGGATAGGCGCGCAGCTTGGACTGAACGTTCCTCGCCTGGGTCAGCACGGTCGACGATGGTGTGCCCGAGGGCGGGGCGACGGTGATCGAGAGCTGCTTCTGCGACCCGGCGTTGAGGAACTGCGTCGGGATATGAGGCACGAGCAGCGCCGCGCCAATTACGAGCACGCCGGCGATGCCCAGCACGCCCCAGCGGCTGCGGCGGTTGTGAAGCGCGGCCCGCAGAAGGGGTGTGTAGATCCTCTGGACGATCGTGTCGTGGTGCTGCGGCCCTTCGTCGGGGGCGAGCTTGATGCGGTCGATGAACAGGCTCGCCAGTACCGGGACTACGGTGAGGGCGCAAAGGAGCGAGGCGAGCAGGGCGAACGTTACTGTCAGGGCGAAGGGCAGGAAGAACTGGCTGACGATGCCGCCGACGAAACCGAGCGGCAGGAAGACGGCCACCGTCGTGAGCGTGGAGCTGGTGATGGCGCTGGCGACTTCGCGCGTGCCGGCAATGCATGCCTCGCGCATTGGGTCGCCGCGACCACGGTGCCGGTAGATGTTCTCGAGGACGACGATGGCGTCGTCCACCACCCGGCCGACGGCTATTGCCAATCCGCCCAGAGTCATGATGTTGACCGTGACGCCGGCCACGAGCATCAGCGCCAGGGCCGTCATGATCGAGACGGGGATGCTCACCGCAGCCACCAACGTGGACCGCAGGCTCAGCAGGAACACGAAGATGGTGATGACGGCGAAGATCGCCCCGAGCCCGCCCTCACGGACGAGGCTGTCGCGGGACTCGATGATGAAAGTCGACGAATCCGAGACCACATCGATCTCGAAACCGCTGTTGCCCTGCGCTTGGAGTTGATCCAGCTTGTCGTTTGCCGCCTGGACCACGTTGACCGTGTTCGCATCGGACGTCTTGGAGACGCTGATCACCAGCGCCGGCCCAGCGTCGCCGTGCTGTGGATCTCTGTTGAGTTCCGCGTATCCGGTCGGGTAGGCGGCGACACGCTCGACCGTTCCGAGGTCGCCGAGAGTGATCGGCGTGGGCGCGGTCGAAGCCGAACCGGCGGCCGGCATCTTCGCGCCGACGGCCAGCGACAGAAGGTCGCTCGGGCTTTGCAGGATCAACTGGTGCTGCGTCGAAACCGGGATAGAAACCACTGAGCCGTCGGGGTTGGTCTTGGCGATCGAACCGGCCGGAAGGACCAGGTTGTTGGCAGCCAGCACGCCCTGGATCTGGCTGATCGAGATGTTGCTCGCGGCCAGCTTGGCGGGGTCGAGCTGGACGACCAAGCGGTACTGGGACTGACCGCTCAGATCGACCTTGCTGACCCCATCGATCCCCTGCAGCGCCGGCACGATACTCGTCGCCGCCAGGGCATTGAGTTGATCGGGCGTGGTCGACCCGGTGCCGCGAATCGCCACGATCAATGACGGGAAGGCGTTGATGTCGAACGACTGGATCGTCGGCGCCGAACTCAGCCCGATCGCCTTCACATTCGTGTCGATGGTCGCTGTCGTCTCCTTGATGTTCGTGCCGTAGGTGAACGACGCGACGACGATCGACAGGCTGTTGACCGAGCTGGAGCTGACGTGCTCCAGCCTGGGCACGCTGCCGATCGAGCGCTCGACGGGCTGGGTTACCTGCGTCGAGACGTCCTGGGCGCTCGCGCCCGGCAGCGGTGTGACTACGACGATGAACGGGAGCTGGATGTCGGGCAGCAGCTCCTGCTTGAGCGATGCCCATGAGAAGACACCCGCAAGGAGGAGGCCCAGCGTGATCAATACGGTCACGCTGCGTTTGGCGATGGCTAGCTGGGTCAGACGGATCACCAGTCACTCCTCGGGTTGTTCAGATTGCGTAGCTCATTGGGCTGTGTGATCAGGGCTACTACCCTGAGTTGTGTCATCCGAATGGCCGAGGGGATCACCCTCTCGACTTCAACGACTCGCGACGAGGCCTTGACGTTCACCTCAGCCTCTACCTAGAGCGCTCGACGACGATCGATATCAGGCGAGCAAGCTCCCTCAGCTCGTCCCCGGTCAGGACGCCGAGGGTCCGGCGCAACACGTCGCGCTGCATTCCGGCGATCTCCTCCAGGAGCTCGCGGCCGGCCACAGTCAGCTGGCACTCGACGACGCGACGGTCGTCGACGCGGTGCCGCCGCTCCACCAGGCCGTGGCGTTCGACCCGCTCAACCGTCCCGCTGGCCGTCGGCAGGCCAACGCCGAGCCACTCGGCGATGTGGCTCATCGGTGAGGGACCGTGCTTGCTCAGCAGGAACAGCAGCCGCATCTGCCCGAATGTGAGCTCCTGTGCGGCCCAGTCCGGCACGTCGGAATCCTGTCGCTCCCACAGGCTGCTCACGGCCTGGACGACGGCGTCGATATTCGGGTCGTCGGGTGATAGTTCGCTCACAGGCGAACTGTATCACGTCTGACGAATAGCTCCGCATCATGCGAATGAACTAGCGGGGACGGCGCCACGGAGAGGCCGTGGCGGCGGCGATAGTCCCGGTCGCAGGCCGGCCGTCGGCTTGCGAAGGTCCGTCCCCTACCGCACACTCGGGCGATGAGTGAAAGCGGCCGGCAAGGCTCTCCCTCGCACGGCGGCCTGCGCCCCGGACCCACACAAGTCGCCGGTCACTGGTAACTTTCCGACAGACCATTTGGAGGAAGGTGAGCGTGCCCGGGAAGAAGCCAGAAGGTCCGATCATTTGGACGACTCTCGGAAGTGCCCCCTACCCGACGGCCGACGAGTCATGCTCCGGCTACCTCCTCCAGGCCGGCGGGGCCAACGTCCTCGTTGACATCGGCGGCGGCGTGCTCGGAACCCTGCAGCACTACATCCGGCTGGAGGAGTTGCACGCCGTCTGGATCAGCCACCTCCACGCCGATCATTTCGCCGACATGCCGCTCCTCTACTACGCCTTCGCGTTCTCCGAGAAGCGGCGGCGCAAGATACCGGTGCTGGCGCCGGTCGGCTGGGCCGCCCGCGTCGAGGCCTTCGTCAAGAGCGCGGTCGATCACAACATGAAGGACTTCTTCCAGGTAGTCGAGCTCAAGGACCGCGGCATCGCCGAGATCGGCGACTTGCGCATCCAGGCCCGGGCGGTAGAGCACGGCGTTCCGGCTTTCGGGCTGACGGCCCGGTTCGGCGACAGGCGGCTGGCCTACACGGGCGACAGCGGGCCGTGCGAAAACCTCGTGACGCTGGCGAAGGGCGCCCGCGTCCTTGTGGCCGAGGTCGGCACGGACGTCATCGAAATCCCTTCGGTCCACCTCTCGCCGGAGGACGCCGGGACAACCGCGGCCCATGCCGGCGTGGGCCGCCTGGTGCTGACACATCTCGCCCCGGGACTCGGCGAGGACGAGGCTATCGAGCGAGCCGGCTCCACCTACAACGGCGCCATCGAGGTCGCCAAGCCCGGTATGTCGCTCCAGGTCTAGGCCTGGGGCGCCCGCGGGCGTTCAGTGCGGCAGGTACATCGGCGCCGCACTTCGGCGGGCCGTCATCCACTAAGTTCCGCGCCGGTACGGCGTCTCCAGCACCACGAATTCCTTGCGCCCTACCAGCGCCGCCCGGATCCGGTGGACGTTCTGGTTGTACAGCAGGCGATCCCACCAGTGGCGTGGGAGGTGCTCGGGCAGCAGAACGACGGTGAGGCGGCTCGGATCCTCGGCCTGCGAGACCTCCAGGTAGCGCACGAACGGCCGGACGAGAGCTCGATACGGCGACTCGACGAGCACCACTCGGACGCCGGGCAGCTGGCGTTCGACACGCTCGCGGAACCGCTCGCCTTCCACGGGATCGATGGTCACGTGGACCAGCTGGACCTCCTCGCCCATCGTCTCGCCGACCTTCACCGCCTGGACGACCGCCCTGCTCATCGCCTGGGCGGCAACCACCACGCGCTGGCGCCGATGAGGCGGCCCAAAGACCACGTCCGGCTCAACGTCCAGGCCGAGCCCCTCCATCGCGTATTCATGCTTGATGAACAGCATCAGGGAGATGAGGACCGGGACCACGATGATGATCATCCAAACACCCTGGTCGAACTTCGAGAAACCGATGACGACGACCACGATGGCGGTCGCGGTCGCACCGACGCCGTTGATCAGGGCACTGCGGCGCCAGCCAGATCCGCGTTCGCCAAACCAGTGCCGAACCATGCCCGACTGCGACAGCGTGAACGAGGTGAAGACGCCGATCGCGTAGAGGCCGATCAGGGCATCCGCGGATCCGTTGTACAGGACTACCAGGACGATTGACACGAGCGCGAGGACGACGATTCCAGAGTTGAAGGCGAGCCGCTCGCCGCGCAGGGCGAACTGGCGAGGAAAGAAGCCGTCTCGGGCCAGGATTGAGGAGAGGCGCGGGAAGTCCGCAAAGCTCGTCTGGGCGGCAAGGACCAGGATGCCCATCGTCGAGATCGACAGGACGTAGTACATCAGCGAGCCGTTGCCGAAGACCGTCCGGCCGACCTGTGATAGGACGGTCTCACCAGCGGCCTTGACCCCCGCCGGATGCGCGCCCACGTTGACGGCGAGGTAGCTCGTGCCCAGGAACATGATTGCGAGCAGCGTGGCCATGATGATCATGGTCTGCTGTGCGTTCTTCCATTCGACCGGCTTGAACGCCGGAACGCCGTTGGCCACTGCCTCGGTACCGGTCATGGCCGAGCAGCCATCCGCGAATGCTCTGCAGACCAGGAACAGGCCGAGACCCTCCACCGGGATACCGCTCAGTTGCTCGACATGGTCGACCTGGGGCAGCTGCCCGGTCGCAGATCGGATCACCCCTATTGCGATCATCAGCAGCATGCTGCCGATGAAGATGTAGGTGGGACTGGCGAAAAGAGTGCCGCTTTCCCGCAGCCCTCGCAGGTTCACGACCATGACCAGCAGGATCGACAGAGCGATCAGGTGCACGCGCCAGTCGTAGATCGCCGGGAAGGCGGAGTAGAGGGCCTGGATGCCCGACGACACGCTCACGGCGACCGTCAGGACGTAGTCCGTCAGCAGCGATGCCGCGGCAGTGAGGCCGGCCAGCACCCCCAGGTTGGCGTGGGCGACGATGTAGCTCCCGCCACCGTTTGGATAGGCTCGAATCGTCTGGCGGTAGCTGAAGGTCACGATCACCAGCAGGGTGACAACGATCAGCGAGAGCGGAAGTACGTACTTGAACGAGTCCTGCCCGGCGACGGCCAGGGTGAGCATCATCGCCCCGGTCCCGTACGCCACCGACGACATCACATCCGACGAGAAGACAGGCAGGGCCTTCCATTTGGGCAGGCGCTCGGTGAGATCCGCGGCCGACGACAGCGGGCGGCCGAAGAGGATGCCTCGGATGGTGGCCATTCGGCGCTGCTGGGCCGTTCGCGGGGCCTGAGCCTCGAGCTTGGCTTCCAGAACGCCTGGGCCCAGGTAACGGAAGTAGCGGGCGTGTGGACGGTCGACAATCACGCGACGATCGCCGAGTTTTCGGCCCTGGAGGGGCCGTTGGTCAGCCATCGGCGGCGTTGTCCCTGGTTACCACGATATCTACCTTGCCGCCGGGACGGACGACTGTCGGCAGAATGAGCACGCCCGTAGTCTCGGCGAGCTGGTAGGCCCTCCAGAGAAGGCCCGGCCAGGACGGGAACCCGGAGAGAACGACTCGTGTCGCCAGACCGGCGGACACCAGCTCCACGGCCGCTTCGAGGTCGGCCAGCCCGGGCTCGTATTCGGCGAGGGTCTGGCCGGGCTGGGCGGTCTGGGCGGATTGGGCGATATCGCCGGCGAGCACGTCCGCCGGGACCTCCGCCGGAGCCTCCGGCGAATCGGCCGCGTCCGTACCGGCCGGGGTGTCGATTCGAGCCCCGGCGAGAACCAGATGGAGCACGCTATCGGCGAAGGTCACGTCGCTACCGTATTCGGCCGGCCACGAGGGAACGCCGCCTGCGGTGCCGCCGCGCGCTCAACAACCGCTCAACAGGGTTGGCTCGAAGGGGTTACACGGCCGCCCGGCGGGTCTACGATCGCCTGGATGGCAATCACGCGAGTGGGCGGTCGGCTGCCCAGCCTGGCAAGTACGGCGCTGGTCGCGGCATCGATCACGGGCGCCCTGATCGCGGCGTCCGCGGCGATCGCCCTGCTGGCACCGTTGGGCGTCACGCACGCCGCGCCGGTCTATCTACTGGCGGTCGTCGCCGTCGGAATGCGCTGGGGCACGGTCCCGGCCGTGGTGACGTCCGTGGCTGCGTTCCTCGCCTACGACTTCCTCTTCGTGCCGCCGCTCTACGCCTTCACCATCAACAGCCCCGATGAATGGCTGAACCTCCTGCTCCTCCTGGCCGTGGCCTTAGCCATCGGCCGGCTCGTGGCCATACAAGCGGAGCACGCCGAGGAAGTCGCCCAGAGGGCGCGCGAGGCCCAGGCCCTGTTCGGCATCAGTCGGGCTCTCGCCGAGACCCGGACCGTCGAAGAGGCGGCACCCGTCGTGCTCGAACGGCTGGCGGCCGCGACGGCGATGGACCGTATCTGGTTCGGGCTGGGGGCGACGCCGACCGAGGAGAAGACGATCGCCGACACGGCCCCCGGGCAACCGCTCCCCGTACCCGCGTGGCAAGTGGTGCTGCAGCGCTCGCCGGGCAACGAGCCGGCCCGCTGGGTACGGATGCACGTCGCCACAGCCATGGTCCGGCGCAAGGCGGACCGGGCCACGGTCCACCGGGTGCGGGTCGAGGCGTCAGGTGAGGCGCTGGGTTCCGTTTGGGCGCTGAGAGCTCGCGACGAGAGGGAACCCGATCGCGCGGAAACGCGCATTCTCTCGGCGGCGGCAGACCAGCTCGGCCAGGCGATTGTCCGCGACCAGGCCGGTCTGGAGCGGACCAACGCAGAGATCGCGCGGCGCGGCGAAGCTCTCAAGACAGCCCTGCTCGACTCCGTCTCGCACGACCTCCGGACCCCGCTGGCTACCATCCGCGCGGCGGCGGGCAGCATGCTCGACGAGTCGGTGGCCTGGACGGCGGCGGACCAGCGCGAAGCCTTCCAGGCGATCGACACGGAAGCCGAACGAATGGGCCGGCTCGTCCGCAACCTGCTCGACCTGAGTCGGATCGAAGGCGGAGCCCTCAAGCCGGAGCTCGAGCCATGCGATCTCGACGATCTGGTGACCCAGGTGGTGAAGCGCACCGGAGCGGCTACGACCAAGCACCTCCTCGTCGACCTGTCCGAACCGCTGCCGCCGGTCCTGGCGGACCAGCTATACCTGAGCCAGGTGCTGGCCAACCTGCTCGAGAACGCCATTCGCCACGGCGGCGAGTCGATCCGAATACGCGCCTCTCAGCGGCCGGACGGGCTGGTCCAGATCAGCGTCGAGGACGACGGGCCGGGCGTGCCCAAGGCGGCGCTGCCGCACCTGTTCGAGAAGTTCTACCAGGCCGGGCCTCCGGGCGAGGGCAAGCGACGAGGTATGGGCATCGGCATGACCGTTGTGGAGGGCCTGACCCGGGCGATGCGCGGCGAGGTGGAGGCCGGCCGCAGCGAGCTCGGCGGCCTGCGCGTGGACGTGCGACTGCGGCCGGCTCTCGTGCCGGACGAGGCGCCGGAGTCGGCGGCGGCCGAGCCGGGGGCGACCGACGTTTCGGCCCCGGCCGAGGGAACAGCCCCGTGACCGGTCCCTCGGTGCTGATCGTCGAGGACGAGGGATCGTCCCGGCGAGCCCTGACCGACTACCTCGACCGCCGCGGCTACGTCTCCTATGAAGCCGAGACGGCTCACGAGGCCATGCGCCAGTGGGACGCCCACCGGCCCGACCTGGTCCTGCTCGACCTGGGATTGCCCGACCTCGACGGCGTCGACGTCATCCGGCGGATCCGTCGCGAGGCCACCACGCCGATCATCATCCTGTCCGCCCGTGAAGACGAGCGCGACAAGATAGGGGGCCTGGAGGCGGGCGCGGACGACTACCTGACGAAGCCCTTCGCAATGGACGAGCTGAACGCGCGAATCCGAGCCGTGCTCAGGCGTGCCGCGGGTCCGGACGCCGACTCCGATGGGTGCCTGCGCCTCGGCCCGATCGAGCTCGATGCGGTCAAACGGGAGGTCCGCGTCTCGGGTGAGCCGGTCCGCCTCACGCCCCGCGAGTACGAGCTGCTCAAGGTGATGCTGTCGAACCAGGGCCGCGTTCTCACCAAGGCCCGGCTGCTGCGAGCGGTCTGGGGCCTGGCGTACGCCGACGAAAGCGCCTATCTCCACGTCTACGTGGGCCGGCTTCGCCGTAAGCTCTCCGCCGCCGCACCCTCCACTTCGCTGGAGGGTTTGATCGAGACGGAGCCCGGCATCGGCTATCGCGTCGCCGACCACGACTCCCTGGCCGCGGCGCCGGCTTCAGGCGCCGGGGCCTCGCGCTGAGGTCGGACTCCCCGTCAAGGGATCCACCCGTCAACTTCGCATCCGGCCAGCACGAGCAATAGCACGGCGAAAAGCGCCAACAACACCAAGAGTCGTCCTGCCCGACCAGCGATCATCGGTCGTCTCCTTGTCTCGAGCGTGGGCCCCTGTTACGGCTTGGTTGGGTCGGCGGTGATGGTCTTGGGCCATGTGCCCTTGAACCTGATCCCGCCTTCGTGGAGCTGCAGCGTATCGATCGTGACGCCGGCTTCGAGGATCTTCTGGTCCAGGTACTCGTTCAAGGCGGTCTTGACCGTGTCGACGACATTGCCGGGGACGCCGACCCGCCCGAAATCGAGCTGCGAGAAGTCGACCGCGACCGTGCTCGAACTGGTCGCCGATATCGAGAACTGGGTGTACATCGGGCCCGAGGCGGGATAGCCGGGCACGTTCACGAAGGCCGACATCTCGATGAAGCCCTCGTGGATCCGGAACTGCATCTGGCTGATGGTCTTGTTCGGGGCGCTGTACTCCGGCAGCGCCGCGAGCGCGGCCTCACTGATCATGTCGTCCACCTGGACGCTGCCGGAGTAGTGATGCTTGCTGCCGAGGTTGTAGTTCTGCGTCGGCGACGGCAGCTCGATGCCCCACTTACTGGTGAAGTCGTTGAGCGCGGTGCTGTCCTTGACCATGTGGAGGTCGCGCGGGTGATCCATTCCAAACGCCGCACTCAGGACCGGGACCTGGACGACGCCCAGCCAGGAGACCGCGACCAACGCGGCAACGAGGACGATGCTCACCCCCACCAGGAGGCGACGCAGCACATTGACGCCCGTGCCCGTGGCGGCGGGGGCACTGGGCGCCGCATATTCAGGTGAGCCCATGTAGGGGGGAGCCGGCCAGACGGGCGGGGGCGCGACAGGCAGCGGGGCAGCTGGCGGCAGCGGGGCAACTGGCGGCGCCGCGAAGGCGGGCGACGCAGGTGGCGGGGGCGGCGCCGCCGGCGAGAGGGCCGAGCCGCAGACCGCGCAGAACTTCTGCTCGGCCGCAGCCCGCGGCGTGCCGCAGGTGGCGCAGAACTCGAATCCCGTCGTCATCGCGAGTATCCCTCTCGTTCCACTATGTCGACGAATGTGGAGGCCGGATGGCGTTGCGGTGGCAGCCTTCGCGGCCGATCAGGTACGGTCCCCCGAGTCACGGCCATCCTAGCTCCCGGCGTGCGTCCCGGAAGGGCGACATTGCAGGATAGAGACATGCGACTGGCAGGGCCACAGTCGCGGGGGCGCACCTCTCGCATTGGGGCGGGCGGCCCGCCCCAGGGTCTCGGCAAGGCCGCCCGCAAAGAGAGGGGCGGGGCCACGGCCTCGGCCGGACCCCGCCCACTAGCTTGTCTGCGCTGAGATCAGTGCAGAAGCTGCAGGTTGTTGGAGCCGTCGTCGACGAAGTAGAGCCCGTGTCCGCCGGGCGCGACCGCCAGGCCGAAGAGGGTTCCGCCGCCGGTCGAGTCGAGCAACCTCATGGCGACCTGATGCCCGGCCGGAGTCACCTCGACTGCGTTGCCGTCGCCCGCGTTGACGGTCAGAACGTCGCCATTGGGGGCGAGAGCCAGCCCAAGCGGCTGGTTGAGGAAGTGATGTGCCGACACGGTCGTGCCCATGTGGGACGACGACATCCGAGCCGCAGCGTAGGGAATGACCGCGATGCGGTTGTTTACCGTGTCAGCGACGTACAGGTTGGCATGGCTGTCGAGCGCGAGGCCGGTCGGTCCGATCACGAGGGCGGCGGGGTCCGTTCGCTCCGCGAAGCCCCAGCCGATCACCCGCTCGGACGTCACCTTGGGCATCTTCCCATCAGTGTCCGAAAGGGCGATCCGGGCGACGGTTCCGCCATTGACCACGCTGCCGCCGGCCGCGACCGTGCCGTTGAGCACGTTCGAGACGAAGAGCAGCGCGCTGTCGCCGCCATCCCACGCTGTCATGTCCCACGGCCCATTTATCGGGCTGCCCTGGATCGTCTCCGCCACGTGGCCCCAGCGATCGAGGACGATGAGACAGCCGGCCTTGGCTGTGGCAGAGCTGCCGTCCGTGGTCGGCAGGCTACCGACGACGACCCAGCCGCTCTTCAGGACGACCAGTGCCGTTGTCAGGCCGACGCCTCCCGGGCACATGGGTACGTCCGAAGCCATCACCGTCGCAAAGACGCTCATCGCGCCCTTGGGCGAGAGCTGGACGATCGTGGTGCCGGTTCCCTGGAGGTTCGAGCTCGCGTTGAAGTTGCTTATGAGCACGTCCCCCTTCACGAGGTGGCCGGTCGTTCGAGGCACGACGGCGATGCCGTACGGATTGATGTCGCCGTTACCGGGGACGGTGGATCCGATCACGCTCTGCATCGGAAGGGACGTCAGGAACGGTGGGGCCTTTGCGGCTGCCACGGCGGGGACCGCCGAGGCGGCCGCTAGGGCGACAGCCAACGCCATCGTCGCTCTTGCGCCGCGACTCAGGCTGGGGATGGGACGCATGATTGAGTCCTCCTACCGGGTCCGTCTGCGGCCGGTCCTCAATCGGCCGGCTGGGACCGCACTAGTAGTACGAGTGAGGCGCGGGCGCGGCTCCCCGAACCGCGGGACGTCTCGCCAGACGGTTGACCGCCGAGCCCATCCCATCGTTTAGGCCGCGTTTAGCGATCCGACCCCCTCAACCCACGGTCCCCTCTTGGTGGGCGCGGCGATCCTGGAGACATGGAACGCGACCCGGCACATGTGACGGCAACTCCCGACCCGGAGGAAACTCGGCGTCGACTCACTTCCGAGGTCGCCGAGGTCGAGAGCGCCATCGCGCTCGTCGCGTCGGGCGCGGCCTCACGTATCACTCTCAGCGGCCTGAAGTTCGGCGAGGAAGTGGCGAAGCGCTTCCGCGCGGATGCCCAATCCAAAGGAGTCCGCCTCGACCCACTGCCCTTCCCCGATGACGCCGGCTGCGACCTGATCGTGCGGAGGACCGATGAGTAGTGGAGTGACCCCGGCCCGAGTCCTGCTGATCGAGGACGACCTGCCGCTGGCATCGATCATCTCGAAGCACCTGACGGCTCGCGGCCACCTGGCCCGCGTCGCCGCTTCCGCCGAGGAAGCGACGGAGATGATCCGCGGCGGCTACCGGCCCACGATCGTGCTGCTCGACATCAATCTGCCAGGCGATTCCGGCTGGAGCTTTCTTCGCACCGGCGGCCTCGACTCGGCCGGGGCT
This sequence comes from Chloroflexota bacterium, assembly GCA_003141455.1. Classification (GTDB taxonomy): domain Bacteria; phylum Chloroflexota; class Limnocylindria; order Limnocylindrales; family CSP1-4; genus Fen-1039. The sequence continues at coordinate 61,767 of PLMA01000038.1, read as the reverse complement.
CCGCCGGTCTTCGTGGTCAGCGCCACCGCCGTCCCGCCTTCGCGACTGCGCGAGTTCCACTGCGCCGGCTACCTGCCCAAACCGTTCGCCGTTCCAACGCTCATCGAGATCGTAGAACGCCACCACAGCGAGGCGGACGGCGCGACCCCCGCCTCCCAGGGAGGACTCGATGCTTTTTGACCTGGCGATGATCGCCCTGATGACAGCCTGCCTGCTGTTCTTCATGGGCCTCATCTGGCTCTGCGACCGGTTGGCCCGATGAACGGCCAGGACCTGTTGGGCGGCGTGATCGTCCTCTTCCTCGGTGTCTACCTCCTCTTCACGCTGCTGCGAGCGGAGCGGTTCTAGATGATTCCCTCGCTGCCTGGGCTCCTCCAGGCCTTGAGTCTTTTCGCCGTAGTTCTCCTGCTTGCGCGGCCGCTGGGTAGCTACATCCGCAAGGTCATGGAAGGCGAACGCGTCTTCCTGTCGCCTGTAATCCGTCCGATCGAGCGTGGCGTCTACAGGGTCATGCGGGTCGACGAGAAGGTCGAGCAGGGCTGGAAAGCCTACGCGGTCTCGGTGATCCTCTTCTCGTTCGTCTGCATCCTGGTGCTGTACCTGCAGCAGCGCCTCCAGGGATCGCTGCCACTCAGCCAGGGCGGCGTCACCGTCGGTCCCGTCGCGCCGGACCTGGCCTACAACACCTCCGTCAGCTTCGATACGAACACGAACTGGCAGAACTACCTGGGCGAACAGACGATGACGTACCTGTCCCAGATGGCCGGGCTCGCCGTCCGGAACTTCGTCTCCGCCGCGACCGGCATCGCCGTTGCGCTGGCCCTGACGCGCGGCCTGGTCCGCAAGTCATCGACGACCATCGGCAACTTCTGGGTCGACCTGACCCGCAGCACGCTCTACGTCCTGCTGCCGATCGCCTTCGTCGGCGCGCTGGTCCTCGTCTCCCAGGGAGTGATCCAGACCTTCGCCAGCTCGATCACCGTGCACACGCTCGGGGGCGCAACGCAGATCATCCCGCTCGGCCCGGTCGCCTCGCAGGAGGCCATCAAGGAGCTGGGCACCAACGGCGGCGGCTTCTTCAACGCCAACTCGGCCCATCCCTTTGAGAACCCCACCACGTTCTCGAACTGGTTCGAGATGCTGCTCATCCTCATCATCCCGTTCGCCCTGACGAACACGTTCGGTCGGATGGCCGGCAACGCCCGCCAGGGCTGGGCGCTGGCCGCGGTCATGATCGTCGTCCTGTCGGCAGGATCGCTCGTGGCGATGTCTAGCGAGGAGCGCTCCAACCCCTCAATTCCTGCGGCGGTCGCTCAGAACATCGACCAGTCGGCCGGGAACATGGAGGGCAAGGAGGTTCGTTTCGGGGCTGACGCGAGCGGCTTGTTCGCGACGGTCACCACCGGCACGAGCACCGGGGCCGTGAACTCGATGCACGACAGCTTCCTGCCAGTCGGCGGCCTGGTCCCGCTCTTCAACATGGAGCTCGGCGAGATCACCCCAGGCGGCGCGGGCGCCGGCCTGTACGGAATCCTCGTTTTCGCCATCATCGCGGTCTTCATAGCCGGCCTGATGGTCGGGCGGACCCCGGAGTTCCTCGGCAAGAAGATCGAAGCCTACGAAATGAAGATGGCCATGCTCGTGGTCCTCTTCCTGGCCTTTAGCATCCTCTTCTTCACGGCATTAGCCACGGCCACTCAGGCCGGCAAAGCCGGGCCGCTCAACAGCGGCCCCCACGGCTTCAGCGAGATCCTCTACGCCTTCTCCAGCCAGACCGGCAACAACGGCTCCGCCTTCGCCGGGCTAACGGGCAACACCCTCTTCTATAACGTGACAGGCGCGTTCGCCATGATGCTGGGTCGGTACGCCATGATCGTGCCGATCCTGGCCATCGCCGGCTCCATGGCCGGGAAGCGCCGTGTCGCGCCGTCCCTTGGCACATTCCCGACGACCGGCCCGATATGGGTCGGGCTGCTGATCGGCGTGATCATCATCGTCGGCGCGCTGACCTTCTTCCCGGCGCTTGCCCTCGGCCCGATCGTCGACCAGCTCCTCAACAACGCCGGGAGGCTCTTCTGATGGCCTTCGAACTGGCTGGCGGCTTCCGCCGCAAGCTTCTCTCCCTCTCGATAATCGACACCGCTCGCGGCACCGGCCGCGTAGCTCGCGAAGACCGCCGGGCGCAAGCCGGCAGCGCGGGTCCGCGCAACCGGGGGATATTCGACCCGAAGCTTCTCCGTGGGGCCCTTGGGCCGGCCGTGCGGAAGATGAACCCGCGCGAGCTCGCGAAGAACCCGGTCATGTTCGTGGTCGAGGTCACCGCCGCCCTGGTGACCGTGATCCTCGTCTCCGACCTCCTCGGCCTGAGCAAGGCCGCCGTGAATGAAGTAGGCCGAGGTACGGGCTTCGAACTCCAGATCGCGATCTGGCTGTGGTTCACCGTCTACTTCGCCACGTACGCCGAGGCGCTGGCCGAGGCCCGCGGCAAGGCCCAGGCCGCGACCCTGCGCAAGACGCGCTCGGAGACGCCGGCTCACCGCCGTTGCGAAGACGGAACGGTCGAGGAGGTCGGCTCTTCGGCGCTCCGTGCCGGCGACGTCATCGTCGTGCGCGAGGGCGAGACGATCCCCGGCGACGGCGACGTTATCGAAGGCGTCGCCTACGTCAACGAAGCGGTCATCACCGGCGAGTCCGCCCCGGTGCTCAAGGAGCCGGGCACGGACATCCGCAGCAGCGTCACTGGCGGCACCACGTTGACCAGCGACACGCTCACGATCCGCATCACCGCCAACCCCGGCGAGACCTTCCTGGACCGAATGATCGCGCTGGTCGAGGGCGCGAAGCGACAGCGCACACCCAACGAGATCGCCCTCTCGATCCTGCTGTCCGGGCTGACGATCGTCTTCCTGCTGGCGACCGCGACACTCCGACCCTTCGGCCTGTACGCCGGCGCACCGCTCGGGATCGTCGTCCTCGTAGCCCTCCTTGTCTGCCTGATCCCGACGACGATCGGCGGCCTTCTGTCCGCGATCGGCATCGCCGGAATGGACCGGGTGGCCCGTTTCAACGTCCTAGCCATGAGCGGCCGGGCCGTGGAAGCGGCCGGCGACGTGGACGTGATCCTGCTCGACAAGACCGGCACGATCACTTTCGGCAACCGGCTCGCCTCGCGGATCGTGGCATTGCCTGGCGTCTCGGAGCGTGAGGCCCTCGAGGCGGCGCTCCTGACATCGCTCGAGGACGAGACGCCGGAAGGCCGATCGGTGGTTGAACTGGCCCAGGCGCGCCTGGCGGAGATTGCATCCCATGGCCCCGGCGCGGAAGCGGCCGCCACGCCTTCCCCCGCGCCGGAGGTCGCCACGGTGGTGCCGTTCAGCGCTGAGTCCCGGACGAGCGGCGTGATCCTGGCCGATGGCACGGTCGTCCTAAAGGGCGCCGTCGACGCGATCGTGGCAGCGCTGGACGCGGAGGCCCCGCCGGAGCTGCAGACGCTCGCCGACGAGATCTCATCGCTGGGCGCCACTCCTCTGGCGATCCGCCGGAACGGCTTGCCGCTCGGCGTCATCGAGCTGAAGGACACGGTCAAGCCGGGTCTGAAAGCTCGGTTCGACGAGTTGCGCCGCATGGGCATCCGGACCGTCATGGTCACCGGCGACAACCCGCTCACGGCAAAGACGATCGCCGCCGAGGCCGGCGTCGACGACTTCATGGCCCAGGCCAAGCCGGAGGACAAGATCGCCCGGATCCGGGCCGAGCAGGCCGACGGTCACCTGGTGGCAATGACGGGCGACGGCACCAACGACGCCCCGGCNNGCCAAGTACTTCGCCATCCTGCCGGCGATGTTCATGGTGGCCTACCCCGAACTCAACAGCCTCAACGTCATGCGCCTGGAGAACCCCCAGAGCGCCATCCTCTCGGCGGTCATCTTCAACGCCCTGATCATCGTCGCCCTCGTGCCGCTCTCTCTCCGGGGCGTCGCCTACCGAGCCGCGCCGGCGGCCGACTTGCTGCGGCGGAACCTTCTGATCTACGGAGTCGGCGGAATCATCGCCCCGTTCCTCGGGATCAAGGCCATAGACCTCCTCATCACCGCCATTCACCTGGCTTAGGAGTCAGCGATGCGAAGCTTCGTCAAATCTCAGCTCTGGCCGGCGGTCTCGATCCTGCTGGCCTTCACGGTGATCACGGGGCTCGCCTACCCGCTGGCCGTGACGGCAGTCGCACAGGTGGCCTTCCCGAGCCAGGCCAACGGCTCGATGGTCGTCGTCGATGGCCAGACGATCGGATCGAGCCTGATCGGCCAGTCGTTCGACGACCCGAAGTACTTCTCCGGCCGTCCGTCGGCAGCCGGGACCGGCAACGATCCGACTCTGTCGGGCGGCACGAACCTGTCTTCGACGTCGCAAACGCTGATCACCGCCATCAGTCAGCGAGTGGACGCGCTGCGAGCCGCCAACGGCAACGCACCGATCCCAGTCGACCTGGTCACGGCCTCCGCCTCCGGCCTCGACCCCGACATCAGCCCGACCGCGGCCGAGTATCAGGTTCCACGCGTTGCCAAAGCGCGCAGCATGACCGAGGATCAGGTCAGAGCGCTGGTCGCCAAGCACACGGCGCAGCCGTTCCTCGGCTTTATCGGTGCGGCGGGAGTCCACGTGCTCGAACTCAACCTCGACCTCGATGGACTGCTGAGATGACCACCGAACCGGCAGATCCCAGTCGGCCGACCGGCGACCAGATGCTCGCCCGGCTTCATGCCGAGCAGAAGCCGGAGCGCGCGCGGCTGCGCATCTACATGGGCATGGCCCCCGGCGTCGGCAAGACCTACAAGATGCTCGAGGAGGCTCATCGGCGCCACGACCGAGGCACGGACGTTGTGGTGGGCTTCGTCGAGACCTACGGCCGGCGCTACACGGCAGCCATGCTGGACGGCCTGGAAGTCGTGCCCCGACGCCGGGTCGAGTATCGAGGCGTGGCCGTGGAGGAGATGGACGCCGACGCGATCATCGCCCGCCATCCCGCCGTGGCCCTGGTCGACGAGCTCGCCCACAACAACGTCCCGGGCTCCCCTCGAGAGAAGCGCTGGCAGGACGTGAATCGGATCCGAGATGCCGGCATCGAGGTCATAAGCACCTGCAACGTCCAGCACGTCGAGTCGATCGCGGACGCGGTCGAGACGATCCTGGACGTACCGGTCCGCGAGCGGATCCCGGACGAGGTAGTCCGGGCCGCGGACGAGATCGAGCTGGTCGACATGAGCCCGCACGCGCTGCGCCAGCGGATGCGCCACGGCAACGTCTATCCGCCCGATCGCGCGACGCTGGCGCTGGACCGGTTCTTCACCGAGACGAACCTGACCGCTCTGCGGGACCTGTCGCTGCGATTCGTGGCCGGCAAGGTGGACGAGCAGCTCGAAGACATCGTCAGCGAACGGGGCCTGCACGTAGGGCCGGTGACGGAGCGGGTGATGGCTCTCGTGGACGAGTCGGTCGAGTGCCGTCGGGCGCTCCGGAGGTCCGCGTCCATCGCCAGCGCGTTGCACGCCCCGCTTCTGGCCATTGCCGTCGAGACGCCCGGGGTCGGGCTGTCACGCGACCGCCAGCAGAACGTCAAGGCCAACCTGGACTACGCGGTGGACCTGGGCGCGGAGATCATCAGGGGAGAAGCCTCCGACCTGGCCCGTGGACTCGAGGAGGTCGTCCGCGAGCGTCGCGTCACCCACCTGGTCCTGGTCCACCGGCCGCACCGCGGCCTCCACGTCGGACGGGCTTCGCTCGCGGATCGACTCCTCGACGCCGTTCCGGGCCTCGAGGTCCACCTGGTGGGCGAGCCCTCGCCCGTCGATCACACGCATCAGGCGTGACGTCAGTCGGGAACTCGCGAGATGGACCCACTGACGCTGTTCGGGGCGCTGGCCGTCTCCGCGATGCTCGTCTTCTACGCTCTGGAGGCGCGGTCGGCCTGGTTCGTGCTGGCCTTCGCAGGCGCCTGCCTGGCATCCTCGGCATACGGCTTTCTGCAGGGGGCCTGGCCGTTCGGCGTCGTTGAGCTGGTCTGGTCTTTCGTCGCAGCGCGGCGGTGGTGGCGACGGCGGCGTGCACAAAGTCGGTCCTAGAGGATTTGCACCGTGGCGTCCCACATGCCTGATTGTCGTGCCGAGATGGGTTGCGGATTCGATGACGAAGCGACTTCTGAGGCAGGATGCTCGACAACCGCAGAATGATCCATTCGGCTTGCTGGGCCGGCGCGCTCCGCTACTTGCTCGAAGGACTCGTGCCCGGGCCTGTGACATGACCGAACGACCGGGCCATGCAGAGGAACCGATCGGCGTACTGGTCACCCGTGGAATCGCGGCTCACGAAGACTAGGTAGTAGAGGCGAGAGTCTTGTCGAAGGATATAGGCGACGACCCGGTCGTCGAAGCCGAAAGAGCCATCGCCGTGCGGATACGTCGCCGTAACTCGGACCGTAGGCCCGGCCGGCATCTGCAGACCGTCCCTGCGGGTCACCAGCCCCGATTCCGCTCTGACGATCGTGTCCGCATATTCGCTGCCGAGCATAGTCAGGGTCTTGCCTGGATCGTCCGTGTCTACGTACACCGACAGATTGACCATCTTGTCTTCATCCTGAGGCAGCAGGGGGACGGCGAAGTCCCGCATGGTCCCGTCTTTGAGCCACGCCTCGGCCTTACTGTCATGGCTGCCTTCAACGATTAGCCAGCCCTCCTCGCCGGGGAGGAGTTGTCGCCAGCTAGAGGGCATGACCATCTCGAAGCCAGATGCTGCATCGGTGAGGGCCGTCCCCTCGCTCGTAGTGGGGCAGGCCATGCTTGGCAGCGACACGACGCTCCAGTCCGAGGCGATCGGCATCGCCGTTGACTGAGCGCTTGGCGACGCCAACGGCGTTCCCGTCGGAAATGCCGAAACGCGCGTCGGCATTGGCCAAGTGACGGCTTTCCCACAGCCGGCAGCGGTCGCAACGCCGATGAGAGCAGCAGTCAACAGACGAACCACAAAGGCTGACCGGCTACCCTCGAGTCTCACACAGGCAGAATAGCGCCACAGGATGGGCTGTCGCCCTCGCGGAGTGGCCGTCGACTCGGGAAACGGGAGGCCCACCCTTCGCCGTGACTCGTCAGGACGAGAGGACTTGAACCTCCGACCGATCAAGGTTGTGCCCGACCCGAACCTACTCCCCGACTATGCGGTAGCCGACCCCCGGTTCGGCGACGATGAGCTTGGCAGCGGCTCCCGATGGGTCGGCGGCCGCGAGCTTGCGGCGAAGCCGCGAAACGTAGACGTGGAGGTAGTGGCCCTCGTCCGAGTAGGCCGTGCCCCAGACCGCGCGCAGCAGCCGGCCCGCCGTGATGACGCGGCCGGGCTGCGATAGCAGCACCTTGAGCAGCTCGAACTCGCGCGGCGTCAGCTCCACCGGCTTATCGCCGACGCTGACCTCGTGGCGCGGCACATCCAGCACCACCGGGCCCAGACGAAGGCAACCCTCCGTGTCGGCCTCGGGCCCGGCAGCTCGCCGCAGCACAGCCCGCATTCGGGCGTGCAGCTCCGTGAGCCCAAAGGGTTTGGTCAGATAGTCGTCGGCCCCGGCGTCCAGGGCAGCCACACGATCTTCCTCCCGCCCGCGCGCCGAGACCACGATGATCGGCGTCGTGGCCTCCCGGCGAACGCGCAGGATGACGGCCTGGCCGTCGAAGTCCGGCAAGCCCAGGTCGAGCAGGATCACATCCGGCCGGCGGACATCCCAGAGCCGCAGAGCCTCGCGGACGTTGCCCGCCTCATCGACTTCATGACCTCGAGCCCGGAGGTTGGCGGCGATCGCGGCCCTTGCCGCCTCGTCGTCCTCCACGATCAGGACGACCGCCGCCCCGTCGCTCATGCGGGTTCGACCGCGGCGTCGCTGGCCGCCGGCTCAACCGCAGGTTCGGCCGCAGGTTCGGCCGCCCGCTCGACCTCGGTCGCCTCTTCGGCCGGTTCGGCGTCTTCCGCCGGCAATCGAACGACCACCGCCAGCCCACCCAGCGAACTCTGCCTGGCGTCGGCGGAACCGCCCATCGCCACCGCCAAGCCGCGGACCACCGCCAGCCCAATCCCCGAGCCGCCCTCCGTTCGCGAACCCTTGCGCCGCGGCGCGCGATAGAACCGCTCGAAGAGACGTGGCAGCACGGACGCGGGGACCCCGGGTCCGGCATCCTCGACCACCATGTCGACGCGCCCGGGCCTGGCCTGACGGGCCGAGACCCGGATCCGCCGGCCCGCCGCATACCGGGCAGCGTTCTCGAGCAGATTGGTGAGGATCTGGTCCAGGAACAGCGCGTCCACTCGAACGGCCGGCAGGTTCTGCGCTACCGCGATCTCCAGTTCCGAGGGCGCCAGCATCGGCCGCATTCGTTCGACGACCGGCTCCAGGATGTCGGCCAGGTCGTACAGCTCCAGAGACGGATGCAGGGCACCGCCTTCGATTCGACCGAGATCCAGCATGTTGCGGACCAGCCGGCTCAGGCGTTCCGCCTCCCGGTCGATCGTGCGGGCGGTAACGCGCGTCCCCTCCGGGCTGACGGGCACGTCCGGATCCATCAGATTCCCCGCCGCTACCCGGATCGCCGCCAGTGGCGTCCGAAGGTCGTGGGAGACGGAATCGAGCAGGGCCGACTTGAGGGCATCGCTTTCCCGCGCCACCTCCGCCGCGGTGGCTTCTGCCGCCAGCCTGTCGCGGATGACGGACTGGCCGAACTGATCGGCGGCCGCGGCCAGCAGTCGAGTGTGCGATCGCCCCGGGAACGGATCTCCGCGGCGGCGGGTCGCCCACAGCGAACCGATCGTCTCGCCTCCGGCTTCGAGCGGCACGCGGAAGACCGTTGCCGACTCGTCGCCGTCTCGAGCCGCCTTGCGCCGAGTTTCGCGCTCGTCGGCCTGGCGATCCCCGGTCCGGCTGATCGCCAGTTCGCGGACACGGGACCAGCTGGGCTGGGCGTCGGCCGAGTGCGAGTGGAGCAGCCACCGCGTCGCGACGGGCGGTCGTGGTTCGCCCGGCTCGCTGTCCGCCGCGACTCGCTCGTCCGGGATCGCCGCCCCCAGTCCGATCCAGACCCGCGCCATCTCGGCCTCGCGGACCAGGCGCGCGGCCAGGAGCGGCGCCGCCTCGAGAGCGGTGGCCGCGGTAGCGACGTCGCGGCTCATGGCGAACATCGCCCGGGCCTCGGCGCTGCGAAGCTCCGCCTCCCGGCGCCGCTGCAACTGGAGCGCGCTCAGCCGGCCGATCGCGATGGCCACGACCAGGAAGAGCAGCAGATCCAGCCACTCCTCCGGCGCCGCGATCGAGAACGTGTACAGCGGCTGGACCAAAAAGAAGTCGTACAGCAGGAACGAGGCGATGGCGGTGGCCACGGCCAACCAGCTGCCATAGCCCATGCCGACGGCCACGACCGGCAGCAGATAGACGATCGATGCATGCTGCACGCCCAGCTGTCCGTGGATGACCGCGGCCAGTGGTGTGGCAAGGGCGAGGCCCAGCGCGGCCACGAACAATCCGGCCAACGACGGCCGGCGCGGTCGGTAGATCGAGAAGTGCGGTCGGCTCAGCACGCGCCCATGGTAGGCCGCGGAAGGAACTTCAGGACGGGCATGCGAACGGGCGGCTGCGGGCGAGGCCCGGTCACGGGCGGCTGCGGGCGAGGCCCGGTCACGCCCGGCAGCCTTCGGCCACCGCCTACCGCATCCCGGCGGAACCCCGCGCCCGGCAGCCTTCGGCTACCGCCTAACGCATCCAGGCGGAACCCCACGCGCGGCCGCCTAGAATATCGCCGTGGCGCAGGGGCTTCTCTCGTTCGTTGCCGCCGGGCGCGGCTGGCTCGCGGACCTGGCGAGCCTTCGATGGGCACGGCCGGGTGGCCTGGACCTGGCCGTCCCGGCGTCCATGGTTCTGGTCGTTGGGTATGCCGTGCCGCAGCTCGGACGGGACGTGGCCGGAGTCCCATTCTGGCTGGCCTGGCTCATCGTCACGGCCGGGGTTCTCCTCGTGCTGCGGGCGTTTGGCCGGATGGGCCTCGCGACCACGGCCACCGCGGGCGGCACGACAACGGCCACCACGGCCACCACGGGCCGAGAGACCACGGCCGCCAGCGTCCCCTCCGCCGCTCCCGCCGGCTCCGCCCGGACCTCGCCTGCCGGCCATGCCTTCGCCCTTCGCCGCCTGACGACCCTTCAGCTGGCGCTCGTGGTCCAGATCGCGGTCGTCTGGGTCCTGTACGACATCCTGCTCTGGCAGCCGCCCAGCCACCTCTACGACTTGAACGTCTACCTCGGGGCATCCGAACGCTGGATGAACGGCGGGCAGGCATACGTGGCCACGGTCTTGACAACGTGGCCCTCGAGCGCCCGAGCCGACTTCTTCCTCTATCCGCCGCCGTTGCTACCGTTCTTCGCGCTGCTATCGCAGCTGCCGACCGCACCGATGGCCGCGGCCTGGACCGCGTTCCAGATTGCCTGCTGGTACCGCGCATTTCGGATCCTTGGGCTCGCACCAAGCCTGAGCCTGCTCCTCCTCGCCTTCCCGCCGGTGATGATCGGCCTCGAATCGGGCAACGTCGCCGGCCTGACGTTCCTCCTCTTCGTTGCCGCGGTCCGAGCGGGAGGAGCGCTGGTCGTGGACGGGATCTTCAAGGTGCAAAGCGGCATTCCGGTCTTGTGGCTGCTGCGCCAGCGGCGCTGGCGCGGGCTGCTGGCCGGGATCGCGGCTTTCTCTGCGATCGTGCTCATGACGCTGCCACTGGTCGGAGTCGACGCCTGGCGGGCCTGGTGGGCCGGGCTGGGCTACCGCGCCTCGTCGCAAGCCCTTGCCGACGCGCTCTACGGCTACTCGTACGCAAAGGAGCTCTCGGCTCCGGCGTACGTCGCTGCGTGCGGAGCCCTGACGGTTCTCGCGCTCGCGTTCCGGGGTCGACGCGGGCTCGCCGCTCTTGGCTTGGCCTCGCTATTCGCCTCCCCCGCCCTGTGGCCGCATGGCTTCGTGTTCGCCCTGCCGGCGGTGCTCATGCTGGAGAGCGGCACCGCCGTGTGGCTCCTCCTGGGAGCCGGCGCCTTCGGCCCCAACATGTGGCTTCTCTTCGGGGGCGGCTGGCTCGCCATCCTGGCGGCCAGGCGATTGCCGGCCGGCCGGTTGCATCCGCTCGCCGGCACGGACGGACCGTGGCCCCGCCCGATCGGGCCGCCGGGGTCCGAGAGCGCCGGCCCGCCTCCGAGCTAGGCAGCCGCCCGCCGAAGCCGGGGCGCGCCACCCCACCACACGCCGGGGGCGCCACCTCACCGCCGAGCTAGGCAGCGGCCCGGCCGATCGCTCAGAATTGGACTCACCTCGCTCTCGGCGGTCCGATCCACTCACGCCGGCCCGGCATCCCGCACGCCATCCCACTCTGGAGCGTCCGCGAACATGAAGAGCTTGATCAAGAGGATCCCAATCGTCGGAGCGCTGATCCTGAGGGTCTATCGGCGGCTCCTCGGCCGCACCGCCCCCAAGTCGGGGTCGTTTCCGGGATCGAAGGAGTACTGGGAGGCCCGATATGCCTCCGGCGGCGACTCCGGCACCGGCTCCCATGCCCAGCTGGCGGCCTTCAAGGCAGAGGTGCTCAACGCCTTTGTCACCCAACATGGCGTCCGATCGGTCATCGAGTTCGGCTGCGGCGACGGCAGCCAGCTCGCCCTGGCCAGCTACCCCAAGTACCTTGGCCTGGATGTCAGCGAGACGGTGATCGCCAGGTGCAGGGAGCTGTTCGCCTCCGACCCGAGCAAGACCTTCGCTCTGATGAGCGACTATCGAGGCGAAGGCGCGGATCTGACCATTTCCCTCGACGTCGTCTACCACCTGGTGGAAGACGACGTCTTCGACGACTACATGCGCAAGCTTTTCGCGGGCTCGAGTCGATACGTGATCGTCTACTCGAGCGACACGGACGCGAACGCCGCCCCAGATGCCGATACCGACTACCGCGGCGCGTACATAAGGCAGCGTGAGTTCACCAAGTGGGTGCGGCTGCAGGCTCCGGCGTGGACTCTCATCGAGCACATCCCCAACCGGTACCCGCACAGGGGCGACGACCGCGAGGGCTCCTTCGCTGACTTCTACGTCTACGAGAAGCGCTGATCGGCTCGCCCGGCGCCCGTCTCGAGGTCCAGCCCCGATTCGATCGAGCGCGTCGCCGATCTAGGTGCACAGTCCGGCCCAAATCTGCCGACAACCAGAGTGAGGCGAACCTGCCGGGGTTCGCTTTCGTGCGAGCCGGACGCGGCGCACGGCTCCCGGCTGCTGCGGAACGCGAGCAATGACAGTAACGATCCGAACGAAGCTCCTCGCCACCTCGCTCGTTCTGCTTGTCGCGGCTTTCGTCATCACCGCCATCGCGATCGCCGACCTGAGCACGGTCACCGATGCGGCTCATCATTCCTACGATCGGGGCACGGCGGCGGTCCAGAGGCTCGGCTTGATCGACACGGCGCTGGCCGAGAAGCAAGGGTTGCTCAACTACAGCGTCCTGGTCGCCGGACAGCCGGTAGCCCAGTCGCAGATCGACGCTCAGATCACGGTAGAAAACAAGCAGATCGCGGACGCCCTGACGGCCTACAAGACGCTCGTCGTCGACGACGGGACGCAGGCGGATCTGGCAGCTTTCACGCTGGCGCAAAGCAGGTATGAGACGGCCTTCCAACAGGCGCGCACCGATGCAAGGACCGGCAACACGGCCTTCGTAGGCGAGGTCCCAGCGACGGCGACGCTTCTGAGTCACGTCGTCGCACCGCTGCACAGGCTCGAAGCTTCCGCCCTTGCCGACGCCTCCCGCACCGACAGCGCCGCCCAATCCACCTTTGAGCAGGGGCGGATTCTGCTGCTGGCGGTCTTCGGTCTTGCCGTCCTGATCGGGTGCCTCTTCTCGTACGTGGTCTCGCGATCGATCGGGCGGGGCATCAAGTCCGTCCAGAAAACCCTGACGTCGATGACCGACAACTGCGCCACGACCCTGGAGGAGGGACTGGGGGCGCTCTCCCGCAATGACCTGTCGGTCCAGGCGCACTCGGGCACGGAACCGATCGAGGGGTACGGCAGCGACGAGATCGGCCAGACGGCGGCAGTCGCCAACAGGATGCTGGCCAAGCTCACCGCAACGGTCGATGCTTATGAAGTGGCCCGCCACTCTCTTGCCGGCGCGTTGGGCCAGGTCAAGGCTGCCGCCGAGGCACTGGCTCGCGCATCGAGTCAACTCAACTCCGCGGCAACCCAGTCCGGCCAGGCCTCCGCGCAGGCCGCCCAGACCATCAGCCAGATCGCCGCGGGGACCGGCGACCAGGCTCGCGTCGCCTCCGAGACGAGTGGCGCGAGCCACGACCTGGCGCAGATCATCGAGCGGGTCGGCGAAGGTGCCGCCAGCACCACAACCCGCGTCCAGGAAGCGTCCGCGGCCCTGTACGCAACGACCCAGGCGATCGGCCGGGCGATGAACGACGCCGAGGAGATCGCCCCCCTGAACGAGCGCGTCGATGCCGCGCTCGCCGCCGGCGCCAAGGCCGTCGACGAAACTGCGGGAGGCATGGGCAGGATCAAGTCCTCGGTCGATGCCACGGCGGTCAAAGTGACCGAGCTCGGGGTCAAGTCCGACCAGATAGGAGCCATCGTCGAGACGATCGACGACATAGCCGAGCAGACCAACCTGCTGGCGTTGAACGCGGCCATCGAGGCGGCTCGGGCGGGCGAACAGGGCAAGGGCTTTGCCGTCGTGGCGGACGAGATCCGCAAGCTCGCCGAGCGTTCGTCTCGGGCCACCAAGGAGATCGCCGCCCTCATTGGCGAGGTCCAGCACGGGACCAAGGCGGCCGTGAATGCCATGCAAGCCGGAGCCGGTGAGGTGGAGATGGGGGCGGAACTCGCCGAGCAGGCGGCAGGGGCGTTCCTGGAGATCAAGGACGCCGCCGCCGCCCGCAAGATGGTCTTGCAGGGCATCCTGGCAGCCGTCGTCGAGATTCGTGGTCTATCCTCTGAAGTGGTGCGAGCAACGGACGGCATCGCCGAGATCGCCGCCGACACGAACGCGTCGGCTACTCAAATGGGCGCGGCCGCAAGCATCGTCAGTCGGTCGGTCGAGTCGATCGCCGCCATAAGTGAAGAGAACTCCGCGTCGGCCCAGGAGGTGTCCGCTTCCACCGAGCAGATGTCCGGGCAAGCTCAGGAGTTCGTCGCTTCGGCCGCGTCTCTGGCCGAGATGGCCAGGAGCCTGGACGAGCTCGTCGCCCACTTCCGTCTGCAGGTCGGCGAGAGGGTGGCGGGCGGCAATGTCGTCCGCAGGCGTCGCGCAACAGATTGGCAACTTCCAACGGAGAGGCGGGCCGAGTCGGCCTGACCACCGCCCATGGCAGGGCCGCTTTCCCCCCAAGCGGCCCTGCCACCCCTTCCGCTCCGAGCGACCGATCCGTCTCGCCCGCCGCATGAGCCGGCGCTCGAGCCGCGCGGTCGATGGCCGGATTGGCGCTATGCTGCGCGCCATGGCAGCCCACCCGGCCAGCACGGCTCCGCTCATCGTGGTCACGGGGGCATATGCGGCCGGTTCGTCCGAGCCGGCCCTGACCCTGCGCAAGAACCAGCTGTACGTCGACGCGATCCGCAGCCACGGCGGCAACCCGGTGGTGATCAACGCCGCGACGCCGGTCGCGGAGCGGGACCGGCAGCTGGCCCAGATGGCCGGGCTGCTCCTGACCGGCGGCCCGGACGTGGATCCTGCCCTGTACGGGGAGAAGCCGGCCGGCGCCGCGGGCCTGGACCCGGCCCGCGACCAGATGGAGCTGGCGGCGTGGCGGGCGGCGCAGGAGAGGTCCGTGCCCCTGCTCGGCATCTGCCGCGGGCTGCAGGCGATCAACGTATTCTCGGGCGGGAAGCTGCTCCAGGATGTGCCGAGCCACGCCGGCCCTCCGTACGGCCACGGACCGGCTCACATGCACTACCTCGAGATCGAGCCCCGCAGCAAGCTCGGACGAGCCATCGCCGCCGCCTCGCCCGACGGTGTGGCCGGCGGGGATCCAGACGACAGCATGCTCGAGCTCGAAGTGAACACGTACCACCACCAGGCCGTGCGCCACGACGCTCTCGCCGCCGGCCTGCGCCCCGTGGCCTGGTCGGACAGCGAGGTCGGCCGGCTCGTGGAGGGCCTCGAGGGAGTGGGGGGTCGCTGGCTGGTCGGGGTGCAATGCCACCCCGAGCGGACCGAGTCGACGCCCGAGGAGTTCGCCGGCCTGTGGGTCGACTTCGTCCAAGCGGCGGCCCGATTCGCTGCGACCAAGCCGAGAGTCACACCCGGCTGACCCCGCCGACCGCCCCGGCTGCAAACTCGCTTCGCCGGCGTGGCCGCACCCGCGTATCTTGTCCCGGTCACTGCGGCATCCGGCGCCGCCGGCGGCGTCAACCGCGGACTGACTTGCCTGGAGGTCTCCGGTGTTCGTTCCTCTCTCGGTGCTCGAGTTCCGCGACAGGGCGGAGACGTACTTCGGCGACAGGGTGGGGGTCGTCGACGGGGACCGCCGCTTCACCTACCGCCAATTCGGTGAGCGCACCCATCGACTGGCGAACGCGCTCGTAGAGCTTGGCGTCGAGGCCGGCGACCGCGTCAGCTTCATCACGTACAACACCCACCAGCTGCTCGAGGCCTACTACGGCGTGCTCGAGGCCGGCGCCGTTCTGAATCCGATCAACATCCGGCTGACGCCCAAGGAGATCGCCTACATCATCGGCCATGCCGGTTCGAAGGTCGTCTTCTTCCACAAGGACTTCAAGCCGCTCGTCGAGGCCTTCGTTGCCGACCTTCCTGCTAGACCGCGCTTCGTGATCATGGAGGGGGCGCCGGACGGGATCGCCGCCGACGAGTACGAAGCTCTCCTGGCGGGCGGCTCACCCGATCCCCTGACGCCCGAGATCGACGAGAACGCCATGGCCGAGCTCTTCTACACAAGCGGCACGACCGGCTTCCCCAAGGGCGTGGCCATGACCCACCGGGAGCTGTACCTCCACGCCATGTACGCGGAGATCGGGCTGGGCTTTAGCGAGGACGACGTCGTCCTCCACGTGGTCCCGCTCTTCCACGTCAACGGCTGGGGCACTCCCCACTTCCTGACCATGGTAGGCGGCCAGCACGTGATGCTCCGAAAGTTCGAGCCACTGGCCCTGATCCAGTCCGTGGAGCGAAACAGGGTGACGCGCATCCTCGCAGTGCCGGCCATATTCAACGCCGTTCTGCACCACTCGGAGCTGTCCAAGCACGACCTCTCGAGCCTGCACCAGCTGATCATCGGCGGGGCGCCGTCCTCTCCCACGCTGATCCGCGGACTCGAGGAGGCGCTCGGCGTGCAGACGATCGTCGGCTACGGGCTGTCCGAGACCGCGCCGATCCTGACGGTCGCACAGCCGCGCCGCTTCCTGACCGAGGCCGAGCCGCCGAAGCGCCGCCAGGAGCGCCAGGCGATGACCGGCTGGCCTCTGCCCGGCGTGCGCCTGCGCGTCGTCCACAACGACGGCACCGACGTCCGGCAGGACGGCGAGCAGATCGGCGAGATCGTGGTCCGGTCGAACGTGGTGATGGAGGGCTACTACCGCGACCCGGAGGCGACGGCCGCGACCATCCGCGACGGATGGTTCCACACCGGCGACATGGCCACGCTCGACGAGCAGGGGTACGTCCTGATCAAGGACCGCTCCAAGGACATCATCATCAGGGGCGGCGAGAACATCTCCTCAGTCGAGGTCGAGAACGCCATCCTGTCCCATCCCGCCGTGCTCGAATGCGCGGTCGTCTCGGCGCCGGACAAGATTCTGGGCGAGGCGCCGGTGGCGATCGTGGTTCTCAAACAAGGGGCCACCGCCACCCCCAAAGAGCTGCGCGACCATTGCAAGGCGCGGCTGGCTCGCTTCAAGGTCCCGCGCGATATCCACTTCCGCGACGCGCTGCCCCGGGGCGGTACCGGCAAGGTCCTCAAGGCCGAGCTGCGCGAGCCGTTCTGGAAGGGCCACGACTCTCGGGTCCAGTAGCGAGGGACCCGCCTCGGACCGTACGATAGGTCCGTTGCCATCGCGAACAGGAGGACCGGGGCGTGCTATTCGATCTGCCTCTGAATGAGTTGCGGGTCTACAAGCCCGTGCGCGAGGAGCCCGCCGACTTCGACGCTTTCTGGGCCGACACCCTGGCCGGAGCGCGCAAGCATCCGCTCGAACCGAAGTTCGAGCCGGTCGACGCCGCTCTGATGGCGATCGACGTCTGGGACGTCACTTTCGCCGGCTTCGGGGGCCAGCCGATCAAGGGCTGGTTCCTGGCTCCTCGCGACGTGGCCGCCTCGCCGTTCGCAAGGGATCGGCGGCTGCCGTGCGTGGTCCAGTACATCGGCTACGGCGGCGGCCGCGGCCGGCCGATCGACTGGCTCACGTTTCCGAGCGCCGGCTTCGCTACTCTGGTGATGGATACCCGCGGCCAGGGCAGCACCTGGCGTTCCGGCGACACGCCGGACATCGCGACCGCCGATGTGACAGGCCAGCATCCCGGCTTCATGACGCGCGGCATCCTCGACCCGGAGACCTACTACTACCGCCGCCTGACGTGCGACGCCGTCCGGGCCGTCGAGGCGGCCCGAGCCCATCCCCTGGTCGATCCTGCGCGCGTGGTGCTGACGGGCGGCAGCCAGGGCGGCGGTCTGGCGCTGGCCGTGGCTGGCCTCGTGCCGGACATCCTTCTGGCTATGCCCGAGGTGCCGTTCATGTGCCACTGGCGCCGGGCCATTGAGATCACCGACAGCGACCCATACCACGAGATCGTGAGGTTCGCCAGGATCCACCGCGAACAGGCAGACAGAATCTTCGCCACTCTCTCCTATTTCGACGGGCTCAACTTCGCCGCTCGCGCCAAGGCACCGGCCCTCTTCTCCGTGGGCTTGATGGACCAGATCACGCCGCCGTCCACGGTCTTCGCCGCGTACAACCACTACGCCGGTCCGAAGTCGATCGAGGTCTACCCGTTCAACGGCCACGAGGGCGGCGAAACGCTGCAGACGGAACGCATGCTTCGCCGTCTGGCCGACGCGGCGCGGTGAGCCAGGGCCACGCTGACGCCAACCCGGCCGGGGCGGCCGGGGAGCCGCTACTGGTGAGCATGCGGCTCATGGCGCTCGCGGCAATCCTGGCCATGGCTGCGATCGTCGCGGCCGCGATCATCCTCCGCTTCTACGATCTGGCCGCCAACCCCGGCGCCGGACTGTACGGCGACGAAGCGTCCGAAGGCCTGGACGCCCTCAAGATGCTGCACCAGCCGGGCTTTCACCCCGACTGGCTGGTCTGGTTCCAGGGCGACGGCGGGCGCGAGGCCCTCTTCGCCTACGTGGTGGCCGGCGCCTTCCACCTGTTCGGTGAGACGACGCTCATCCTGAGGGGCACCGCGGCCGCGTTCGGCGTGGCGGGCGTGCTGGCCGTGGGCATGCTGGGCCGTCGCTTCGGCACGTGGACGGGACTCGTGGCGGCGGCCTGGGCGGCCGGCTCTTTGTGGCTCATATGCGTCAGCCGCGACGGGATGCGCAACACCATCGTGCCGCTCTTCGGGGCCCTGGCCCTGATCGCCCTGTTGCGCTGGGCCGGCCGTCCGGGCCGCGGGACGGCCGCGCTGGCCGGGGCGGCAACGGCAGTGGCGGCCCTCTACACGTACCAGCCGCTCAAGCTGCTGCCGGTGCTGGTCATCGTCTGGGCGCTGTGGCTGCGCCGGGTCGATCGGCCCCGGTACGAGGACCTGCGCGCGGGAGCCCTGCCGTTCGCGGCCGCGTTCCTGATCGCGGGGGCACCGATGCTCGCGGTCGCGGTCACCAACCCGTCCAACTACTTCGGCCGGGCGACGCTGGTGAGCGCTTTCAACCCCGCCGTCGTGGCCGACAGCAACCCCGTCATACACGTGCTTCGCACGCTCGGCATGTTCGGCCTGGTTGGGGATCAGAACGGGCGCCACGACATCGCGGCCCTGCCCCTCCTGCCGCTGCCGCTTGCGGCCGTGGCTGCCTTGGGCTGCGCTCGGCTGTGGCGTATGCGCCGCGATGCCGGCCACGCGCTGATTCTGCTGAGTCTGCCCGTCTTCCTGGTGCCGCCGCTCATCGCCACCGAGGGCTATTCTCCGCACTTTCTGCGGGTGCTCGGCCTGGCGGCGCCCCTGGCGGTGACGATCGGGCTCGGCGCGGCCGAGTTCGTCGGATGGAGCCGTGGGCATTGGGGGGTCTGGGCGGGCAGGGTCGCGGTTTCATGCGTAGCTGTAGGGCTCGCCGCCGTCGCCGTCTGGAGCGGAGTGGCCTATCTGTCGCGCTCGCTCGCCGATCGCTACGAGACGTTCAGCTTCGAGGTCGCCGCCATGGGCCAGTACGCCGACGACCATCCGGGATCGGCCGTGATCATCGACGAGTTCTCGGCCACGGACATCGCGTTCGTCTACTACCACGATCAACCGGCGTTCTTCTCACCCGGCACCAGGATCGAGCACCCGGGTCTCTACTCGACCGTGTCGGCATTGAACCAGAACGACCTGGCCGCGGCCCTGGGACCGGCCGACGCCGGCCGGGCTGAGCCGGTCGCCTGGGACCCGGCAGGCAAGCCCACCGTCTGGGCAGTTTCGCCGTGAGCGACCGGCTGGCCGGCCTCCGGGACAGGCTGAGCTACGGCCGAACGCTGGCCCTGATCACGGCCGCCGGCGCCTTCCTTCGGCTCGCCTTCCTGGCCCGCCAACCGCTCGGCTACGACGAGGACTTCTCCGCGGTCGTCCTCCACAACCCCCTGGGCCGGATGCTCGACATAGTCGGCCGCGACAGCGCACCACCGCTCTTCTACCTGCTGGCGTGGCTGCCGGCGCACCTCGACGCCTCTCCGTGGGCCCTGCGGCTCGTCCCCGCCCTGGCCGGGATCGCGTTGATTCCGCTCGTCGCCGCGCTCGCCCGACGCGTCTCCAGAGACGCGTCCGGGCTCTGGGCCGCGGTCTTCGTGGCGGTCCTGCCCACGAGCGTGATGCTCTCCGAATTCGCCAGGATGTACGGCCTGGCCGGGGCCCTGACCGTGGCCGCGACGCTGCTCCTCTGGCGGGCGACCGATAACCCGACCCCGGGCCGGTGGGCGGCATATGCCGTCGTCGCCGCGGCCGCCGTCTGGACGGACTATTTCGTAACCGTGGCCCTGGTGGGTATCGTGCTGGCCGGGATCTGGCTCCGGCCGTCACGTCGGGTCGCGGCCGCCGCAATCATCGCCACGACCGGTGCGGTTCTGTCCCTTACGCCGTGGCTCTTGTTCGCTCGAGCCCAGTTCGATCATGCCGGCGGGGGCTTCTGGGTTCCGCCCCTGAGCCTCACCACGATTGGTGGAACAGTGGGACAGCTCTTCACTGGTCCGCCAGTGGATTCGGGGCTGGCCTTCGGGCCGGGACTCATTGCCCTGCAATACGTGGCCGCGGCCGCCGGTTGTACGGCTCTCACCGCCGCTGCCGTTGCGTGGCGACGCCTCCAGCCGGAGTCGCGTCGTGCGGCGGTCTTCTGTCTGCTGGCGAGCGGCGGCGTCCTGATTCTGGTCGTTGTGAGCGTATGGCGGCCGCTCCTGGAGGCTCGCTACGCCGGCGTCATGTGGCTTCCCCTGCTAGCCCTGGCGGGCGTTGGGCTGGCGGCACTTCCCCGGCGAATGGCAGCGGCGCTGGTCGTCGCCCTGGCGGTGCCGACTCTGGCCCTGAGCGTGGCCATCACCCACCCGGAGACCTCATCGCTGATCCCGGAGCTGGATGATCGCGTGGGCGATCACGACCTGGTGGATGCTTCGACGAGCCACTACCTGGTCCTGCTGGACGAGGCCGAGCCGCGGACCCGGAGCCGGCTCCACGTCCTTGCAGCGGACGACCCGCCCTGGTTCGACGGGACTGCGGCCTATCCACCCGGGGCCGTCATCCATGCCGTGCCCGGGGACGTGACCGCGAGCCGCGGCCGCATCTTCTGGGTCGCCGATCCGGGCGCCACTCCCCCACTCCTGCCGGCGGGGTACCACTCCCTGGAGAGCCGCTGCGCGATCGGGGTCTGTCTGACGATCTACGGCTCAGGCGGCTGAGGAGCGCCGGCGCGGGGATCTCCGCAGCCGCGCCCGTATTAGAGGCTACGCCGTCGACGCGCCGACGCGTCGACGCGTCGGCGCCACGCCAGGATCAGCTGGACCTTCTTGGAGACGCCCGCTCCGCGGCGCACCTGCCGACGGCCGCCTACTTGTAGTAGATCCCCGGCGCCGACTGTGCGTCCCGATAGCCCGCCTGCGAGACCACCAGATAGGCCTGATAGTTGCCGGCAGGCGGGGGGAGGGGGAGCGGGCTGAAGTCGGACAGGCTCTGGAAGCCACCACCTTGGCCCAAATCCACGAACCACTTAGAAGTGGCGTTCGGCATGTCGCCATGGTTGGTCCAGATGCAACTCCACTGTGTCCCGTTACTCGAACAGTTGATTGCCGGCGTCGGCAGGATCGGCAGCGTCGGCACAGGCGTCGGCGCGGGCGTCGGCGCGGGCGTCACCTTCGGTGTCGGCCTTGGCGTCACCCTCGGGGTCGGCGACGGTGTCGCGCTGGGCGACGGGGATGCGCTCGGCGACGGGCTGGGCGTGGGGCTGGCGGTCGGGCTGGCGGTCGGGCTGGGCGTAGGGCTGGCGGTCGGGCTGGCGGGCGGGCTGGGCGAGGCGGTAGGGGTCGCGAGGAGCGTCTGACTCGGGGTTGCCTGGACCGATGGGCTCGGAGCGGGCGCGCCGACGTTGGCGAACAGCACCCCAACCTCGACGGCCACGAGGATCAGGCCCAAGGCGAGGGCGACCAGCGTCAGGTCGCGGCGAACGCGCCGGCGTCGTTGGGGTCCGGCCACCGCGACCGGCCGCGGGATCTCGGGCCCGGCTGGGGCGAACGGAGGCCGCGGGCGAGCGGTTCCGGTCATCGCCTTGGCAACGCACGTCAGGCAGCTGCGGCGCGAGTCGCTCCAGCAACTGTTGCAGACGAACTGACGGCATTCATGGCAGAAACGGAAGCTCTTGACGAACGACTGGTACGCCTTGTCGTCCACCTTCGCGAGCATGCTGCGCTGGGTGGCGGCATAGCCCGCGCCGAGACCCTCACGGTAGCGAAGGGTTCGACCGAGCCCGATCGCAAAGGCTCGGACGTTCCCACGAATACCCAGCCGCCGGCTGGACGCCGGCAGCACGAAGCGCGTCTTGCAGCGCTCACACGCGTACTGGATGAGATCGGGCGCGGCCTGAGAGGTGGTCACGAGGGGGTTCTTCCGACAGCTATACGGGGCTCAGAAATTGATAGGGTCAGCCAGATCATGATGAATGAAGGTCGTTTGAATGCGCCCCCGTCGCAATGGGACAGTGGTACGCGTAGTACTGCTCCGCGGGCCCGCGGAGGGTAGTACTTTGGGGCTATCCAAAGAGCCGAACGGCTGTCGCGCCGAACTAGGAAGGCGCCACCGGCGCTGGCGCGCCCGACGCATTCCTGTAAAGTCGGCCTGCTGTCGCAGCTGACAGTCCTGGCAGCGATGGCAGGCCGAATTGCCGTACGGAGACTGGAGTGGGTCACCACGAGGGCCTGCCGGGTTCTCAAGGCAGTCGTCGGGGCCTAGGAGTGGCCGACGACGCAGCAGATCCGAGCCCGAGCGCGACCGCCTTCGGTCTTGGGCTGGCGGCAGAGAACCGGCGCGGGCGGATCGTGATCTGGCTGTCCCTCGTGCTGCTCTGCCTCTTCGCGTACGAAGGCGTGCTTCGAGCGCTGCTGCTCGGGATCGTCCGGCTGCCGCTCGTGCCCGGCGGACTCGGCTCCCTGACCGCGATCGTGGCCATGTGCAGCGTGGCTCACGCCTGGTACTCGCTGGGCGGCCGACACACGCTCGCCTTCTTCGGTCTCAGCGCCGTCGTTTCGTGGGTCTACGAGCAGGTCGGTGTGGCGACCGGGCTGGTCTTCGGCGCCTACCACTACACGGGCTACCTGGGGGTCAAGCTGGGCGAGGTGCCCCTTCTGATACCGCTGGCCTGGTTCATGATGATCTACCCGAGCTACGTCATCGCCAACATGGCCCTCGAACGTCGGCCGACCGGGACGCCGGAGGGGATGTCCCGGCTGATCCGCCTGGCCGCCGTCAGCGCGATCGTCATGACCCTGTGGGATCTGGTAATAGATCCGATCCTCTCCGGACCGTCGGTCCGAGCGTGGATCTGGGAGACCGCAGGACCCTACTTCGGCATCCCAATCCAGAACTACGTCGGCTGGCTCTTGACCACGTTCACGGTCTACCTGGCATACCGGGCCCTCGAGCAGCGTTTCGCCCCCGTTCCACTCGGGCCCGTGACAACGCGCATCGCCGCGCTTCCGGTTGCTACCTATGGGGTAATGCTGGCTTCCGATCTGCTCTCCGGCGTGGCGCCGGCCGGGCTGGCGGTCATCGGAGTGGTGGCCATGGGCGTGCCGGTGGTCGTGGCGGTGTGGCGCCTGCGGCCGCTCGGGAGAGCTGGCATCGCCCCCTGACCCAGGGGGCCCGTTCAGGGCGTTGCCCCACCCACCGTCGCGGGCTATCGTAGATTGGCCCCAGGTACGGGGCTTTGTACGTCGAATGGGCTATATGAGCGAACTCCGCCACTCCAGCCACGCGCGGTCCCGGGGCGGCAGGACCGGCCCGGTCCTCGACTCGCCCGGAAGTCGGTCGGCCGGATCGGCTCGTCCGGCGGCCGTCCGCGGCGTCTTGCCGCCTGCCGGTGAAGCCGATCCCCCGTCGCTCGAAGTCGTCGCGCCCATTCCCACCTCGGCACAGACAGTCCCGGGAGACTTCGCAACGGCTCGAGATGTCGCCGATCTGGCCCGGGCTTTGGAGCGAGTTATCCGGCTCGAGCGCACGCACGCGATCCTGAGCGGCACATACCAGGCCATCGTCCGCCTGCGCGACCGCGACCAGCTGCTCCAGGAGGCCTGCCGGATCGCGGCCGAGGTGGGCGCCTTCTCAGTAGCGTGGATCGGCCTCGTCGAACCCAGCGGCGACGTCCGGATTGCCTTCCGCGCCGGCCGGGAGCAGGGCCTCCTCGATGATGTCGCCGTGTCGGTCCGCGACGAGCCGGCCGGCCGCGGCGTGGTGGGAACGGCGATCAGGGAGAACCGGACGGTGGTCGCGGAAGATGTCGTGGGCGACAAACGAATGGCCGCCTGGCGGTCGAAACTGACCAACGCGGGCTTCCGAACGGCGGCCGCGTTTCCCATCTGCGTTGCCGGGCGGCCGATCGGCGCTTTCACCCTCTACTCGAGCCAGTCCGGCTACTTCGACGCGGAGGAGACGCAGCTGTTCGAAGAGCTGGCCCACGACGTCTCGTTCGCCCTGGAATCGCTGGCAGCCGAGCGGGGCAAGGGTGAGGCTGAGACGGCTCTGCGCGAGTCGGAACGGCGCTACCGCGATCTGTTCGAACAGAACCCGGTCCCCATGTGGGTGTTCGACGTCGAGACGCTGCGCTTCCTGGCCGTCAACGACGCCGCCGTGCATGTCTACGGCTACAGCCGGGAGGAGTTCCTCGGGATGACGCTGGCGGATATCCGCCCGCCGGAGGACGTTCCGGCTCTCATCGAGGACATTGCCAGGTCGATCGGGAGCTATCGACCGCAAGGTGTTTGGCGGCACACCCACAAGGACGGGACCATCAGGGACGTCGAGATCACCGGTCACTCCCTCGAGTTCGACGGGCGCCAGGCCCGTCTCATCTCCGCGATCGATATCACGGAACGGCACCGGATGGAGGCGCAGCTGGCCGAAGCCACGCGGATGGAGGCGATGGGCCACCTGGCCGGCGGAATCGCCCACGATTTCAACAACCTGCTCACCGCCGTCATCGGATACGCGGATCTGCTCGTCGTGGAGCTCGGCGACAGCCCCCTGGCGGAGGACGCCCGCGAGATCCAGCGCGCCGGCAGACGAGCGGCCGAACTCACGCACCAGGTGCTGGCCTTCGCCCGGCGGCAGGTGCTTGAACCACGACCGGTGGATGTGAACGCAATCGTCGAGGGCGTCAGCCAGATGATGCGGCGCCTGATCGGAGAGCAGATCCACCTGGTGACGAACCTTGCGCCCCAGCCTGCCGTCGTGATCGCGGATCCGGGTCAACTCGAGCAGGTGCTCGTGAACCTGGCCATCAACGCCCGCGACGCCATGCTCGAGGGCGGAGTGCTGGAGATCAGCGTGGCTCGGATCGAGGAAGCGTCGTCGCTGGGGCGCGGCATGGACGGGCCGGCGGTTCTCGTGACGGTGACCGACACCGGTTTGGGCATGGACGCCGAGACGCTCTCCCATGCCTTCGAGCCGTTCTTCACCACCAAGCGGGCCGGTGCCGGCACCGGGCTCGGGCTCGCGACCGTCTACGGCATCGTCCATCAGTCGGAAGGCCAGATATGGGCGGATTCCAGCATCGATTCCGGCACCAGGGTCTCGATCTTGTTGAGGCGCGTGGACGCCCAGCCCGAACCGCTCGCCGCGCCGTCCGGCGCCGCGGCCCCGGCAGTGAACACCGCCGCCTCGGCCACCGTCCTCGTCGTTGAAGACGAGCCCGCAGTCCGGGCTTTCGTCGTGTCCACCCTCGAGCGCGAGGGCTACCGCGTTCTGGTCGCCGGCTCGCCGGCCGAGGCCGTTGCCCTCACCGGCGGCCTCGACGATCCGATCGACCTGCTGCTCACCGACGTGGTTCTGCCCGATACCAACGGTCAGGTTCTGGCGAAGCGGCTGGTCGCCGGTCGACCGTCGATGCGCGTCGTGCTCATGTCCGGCTACGGAGCCGACTTGGACGCGCAGTCCGAGGGCACAGGCACTTTCCTCGCCAAGCCATTCAGCCGCGTTGAGCTCACGACGATCGTGGCGAAAGCGCTCGCGGAACCGGCTACTCCCTAGTCCGGGCGGCGGTTCAGGTTGGCGGCCGGAAGCGCCGAGCCGGCTACTCCCTAGCCGAGGCGGCGGCGCTCGCGTTCGTGGCTCGGCGCTCCGAGTCGGCGTGCCTCACACTTGAGGCGTGATTGCGATCCTCGGGGGCCTGGGCGCCGCCGTCATGTGGGCCACCTCCACCCTCACCTCGTCTCGATCCAGCCGCATAATCGGCCCTTCGTCCACTGTGGCCTGGATGATGCTCATAGGCCTCGTGTGTGCCGTGCCGCTCGCGGCGGTGTCGGGGCCGATGCCGGCCGTCACGCCGGCGCTGGCGGGTTGGCTGGCGGGCTCCGGGGTCGGCGGCGTGGCCGGCCTTCTGCTCGCCTACAGCGGACTGCGGATCGGCAAGGTCGGCGTCGTGTCGGCAATCACTTCCACCGAAGGGGCGATCGCCGCTGTGCTCGCGGTGGTTGCGGGCGAGCATCTGACCATCCCCGTGATGGCGATGCTGTGCGTCATCGCCGGCGGAATAGCCACGGTGGCCCTCGCCTCGGGCGAAGCGCAGCTCGAGGACGCGGGGGGCAGGCGCGACGAACGGCGCGCCATCTTGTTCGGCGTCGCGGCGGCCCTTTGCTTCGGAGTCGCCATCTTCAGCACGGCACAGGTAGGCAAGGTCATGACGCCGTTTGGGGCCACACTGCCGGTTCGCGTGGTGGGCGTCGTGGCCGTGTTCGTCCCGATGGCGCTGGCCGGCCGCCTTCAGATGACCCGGCGGGCAGTGCCTATGGTCTCGGTCATCGCAGTGGCCGAAGTCCTGGGCAACGCCGCATATGTAGTGGGCACCCAGCAGAGCATCGCAATCGCGGCCGTCCTGGCCAGCCAGTTCGCCGCCCTCACCGCCGTGGCCGCGTTCATCCTCTTCCGCGAGCGCCTCTCGCCGCAGCAGAGGTCAGGCGTCGTGGCGATCGTCCTGGGGGTCGCGGCCCTCACGGCCGTCCGGGGCTGAACCTCGCAACTCGGCCGCCGGTTACCGCAGACTCACGTCCACCGTCACGACCCCGGTGCCGGGCGCCGGGAGCGGTACCACGTCGCCGTCGACCGCCACGCCGTCCACGACCAGCGATACGGTGTTTCCGGGCCCCTCGCGTCGCACGGTGATCTCGTAGGCGGTGCCGCGGAACTCGCGGTGGGCCTTGAAGCCCGGCCAGGCCGACGGCAGGACCGGAGCCACTCGCAAGCCGTGGTACGTGGGCCTGATCCCCAGGATCCATTGAGTAGCGGCGACGTACGTCCATGCCGCGGTGCCGGTCAGCCAGGCGTTGCGGGCCATGCCGAAAGAGGGATGCAGGGGGCCGCAGATGTTCTGCGGATAGACGTACGGCTCGGTCTTGTACAGGTCCGAGTCGGTGCGGGCAAGCGGCATGATCTGGCGGTAGTAGCGGAAAGCGTCGTCGCCCCGGCCGAGCATCGCGGCGGCCACGATGGACCACGTGTTGGCGTGGCAGAAGATGCCGCCGTTCTCCTTGGCCCCCGGCACGAAGGTGGACATGCCGCGAACGCGATCGTCCACGCCGTCGTAGGGCGGCCACAGCAGCGCGATGCCGTATTTCGTGTTGAGCTTCTCGTCCGCGGACGCGACGGCCTGTTCAGCACGTTCGCGCGGGGCGACTTCGCCCATGACGCACCAGCTCTGGGGGATGAGATCGATGGCGTGGTGCGGAGCGCCCGAGACGCCGATCGGCAGCCCGTCGTCGTCGAACGACCGCATGTACCAGGCGCCGTCCCAGGCGTGCTCGTTGATCGCGGACGCCATCGAGGCGTGCAGGGCGGCGAAGCGTCGGGCATCGGCCGGCCGGTCCAGCGTCTCGCACAACTCGGCCAGGTCGAGCACCGTCCGGCAGAACTGCATGGCCGTCCAGACGCTCTCGGCCTTGCCCGATCCGTGGTCCACGTTGAGCGTGTCGTTCCAGTCGGAGAAGCCCGAGCGTGGCAGCCCGTGCGGCCCGCGATTGTTGAGAGTGAAGTCGACCGCGCGGAGCATGTGATCCCAAACCGTCTCTTCGGCGTGGTCCTCGTACGCGACCTTCTGGTCGAGGTAGGCGAAGTCGCCCGTCTCGCGCAGGTATGCGCAGACGGCTAGGACCAGCCACAGGTGGTCGTCGCTGAACCACTGCGGTGAGGAGGGGTACTCCGCCGCGAGTCCGGGACCGCCCTCACCGGTGAGCGGGAAGAACTGATGCCACGTGTGGCCGTCGGCGAACTGCATCCTCCAGATGAGGGTCAGCATCCGGCGGGCATGGTCGGGCACTGTGTGCATCGTCCCGAGCGTGTCCTGCCCGCTGTCCCGAGTGCCCATGCCACGGCCCAGACCGGTCTCGTACCCGGAGACGAAGCGCGACCAGTACAGAGTCGTGCGGCACTGGACCTGGTTCCAGAAGTTGAGCATCGCGTTCATGTCGGCGTCCGGGGTCTGGACCGTGAAGCGCGAGAGGTACGCCGCCCAGTCATCTCGCAGCGCCGTGAGAGCGGCGGCGACCTCACTCGGCTGCGAAAAGCGGGCCACAACGCGGCCGATCTCCGCCGGCCGTGAGGTGGCGCCCATGACGTAGATGATCTGCCGCTCCTCGCCCGGCGCCAGCTCGATGTCATGGGTCAGGGAACCCACGCTGTTGCCACGCGGCGAGGGAGCATTGGAGGGCACCCCCGTCTCGACGACGACCGGATCGGCGAGGTCGCGCCCCCGGCCAACGAAATCCTCTCGGTCGCACGTGTAGCCGGCGGGCTTCTCGCTGCTGGCAAAGAAGAAGGTCAGGGGCTTGAACTTGGTCGCAACGCGAATCACGCCGTCTTCGCAGGAGCTGAAGACGATGTGCTGGCCCCAGTCCAGGTTGGTCAGGTCGTTGAAAGCGTCGAAGAGGCTGAACTCGGCATAGCTGAAGCTGCGCAGGCGGCGCGGGGCGGTGCCGGTGTTCCGGACGCGGAGCACCCAGAGCTCGCACGGAGCGGGCTCGTCGATCGGGCTCGGCGGCACGAAGTACAGGACCTCCGCGGCGATCCCTTTGTAGGCGCTGGCGATCTTCGTGTAGGCCGTGCCGTGCCGGCACTCGTAACTCTCCAGGTGCCGCTTGACCGGCGCGGCCGTGGGGCTCCAGTAGTCCCCCGTCTCCTGGTCGCGCAGGTAGACGTAGCGGCCCGGCTGGTCGACGGGGATAGCGTTGTACCGATACCGGGTTACGCGCCTGTTGCGCGGGTCGCGGTCGAAGGAGTAGCCGCCACCGGTGTTGGAGACGATGCCGCCGTAACGCCCCTCACCGATGTAGTTCAGCCACGGCGTCGGCGTATCCGGCCGGGTGATGACGTACTCGCGCGCTTCCTCGTCGAAGTAGCCGTATGCGTTGGCGCCCGGGCGCGCCGGGCCCTCGCTCATTTCATCTTCTCCACCGCCGCCAGGCGAAGGGATCCGGCGACGCCGTGCGTGACAGAGCCGGGAACCTGCTCGACGAAGGCTTCGATCTGGAAGGACTGGCCCGGCCGTGCCGGGAGCGGTACCAGGCTACCCGTGATCTGGCGCCCATCGACGGTCAGGCGGTTCACGCGTCCCGTCACGCCCTTGGGCTTGTGCACGGCGATGGAATATGTGGCGCCGCGGAACCGCCGAGTGGCTGTGAAGCCCTCCCAGTCCGCCGGTAGCACGGGGTCGATGCGCAGGCCGTCGTGTTCGGGCCGGATGCCGAGGATCCACTGGCTGATGGCGACGAAATTCCATGCGGCCGTACCGGTTAGCCACGAGTTCTTGGCCTCGCCCTGGACCGGGGCGTCCCGGCCGGAGATCATTTGGGCATAGACGAACGGCTCACAGCGGTGCACTTCTGAGATGGCCTCGCGGACCGACGGGTTGATGCGGAGGTAGTAGTCGAGGGCACCCTCGCCGTTGCCCATTCGTGCCTCGGCGATCATCACCCAGGGGTTCGTGTGGCAGAAGACGCTGGCGTTCTCCTTGTATCCCTGCGGGAACGAAGAGATCTCGCCCAGTTCCAGGTGGTAGTAGGTGTATGCGGGTTGGTGCAGGACGATGCCGTCGGGAGTGGCCAGGCGCTCGCGGACGGATGCCAGGGCCTTGCCGGCCATGCCGTTGTCGAGCCCTATCCCGGCCAGCACGCACATGCCCTGCGGCTCGATGAAGATCTGGCCCTCGTCGCACTCCCTGGAGCCTACGGCCGTGCCGAAGTAGTCGTAGGCGCGCCGGAACCAATCCCCGTCCCACCCGGCCGTCTCGACGACCTCGGCCATCGACGCGGCGGCCTCAGTCAAACGCCCGGCCTCGGTCGCGTCACCGCGGAGCTCGGCGACGGCCGCCAGCTCGTTGGCCGCCAGCACGAAGATCCCGCCGATGAGGACGGACTCGGCAACGCCGCCTTCCTTGTTCGTCGTCGTCTGGAAGGTCTCGCCGGGCGTCTCCGAGAAGCAGTTGAGGTTCAGGCAGTCGTTCCAATCGGCCCGGCCGATGAGCGGCAAGCCGTGCGGGCCGAGCCGTTCGAGCGTGTAGTCGATCGCTCGTTGGAGATGCTCCCAGAGAGGCGCCTCGGACCCGGCCTGGTTGTCGTAGGGGACAGGCTCGTCGAGGATCGAGACGTCGCCCGTTTCCCGCACATACGCGGCCGCGGCGATGACCAGCCACGCAGGATCGTCGTTGAAGCCGCTGCCGATGTCGTTGTTGCCGCGATTCGTCAGAGGCTGGTACTGGTGGTAGGCGCCGCCGGAGGGCAGCTGCGTCGCCGCGATGCTGAGGAGCCGTTCGCGGGCCCGCGCCGGGATCATGTGGACGAAGCCGAGCAGGTCCTGGTTCGAGTCGCGGAAGCCCATGCCGCGGCCTATCCCCGACTCGAAGAGCGAGGCCGAGCGCGACATGTTGAACGTCACCAGGCACTGGTAGGCATTCCATATGTTGACCATCCGGTCGATGTGCTCGTTGCCGGTCTGGACCTGCAGGATGCCGAGCTGCCGTGACCACTGGTCGCGCAGGTCCTCGAACGCCTTCTCTACCACTGCCGGCTGGAGGTAGTGGGCGATGATCGGCTTGACCAGCTTCTTGTTGATCGTCTGACTGCCGGGCGGGTCGAACTTGTCGTCCTTGGCGTTCTCCTGGTAGCCGAGGAGGACGATCACTTCCCGCGTCTCGCCGGGCGCGAGATCGAGCTTGACGTGGTGCGATCCCATCGGCTGCCAGCCATGGGCGATCGAGTCGGTGGCCCTGCCCTGCTCCACGACGATCGGGCGGTCCCAGCCGCGGTACGGGCCGAGGAACGCGTCACGCTGAGTGTCGAAACCGGCCAGGGGATCCGAACAGGCGAAGAAGGCGAAGTGGTCGCGCCGCTCCCGGTACTCGGTCTTGTGGTAGATGACCCCGTCCACCACCTCTACTTGTCCTATCGAGTAGTTCCGCTGGAAGTTGGTGCTGTCGTCGTTGGCGTCCCACAGACACCACTCGATCGAGCTGAACAGCGAGAGCCGGGCCGGAACCTGCCGCTCGTTCGTGACCCGAATCCGCCAGACCTCGAGGTTCTCGCCGAGCGGCACGAAGTAGAGCGTCTCCGCCCGGATCCCTTTGTAGCCGGAGGCGATGATCGAGTAGCCCAGGCCGTGGCGGCAGCTGTAGTCCTCGAGATCGCGCTGGGTGGGCTGCCAGCTCGGGCTCCAGTACTCAGCGGACTCGTCGTCGCGGAGGTAGACGTAGCGCCCGCCCAGGTCCAGTGGAGCGTTGTTGTAGCGGCAGCGGGTCAGGCGGCGCAGGCGGGCGTCGCGGTAGAAGGAGTAGCCGCCCGCGGTGTTCGAGACGATCCCGAAGTACGCCTCACTGCCCAGGTAGTTGATCCAGGGCAACGGCGTGTCGGGCCGGGTAATGACGTACTCCCGCGCTTCGTCGTCGAAGTAACCGTAACGCACTACTCTCCTCTGGGTCTGCCATGCGGCCGGCCAATGCCCCGACGCAGGCTCACCCGCCTGCCCAATCCCGGAGGCCTCGCCCGGATGTTCTGGAGCGTCGCCTAGGCGACTTGTTGGGCCTTCTCGCTCTCGAGCTCGAAGCACCCCACGAAGTGGTCGTCCTCGATCTGCACCAGTGTCGGCTCGTCGGCCGGGCGCTCCGGCAGGCGGCCGGCCAGCGGATAGGCGTCGTGGAACGGGCAGCCACCTTTGCCGGCGATCGGCGCGCTCAACTCCGCCTCGATCTCCGCCCACTTCTTGTGAAGCTGCGGCACCGACGAGACGAGCAGCCGAGTGTACGGGTGGGTGGGATGGCCGAAGACCTTGTCGGTGTTGCCCATCTCGACGACTACTCCGCGACGCAGGATGACCGTCTTCTCGCTGATGTAGTTGCCGAGCGACAGGTCGTGGGTGATGAAGAGAACGCCCATGCCCCGCGTCTTGAGGTCGGCCAGCAGGTTCAGGACGTCGATCCGGGTAGAAGCGTCCAGCATGCTGATGATCTCGTCCGCCACGAGGATCTTCAGATCCAGCAACAGCGCGCGGGCTACCAACAGGCGCTGCAGCTGGCCGCCGCTAAGTTGATGCGGGTACTTGTTGAGCACCTGGCCGGGATCGAGCGTCACGCTGCGCAACGCCGCGTCCAGCTTGTCGGACCACTCCGAGGCGGGCACGTGCGGGAAGTACGCGCCGCGGATCATGGCGAAGACCCGGTCGGCCTTGAAGATGGGGTTGTATGAGCTGAACGGATCCTGGAACACGCCCTGGACCCTTTGGTAGTACGACTTGACGTCACTGCCTTGGATCTGGGCGATGTCTTCACCGTCGAGTGTGATCGTGCCGCGACTGATCCCGATCAGCTTCAGGATCATCCTGCCGACCGTCGTCTTGCCGCTGCCGCTTTCACCGATCAGCGAGACGACCTCGCCACCGTTCACGTCGAAGCTGACGTCGCGGACTGCGAGGAGTTCCTTGCCGCCGAAGGTGCCGGTCTTGTAGACCTTGGAGACTTTGTTGAGGCTAAGCATCTGATCCGGTTGCCTTCCAACATGCGGCCCAGTGGCCGGGTTCGACCTCCACGAATGGCGGCTCTTCCTCGCACTTCGAGAAGGCCAGAGGGCAGCGCGCTCGAAAGCGGCACCCCGTCGGAGGGTGGAGCAATGACGGCGGGCCGCCGGGGATCCCGGTCAGCTTCTTGTCGGTGTACCGAACCCCGACCTCCGGAAGCGACGACACGAGCATCCGAGTGTACGGATGCAGTGGCTTCCCGATGATGACGTCGGTTGTCGCCTTCTCGGCCAGCTTGCCGGCGTACATGACCAGGATCGAGTCCGCGATCTGGTACAGGATCGACATGTCGTGGGTGATGACCATCATGCTCTTGACGAAGCCGTGGTCGCGGAAGCCGACGAGGGTCTCGGCCACCGCCCGCTGCGTGGACACGTCCAGAGCCGAGGTGATCTCGTCGGTGATCAGCAGCGACGGGTCCATGAGCGTGGAGATGACCATGACCATGCGCTGCTTCATGCCACCCGACAACTCGATCGGATAGCGGTCCATCACATCGCGCTGAAGTCCCACGAGATCTATGCGGCGCTGCAGCTCCGGTTTGATCTCCTTGTAGCTGACGCCACGCGACTCGACCAGCTCGGAAATCATCTTGCCGATCTTCCGAGTCGGGTTCATCGCGCTCATCGCGTACTGAGGGACCATGGAGACTTCCATGAAACGGTAATGGACCATCTCGTCCGAGTCCCAGATGGGCAGGTCGTTGCCATCGAGGTTGACGCTTCCGGAAACGTACTTCATCCGGCCGTCGAGGCGGATGAGGCTGTTGCCGAGCGTGGACTTGCCGCACCCGGACTCGCCCGCGAGACCCATGATCTCTTTGTCCGCGATCGAAAAGGTCGCCCCATCCAGCGCCTTAACGTCGCCGGCAAGCGTTCTGTAGTGGACCCGAAGGTCGGTTACCTGGAGGCTCACGGGTCACATCGTCCTGAGTTTGGGGTTGAAGATCTCGTCGAGGCCAACGTTCATCACGTAGAGAGCCCCCACGGTGGCCATGATCCCGACGCCCGGCGGTATGAACCACCACCAGATGCCGAGCTGAAGGGCCGCCCAGGTCACGGCGTTGTACATCATCAGCCCGAGCGACATGCCACCCGTCGGTCCCAGACCGATGAAGTCCAGGCTGGCCGCAATCAGAATGGCGCCGCCGAAGAGCAGGATGAACGTCAAGAGCAGATACGAGCTCATGTTCGACGCGATCTCACTGACGATGATCTGACGGCTCCCCCGACCACTCAGCTTGGCCAGATCGATGAACTCCCGAGACCGGAGCGAGAACGTTTGAGCGCGAATGGCGCGCGCAGCCCAAGGCCAGGAGGTTGCTCCGATGAAGACGGCCTCGAACATGACGCCGCGCGCCTGGAGATATGACGTGACCACAAGCAGGACGGCCAGCGTCGGGATCACAAGGAAGACGTTGGTGATCATGTTCAGGGCTTCGTCGACCCAGCCGCCTTTGTATCCGGCAATGAAACCGACGGTCATGCCGATCACGGCCGCCAGTCCGCCGCCCAGAAAGCCGATGAAGAATGACGCGCGAAGGCCGTTGGCGAACTGAGCGAATACGTCCTCGCCGAAATACGTCGTGCCGAACCAGTTGCCTGGATCCAGGGTGGGCTGCAGCATCGGCAGGCCGTTCTGAGCCACCGGATCGGTGGAGTCGACAATCGGCCCAAAGATCGCGATGCAGGCCAGTACACCTAGGATCACCACGGATAACATGAACTTCTTCGACCGCAAAGCGAAGAAGAGGAATTCGCCGCGAGGCTTGCCTTCGGGCGCGGCGACCTGAGGGACCATGATTGGGCCGGCTGATTCCCGGGCTTCCGCCGGATTCGCGCCGCTCACGCCGTTCCTCCTGTCATCGAGACGCGGACCCGTGGATCGACGATCACGTAGACGATGTCCACGAGGAAGTTGGCCACGAGGACCCCAACGATGATGAACAGGAAGATCCCCTGCAGCAGGAAGTAATCCGCGCTCTGGATGGCCGCGAAGACGAGGTGGCCGAGGCCCGGATATGAGAAGACGATCTCAGTGACGAGCTGTCCGCCGATGATCACGCCCAGCTGAAGAGCCAGGCCGGTGATCTGCGGCAGCATCGCGTTCCGGAAGGCGTACTTGCGGACCAGGCTCTGAGGTGCGCCGAGCACCTCCAGGTAGCGACTGTAGTCCGACTCCAGCTCGTAGATGATCATGTTCCTCATGCCGATCGCCCAGCCGCCGAACATGACGAGGAAGAGCGACAAGAACGGCAGCACCCAATGGGCGACGAGGTCCGTGAAGAACAGCCAGGTCAACGTGGGCTCGAGGTTGAAGCCGTAGCCGCCGGAGAGCGGGAACATCCGCCAGCTGAAGGCCAGCAGGAACGAAAGGACCAGCGCAAGCCACATGTAGGGCGTCGCGGTCAGGATGTAGCCCATCGGCAGGACAGTGCTGTCGAGCCACTTGCGGCGAGCGGCGAGGGCCCCAAAGCTATTGCCGGCCCACCAGCTCAACAGGATCGCCGGGATCAGCAGGGCCAGCGTGTAGGGCACCGCGGCCATGATCATTTCGGTGACGGACGTGCCGTGGCCGTACACGCTCAGTCCGAGGTTGCCGTGGAGCAGGGCGACCCAGAAGTTCAGGTACTGCACCGGCAGTGGCTGGTTCAGGCCGAACAGGTTGTTGTAGTAGTCGTATAGCGCTTTCGCCGATTCCGGCGAGATGCCGTTCGTTCGAGATACCAGCGACGCGACGGGATCACCGGGCATGAACCGCGGGATGAGCCAGTCAATCGTGGCAGCGACAAAGAACGTGATCCCGTAAGTCAGGAGCTTCCGCCCGAAGTAGCGTCGCACGAGATCTCCCGTTCGCGGATCCGGCGCATGCGGACCGCGCAATCAGAGAATTGCCCCTCCCCTCGGGGTTGTGACGAGGGGAGGGGCAGAGAGACTAACGATTAGCTCTTGGGGACGGCCTTGAGATTGGTGAGCATGTAGATTGCTCCCATCTGCCAGTAGCCGTTCCAGGTGGCGGGCTGGATCTGAGCGCCCTTGTCGGACGGCCAGTTGGTCCAGACGTTGTTGCTGACCTGCGACCACTCGCCGTTGTACCACAGCGGGATGATCGGCATGTCGGTCAGCTGGATCTTCTGGAGCTGCGAGCAAATCGACTTCATCGTGGCCAGGTCGTCGGTCGGCGTCTGGTCGAGCTTCTGGACGAGAGCCCAGGCCGTGGCGTTGTCGTACTGCTCGAAGTTGCGGTTTCGGGCTGGGCCGGCCGCGATCTGCGGCTGGCGGAAGATGTAGTCGTAGTACGTCCACGGCGTGTTGCCGATCTGGACGTCATTGTTGATCACAAGGTCGAAGGTCGGGGCGGCCTTGTCGGTTCCGTTGCGATCTGCTACGACCGTGTTGTAGTCGGGGTGGATCGGATTGATCTTGATCCCGGCGAGCGCGGCGTCAGCCGCGATCAGAGTCTCGGCTTGCATCCAGTCAGACCAGCCATCGGGGACTTCGAGGTTCAACTTGATGGCCGAGCCGTCCTTGTTGGTGACGAAGCCGTCGCTGCCGAGCTTGTAGCCGGCTGCCTTGAGGTCTGCCTTGGCCTTCGCCGTGTTGAACGGAGAGCCAAGAGCCTTGACCTGAGCAGTGTCGATGTACTTGCTCCACACCGGCAGCAGGCCAGTCGGGTCTGCGGCGGCGACGATGTTCCCGTAGTCCTTGACTACGACGCTCTGCGGGTTGATCGACTCGGCGAGAGCCTTGCGGAAGGCCGGGTCATCGAGCGGCTTCTTCTTGGTGTTCGGGACGAGCCACGCGGTGTTGCCCGAAAGCATGTAGGGCGGGCCCGCGTAGTAGGTCGTGACGTTGTACCCGCCGTTGACGATCTGCGCGATGCCGGGCAGGTAGTTGTTATCCAGGTCGAGGCCGCCGGAGAGAAGCTGGCCGAGGGCCACGTTGTTGGAGCTGTTGACGATGTCGACGATGTACGTCGGCGCAACGTTGAGGTTGAGGGCAGCGGTCGCCCACCAGTTCGGATTCTTGACCCAGACCATGCGGTCCTGGGCGGCCGTCTTGTACGTGTACGGGCCGGTGCCAACACCGTTCGGGTTCGTGAACTTGAAGATGTCAGCGGTGTTCTTCGCCGTGAAGATCGCCGCCGGGACCATCGGCAAGTTGTAGAGGGACGACATCCATTCCTGGTACGCCGGAGTTCCCTTGAACGTGACGACAACGGTGTCGCCGGCGACGGTCACCTTGTCCACGAAGTTGAACAGGGTGGAGCCGAGAGCCTTGTTCTGATAGGCGTTGAGCGAGAAGGCCACGTCGGCGGCCGTGAAGGCCGAGCCATCTGACCATTTCACGCCTGTGCGGGGGGTGATCGTGTACGTTGTCTTGGCGCTATCCCACGCCCCGGCTGAAGCGAGCCAAGGGGTGTAGGCATCCTTGATGGGGTCGTACAGGAAGAGGGTCTCGTACTGGAGGCCTACGACGCCCATCGCCGCGTTCCCGTCAAGCGGGTTCCACGTCGAGGGAGCGCCCCACTGCTTGCCTGAGGTGTACAGGGTCTGCTCGCGCGGGTAGACGGTAGTGTCCGTGGCCGGCAAGCCGGTCGCGCTGGCCTCGGGGGCCGGCGTCGGCGCGGGAGTTGCGTTAGGAGCCGGTGTCCCTGGTGCCGGTGTGGCGCCCGGGGTCGGCGACGCGCTGGAGCTGCCGCAGGCTGAAGCGACGATGCTCGCTGCGGCGAGCAGAGCCAGAACCCTGGATTTCCCTAGTTGCATCCCTTTCCTCCTTCCCCATGAGGAGCGCAGGAGCAGCGCATTGGCCCAGAGCAGGTCGGGCACGCTGAACGCCCCGCATGGCTAAAGCCGAACCACCAACTCCGTCGGTCGCCCCGTGACGGGGGGCCGGTCATCGGCGCACACGACAGTAGACCGCGTTTAGTAGCGTGTCAATCTAAAAGTTTGACTATACTTTTAGTAGTGTCGGCCTTTGGCAGATGCCTCTGGGGGCGCCTGACTGGCCGTCCACGCTCGACTGGCGCTTCGGTACGCACGAGATCTGGTTGACCCGAGCAATCGTCGGCTGATAGTGTAGGTAAAGCATTTTAGTAGCAGATGGAGCGACCTTTGGCGAGGGGTACCGGACACAAGTCAGCGACACTTGCCGACATCGCTGCCACTGTGAGCCTCTCACCGGCGGCGGTGTCGCTCGCGCTGCGAGGCAAGCCCGGGGTTTCAGAGGCAACTCGGGAGCGCGTCGTTGAGGCGTCCCGGATCCTCGGCTACAGACCGATCTCCGGCCTCTCCCGCAATCGTCACAAGCCGATGACGGTCACCCTGGTGATCAGGGCCCTCCACGGCGACTCGCCGGGTGCCAACCGCTTCTACGGCCCCGTGCTGGCCGGAGTCGAGGAGCGCTGCCGCAGGCTCCACATCCGGTTGATTCTTGCCATCATGCCGGTCGACCAGTTCAACCACCCGATCGAGGTGCCGCATTCGGTTACCGACCAGCTGAGCGACGGGCTGATCTTCGTAGGCGCTCACTTCGCCAGCCCCTTGACCCCGCTCCTGGAGGGGGCGCTACCGGCGGTCCTGGTCGATGCCTACGCCGAGGACGGGGTGTTCGACACAGTGGAGACCGACAACATCCTGGGAGCCAGAGCCGCGGTCGAGCACCTCGTCAGCCACGGACACCGCCACATCGCCATCCTTGGCACCGAGCCAGGCGCCTTCCCGAGCATCCTGCAGCGGCGTCGTGGCTACGAGGAGGCTATGGCCGAAGCTGGCCTGACTCCGCGCTACATCGACGCGCCCTACTACGAGCACGAGACGGCCGCCGCCTCCGCCATCAGCTACCTGCGCGCCCACGGAAACGTGACGGCGATCTTCTGCGCCAACGACCTGGTCGCGATCACGTTCATCCAGGCCGCCCGCCTGGCAGGCATATCGGTGCCGGACCAGGTGTCCGTTGTCGGCTTCGACGATATCGACATGGCGAGCTTCATAACACCGGCCCTGACCACGATGGCAGTCGACAAGGTCGGCATGGGGCGGCTGGCCGTTACGCTGCTGGCGCACCGGCTCGAGGTCGGCGAGGAATGCGTCACCGCCACGCTCGTCCGGCCACATCTCATCGAGCGCGGGACCGTCCGCACCCTGGAGCCGGCTCTGCGGTTGGCTGAGAAGGTGCCCATGCTCCACCCCGAAGCGCAGCCGGTGTAGACAGGAAGGGTCTCGATGAACTCCCTCAAGGACGTCGCTGCGCTGGAGAGCGCCGCACCCCCGGAGGCGCTCCCGATGATCCCGTGGGAGGATCGGCCGGCCGGCAGTTCTGAAGTGGTGTGGCGGTCGAGCCGCAATCCGATCATTCGACGCGATCAGATCGCCCGCTCCAACAGCATCTTCAATTCGGCGGTGGTTCCGTTCCATGACGGATATGCCGGCGTCTTCCGGGTTGACGACACCACTCGTCTGATGAACCTCCACGCCGGCCGCAGCGCGGACGGGGTGGATTGGACGATCGAGCCCGAAACGATCAAATGGAACGCCGGCGATGCGCGCGCGGCCGAGATCCAGGAACGTTTCGAGCACGCTTACGACCCTCGTGTGACCTGGCTGGAAGACCGGTACTACGTGACCTGGTGCAACGGCTACCACGGTCCAACGATCGGCGTGGGCTTCACCTACGACTTCGAGACCTTCCACCAGCTCGACAATGCCTTCCTGCCCTACAACCGAAACGGCGTTCTCTTCCCGCGCAAGGTGGGCGGCGCCTACCTGATGCTGTCTCGGCCGAGCGACCAAGGCCACACTCCCTTCGGCGACATCTTCGTCTCCGCAAGCCCGGACCTGACCCACTGGGGCCGCCATCGCCACGTCATGGCACCCAAGGCGTGGACCTGGGAGGCGACCAAGATCGGGGCAGGCCCAACTCCGATCGAGACCCCAGAAGGCTGGCTGCTCATCTATCACGGCGTCCTGACCTCCTGCAACGGGTTTGTCTACTCGATGGGCGCCGCTCTGCTGGACCTGGACGAGCCGTGGAAGGTGATCGCCCGCAGCCGCGACTACATCCTCTCTCCCCAAATGCTCTACGAGCAGGTCGGTGACACCCCGAATGTCGTGTTCCCCTGCGCTGCTCTTCTCGACCGGCCGACCGACCGCCTGACGATCTACTACGGCGGGGCCGACACGGTCGTCTGTCTGGCCCACGGCTATCTGTCCGAGGTCATCGACTTCGTCAAGACTCGAAGCTGAGCTGGCCACCGAAGAATGGCCGCCAGCCGAATTCGCGGAACCGACGAGCGCGTCGCGAGACCGCCGTTGTCCCCTCTTGGCGGCGCTCAAGGTCAATCCGAGGCCACCGAACCCGAATCCGCGCCCCAGAGCGACCGTGGAATTCTGTACACTCGGGCCATGGCCCAGGACCCCATCGAACAGGGTAGGGACGCGAGTCCCGCCGGTCCGCTGACGATCGCCAACATCGCCCGCCGAGCAGGCGTGTCCGTGCCCACCGTATCGAAGGTAGTCAACGGCCGCAAGGATGTGTCGGTCAAGACCCGCCTGCGCGTCGAAGCTGTTATCCGCGAGCAGGGCTATCGGCCGTCGCGGCGTGGGGGACGGAGTGCGCCGTTGCTGGAGCTCGCCTTCCATGAGTTCGAGAGCGAGTGGGCGGGCGAGATCATCAAGGGCGTCCAGCGGGTGGCGGCGCAGCACGATCTTGGGCTAGTGATGTCGGACCTGGCGGAAGCGCCCTCAAACGGTCGCGGATGGATCGAAACCGTCCTCGCACTGCGCCCGAGGGGGGTGATCGCAGTCCTGTCGGATCTCGACGAGGATTTGCGCCGCCAACTGCACACGCGCGGGATTCCGCTCGTCGTGATCGACCCCACCGGCGAGCCGCTCCACGACACGCCGTCAGTCGGTGCCGCGAACTGGGGTGGCGGCCTCGCGGCGACACGCCACCTGCTCTCCCTCGGGCACCGTCGGATCGGGGTGATCGCGGGGCCCCAGTCCCTGTTGTGCAGCCGGGCGCGGCTCGACGGGTACCGGACAGCAATGGACGAGGCGGGAATCGAGGTCGACCCCGCGCTGATCCGCCATGGCAACTTCTACGTCCCCGAGGCGATCGAGGAGGGCCGTGCTCTGCTCGACTGCGACCCGGCCACGCGGCCCACGGCTATATTCGCGTTGAACGACCTCATGGCTCTGGGCGTGTATCTGGCGGCGCGAGACCTGCGGCTCCACATCCCCGACGATCTGAGCGTTATCGGTTTCGACGATACGCCGACTGCGAAGTGGGCGAACCCGCCCCTGACCACCATCCGACAGCCGCTCTTTCAGATGGCCGTCACGGCGGCGCGCCTGGTACTTCGCCTCGCCGCCGGTGAGCAGCCAGCCGAGACGCGCGTCGAACTTGCGACTGAGCTGGTCACACGCTCGAGCACAGCGCCGCTCCGGCCTTAAATGAGATCGACGGCGGCAAGGCGGATAGCCGCCGTCGATCTCTTGGCCCAGAGGCGAGAGCTCAGACGCTGAGCTCCCTTGGCTCCATAGCCACGGGGGACTCGAAGCCGGGCGCTGCTTGATAGGGCGGCCGCGCCGTTAGGCGCGGCCTTTCTGTCTCCCTATGGGACGAAGTAGCCGGTCACATCGAAGATGACGTGCGTCGTCGCCCCAAGAGTCTGGGCGGCATAGGTGGCGCTCAGAGTGCCTCCGGCACCGAGGCCGACGGTCACCCCGTTGGCTCGGTCGTCGGCGACCGGGAAGTTGAGCGTCGAGCTCGTGGGATCGTTGGTCGGGTTAGGACCGACGAACAGGTAGCCGCGGCCCGTCTGGCCGGTCACGGTCATGTTGCCGGTCACAGCGATGGCGATGGATGGCAGGCCGTCACTGCCTGCGACCCCGAACGTACGCGCCGCGTGGGAGCTGAAGCGAAGGCTCAGACCGGTACCGTTGCGGGTATCGAGGATCCGGACAGGGTCGAGCGCTATGTAGGTGGCGCCGCTCGCCTCGGGTGTGAAGTAGCCGGTGACATCGAAGATGACGTGGGCGATGGGACCCGGAGCCCCGGCGACGAAGGTGACGCTAAGGGTCCCTCCGGCTCCTAGGCCGACGGTCACCCCGTTGGCTCGGTCATCGGCGACTGGGAAGTTGAGCGTCGAGCTCGTGGGATCGTTGGTCGGGTTAGGACCGATGAACAGATAGCCGCGGCCCGTCTGACTCGTCACGGTCAGGTTGCCGGTCACAGCTATGGCGTTGAGTGGCACGCCGTCGCGGCCGGTGACGGCGAACGTACGTGCCACGTGGTTGCTGAAGGGACCGCTCAGACCGGTACCGTCGCGGGTGTCGAGAATGCGGGCAGGGTTGAGCGCTATGTAGGTGGCGCCGCTCGCGTCGGGTGTGAAGTAGCCGGTGACATCGAAGATGACGTGGGCCATGGCACCCGGAGCCCCGGCGACGAAGGTGACGCTAAGGGTCCCTCCGGCTCCTAGGCCGACGGTCACCCCGTTGGCTCGGTCATCGGCGACTGGGAAGTTGAGCGTCGAGCTCGTGGGATCGTTGCTCGGGTTAGGACCGATGAACAGATAGCCCGGGCCCGTCTGGCCGGTCACGGTCATATTGCCGGTCACAGCTACGGCGTTGAGTGGCACGCCGCCACGGCCGGTGACGGCGAACGTACGTGCCACGTGGTTGCTGAAGAGACCGCTCAGACCGGTACCGTCGCGGGTGTCGAGAATGCGCGTCGGGGTCAATGGGACGTAGGTAGCTCCGGAGACCGTCCCAAGCAGGGCCACTCCCCAGTGAGACGGGCTCAGGTAGCCGGCGTTGGTGGGATCCGCCCAGTTGCGAATGCCCTTGCGGGAGCCGCCCGACGCGTCGTTGACCTGGACGTCGAGCCCGATGTACGAGTTGACGCCGCCGCCGCCGAGAAGGCTGATGGCAGCCTCGACGACATAGCCGTCAGAGACGATCTGGGTCGCGCTGGTAAGGCGAGCCTTCTGATTGGCCTCGGTGTCGCCGCTGCCAAACGAGACCTCGTTCTTGTAGTTGATGCGGATCTGCATGTCGTCAACGCGGTATCCGTTGCTCTTGGCGTTCATGTTGTCGACGTAGATCTCGACCGAGTCCTTCTCCCAAGGGTTGGAGTTCGTGTCGTCGAGAACGGGGTCGACTACGTGCATGAACACGTAGAGGACGTTGCCCTTGTACAGAAGCTTGGCCGACCCGATCGCGGTGTCCGTGCCGGTGACTTGCTTCAGGGTCTGGACCGCGGGGTTCGAGAGACTCCAGATGCCCGGATCCTCTACGCCGTCGATCGTGGGAGCGACGGTCGTCGGCGCGACCTTCGTGAAGGTCAGGGCCTCGACGAGCGTCAAGGTGCCCATGGCATTGGCGTCGTTCCAATCGGTGACGGTGGCGCCGTCCGTGTCGGCGACGTCGAACTGGACCTTGTCCTTCTCCTGCGCATTGCTGAGCGGGAGATGGACCACGGCCAGCCAGCCGCCGGCGACCTCGGTGGTTATCGCCGTCGCGTCGTTCTGGCCTCGCGCGACCGTATAGGTCTGGTCGGCCACCTTGAATGTCAGACCATCGGTAGCACCAATGGTGGCGTCCTTGACCGCCACGTAGACGCTGAGGTGGTCCGGCATCCAGCGAGACTGGAAGCTCACCTTATCGCCGGTGCCGAATACGAACAGCGGTAGCTTCTTCCATTCGGCCGAGGTCGTCGCGCTGCTGTCCAGCGCAACATCTGCCTTGAAGACGTTCGCGGCGCGGGTGCGTGGCTCGAGCGTGGGCGAGTCGGCAGCGCCGCGATAGGCGGGCTTGGCCGCCAGGCTGTCGCTGAAGATGAGCGGGTACTGGGTCGCGTGCCAGCTGACGGTGTCGTAGAGGCCCCAAACCGTTACGGAGAAGAGGTCCGTGGCACGAGCGCGGAAGACCCGGAACGCGTCGCGGTAGACGTAACCCTGCTCGATGAGCTT
Organism: Chloroflexota bacterium; assembly: GCA_003141455.1. Classification (GTDB taxonomy): domain Bacteria; phylum Chloroflexota; class Limnocylindria; order Limnocylindrales; family CSP1-4; genus Fen-1039. The sequence continues at coordinate 17,800 of PLMA01000038.1, read as the reverse complement.
GGCGTCGTCGACCGCATCGGTAATGCTGACGTCCAGTTCGCTGACGACCTGCTTGACCGGCAGATCTTCGAAGGCCGCGAGAGCGGCATCGAGATTCTGGACCGGCGTGGTCAGGCTGATGTGGAACTGATGCCCAACGAGATCCACGGGCACGTTGTGGCTGAGCAGGAGAGCGACCAGGTCGTGCAGGCGCTGGCGCTTGCCCGACGAGTCGGTGTTGTAGTCGTTGATGGTCAGTTTGACGGGGCGGTTGCTCCCAGGCGCGGCATATGTGACGTTGAAGGCCTGGTTCGCCCAGTTGAACGCGTCCTCGATGTACTCCTCACCGAGGATCTGGTAGTACGGGCTCTGGCGCAGGCCCTGCGGGTCCGTGGTGCCGTCCGATACGACCTCGTTCACCGCGTCGAACGCGACGACCGGGTTGGTGGAGCTGCCAAACAGTCCGTACTCGTCGCTGATGGCCTTGGCGACGTTGGTGATGTGTGTCTGAAGCCGCGTCCGGAAGAAGGCCTTGTCTGCGTCACTCGACGTCAGAGGGGTCACTCCATCGGCACCGTTGAACCACCAGGTCGGGACCTGGCTGTGCCACACCAGTGTGTGTCCGTATACCGGGAGGTTGTTCGCTACCGCGAAATCGAGTATCGCCTTCGCTTCCGGGTTCATCCGGAAGTTCTTGTCGGCGTCGTACCAGGCCTCGATCTTCATCGAGTTCTCTGGCGTGACCTGGTTGAAATGCTGGAGAAGCAGTGCGGCGGGCTCACCCGTGAGGTCGGCCGAGGAAACGGCCACGCCCAACCGGAAGGGGACCGTGGTCATGAGCCCGGGCAGGTCGGGGTCTCGCCCGGAGGGCACGAAGACCTCGACCCTGACGTCGTCGAGCAGGAAGGGGTTGATGTTGGTTTGCCCGTAAGTCGTCTCGAAGTATAGGAACGCGCCATCGGTCGCCGGACCCATCGTGTACTTGACAGACACCTTCTTCCACGAGGTGCTCGTGACGTCCACGATCGCGGCGACGGTGTCGTACGTGTCCACTGCGGGTGTGCCGTTCGTGCGCTTCATGGAGAGCGACATCGAGTCGGTCGCGTTGCCGGCCGCGAACTTCACCCAGGCCGTGATGAGGTACTGAGTTCCTTCCTTCATGAGCCCGGTGACGTCGTGGCCGATGCCGTCACCCTGGCCGGTCCGGTTGGAGACGAGGGCGGCGTGGGTCGGGCTGTGAGCCTCGGTGGTCGTAAGGGCGACCGTCGGGCTGCCCTGCGAGTTGCGGGCCACCCAGCCGTCCATGCCGTTCTCGAAGTCGGTGTTGATTTGCACCTGCGACGGAGGCGCGACTGCCTTGCCGGTCGCGGGATTGATCATGCCGGGGCACTTCTTGGTGGCGGTGAAGGCGTCCGCGATCAGCGGGACTGCGGCGCGCGTCGTCGCCAGGTTATCGTGCATGAGAACTATCTGGCCGTTCGTCGCAGCGCGGACCGCGGCAACGATCGCCGGGGTCTTCGCGCCGTTCCAGTCCTGCGAATCGACGTCCCAGATGATCTCGGTCAGCCCGAGGCTGGCCTCGACGGTCTTGACGGTCGCGTTGGTCTCGCCGTAGGGCGGGCGCATGAGAGCGGGCGCCGTGCCCGTGATGTCCTTGATGGCGTTCTGAGTGTCGGTCAGCTCAGTGGTGATCTGGGCCTCGGTAAGCGTCGGTAGATGGGGATGGTCCCAGGTGTGGTTGCCAACCCAACCGTTGGCGGCCTGAGCCGTGACGAGCGACCCGTTGCCCGCGATGTGCTGGCCCCAATCGAAGAACGTGGCCCGGAGATGAGCCGTTTCGAGAGCCGTGAGCAGCAGGTTCGTCTGGCCGGCATACGGGCCGTCGTCGTAGGTCAGGGCGACGTAGCCGTTGCTGCAGTCACTGTCGAGGACGCCGGTGCCACCGGGGGCGCTGCCGGGGGCGGTGATGAGGATGTCGTCGATCAGGATGGTGTAGGGAGCCGCGGGCGAGAGGTTATCGCTGCCGATGTAGATCTGAACAGCCGCCAGGTCAGTGCCGGCGGGAAGGCTGTAGGTGCCGGTGACCGTCTTCCAACCTGTGGCATCGATCGTGGTGTTGCCGACCCAGTTGTAGGCGGGCTTGACCACGAAGCGGACGGGGGCCGTGCCGGCGGTGCCATCAGGCAGCTTCGCCTGCATCGAGAACGTGTAGGTGGTGCCCTCGGCGAGAAGCCCAGTCGGCGACTGGATGCCCTCGTAGTCGGCGGCGCGCAGGATGCTGAGCGCCTTGCCGGTGCCATTGTCGACGTAGCTCAGAGTCGGGCTGCCATCCTGGGTCCAGGTGCCGATTGTCGAGTCGTCGAAGTTGACGCTCGATACGACCGTGTCCGCGCCCTTCACGACGGGCGGCGCGACCAAGGCGATGGGGGCGACCAAACCGAGCACGGCGGCGATCGCAAGGAGGTTCGACCAACTGGAAAATCTACGTGTCATCCCAAGACTCCTCTTCCCAAGACTCCCCGTGACGGCTTGCCGGAGCGGCCCGCGTCGAAAGTTTCGGGCAGCGCACCGAAGTTGCGGACAGCATTCACCTTGGGGGGTCCGCCGTCAAAGTGGGCAACTGTCCAATTGACGGCTGGTACTGGCGAGTAGGATACTATCTGGTCGCACCTCCACCTCCGGGCAGGCTGGTCGCTACCCCTAAGCACTGGTCGTTGATGCGACCTCGCGGAACCTCGACGGTGCGTGGCTGCTGCGGGAATGCGGCGCCGCGAGCTCTCGACGGCCGAGACGACCGGATTCTCTTCGCGAGCGCCCTCCTACTCCGTGGGTGAAGCGAACATCCCGTCGCCGTCGAACTCGACCGCCTCGAGCGGCCGAACGATCTCGCAGCGCCCCGTCGCAAGCACTTCCTCGATCGCCGGCCGGCTGACGTAGAGAAGCCCGAGGTGCTTGGTGTCGCGGATCCTGACGATCCGGGCATCGGGCGGCTCGACCTTGAGGCAGCTGGCGATGGCGACGGAGAGTGCCTGGCGGTCCGTGTCCACAGTCAGCGGGACGCGCGCGCCCTCCGGAGTCTTGGCAGTGATGCAGTTCATGTACGTCTTGTGGGCGTCCATCTTTTCGACCGCACGACGCAGCACGACGTCGGCCATGCCGATGCCGACGGCGTTGCCTTCGGTCTCGGCGGTCAGGTCGCGGACGACGATCCTCTGGATGCTCGGGCCCGCACCGGTCGGCCCCTTGTAGTAGCGGCCCACGACATTGGAATCCATCCCCAGGCCGCTGATGTCCTTGCCGATGTAGTCGAGCACAAGCACATCGATGCTACCGAGGGGCAGCCTGGCCATCCGATCTCGGGCCATCACCAGCAGCTCCCGCTCTCGGTCCCAGATCCGGTCGCGCGGCACCGCCTCGATTCGCCATAACCTGGCGTAGCCGTTCTCGACGAGCGCCAGACCGAAGGGGATGTTCACCTTCGAAACGGTGAACTCCGCGACGGCCGGGATGAGCTCGTGGAAGGTGGCGAAGCCCTGGCGGTGGAACGTGTCGGCGCCCCGCTGCTTGCCCAGGCCGATGGCGATCATCTTCATGAGGCCGCTCTCGACCTCGCCGGTGAAGTCCGTGTGAGGCTTGACGCGGTTGACCGGGACGATCACGTCGGCGCCTTCGAGGGCGTTGCGGTCGACGAAGACGGGCACGCCGGGGCGGACCTCTCCCAGCTCCACGGTTTCCATGCTGGACCGGATCTCGCAGCCGATCGATTCCGGGGTTATGCCGTACGAGGCCAGGACTTCCAGCTGGCCCTCCGGCGTGGCGCCGCCGTGGCTGCCCATTGCCGGGACGACGAAGACCTCGGCGCCGACGGAGCGGACCCACGAAACGGCGGCCCGAACGACCTCGTCGATCCTGTCTATGCCCCGGCTACCCACCGCCAGGCAGACCCGCGAGCCGGGCGCGATCGCGCTTCGGACGGGATCGAGCGCCACCTTGACGGCCGCGGCCACATCGGCCACCTCGGCCGCATCCATTCGATGCCGGACGAGGGCCCACGGCGGCAGCTTGCCCGTCATGAATTCGGCGAATGGCTCACGGCCGGCGACCGGCTGCGGCAAGGTTGAGCCGGCTGGGAAAGGCGGGTCGGCCAGCGCTTCGGGCGTGAGCGCGGCGTGTTGGGCCTTCTCGTGGTGCATCGAGGGGGCTTGCCTCCAGAGGGCTCCAAAGGTTCGTAACCGGGCTTCTTCTCCGCCGCGGCGCTATCGGCGGACGACGCCTCCACTCTACACCGACCGACCGCCCAGGTGCCCCCGTGCCCTCGGGGCGCAGTCGGCCGATAGGTTGTATCGTCACGTGGCCGATGCCCACACCACAGCTCCATGACCGGTCGCCGCTTGCCCATCGACATGCCGGCGACTGACCCAGCCCGGACGACCGATGGCTCGCCGCGGCGAGCCCTGATGGAGCTGGTCCGAAGCGGGCCGGCCGCGAGCGACCCCATCGCAACCGAGCGCTTCGAGAAACTGCTCGAGATCGTCGACGGTCTGGGCTCGTGCGTCCTGGCGCTCTCCGGAGGGATCGACTCGAGCTTCCTGCTCGCGGTTGCGTCTCCCCTCCTGGGCGAGCGCTGCCTGGCTCTCACCGCCGACTCGGCCGCGGTGCCGGCCTGGGATCGCGTCGACGCGGCGGCGGCCGCGAATGAGGCGGGCCGCCACGGGGCACGTTGGCGGACCATCGCCACCAAGGAGCTCGACGACCCCCGCTACGCCCGTAACCCGCGGTCACGCTGCTACTACTGCAAGCTCGAGGTGTACGGCGCCGCCGCAGCGATCGCGCGGGCCGAGGGTTACGCTTGGGTCGTCGACGGCACGAACGCCTCGGACACCCGGCGGGCCGACCGGCCCGGAATGACGGCCGCGTCCCAGCTGGGCGTGCGCTCGCCTCTGGCCGAAGCCGGCATCGACAAGGAGCAGCTGCGCGCCCTGGCGCGCTCGATCGGCGTCGACGGCTGGGACCGGCCCGCCTCGGCGTGCCTGGCCAGCCGTATCCCTTTCGGGGAGCTCATCACGGCCGGGCGGCTGCGGCGGGTCGAGGCGGCCGAACTCGCCCTCAGGGGCCTCGGCTTCCGCCAGGTGCGCGTCCGCGACTTTGGCAGTCATGCCCGAGTCGAGGTCGAAGCCGGCGACCTGGAGAACTTGCGGAGTCAGTCGGCAGACGTTCGCGCCCATCTGGTCGAGCTTGGGTTCGAGAGCTGGTCGCCGGCGGAGTACGCGGGGACCGGCGCGGGAGACAGCCTGAATGCGTACGGATGATACGAAGGCGCCGGTGGAATCAGCCCGGGACGCCTACACCGCGGCGCTGGCGGAGCTGCTGACGGGCGTAGCCGGAGGTAGCGTCCCGGTCGAGGCGGCACTCGAGTCGTTGCGCCGGTTGCCATTCAGCGACCTCGGCTTCGCCCGGGTGGATCACCATCGGAACCTTCGTCAGGGTGTCGTGGAATTCGTCTACGCGCCGGGCAAGACCAGAGAGCAGCTGCTCGCGATCGTCGAGGCACAGCTCGACCACGACGAATCGAGCGTCGTGGTAACCCGGGTCGCGGCCGAAGATGCCGCCGCCATCCGTGCCCTCGCCGCGGAGCGCCGCTTGGAGACCATCTGGCGCGAGCGTCCCGGGTTGCTGGCCATCCCACGCGCCGTTCCCGAAAGTCGCGGCCGGCTGCTCGTGCTCACCGCGGGAACCTCGGATCTGCCGGTAGCGGAGGAGGCCGAGACGGTCGCCTCGCTCCTGGGGACCGATGTCCGCATGGTCGCCGACGTCGGCGTGGCCGGGCTCCACCGGCTGCTCGGCGAGCTGCCCGAGATCGAGCAGGCGGACGCGATCGTGGTGGTTGCCGGCATGGACGCGGCGCTGGCCAGCGTCGTCGGCGGTCTGGCTCGCGTCCCGGTTATCGCCTGCCCTACGAGCGTCGGTTACGGCGCTTCGTTCGGCGGGTTGAGCGCCCTGCTGGCGATGCTCTCATCGTGCGCGCCCGGAGTGGCGGTCGTCGGCATCGACGACGGCGTAGGGGCCGGCGCGGTCGGCGCTCTCATCGCCAGGGGCCGCGTAGCCTGACGATGCCGCCGGGCCTCAGATCGTCATCGCGCTGAAGCCACCGTCCACGCGGATGAGCGCTCCGGTCACGAACCCCGAAGCGCGCTCCGAGGCAAGCCAGATCATCGTCCCGACCAGTTCCTCCGCCTCGCCGAGCCGGCCGGCAGGCGTGTGTCGAAGGATCGCTTCGATGCGGGCGTCGTCGAGCAGCTTACGGTTCTGCTCGGCCGGGAAGAACCCGGGCACGATGGCGTTGACGCGGATCTTGTGGGGCGCCAGCTCGCGGGCCAGGTAGCGGGTCAGGATGTTGATCCCCGCCTTGGACACCGAATAAGTGAGGACGCGCGAGAGCGGCACCTCCGAGGAGGTCGAGGAGAAGTTGATGATCGAACCGCCGGCGCCGCGGTCGACCATCGCCTTGCCGAAGATCTGGCAGGCCAGCAGGCACGAGGTCAGGTTCGTGTCCAGGACGCGATGCCACTCCTCCAGGTCCAGTTCGAAGAACGGCGTCCCACTGTTGATTCCGACGGCGTTGACCAGGATGTCGACAGGACCGAGCTTGGCCTCGATCTCCTTCTGAGCGGCCTGCACCGACGCCCGATCGGAAGCGTCCAGCACAAAGGCGGCGGCCCGAACGCCCTTTGCCCCGAGAGCCGCCACGAGCTCGTCGGCGCGCTCCTGCGAGCGATCCAGGACCGCGATCGCGGCGCCGGCATCGCCGAAGCCATGGCAGACCGTACCGCCGAGGACGCCGGCGCCGCCGACGACGGCGGCAACGCGGCCGGTAAGGTCGAAGAGGCCCGTGCCGGAAGCCGAGTCGGCAGCTGGGACGCTGCTCATCGAGTTGCTCCTTTCGCGGCCGACCGTGCGGCGGCTTGTGAGAACGGCCGCAGGTGGCGGCCGATGTGGGCCTCGAGGTTGGCCCAGTACTCCACGCGCCGGGCCCAGATGGCGGCCCGAAGGCCGTCGCCGAGCCCGACATCGGCGCCATGGAGTACCGCGCCGTACGTGACGTGGAGGATCTCGCGAGTGTTCGGGTCGTCGAGCAGACCGGCGAGCACCGCGGCCGACGCGGCGTCCGGCGACGGCACGCCGGCCAGTGCCGCCGAGACGTGATAGCTCGCCCGGGCCGTCGTATACGCCTCCAGCGCCACCCGCCAGATCCGGCGCATCAGCTCAGGGTCGGCCGCGGCGATCGTTTGGAGAGCCACCAGATAGCTCGTGCCCGAAGTCTTGAGGTGGACCCGGTCGCGCGTGGCGCGGGCCACGGCTTCGTAGATCGAGAACTTGTCGGAGCCCGAGTGGACGCTCAGCTTGTAGTCGCCCAGGCTGCGGGCGATCGCGGCATGGACCTCGAGGTCCGCTTCCAGCTCGGCCCGATCGCCGAGGAAGTCGATCCCCTTCTCGAATTCGCCGACGAAACGCGGGGCGAAGCTGACCCAGCGGACGCCGAGCCGGTGCAGCTCGGTCGCCAGGTAGACGTGATCGACAGGCGTAGTCCGGAACTCGATCTCGTCGACGGCCACCTCAAACTCGAACGAGCCCGCGTCTAGCACCGCGGCCAGGTGGCGGTACATCGCCGCGACCTGGACGACCGCGGCCCCGAACCTCGCCGCGGCGGCGCGGAGGCCGGCCGCCGGCAGCTCGAGCGGGCCGGATTCGAGATCCAAGCGACCGGGATAGCGGGCCGCGAACGAGGTCGCGTCGTCCTCCAGGTCGGCCCACGGGATCGCCCCAAAGGCCGCGGAGATCGCCCTTTCCGGCGCGTCGGCCGGCAGGTCGGGCACCAGCTCGATGGGATCGGCGGTGAACATCCTGCAACCGGCGTCGATCCCCGCGTCGATGTCGCCGATCGACTTGAGGTGGTCGGCGTCCGCCCCGAACCCCTCGCGCCATCCGGCGGCCAGGGCCCCGAACGTGGCGGCATCAACCACGTCGCGGAACGATCGACCGGTCCGCACCAGTTCGCGGGCGGACTGCTGGGCGAGCACCGGGACGACGCCCGGGTTGGCACGGAACGCGGCAACATGGCCGGGCGTCGCGATTCCCAACCGATCCCCAACGCCGGCGGAGGTTGCCTCGCCGATGAGCCGCGGACGGAGCCACGGGATCAGGCCACGCAACGCCGCCGCATTTCCGTGATCGGGATCCCCGGCGACAAGCGTCCCACCGCGGAGCTCCGTTGGGCGGCCGGCAATACCGTTCGGCGACAGGGCGCCGATCGGGGCCCAGGCGAGGACTTGCCAGCCTCGGTCCGCCGCCCGAACCCCCACCGCGCCGCCGTCGACTTCGGTGAGAGACTCCTCCAGGGCGCCTGCCTGCCGAAGCGCTCCGATCGCGTCGCTCAAGCCTGCCTCGCCCGTCCCTCGGTCGCCGGCAGGTATGCCCGCTGCCATGCCTACGACTCCTGGACCCAGGCATGGGCCGGGTCGAAGTGGGGAATCATCTGACGGCCGTCGCCGGCCATGATCCACAGGTAGTAGAGCGAATATCCGGGAGCCGCCACGACCGGGTGATATCCGCTCCGGATGACGGCCGCGTCGCCGTCGCGAACTGCGAACGCCTCCGTGCCCGCTTCGTCGTACCGGACCTGGATCCCGAAGCCCTCGGGCGGATCGAGCTTGAAGAGGTAGACCTCCTCGAGCCGGACCTCCTCCGGCGGCGCCTCGCGGTCGTGCTTGTGCGGCGGGTACGAGGACCAGTTGCCGGGCGGGTTGATCGTCTCGCCCAAAAGAAGCCGGCCCGCGGCGTGCTCGGGGCCCAGGATCGTCCGGACGCTTCGGCTCCAGTTTCCCTTGCCGACCTCGGCAAGGCGCTGGTCCCCGGGGCCGATGATCCGCGCCTTCGACGGCGCACCTTCGCCGGTCGGCGCCGTCGCGATGGCGAGCTGCGCAGGCCCCTTGGCCTCGAGGCGGAGAGTCGTTCCGGCTGGGGCGTAGACCGCGTAGCCGGGGCCTTCGAAGACCGACCACCTGCCGCCCGCGGACCCGAGCGATGTGCCGTCCGCCTCAACCTCCACTATGCCACCGAGCACGACGATTACCGTCTCGAGCTCACCCGGCGACTCGAAGGATTGGCCGGCGTCGAGCTCCGCCAGAGCGAGTCCGATGAGGTCGCCTTCTCGTTCAGGGGCAACGACGGTACGGGTCATGACGATCCTTTCGAGCTCTCGGGCCGCGACCCGGTCGGGATGAGCGGCCTCCATCCGCCGGAAAGCGGTGAGAGGAAATGCAGGTTCGGCTCAGCGGCCGCCGACGCGGGTTACAAGCTGAGTCGGATTGACGAAGCGCAGGGCAATGACGAGGAGGACGAGCATCGAGCCCGTGTAGATGACGGCCATGGCGTCGACTTCTTGGGGGGCCCGTATCCCAGCCCCGAATACAGCGTCATACAGGACCACGACGAGGGTCGAGCTGCCGGGGCCCGACGTCAGGAAGGTCAGCTCGAACATGCCGACCGTCCGGACGAGCACCAGGATCGACGCCGCGAGGATGCCCGGGATCAGGAGCGGCCCGAGGATGCGCAGGAAGATGGTGGCGGTGCCGGCGCCGCACATTCGTGCTGCGGCCTCGATCTTGGGGTCGATCTGCTCGATGAAGGGGATCATCACGAGCACGACGAACGGGACCGTCGGCACGAGGTTCGCCAGGATCACGCCCGGCAGGCTGCCCGCCATGTGGACCCTGTAGAGCACCGTCGCAAGCGGAATGCCGTATGTGATCGGCGGAATGAGGATCGGCAGCAGGAAGAGGACGGTCACCAGCGGCTTGCCCGGGAAGTTGCGCCGAGCCAGAGCGTAGGCCGCCGGGACGCCGATGAGCGCCGAGATGACGACGACGGAGATCGCAACTTGCGCGGTCACCGTGAGCACGTCGGTCAGGGCGAAGTCGGACCAGGCGGTGCCGTACCAGTCGGTGGTGAAGCCGTCGGGGATCCACGAGGTAAACCACGTGGTGGCGAACGAGTCGAGGACCACGGTCGCGATGAGCGCGATGAGGTTGATAAAGAAGAACGCGACCAGGCTCCAGACGAGCCAGCCACCGATGCTGGTCGGCCGGAAACGCCTTCTCGAAGCGGGCGGAGCGACGGTGGCGGGCGCATTCATCACGGTGGACATCAGCCCTTTGCTCCCGCGGCTCCACGGAAGAACGTGCTACGCCAGCCCAGGACGAGGCCGATGATCAAGAGCATGACCGCGCCCATGATCATGGAGATCGCCGCGCCCATCGAATAGTCGAACTGCTCGAAGGCGGCGTGGTAGGCCGCAATGGATATCACCCGCGTCTCACCGGCTGGGTCACCGACAAGGTTGGCCGAAGGGAAGACCGAGAAGGCGAGCACGAANNCCCGTGATGACCAGCGAGAAGAAGACGCCCCAGTAGTTGTGGACCAGCATCAGCGGATCGCTGATCAGGTTGTAGTCGCGCAGGAACTTGTTAAGCCAGCCGGAGGGCCCCAGGTACTCGATCAAGCCCTCCGCAGTAAGAACTGTGCCCAGAGCGATCGGCACCACGAGCAACGTCGTGAGTGTTCGCTTGCCGCGGAACCGGCCACGCATGCGATAGGCGATCGGCACAGAGACAAGCACGTTTACGAGCGCGGCGGGCACGCCGAGGCTGAGCGTGGTCCAGATGGTGTCGCGCAGATACGGATCCGAGAAGAAGGTCTGGTAGTTGGCCAGTAGCCCTCCACCCTGTTGCGGCGCGAACGACAGCTGGAGCCCGTAGAGGAACGGGTACACGAACAGAAGAACAAGGAAGAGAACGCCCGGCACCAGCAGCAGCAGGGTCCGATCGATGCCTCGATCGGCCAGGCGATGCCCGAGCGAGCGCCCGCCGGAGGTGAGCGAGCCCGGCACGGAGCCGGCGGCCGCAGTCATGCGATTGCCTCGGTCGGGGCCGCGGGGGCGTCCGCCGGATATACGAGAACCCGCTCCGACGGCACGGTTACTACCGCGGCGTCGCCGGGTGCCAGCCGCTTCTCTGTGCGGAAGTAGAGGGGATCGCCGTTCGGCATGCGGGCCAGCACGAGCAGTTCGCGGCCGTGGTACTCGACGACGTCCGCGGTCACCGGGACGCGGTTCGGCCCGGGACCGTCTACCACGAGATCCTCGGGGCGGATGGCGGCCACGGCGCGCTTTCCTTCCAGAGGACCGAACGTCTTCCCGGTGAGCCGCACGTCTTTCGAGGTGAGGACCGCGGATCCGTTCGAGGCGCCTTCGAGGTCGAACTCAAGCATGTTGCGATAGCCCATGAAGCCGGCGACGTAGCGGTTCACCGGATGGGCGTAGACGTCGTCCGGCGTGCCGACCTGCTGGACCACGCCCTCGCGCAGCAAGACGAGGCGGTCGGCCATCGACAGCGCTTCTTCCTGGTCGTGGGTCACATAAATGGTGGTCAGGTCGAGCGTCTGGTGGAGACGCCTGATCTCCGTCCGCATGGCCAGCCGCAGCTGAGCGTCCAGGTTGGACAGCGGCTCGTCCATGAGCACGAGCGGCGGCTCATAGACGATCGCTCGGGCGATGGCGACGCGTTGCTGCTGCCCGCCCGACAGCTCGCTTGGAAGCTTCCCGGACTGGTCCTCGAGGCGCACGAGCCGCATGGCTTCGTCCACGCGCCGTCGGATATCCGCCTTGGGCGTCTTGCGCATCTTGAGCCCGAAGGCGATGTTCTCGTTGACTGACATATGCGGGAAGAGCGCGTAGTTCTGGAACACCATGCCGAAGCCCCGCTGCTCCGGCGCCAGCCCATCGATACGCCGATCGTCCAGCCAGATGCTGCCGCTGGAGAGTGGCAGCAGGCCCGCCAGGCAGTTGAGCGCAGTCGATTTGCCACATCCCGACGGTCCGAGGAGGGCGATGAACTCGCCCCCTCGGATCGTCAGACTGAGATCGCTCAGCGCGGCCTGCTTACCGAAGTTGCGGCCAATTCTGTCGAGACGCAATTCAGAGAAGCGATGGTCGCGCACAGCTCAGATTCCTTTTCTATCCAGGTCAGAGTCGTCGGGTGACGACCTGGCTACTTCTTGCCGATATTCTTATCCCACAAGTCAAATGCGGTTACCTGCGCGTCGGCAGGCAACGACGTCACCTTGGGGAACTGGTTGATCCACGTGTCGAACTGTGACGGGACCACACCCTTGAGGGCGGTTTGGCTGTCCGCCGGGGCCATGTCGAGCGTGACGCCCTTCACGGCCGGGCCCGGATAGAAGTAGCCCTTGTCATACGAGATGGCCTGCTGATCCGGATGGAGCATCCAGGCGATGAGGTCCAGATCCGCGGTCAGCACATCGGCGGAGACGCCGGCGGGGATGACCGCGTACTGGGCATCGGTGACCCATGTCATGTTGGCGAAGTTGCCGACAGCAGTCGTCTTAGGCACTGTGCCCAGGATGATCGGGTTGACGTACCACCCGGTGGTGGACGCGAGCATGTCGACCGTGCCGGAGGCGAGGTCTTTCATCGTCGCGGTCGTGCCGGTCTGGTAGACCTTGATGTACTGGCCGAGGTCCTTGAGATACGCCCACGTGTTGGTCCATCCGTTGACCGGGTCCGTGGGATCCTTGTCAGCGAGCATATAGGGCAGGGCCATGAGGAACGTGCGGCCCGGGCCCGAGTTGGCCGGGCGGGCGTACTCGAACTTGTTGGGGTGCGCCTTCGCCCAGGCGAGCAATTCCGCGGGCGTCGTCGGCGGAGTGGTGACCTTTGAAGGGTTGAACTCGAGGAGCGGGCCCGACGGGTAGTACACGACGGCAACGCCGAAGCCCTGCGCCAGGCCTTGCATCGCGGCCGCCGGCGCGAGGTAGTTGTCCATCAGGCCGGGGAGCATGTCGTTATGGTCCGGAATGACCTTCGTCAGGAGGTTCTGCTTGATCCCGGCCGACAGGCCGTCGGTGCCGGTCATCACCAGGTTGATCTGTACGTTACCGCCCTGCTGCTGGGCCTGAAGCTTGCCAGCCAGCTCGGGGGCCGTCGCGGTGGTGTAGGTGATGTTGCTGATGATGTTGGGGTACTTGGCCTTGAAGTTCTCCATCATGGCCTTGGTCAGCTGGAGATTTCCGGCCACGTCGAGGACGTTGATGGTGACTGGGGAGGACGGAATCTTCATCGCCGCCGGCGTGGCCGGGGCTGCCGAGGCGCTTGGGCCGGGCGTCGCGCCCGTGTCGACAGGGGCGGGCGTGCTGGCCGGGGTGGGCGTGCTTGCCGGGGCGGTCGGGCTGGGCGTGGCAGCCCCGGAGCCGCACGCCGAAACGACCAATCCCAGGGCTAGCGCGAGCCCCAACCGCTTGTTCCACGAACTACTTCTCATCTGAACAGTTCTCCTCCTATTGACTTGGGCTTACCTATCCGCAACCGCTGTGGTTTCCCGATGGGGCGCTGCGAGCGAGGCGCGCAAGCCACGCCGGGCGCCGATGCGGGGCGGCGCCGTCGAGGCTCGAACGATCAGTTGGGCGGGCATGCTCTGCTCATGCGTGCCCGACCCAGGATGGCCGAGCTGCTCCAGTAGCAGCTCGATAGCGACACGCCCGGACTGCTCGAGTGGCAGCGCGACGGTCGTCAGATGGGGAGTGGCCATGCCGGCCATGGGGATGTCGTCGAATCCGACAACACTGATGTCGTCCGGCACGCGGATCCCGCGACCGGAGAGTCGGCTGAGAACGCCCAGGGCCATCAGGTCGTTGAAGGCGAGGATGGCCGTCACGTCGGCAGCAACGGCGAGGTCCGCAGCGTGCTGGCCGGCCTCGAAATGGGGGGCGAACGGCCCGAACTCGATGACCTGGAGCGATCCGCCGCGCGCCTCTGCCCTCAGGCCCCGACGCCGCTCACGATTCGACCACGACCCCGAGGGACCTCCGAGAAAGCCGACCCGCTGGTGGCCGAGGGCGACCAGATGCGCGATCGCCTGGCGCATCCCGCCGGCACTATCCATCAGGATGCCCGACACGCCGCGCACGCGGCGGTTGAGGAGGACCAGGGTCGTGTCTCTTCGGAACTGCTCGAGTTGCGCCTCGGACAGCCGAGACGAGCAGATGATGACACCGTCGACCTGCCGGGCCATCGCTCGGACGAGCTCGATCTCGAGGCGCGGGTTCTCCTCTGAGTCCGCCACGAAGACAGCGTGGTCTGCCTCACGCGCACGCGCCTGGCCACCTTTGAGGATCGCCGAGAAGAACGGGTTGCCGAGGTCAGGCACGACCAGGCCGATGTTGCCGGTCCTCCCGGTGGTCAGGCTCCGCGCGGCGCGGCTCGGCCGATAGTGCAGTTCCTCAGCCACGGCGAGGACCCGTTCCAGCGTTTCACGGCGGACGAGCCCAGGCGCCGCGAAAGCTCGCGAGACGGTGGCCGACGAGACGCTCGCGCGGCGGGCGACATCGCGTATCGAAGTTGCTGGATCGGCCTGTCTCCTGTCCACGCCGCATAGAATGTAACCGGTTGCAGAAACTGTCAATACTCTCCATCATTGTCGGCGTTTGCTGCAGCCGCGGGCCGGGCGGCATATGCCATACTCGCCCGGTCGCCGCACGGTATGCCCCATAGAAAGAGGAGATTCCCGTGGCGGAACGCGGCCGTTGCCTGTGGATCGATGCCTCGGCCGGCGCGTCGGGCGACATGCTGCTGGCCGCGTTGCTGGACCTCGGCGCGCCGCTCGAGGCGGTGGCGACGGCCATCGGGAGACTGGGCGTCGAGCCGATCGACATCCGTCCCCGGCAGGTCCGTCGCCACGGGCTGCGAGCCACGATGGCGGGCGTCCAGATCCACGAAACAGCCGTTTCGCGGAGCGTCGGCGACGTACTCGGCCTGGTCACCGGGGCGGCTCTTGCGCCGCCGGTCGCCGCGTTCGCCAGGGAAGTGTTCACCCTCCTTGGCACCACGGAGGCGGCGGTCCATGGCGCCGACCTCGAGCGGGTCCACCTGCACGAGGTTGGGGCGCTCGACTCGCTCGCCGATGTCGTCGGCTGCGCAGCCGCGCTCGATGCTCTTGGGCTGCTCGAGCCTCGTGCCAGGGTCGTCGTCAGCTCCATCGCGCTCGGCTCCGGTAGCGTCGAGTCGGCTCACGGCGTTCTGCCCGTGCCGGTGCCGGCGGTCCTGGCGATCCTCGCGGGGCGGGGGGCACCCGTCGCCGCAGGCGGCGCCGGGGAACTGTGCACGCCTACCGGTGCGGCGCTGCTGGTGACGCTCGCCGAGGAGTGGGGCCCAGTGCCGCCGATGCGCATCGACTCAGTCGGCGTCGGCGCCGGCTCCGCGGATCCGCCGGGCCACGCCAACGTCCTTCGCGTGGTGCTCGGCACCGCCCTCGCGCCGGTCCCGCTTCCGTGGCGCCACGACGACCTGCTCGAGGTCGAGACGATCGTTGACGACCTCGATCCTCGAGTCTGGCCGGCGGTCCTCGACGCACTCGTTCAAGCGGGCGCCGTCGACGCTTGGCTGACGCCCGTGGTCATGCGCAAGGGCCGGACGGGAAACGCGGTCACCGCGCTTGTTGGGGCTGAGGCGATCGACGCCGTCACTCGGGCCCTGTTCAACCACTCGACCACGCTCGGAGTGCGCCTGCGGCCGGTCGCCCGCCGGGCATTGCCCCGCGACGAGGTGGTCGTTCGGGTGGAGGGCTGCGAAATCCGCGTCAAGCGCGGCCTGCTCGACGGCGAGCCTGTGACTGTGCAGACGGAGTATGCGGATGCCGCGGCGGTCGCGGAACGCATCGGTATCCCCGTGCGGGTCGTTCTCGAGCGTGCCGCGACACTTGCGCGTGGTCTACCGCCGCCGGAATCGGAGACGCCGGCACAAGACGCGCCTGAGCCAGAGAGAGGAGCGCAGCGATGAGCGCATCTGGACGCTCAGCCGGAAAGCCGCCCCGCGGCTCGAGAATCGCCGACCTGCGGGCGACCACGGTCAGCGTGCCGCTCGAGGCCCCTCTGCGCCACGCGGCGGGTGCCCATTGGGGCCGTTTCGTGCGGACCATCGTCGAGCTGGAAACCGAGAGCGGCGTGATTGGGCTGGGCGAGTTGGGCGGCGGCGGCCAGAGCGCGCAGCTGACCCTCGAGTCACTGCGACCGAAGCTGCTCGGCCACGACATCTTCGATACGACAGCCCTGTGGTTCAAGATCCTCAATCCGACGGCGGCCCTGTACGACAACCGAACGCAGATTCACGCGGCACTCGACTTCGCCTGCCTGGACGCGATGGGCCAGATGCTCGAGGTCCCCGTGTACGACCTGCTGGGCGGCAAGATGCGCGACAAGGTGCCGTTCGCCAGCTACCTCTTCTTTCGCTATCCCGACGCGGCCACCGGATCCGGGGAGGTACGTACGGTCGACCAGCTCGTGGAGCACGCTCGTGACCTCAAGGCCCGTCACGGGTTCACGGCCCACAAGCTCAAGGCCGGCGTCTTCCCGCCGGACTACGAGCTCCGCTGCTTCCTCGCCCTGGCCGAGACGTTCCCGGAAGACGCGGTCAGGATCGACCCGAACGCCTCATACAGCGTCCGGGACGCCATTCGCGTCGGCCATGCGATCAAGGGCCTGCGCAACGACTACTACGAGGATCCGACCTGGGGAATGAACGGCCTGCGCCAGGTCCGCGGCGCCGTCGGCCTGCCGATCGCGACCAACACCGTGGTCACCAACCTCGAGCAGCTTGCCGCGAACGTCCGCGATCCGGCGGTGGACGTCGTCTTGCTGGACACGACCTTCTGGGGCGGGATCCGCCCCGTACTCAAGGCGGCCGCGGTGTGCGAGACGTTCCAGCTCGGTATAGGCGTCCACTCGTCGGGCGAGCTCGGCATCCAGCTCGCGACGATGCTCCACTTCGGGGCGGCACTGCCGTCGATGCAGTTCGCCGCCGACGCCCACTACCACCAGCTTGCCGACGACATCATCGAAGGCGGCAAGCTCGCATATCGCGACGGGTCGATCGCCGTCCCCGACGGGCCCGGGCTCGGCGTGCGGCTGGACCCGCACAAGGTGGCCCGCTACGCCGGGCTCTACGAGGAACTGGGCGGCTACCCGTACGATCGCGATCCCGGGCGGCCCGGCTGGTACGCACGCGTCCCGAACGAAGAGTGGGCCGACCCGGACGACGCGTCCGTCCCGGCCGTCCGGTAGCCGGGCATGACCGCCGACGCCACGACGAGCCCGCGGAGGCCTCGAAGTCCATCGTTTCGACCGGTGCCAGACTGGAGCAAGCCATGACTGAGCTGATCATCCCCTCGGAAGGCGCCCTGGACCTGATCTCCCTGGGCGCGCTGGTGCACCGGCTCGATCCCGGCATCATCCCGTTCCGCAAAGCGACCGAGTGCCGCATCCACGTCAGCGGCGGCGAGTTCAACGTGGCTGCGAACCTTTCTGACTGCTTCCGTATGAACACCGCGATCGTCTCGGCCATGGTCGACTATCCCATCGGCGACCTGATCGCCGAACGTGTCCGCGCCGTTGGTGTTCGCGGCATCTACAAGCGGTTCGTCCACGACGGCGTCACGGGTCCCAACATGGCCACGGTCTACAGCGACCAGGGCCTTGGCGTTCGGGCGCCTGTGGTCTTCTACAACCGCTGCAACGAAGCCGCCGCTCGCCTCGGCCCCGGGGATTTCGACTGGGACGCGCTCTTCTCAGGCGGGGTGCGCTGGTTCCATTCCGGGGGCATCTTTGCGTCTCTCTCGGAGACCACGGGCCCCCTCATCATCGAAGCGATGCAAGCCGCGAAGAAGGCCGGAGCCGTCACGAGCTTCGATCTCAACTA